>CACELJ010000043.1:0-2044 GCA_902560275.1 uncultured SAR86 cluster bacterium | reverse complement strand
AGATCCGAAGAGGGAATTTCGACTTTAGCATCCTTCAGAGGTATTCAAAGCGGCTTTAAATATGCAGAAGCTTTTAGGTTAATAAGGAAAATACAAAAATGAGACTTCTGTGTGTTGGCTACAGGTCATGGGCATTAAATATTTATAAAAAAATTTCTCTAATCCCTGATATTAAGATACATATTATTGAGTCCAAAGATGAATTTGACATTCAAAATGTTAAGAAATTAAATCCTTCTAAGATACTTTTTTATGGCTGGAGTTGGATAGTACCTGAAGACATTATTAATAATTATGAGTGCTTTATGCTTCATCCTTCTGATCTACCTAAATACCGAGGAGGAAGCCCAATTCAAAATCAAATTTTGGATGGTCTTACAGAATCTAAACTTACTTTATTCAAAATGACAGAAAATATGGATGATGGACCAATTTATGGAAAATTAGATCTTTCTTTAAAAGGAGAAATTAAAGATATTTTTAAAAGACTTGAAATAAACGGATATAAGTTAACCGAAATGCTGATCAATGATGAATGTATTCCCTATTTACAAAATGACAACGAAGCGAGTTATTGTAAAAGAAGAAAACCAGAAGAGAGTGAGATAACCATTGAAGACTTAACTAATCATGATGGAAATTATTTGTTTAACAAAATAAGATGTTTAACAGATCCATATCCTAATGCTTTTATAAGGACTAAAGATGGGAAAAAGCTGTATATAAAATCTGTAAAATTTGACGAAAATCCTCTGAGAAATTAACGGAGAAATAAGAATGAATGAACAAGAATTATTTTGGTCTTCAGAATTTGGAGACAACTACATAAATAGAAATATTAGTCAGAGCTTTTTAAATTCAAACATCAACATGTTTAAAGATGTTTTATCAAAAACAGATGAGATTGAATCAATCTTAGAACTAGGAGCTAATGTCGGAATGAACCTAAAAGCAATAAAAACGATACTGCCTGATGTGACAATTGATGCCGTTGAAATAAACAATGAGGCTGCGCAGAAGTTAGAGAAATCAAACCTCTGCAGAAAAGTTTTTCAAGAGCCAATATCTACTTTTAATACAAAAGAAATGTATGACTTAACTTTTACTAAAACAGTTTTAATCCATTTGAATGAAAAAGATCTAAAAGTTGCATATGAAAAACTCTTTGAAAGATCAAAAAAATATATTTTAATCGCAGAGTATTACAACCCCAATCCTGTGACGATTGAATATAGAGGTCATCATAATAAACTTTTTAAAAGAGACTTTTGCGCAGAGATAATGAGTTTATTTAATAACATTGAGTTAATTGACTATAAATTTATCTATAGCAAAGATAAAGATTTTCCTTTAGATGATATTACTTGGTTTTTATTGAAAAAAACCTGATAAAAACTACTCGATATGAGAAATAAAAATTGCAGATGCAATCTCATGATCATGATTTAATTTAAGATTTTTATTCTTCTTATTCAATTTAGAATTTTCAATATCTTTTTTATCATATTTCCTAACAATCTTCATATCTGTTTTAAAACCAAGCTTGCTTAATTTATTTAAATATTGAGAGGGTAATACTCTATTTGGTCTTCCCATAAGCTTCATTGTGGGGTTATAGAGAAATTCAGGTATGCGCCTAAAAAAATGAATATCATGATCAGGAGAATACATTTTATGATCAGTAAAATTAACAATATGCACCATCTTTCCTTTACTTGTCATCAAGAGCCTGAGATATTCTAAGTATTCATCCAACGGCCAAATATGCTCAAGTACTGAAACAGAGTAAATAAGATCAAATTTCATTTTATTTTGCTTGATAAAAATATCCAGACCTTTTTTTGAAGAAACATTTTTTAATTTTTTAAGGTCATCTTCAATGAATGTCTTACCTTGATTATTACCTATTTGTTTATAAAGATTTAAGTTACTTTTTTGATCATAGACTTTTTGAAACTTATCCAGGAGGTATACTTCGTTCACACCCTCATAAACCATACAAAGTGCTAGACTAAAATTATCTCCAGGGCCTATTTCTAAAGCA
>CACELJ010000042.1:0-2107 GCA_902560275.1 uncultured SAR86 cluster bacterium | reverse complement strand
CACTGCCAGCGTTTGCTTTTGCAGTTTCACCCAAAAAGATTTCATAAATGATGTAAAGCCAAGCGATCATTCCAACGATCCACCATACTACGACATCACCTAAACCAGCTTCACCAATGAAACCACCAACTAACATCACAAGTGATGCAATTAGAAGTTTCCAGAAAACTGCAGAACTAATTGCTGTAACAGCTGCAATTATTAAATAAAACTCAATAATTTGGAGCGGTACAGTAATTAACCAATCGATGTATCTGAATACAGTCGGAGTTTCACCTGCGTAAATCCAAACACCTCTCATATATAAGTAATGCCAGAAGGCAATACCAGTCACTAAACCAGCAACAGTAAGAGATGTCTTCCATTTAGCTGGAACATCTGATCTTTCAACAAAAAAGAAGACAGTTGCAGCTAACATGATAGCGGTAGCTAACCAAAACGATATACCTACGTAATCGTCAACAGCTAATATTTCTCCCATAATTCACCTATTTAAATAAGTTAAAAATTTTATATACAAAATATAACAATTTGCATTCTGCCAAAATAATGGCTAAAAAGCTAGTTTAATGCTTTTACCCACCTGCCAGATTTAAAACGCATTGTAAATAAGATACCTTTGGCCAAATAATCGGCGATTAAGGCTGAAAATACTATCTCGACAGGCATTTTTAACAAAAGAAAAATCGATGCTAAGACCAATCTGAAGAAAATCAAACCTATCATGGTAATTATTAGGGGTGATTTCGTGTCTCCTGCCCCTCTTAGGGCCCCACCAAGAGAAAACTCTATACCCATCAGCGGTTGTAAAAGAGCAAAAATCCATAAAAATACGACTGTTAGTCTTATTACTTCAGAATCGTCTATAAAAAATCCTGAAACAGGTTTAGAAAATATTGCTATCACTAATCCAACAATCGTCATCGAAAATACCGTCAATCTGGCTGATTTCCAGCCGCTTCTTCTAGCTTCTTTAGGGTTTTCAGCCCCTAGGTACTGTCCGGTTAAAGTAGCACCTGCAATAGAGAAACCATGACCAATCATGAAACTAATCATGAGGATATTAATCGCGACGTTATATGCTGCAATTGGCTCATTTCCATACACCGAAATGATCCAAAAGTAGGCCAAGAGTCCAAAATTAAAGACAACGGATTCTATTCCTGCAGGTACGGATATTTCTATGAGTGTTTTTAATCTTGAGAAAGAATAGAATTTTAGCGTCGGCATTGGAATGATAAATCTATTGCTAAACCATATACACAAAGCTAAAACTGCTCCAATTGAAAATGAAATACCCCAAGCATACGCTGCCCCTACTACACCCATTGCCTCAAACCCAAACTGACCATTGACTAAGGCTATGAGAAGAAAAACATTAATTACGTTAACAATAAGATTAATGATCAATGGAGTAATTACATCTCCGGCCGCTCTTAATGCTGCACCAACTATGAATAAGATTGCCAGACCAGGGACAAAAGATAGTGATATTTGTAAATATTCAACTGCTAATTTCTGACTTAGCTCATCTAGCCCAAAGGCTCCTATAATTTCATCGCCGGCAAAAAAAAATATTAAAGTTGAAGAAACTCCAAAGATAATAGCGACTATTGTTGATAACAAAGTAACTTCGGCTGCTTCAATTGGCTTATTTCCTCCAATTGCTCTTGCTACTAAAGCATGTGTGCCTGTAGCTGTTGCCATGAGTACTGCCTGTAAAAAAAAGAATATTCTTTGCCCAGTTCCAACAGCAGCCATGGCTTCTGTTCCCAAAGAACCAACTGCTTTTAGAGCAACTATACTAACGAAAGCAAATAAGATGTTATTAAGGATTGATGGCCAAGCAAGGCCCCACACAGACAGAGTTTCTGGACTGGATGGAGAATCTACCAGCTCTTCATTTGCACTTTTATCTAAAGAATTCAAATTTTTATCCTTCTATCCATTTAGAAAGATAATCAGTTAAATCTTCCGGTTTTTTTGTTCTAGCTGTTGTCCAATCATCAATAAAAGGTGAATTTAGAACTTGCTTATCTTGATCAATCACTAAAACAGTTGGAACCCCATATAATTTTTTAATTCCAAATTTTTTGGGTATGTGTAA
>CACELJ010000041.1:0-2186 GCA_902560275.1 uncultured SAR86 cluster bacterium | reverse complement strand
GAAAACAATCGAATCGATCTCATAGAGAAAGAATTTTCAGGGCTTATTTCTATAAGCGAAATATCCAAACGGGTTATGGGTAAGAAATATTTCATGAGTGCTACAGAGGAACAAAGAAAAAGATTTAATAACAAATTCAAGGAGACTTTTTTTAACACTTATTCGAGCGCCTTAAGTAATTTAGAGGACCAAAAAATTGAAGTCATAGGTCATGCTCATCCAAAGGATATGCCGAATGCAGCAATTGTAAGAGTGAGAATAACATCAGGCGAGGATTCATATGATCTCAACTATCAAATGATAAAAAAGAAAAATAGATGGGGAGTTATCAATATAATTTTCAGCGGAGTAAATATCGTTTCTATTTTTAAAACTCAATTCTCATCTCTTGCTTCTGAATATCAAGATGATCTTGATAAAGTAATTGATGGCTGGGAAATTTCAGATATTAGGCAGAATTCTTAAATGGATAAATTGGTAGTCGAGGGCGGTTTTCAGCTTAACGGTTCTATTACATCATCCGGAGCAAAAAATTCTGCCTTACCTATCCTGGCTGCATCAATACTCCTTGATGATCCAATAATTATAAGAAATATTCCTCATCTTAATGACGTCACTACTATGCTTGAATTGCTTGGTTCCATGGGTGTCGACATGACTTTATCTGAAGACATGGAAGTAGAGCTAGATCCATCCGGTTTGAATGATGTAGGTGCAAGATATGAATTGGTTAAAACAATGAGAGCTTCCGTGCTAGTTTTGGGGCCACTTTTAGCAAAAACTGGCTACGCGAAAGTAGCTCTTCCGGGTGGATGCGCAATCGGGAGTCGTCCAGTCAATCTTCACATAGACATAATGAAGAAAATGGGATCAGAAATTTTTATAAAAGATGGATACATTGAGGCAAAGTCTAACGGTAGGCTTAAAGGTTGTGAGTTTCACTTTGATCTAGTAAGTGTTACTGCAACTGAGAATGCTCTTATGGCTGCATGTTTGGCTGAGGGAACTTCAATCCTTAAGAACTGCGCAAGGGAACCTGAGGTATCTGATCTTGCAAATTGTTTAAATGATTGCGGTGCAAAAATATCTGGGATTGGATCTGATGAACTGGTCATCGAAGGAGTAAAAGAGCTACATGGAACATCCTTCTCAATAATGCCTGACAGAATTGAAACCGCAACTTATTTAGTTGCAACCACTATGACAGGCGGTGAAATTACTATTAAGAACTGTCAACCAAACTCATTGGGTGCAGTCATAACTAAATTAGAAGAGGCTGGCGCAAATATAGTGTGTAAAGAGAGTGAAATTAACTTAAAAATGAAAGAGGAATTACCAAAATCAACCTCTCTAAGCACAGCGCCGTTTCCTTCATTTCCAACAGACATGCAAGCACAATTTATAGCCTTAAATTCCATTTCTAATGGGTCTGCAACAGTGACAGAAACAGTATTTGAAAATAGGTTCATGCATGTAAATGAGCTTATAAGAATGGGAGGAGACATAGAACTGAGAGGAAATACTGCCTTTATAAAAGGTAAAGGCAGGAAATTAATCGCCGCTCCGGTAATGGCAACAGATTTAAGAGCTTCAGCTAGCTTAGTGCTTGCAGGTCTTGTTGCAAAAGGAGAAACTTTAGTTGATAGGATTTATCACATTGATAGAGGATACGAAAGAATAGAGGAAAAACTTAAGCTTTTGGGTGCAAAAATAGAAAGGATTTCAGCATGATATTAATTGGATTACCAAAAGGAAGAATCTATAAAGAAATAAGGCAGTTACTGGAGAACTCTGGAATACATTTAAAGGAAGATAAAAGAAAATTAATTTTTGGTTCCTCAGAAAAAAATATTCAGTTTTCTATTCTTCGAGGTTGGGATATTCCTAAGTTCGTAAGTTATGGAGCAGTTGATATTGGAATCGTTGGAAAAGATGTTCTTTTGGAAACGGAAGAAGAAAATTTTTTTGAAGTTCTAGATCTAGAGATTGGAAAATGTAGATTATCTTTGGCTGCTAAAGAAAAAAAGGTAAGTGAATTAGCTGGATCTACTATAGCCTCAAAATTTCCCAAAGAAACAAATAATTTTCTATCAGAAAACTTTATAGATGCTGAAATAATTGAATTGAAAGGATCTATTGAAATTGCTCCCATTTTAGGAATATCGGACTTCATTGTTGACTTAGTT
>CACELJ010000040.1:0-2336 GCA_902560275.1 uncultured SAR86 cluster bacterium | reverse complement strand
AGGCACTCTGCAAGAGCTTTTAAAGATAGGGACGTTGATATAGACACTGTTAAGAGCATCATACAAATAGCAAAGCAATCGCCTTCCGGAGTGAATACACAACCCTGGAATGTCTATGTTTTATCTGGCGATGCAAGAGACAAACTAGTCAATGAAGCTACTTCCAGATACGATCAAGGCAAAATGGATGGGCAAGAATATTTAGTTTATCCAAAAGAAATGCCTGACTGGTACAAAGAAAGAAGAAGAGCCGTAGGTTGGGCTATGTATGGCGCCATAGGCATTGAAAAAGGCGATACAGAGAAAATGATGGCCCAGGGAAGAAAAAATTATGAGTTTTTTGGAGCTCCTGTTGGGATTTTTATAACCGTAAAAAATTGTGTCGGTCCAAACGGTTGGGGCCATGTGGGACATTTTATTCAAAATGTTTGCTTATTGGCCATTGAAAACGGTTTAGCAACTTGTTTACAAGAAGCTTGGGCTGAACTTCCAAAGCTTGTAAGAGAGCATGTCGATTATCCTGAAGATGAAACTCTATGGTGCGGTATAGCTCTCGGATACGAGGATGAAACTGATCCAGTTAATCAATTTAGGACCGAAAGAGAAGATTTAGAAAATTTTTCAAAGTTTTTTAAATAGAAAAGAGCAGTAGATAAAGATCTATTGCTCTTTTAAATTTGTGAAGTTAGTTAACGAAATTCGTAAGTCTTTCATATGCAGAGATAAAGTCTTGTTTGAATTCTTGAACAACATCGCTAGCTGATATTGTTGCGTTCATAAGACCTACTCCTTGACCTACCCAATAAGTAGAAAGCTCTCTAGCACCTTCATGTCCACCTTCGGCAAGTTTATTAACTTTCTGGAGGGCTGGTTCGGCTACCATCGGCTGTAAAGGCATTGGTAAAGGATCGGGGGCTTTATCGGACTCCCAAGCATCTGTCCACGGAGATACTAACTGTCTAGAGTGTTTACCTGTCCTGCTTCTAGATCTAACCGTCTCGCTTGAGTTTGCAGCAACCATTTTTTCTTTTATAACTGGAGGCACTTCTGATTCAACAGTAGTCAACCATACTGAGCCACACCATGCACCTGATGCACCCATGGCCATGGCTGCAGCCATTTGTTGGCCAGTAACGATTCCTCCAGCTGCCAAAATTGGAACATCACCATAAGGTTGAATTGCCTTATGTACTTCGGGAATTAACACCATTGTGGAAACACTTCCACAGTGCCCTCCTGCTTCCGTTCCTGAAACCACAAGAATATCCACGCCTGCTTTTACCTGGTTAATTGCATGTTGAGCAGTCCCTAACAATGCAGCAACCTTTACATCATTTTGTTTTCCCATCTCAAGCATCCAATCGGGAGGAACACCTAAGGCGTTAGCTATAAGTTTTATTGGGTGACTGAAAGCTACATCCAAAAGAGCTTTAGCACCATCTGCTTTTGTATTCTGAGCAAAACTGGATCCAGCTGTATCAATAGTTCTTAGTTCAGCGGCCTCAATATCATGATTTTCTAAAATATCAGCTCGGTAGTCAGCATACTCTTGTGGAATCATATTCTTCAATTTGTCCGCATCAAACTTCTCGCTTTGATCTACCATTTTGTTTGGAATAAGAACATCTACCCCATATGGTTTTCCATCAATGTGGTCATCGATCCATTTTAATTCTTTTTCCAATTGCTCAGGAGACATGCCAACTGCTCCCAAAACTCCGCATCCGCCAGCTTTAGAAACAGCAACTACAACATCTCGACAATGTGTAAAAGCAACTAACGGAAACTCTATATCTAAAAGTTCACAAATTTTTGAATTCATCATAATTATCTCCAATTATTTAGGATAAACCTCAATTTCTATTTTTTTAGTGACAACATTTATTGTACCTTCGACATAATGAATCACTCCATTTGTTAATTCATCGAGCATATAAATACTGATAATTCCGCCATTTCTTTTGTACACACCAGTAAGGTTTGCTCCTGTGAGGACTCCATCATCGTTAATGGCTCTTGCCAACCCAGATATGGTTCCAGAATTTCTTTGGTCGTTTGATGGCATTAATTTGTAATCAGCATAAACTGCTCCGTATTCCCCGGCTCTTCCAGAAGCAGAAATGACTGCGTATTCTTTACCGAAGTTTATGGTATCAATTTCTAGATTTGCCTTAAAAGAATCTCCAGAAATTGAATAACTAAAGGCAGTTGAGCTTAAAAATAACAACATACCTGAAAATAAGATTTTGTTTATTAAATTTTTCATTCTTTTCTCCACTTTCATAAAATAATATCATCTAAATAAGCCGCCAAATCAAGTCTTATAGTAGAATTTT
>CACELJ010000039.1:0-2973 GCA_902560275.1 uncultured SAR86 cluster bacterium | reverse complement strand
TTTTTGGAGATGTTCATAGATGTAGTATAACTATTAAGTAATGATTCTTTTAGAGACGTCTTTGTATGGCAAATAATTCAAAAATCTGGAAAGGTAATTGGACTTTTATATTAGCTGCAGCAGGATCCGCTGTAGGCCTTGGCAATATTTGGAAATTTCCTTACATGGCGGGTGAAAATGGTGGAGGAGCATTTGTAATAATTTACCTAACCTGCATCGTATTAATTGGATTTCCAGTGATGATGTCCGAGATTTTCTTGGGAAAATACGGAAGATCGAGCCCAGTCTATACAATGAAAAAATTTGTTTCCCTCAAAGGCATTTCTTCGTATTGGGTTTTGCTAGGTTGGTTTGGTGCTTTAGCAGGTTTGATGATCTTATCTTACTATAGTGTTTTTGCAGGTATTTCTTTGGCTTATATTTTTAGTCCAATTCCTGCTGAATCACTGAATCCTTCTCAATATTCTGTTGATTTTTTTGCTCAGTTTCAGTCCTCTCCAATGAGGATGATCTTTTGGCATAGCCTTTTTTTGATTTTAACTTGTTTCATAGTCGCTAAAGGAGTTGTTGATGGAATTGGCGCCACCATAAAAGTAATTATGCCAACGTTATTTCTTTTGATAATTCTGCTTTCAATTTATTCATCATTTACCGGAGAAATTGGAAAAGCTATCAGTTTTCTATTCATGCCAGATTTTTCTAAGATCTCGTCAAGTGTAATTATAAGTGCCATGGGCCAGGCTTTTTTTACTCTGAGTTTAGGCATGGGTGCAATCATGGCTTATGGTGCATATATTCCTGAGGAACAAAACTTAACCAAAACTGTCAGCTTGATAATTTTTCTAGATACTTTTGTTGCCATAATTGCTGGAATAATTATTTTTCCAATCGTATTTGCTAATCCAGAGCTTACTCCAACCGCTGGTCCGTCATTATTTTTTGAGACACTACCTGTAGCTTTTTATGGAATTCCCTTTAGTTTTTTTGCCTCGGCTCTGTTTTTCATTCTTGTTTCGTTAGCTGCTTTGAGTTCGTCTGTATCCTTAATAGAACCCAGTACAGCTTGGATGGAAGATAGATTTAAAATTTCCAGGACTTATGCTGTTACTATCCTTGGATCCATTGCTTGGCTATTGGGACTTGGAAGTTTGTTCTCATTTAATCTAATAGCAGACTTTCAAATATTTTCGATGTCGTTTTTAGACTTTATGGACTTTCTAACGAACTCAATCATGCTGCCATTAGGCGGCTTGTTTATTGCTTTACTAGTTGGATGGATTCTTTCAGAGAATTTTGTCAAAGAAGAGATGAAGATAAAAAATGAACTTTATTGGAAAATTTGGATAAATCTAACTAGGTATGTCGCTCCAATCTTAATTGGATTGGTCTTTATTTTTGCTCTCTTCTAAATTATTTGTCCAAGACATAAGTCTCCCAGACTCAAATTTAAGGGTAAAGCTAGTTTTTCCCAGAAGCTTCTCGCCATGAATTATTTGTCTATAATACTCCCATCTATCTCTTTCTAGAGGATCGCGGATTAAAGGAGTTCCCATAATGAAATTTACTTGAGCTTCTGTCATACCAACTTCTAATTGTTGGATCATCTCGTCTGTGACAAGGTTTCCTTGTGGAACCACTACTCTATAAAATCTATCCCCGCAGGAAATTAATACAAGAGAGATAAGAATTGCTATTATTGATTTATTCATAGGAATCCCAATTATAATGGGGAATAGACATAATAAAATGGTTAAAGATAAGAATATTAGAGACGCAGGACTCAAGGTAACTTTACCAAGGGTAAGGATTTTAGAAATTTTTGAGTCATCTGATCAGAAACACCTCAGTGCTGATGAAGTTTATAAAAAACTTATTGAGGCTGGAGATGAGGTTGGTTTGGCTACTGTTTACAGAGTTCTTACTCAGTTTGAATCGGCGGATATACTAATGAAACACAACTTCGAATCAGGCCATTCAGTTTATGAATTGATGCCAGACGATCATCATGACCACATGGTATGTATGGAAACAGGCAAAGTTATTGAATTTAATGATCAGATCATTGAAGAAAAACAAGAAGAATTAGCTAAGTCTATGGGGTATAAAATCGTTGATCATAGGTTGGTTTTATACGTTGAACCTATAAAAAATGACTAATAAAAAGAAAGACTCTAAAGTTAACCAGGACAATGTCTCAGAGCTAGAAGAGGTTCAAGAAAATATTGAACAACCGGATGAAGAATCAGACCTAGAAGAAGAGGTTGAGCCTTCGGCAGAAGAAAAAATTTCCTCGCTTGAAGATCAGATGATGAGACTTCAAGCAGAAATGATCAATACACGAAAATCTGCTCAAAATGACATTGCACGTGCAAGAATATTCGGCTTAGAGTCATTTATGAAAGACTTACTCTCAGTTATTGATAATCTATTTAGAAACCTAGATTTTAAAACGGAAGAAAACACTATTCCTGCAGATGGTTACGAATTGATTTTGAGAGAGTTGGAAAATGTTCTTGGTAAAAACGGAATAGTTCTTTTAGATCCTTTAGGTGATGAATTTGATCCAAAATTGCATGAAGCTATATCAACTTCAAATGAAAAGGACAAAGGAAACAACATTATTTTATCCGTTGCGCAAAAAGGCTGCACATTAAATGATCGACTTATCAGGCCTGCCCTTGTAGTAGTAAATAAAATTCCGCATTAATCTTGTTTTTTCCTAAAAAAGCCATATTAAGGGTTAAAAGGAGATAAAAGTTATGTCTAAAGTTATAGGAATAGATTTAGGAACCACGAATTCTTGCGTTGCTGTAATGGAAGGTAACCAAGCAAAAGTTATTGAAAATTCAGAAGGAGCAAGAACAACACCATCTGTTGTGGCCTATACGGATGAGATTCTAGTAGGACAGAGTGCTAAAAGGCAGTCTGTAACTAACCCAGAAAATACTCTATATGCCATAAAAAGACTCATAG
>CACELJ010000038.1:0-2981 GCA_902560275.1 uncultured SAR86 cluster bacterium | reverse complement strand
AACTTGTTTCGCATAATTCGTCTGATTCAAAAAAAAGCATTTGTGCTACACCTTCGTTTGCATAGATCTTTGCTGGCAAACTTGTTGTATTTGAAAATTCAAGAGTTACATGGCCTTCCCATTCAGGTTCGAGAGGGGTTACGTTTACAATTATGCCGCATCTAGCATACGTAGATTTTCCTAAACAAATTGTTAGTACGTTCCTAGGAATTTTAAAATATTCCACAGTCCTTGCTAGGGCAAAGGAATTTGGAGGAATTACACACACCTCAGATTTAATATCAATGAAGCTATCCTCATCAAAATTTTTTGGGTCCACTGTGGCTGAATTTATATTTGTAAAAATTTTAAATTCATCAGCACATCTCACATCATAACCATAACTTGATAGCCCGTAAGAAACTGTACTTCCAGCCTCTTCTGTATGTTTAACTTGTTTATCAATGAAGGGGTCTATTAGATGACTTTCTAGAGCCATTCTTTTAATCCATTTATCTGATTTTATACTCATAAAAATAAGCTGTTATTATATATTAATGATCACTTTCAAAAGGTATTTAAATCGCAACGTTTACTATTTATTTTTAATAATTTATGCGGTATCACTGCCTTTAAAATCAAATGAAGATTTTTATGAAATTTATAAATATCTTCATCAAAATCCTGAATTATCTCTGCAAGAATTTGAGACGACTAAATACCTCGAAGATTTATTAGAAGAATATGGATATGAGATTATCACCAATATTGGAGGAAATGGTTTTGCAGCTATCCTCAAAAATGGAGGAAACAAGACAGTCTTATTTCGAGCAGACATGGATGCTCTTCCAATAAAAGAAGAGACAGGAATTTCTTTTGAAAGCGTCAAAACTACTAAACAGAATGGAATGGACGTGCCAATAATGCATGCTTGTGGGCATGATATTCACATGACGTCTTTAATTGGAACTGCAGAATACTTTTCAAAAAATAAAGATTCATGGAAAGGGACTATTGTTTTTATTTTGCAACCTGCTGAAGAAATTGGTTTTGGTGCACGACAAATGATAAATGCAGGATTGTTTAAAAAAATACCTTATCCAGATATAAATTTAGCCCTTCATGTTTCAGCTCAAACTCAATCTGGAACGGTCCATATAACTCCAGGCTTCGCAATGGCGAATGTTGATTCAGTCGATGTTACTTTTTATGGAGAAGGTGGGCACGGAGCTTATCCTCATTTAACTAAAGATCCCATCGTAATGAGCTCTCAATTTATTACAACTGTTCAAACAATTATTAGCAGAAATTTAAGTCCTATTAATGCAGGGGTTGTGACTGTTGGTTCCATTCATGGAGGAACCAAACATAACATAATCCCAAATCATGTTGATCTTCAGATCACCGTGAGATCTTATAGTGACGAGGACAGAGAGCTTATAATCTCTAGAATTAAAAAAATCGCTGAATCCATTGCAATTCAAAATGATTTACCAAAAAATCTCTATCCAATCGTTAAGCTCAGAGACGAGTACACTCCTGCCGTATTTAATAATCCAGACTTAGCTTTGCGCGCTAAAGAAATCCTTTCAAAAGAGTTAGGAAAGGACAAAGTATTTGATGGTCCGCAAGTTATGGGTGGAGAAGACTTTGGCCAATTCGGAAGAGTTGAACCAAAAATACCTTCCCTGCTGTTTTGGATTGGCGCTGTATCACAAAATGATTACAAGGAATTTTTGAATAATTCAAAAAAATTACCATCCCTTCATTCGAGTAAGTTTTTACCCGACTATGAAAAGACAATTGATACTGGCATTTCCAGTTCAATTGCGTTAATTAAAGCTCACCTAAACTAATTTTTGCCTGCTATCAAAAGCATGCCTGAGGGTATTAGAATCCACATAGTTCAAATCTCCTCCCAGAGGTACGCCTTGAGCAAGTTTAGTAATGTTTAAAGAATTTGATGAACATTTCTCAAGTATGTATTGAGCTGTTGCCTCACCTTCCAAAGAAGAATTAAAAGCTAAAATAAGTTCTTTAATTTCACCACTCAGAGCTTTTGAATTCAGCTCAGATAGACCTATTTCGTTTGGACCCCTGCCTTCAATTGGAGAAAGATATCCACCCAATACAAAATAGATTCCCTTAAATCCGCCCAGTTCTTCTATTTGAACAACTTGAGAGGTATTTTCTACAACACATACTTGCGTGCTATCTCTGCTTGAATCATTACAAATTGAACATATCTGATCTTCAGATAAAACCCTACAGTTTTGACATGTGCCGATTAGATCTATTGCTCTGGATAGATTGTTAGCAAGGTTTTTAGCATCGGCTTCATCGCCTCCTAATAAACTCATAGCCATTCGTTTTGCAGTTTTTGGTCCAACCCCTGGCAGCACTTGTAATGATTTAATTAGATCTGAGAGTAATGGACTAAATTTCATCTATATCTTTGAAACTTTCTTAATTTTTCCATCAAATTTTTCAAGCATTTCGTTCAGAGAAGAGTCTTTTTTAAGGTCTTCTTCTGCTTGCTTTGATTCTTTTTTAGACCTCATCTTCTCAAATTCAAAGGGAGTTTCTGTTGAATCAGATGGTTTGAAGCAAACTTTCAATTTCTTTTTTAACAAAATTGATAAAGTATCCTCAACTTCTTTTATTTGATTTTCAGTAATTATATTTAACCTCTCTTGATTGATGCCAAAGTGTATCTCCGAGTCATGATATTCAATCATCGATGCATGAGACATAAATTGGGCAGTTAATTTAGACAAATCAAGATTTGAGAAATCTTCAGGCCAACTAAAATTAGCCTCGTCTTTGTTAGTGTTTAGAGATTTTTTTTTTGAGCTTTCTGGAAGGAAAGCAATCATTTTTAGAAAAGTCATTGTGAGTAGACTTTCTGGTTTGGGTGATAGCTTAAAATACTCTAAATTTGAGATTCCAAGATCATAAACCAATTGAAGGTTCTGAGGTTCAATAGATAAATCAGATAGATC
>CACELJ010000037.1:0-3452 GCA_902560275.1 uncultured SAR86 cluster bacterium | reverse complement strand
ACTTTTTATCGCAGATGAGAGTTTAGGAAGCATTCCTCCTTTAATGGTTTTAGCTATTTTTTTGGCTTTTTTGATATTCATTTCAGATATTTTCTTCCCTTTATTAGTCAACACTCCTTTCACATCCGTCATCATAATTATTTTTTCAGCTTTTAATTTTTCAGCAATCTTGCAAGCCACATGATCAGCATTAATATTGTAATGCATTCCAAATCTATCCCTGCCAATTGGAGCAATTACAGGAATTTTTCCATTAAAAATATTTTTCCTGATCAAATCACCATCAACTTTTGTAATATCTCCCACAAAGCCAAGATCCATCTTTGTTTTAATTTTTTTACAGATAAGAATACTCTCTCTAACGTCATTGAATGTTTTTGTTCTTGCTCCCCAAGTTTTGATCAGTTCAGCAATATCTCCGTTTACTTCTCTTAGCGTTTTAACAATAATTTTTATTGAATTTTCATCTGTTTTTCTAAGACCATCGATAAAAACACTTTTTATACTGCTCTTCTTCAAATTTTCTTCAATTTGTGGTCCGCCTCCATGAACAAGAACAGGAAATATTCCAATTTGCCTCATCAAAGCAATATCTCTAGCAAAATTTTGCCTTAATTTGTTTTCTTTCATAGCGCTGCCACCGTACTTGATGACCACTATCTTCCCAGAAAACTTTTGTATGTATGGTAGAGCCTCACTAAGAATTTTTGCTAGTGATTCTGCTGATTTGCTATCTTTGATCATTAAAAATTTGTTTTGATCTTATTATCTACTTTTGAAATAGCATTTTTAAATACATTTTTTATGTCATCCAAATCTTCAGGTGAATTTCCTTCAAATCTCAAAACTAAGTTTGGAGAAGTATTTGATGCTCTAATTAGACCCCAGCAAGAATCTTTATCTATTCTGATTCCATCTAAGGAGCTAATTTCTCCATTTTCCTTCTCCAGTACTTCTATTAGTTTACTTACTATTGAAAACTTGTTCTCATCTGAAACAGATATATTTATCTCTGGAGTCGATAAATTTTGAGGCAGTTCAGAGAAAATTTCTGATGAACTTTGTTCTTTTTCAGACAAAATTTCTAGCATCCTACTTCCAGCATAAATTGCATCGTCGAAACCGAACCATCTGTCTTTAAAGAAAATATGCCCACTCATTTCTCCTGCTAAAAGAGCATTCTTTTCAAAGAGATTTTTCTTTATGAAGGAGTGGCCGGTTTTTGACATGTAAGCTATGCCAGAGTTTTCTTCAATGAAATTTTTTAGCACGTTAGAACATTTAACGTCAAAAATAATTGTCGCGTTTTTATTTTTCTTTAAAACTTGACCTGCATAGAGAATCATTTGAATATCTGGGTAGATAATTTTCCCTGAGCTATCAACAACTCCAATTCTATCTGCATCACCATCTAGGGCTATACCAACATCAGCATTTGATTCTTTTATCTCGCTCTGCAAGTCTTCAAGATTCTTAGGATTACCAGGATCGGCGTGATGATTTGGAAAATTTCCATCAACTTCGCTAAAAAGTTCTATAACTTCACAACCAATTGCTTTAAATGCTTGTGGCGCAATTACTCCCCCAACTCCATTTCCACAATCAAGACAAATTTTCATGGGTCTTTTTAATGAGATATTGTTTCTAAGCTCATTAATATAATCATCCAAAATGTCTATCTCTTCTAAATTACCTTTCTTGGTTTCATTTGAGAATGTACCTTGCAGTATGTCATTTTTAATATCTTGAATTTCTTGTCCAAAAATAGTTTTGCCACCCAAAATTATTTTAAAACCATTGTATTCTTTGGGGTTGTGGCTTCCTGTGATCATGACTCCATTCTCAGTATTGAATTTCTCAACCGCAAAATAAAGTAAAGGTGAGGGCACCATACCCACATTTATCACGTCTATACCATTATCTAGGAATGATTTAACTAAGCCAGTGCAAATTCTTTCCCCAGACAATCTTCCATCGCGTGCTACAGCAACTTGTTTTTGACCTATTTTTTTAATTTTATGACTCAAAGACGATCCCAATGACGAAACAAATTCATCACTCAGGTCCTCAGATGCAATACCTCTGATATCATATGCTCTAAAAATATTTTGATTAATTTTCATTTATTTCAAATTTAGATATGGATACTTCAAAAGGCCTCGATAATATAGATGGCGTTGTATGGTTTGACGGTCAGTATGTTGACTGGAAAGATGCCAAAGTTCATGTTTTAACTCATACTCTTCATTACGGATTAGGTGTATTTGAAGGTGTTAGAGCTTATTCTACCACGCAAGGACCAACGATTTTCCGTCTTAAAGACCACACAGATCGCCTCTTTGAATCTGCAGAAACAGTTAAATTAAAAATTCCTTATTCGAAAGACGAAATAAATAAAGCTCAAATAGAAGTCGTAAAAAGAAATAAATTAGAGGAAGCTTATATAAGGCCAATGTGTTTTTATGGTTCTGAAGGCTTGGGACTTAGGGCTGATAATCTTAAAGTTCATTGTATTGTCGCTGCTTGGTACTGGCCGAGCTACCTTTCTCCGGAGCTTTACGAGCAAGGAATCAAAGTAAAATTATCTAGTTATACAAGACAAAGAGGAAATAAAGTTTCGAGATCAAAAGTTAACGGAAACTACGTTAATTCTATTGTTGCTCTTAATGAAGCTCTTGAAGCAGGCTTTGATGAAGCATTAATGTTAGATACAGATGGCAACGTTGCTGAAGGTTCTGGAGAAAATTTTTTCATGGTGAAAAGCGGGAAAATATTCACTCCTGATGTTGAAGCTTCACTCAATGGTATAACAAGAAAGAGTATTATTGATTTAGCTAAGAATGAAAAAATTGATGTCATTGAAAAGAATATCTCTCCAGAAGAGGTTTTTCAGGCAGATGAACTTTTTTTTACAGGAACTGCAGCAGAGGTATTACCAATTACATATGTTGATAAAAATAAAATATCAAACGGTCAAAGAGGACCTATTACCAAGATTCTTCAATCAAAATACTCCAACCATGTAAGAGGTGAGAACATTTTATTCCCTGAATGGTTGACTAATATTTCTAATAATTGAATATCCTGATAATAAAAACATCTTCTCTAGGAGATATAATCCATTCTTTTCCAGCCATAGAAGACATAAAAAAAAATTACCCTGAATCTAGAGTAGATTTTCTTGTTGATGGCACATTTCTAAGTACAGCAAAATTAAATCATTCAATCGACAATTTCTTTTCAATATCATTAAGAGAAACAAAAAATCAATCTTTTGTGAAAAGACTTAACAATTTGAATGAAGAAATAAATGCATTATTTAAAAATATAACTTATGACTTTGTAATTGATTTTCAAGGATTGATGAGAACTCAAATAATAGGATCAAAAATCAAAAAAATTTCTGGTTCCAAAAATTTTATGGGATATAACTTTAGATCAGCAAAAGAAGG
>CACELJ010000036.1:0-3562 GCA_902560275.1 uncultured SAR86 cluster bacterium | reverse complement strand
ATTGATGAAATACCAGAAGGTGCAATAACTATCTTTTCTGCTCATGGGGTTTCTAAAAAAGTTGTGGAAGATGCTGAGACAAAGAACTTGAATTATTTTGATGCAACATGCCCTTTGGTCACAAAAGTTCATATGGAGGTCATCAGATATGCGAGGCACGGTCTGGATATCATTTTAGTTGGGCACGATAATCATCCTGAAGTGGAAGGGACTCTGGGAAGATTTCCTCACGACTCAAAAGGTAAAATTTATTTAGTTGAGTCAGAAATCGATGCAAAAAATATAGAAATAGATCAGCCTTCCAAACTTGCTATGGTTACTCAAACAACTTTATCTGTAGATGATACAAAATCGATTATAGATATTTTGAAAAAGCGTTTCCCTAAACTAATAAGCCCATCTTCTGATGATATTTGCTACGCAACACAAAATAGACAAGACGCCGTTAAACAGCTCGCATTAGAAACAGAACTGATAATAATTGTGGGTTCTAACAACAGTTCTAACTCAAATAGACTAAAAGAATTGTCAGAAAATTGTGGTGTAAAATCCATATTAGTTGATGATCCTGATGAGATAGCTCCTGAACAACTAGATGGAATTTTCAAATTAGGAATATCCGCTGGGGCTTCTGCTCCCGAGTCTTTAGTTCAAAGCATTGTTTTAAAATGTCAAAAATTAGGATTTGAAATGTCTCAGGAACTGGACGGCTTGAAAGAATCGGTAAATTTTAAACTTCCAAAAGAATTAGTTTCATGAAAAGAATTGGTGTCATAGGTTCAGGTATAGCAGGAATTACAACAGCCTATTCATTAGCTAAAAGGGGTCATAAAGTTACGCTTATAGATGCTAGAAGATATCCTGCAATGGCCACCAGTTATGCAAATGGGGGCCAATTAAGTGCCAGTAATGCTGAAACTTGGAACACAACAAAAAATCTATTTAATGGAATAAAATGGATGTTCCAAAAGGATGCTCCTCTTCTCTTTAATCCAACCCCAAATGTAAATAAGTACAAATGGATGCTTGGATTTCTAGCAGCAACTTTTTCCGGTAAGCACAAATTTAATACCCTAAAGACGATAGATATGGCAAAAAAAGCAAGAGAGCATTACTTCAAAATTGCTGATGATGAAAAAATTGAATTTAATTTATTAAAAAAGGGATTACTTCATATTTATGATAATGAAATTGAATTACAAGCTGCTAGAGAAAAAAAGAATTGGATTGAGCAAGATGGAATGGAGTGGGATTATTTAGATCTTGATGAGATTGAGGATTTGGAGCCTGCATTCAAAACAGACAAAAATACAAAAAAAATTGTCGGCGGTATTTATACGAAATCAGATGCAAGCGGAGATATTCATAAATTCTGTGTGAATCTTCACAAGGTACTTGAAGATAAATATAAACTTGTTTCTAAATTTAATTCTGAGGTTGAAACAATCTATAAAGAAAAAGATTGTGTGATTGTTTCAGTTTCTGATGGAAATATTACTGAAGGTTTGGAGTTTGATAAGGTGGCGATTTGTGCGGGTGTCGACACTCAAAAGTTTGCCAATGTATTAGGCGATAGAATGCAAGTCTATCCAGTAAAAGGTTATAGCGTAACCATCAATCTAAACGATCAAGTTTCTCAGGAAGCAGCCCCTAAAGTTTCTTTGATCGATGATCCAGTAAAAATTGTTTCAAGTAGATTAGGCAATAGGCTTAGGGTTGCAGGAACAGCAGAGTTAGCAGGATACAACAAAGATATAAGACAAGACAGGGTCAGACCATTATTAAACTGGGTAAAAAAATATTTTCCAGATGTGAGTACTGAGAGCTATACACCTTGGGCAGGACTTAGGCCAATGACTCCAGATATGATGCCTCTTCTTTTTGAAAGCAATCTTGGAGATATTTTTTATAACACTGGTCACGGGCATCTTGGATGGACACTTAGCGCAGAGACCGCAGAAATATTAGCTAAAAAAATATTAAATGAGACTTGAAAAAGGCTGGCTGGATAAAGCAAACAGATGTCCTTCTCCTAATTATGATGTCAGACCCAACAAAGAGATAGATTTAATTGTGATCCATTCTATAAGTCTTCCACCGGGAATTTTTGGCAATAGCTTTGTAGAAGACTTTTTTCAAAATAAACTTGATAATTCAAAAGACAAATATTTTCAAGAAATAAAAGATTTGAAGGTATCAAGCCATTTTTTGATAAAAAGAGATGGAGAAATTACCCAATTTGTTTCAATTTTAGACAGAGCTTGGCACGCAGGGGTTTCAAGTTTTGAAGGAAGAGAAGATTGTAATGATTACTCAATTGGAATTGAGCTTGAAGGCACTGATGTTGATTCTTTTGAAGAGAATCAATACGAATCCCTGGCATCTCTTACAAGCACCTTAATGTCAGAGCTTCCAAGAATCACTCTAGATCGAATTGTTGGACATAGCGATATAGCTCCAGGAAGGAAATCTGATCCAGGAAAAGGGTTCGATTGGGATAAATTTAAAGATAGAATAATCAAATAATGCCTTCTTTTGATATCGAATCCAAAGTTGATCAACATGAGCTCACCAATGCCATAGATCAAGCTAATAGAGTTATTGGAAACAGATTTGATTTCAAAGGCACTGATTCTGAGATTCTTCAAAATGAAAATAAAATTACTTTAAAGTCTCAACAATCTTTTCAAATTGATCAAATGCTTCCGATATTGAAAGAATCTCTCGCCAAAAGGGGTATTGATATTAAATGTCTTTCTGAGGATGCAACAATTGAATCCAATAACCAAGCATCAAAAGAGATTATTGTTAATGAAGGCATCTCTCAAGATATTGGTCGGATGATAAATCAAGCTGTTAAATCCTCAAAAATCAAAGTTCAGTCTTCCATCCAAGGGGATACGGTTAGAATTTCTGGAAAGAAGAGGGATGACTTGCAATCAATTATGGCTGAAATTAAATCGCTTGATATTGAGCTGCCTTTGCAATTTAAAAATTTTAGGGATTAATGGCTTCATTTAGTCAATCTTTTCTGGCTTATTTTCAGAAGAAAAATCTACAAATTATATTACTGGGTTGTTTATCTGGAATCCCTTTAGGATTACTGATAGATCCTTTAAATTATTGGCTCGCAGAAGCTGGTATTGAAAAGAGCACTATCGGTCTTTTTAGTTTGATTCTTATCGTCTACACAATTAAAGCTTTATGGGCTCCATTAATTGATAGATTAAGTTTGCCGATTCTCAATGGCTTGGGGCAGAGAAGAAGTTGGCTTATTTTTTCTCAGGTTGTAACAGGTTGCTTTGTGATCTCATTAGGGATGATTGATCCAAATTCAAATATCTTATTTTTTGCTTATATAGCTTTTTTCATAAGTATCTTTTCTGCAACCCAGGATATTTGTGTAGATGCACTAAGGATTGAACTTGTTCAAAAAAAAGAGTTGGGAGAAGCATCATCAGTTTATGTAATAGGTTATCGAGTTGGAGCGGTCTTAATCTCTCAAGTTATCGGTTTATATCTTGCTGAAATTTTTGGATTCCAGGCTGCTTATATTTTTCTT
>CACELJ010000035.1:0-3977 GCA_902560275.1 uncultured SAR86 cluster bacterium | reverse complement strand
TTCCATCATTTCAGAAATTATAGGTTCAAGGATGGTTCCAGAGAGGTAGGGGTCTAAACCAATTTTCAATAGGCCTGCATCAGAATTATTAATCAAACTTATTTGATTAACGATCTTTTCCTCAATATCTACTATTTCGTCTGTGAGAGAAAGCAGCATCTCTCCATACACGGTAGGTTTAGTTTTTCCATTTTCTCTTTGAAAGAATTTTACTCCGTAATGGTTTTCTAATTTTTTTATGTTTTGACTTAGAGCAGATTGGGTTAGACCAATACTTTTGGAAGCTTTTCCAAAAGACTCATGCTTAACTAAAGCTTGTGCTGATTTAAATAATTTAATGCTGCTCATCTATTTATAAGTAAGATTAATAATGAAAATTAGGAAATTTAATTATAAGTAAAACTACTATAGTTTCAATTTAAATAACTGATATTAATTAGCTAATGATTATGAATATGTGGCGGATGGTCGTTTTCAAAAGTTCCCTCAGGCGGTCCGTAATCTATTCCCGAAAGAGTCATATTGGTAATTACACTGTTCCCATTCTTTGCACTGCTGACAGTATAAAAATTCCCATCACTAAAAACAGAACCAGTGATTAAAAAATTTCCAGCAACAATTGTTGAATTACCTATATCTTCAGCACTAAAAGATTTAACCACTTTATTGCCGATTTTCATTTCAAGCTTTCCAATATTAAGTTCTAAGGTTTTGTTATCTTGGACATCTATCAAGACTTTGTCGCCAACAATTAAATCTGCAACAGTTGATTTAAAGTTAGTCATCAAGAGGAAGGCTTCAGAGTTTGCATCTTGAACATCATAATCATCAGGTATTTGAATAGTTTTTACTTCATGAGTTATTGAGTAGTTCTATCACTGAATTTTGTAACATCTCCATTAAATGAGGCGTCATCCTCTGAGATAGAAACCGAAATCTCTCTCCCATTAATTCTTTTAGATTGAAAGTTGTACTTATCGGCAAGGTTAACTGGGAAAATCTCTTTCACAGCCATCTTTTGTTCACCTTCATAAAAGTAAAAATAAAGACCTAAAGAAATAAATAAAAAAAGGATTAAAGTTTTTATCATTTACTGCACTAACGGATCTAAAGGAGCGCTATCAAATTGGTCTGATATTCCATCATTATCATCATCATCTTCGCCCACAAAATTATTATCCATTCCATCACCATCGGTATCTACAGAGACTAGTTTCCAGACTTCACCGTGATGCTCAAATTGAGCGATACCAACTTCTGGGTGAAGGTAGAACTTATTAAAATAAGATGCACTTTCTTTTGAATCGTTACTGTATTGCTGTTGAACTAGCATAAATGTGATGTAGTCACCGTAAGGAGTACTTACAGCTTGGTATCTTTTTTCAACCCCCGCAAAAGCAGGAAGGTTATATGGCAAAGATTCTTTAGCATACTCAGTTGGATCTTTACCCTTGAATGTATGAACAGCTAAAAAGCCGCCTGCAACTCCGTTCCACTTATCAACTCGATATTCGAATCCTTTAAAAGCACAATCAAACTCTTGGTAGTGACCAGGAGAGAAGTTTGCGCTAAGAAAAGGACATCCCAATGAAGAGTCCAGATCATATCTTAATGCTGGACCAGCTTGATAAATTGGTCTCAAATTAGATCCATCGCTAGCAGGCCAATCCTTATTATCGTCATAAGCAGAGAGAAAATAGTGTCCTTCAGGACTTATTCTGAATTTAAAGACGGATTGAGTGGGATCGTAAAATCCAGCCCAGCGTGGTTCTTCACCTTCAATAACGTCTCCATGGCCAAGAGCTCCCACAGGGCAGTTATGCTTAGTTGGATGCCTGTTATCATCGAAATTGTCACAAATCTCTTGCCTGGTAGAGCAGTGTTTGGCGTATGAAATATATCCACAATATTCTTTGCCAAGATCTTCTACAAATCTAAATTCTTGGTATGAAGTACCGTTAATCGTTACTGGATCATCTTCAATAACAAGCATTCTTTTTGTTCTTTGTCCATTAGTGAAGGTGTATTCACCACCATCAATCAAAGGAAATAACATTCTTGAACTTACAACCGGAGAGGTAGCGGATGAATCATATCTATCCATGTCGACTTCATTATTACCGACAACTTCACCAGCGAGTTGAGCTTCTTTGTGTTCCCAAAGATTGGCGTAGTAATAAGACCACTCATTAAATAAATCTCTTGCCATCTCTCCGCCGCTATCAACACTGCTATCGTAGATATTTCCATCTCCATTTCCATCAACTGGAGGTTTTTGACAAACAATTGGTTCACTGTTCAGATCATCGTTGGGTACACAAGTTCTTGAAGCACTTGTTTCCATAACAGTTGAAGAGCTATGAGATTGAGTAATAACTTGATCCGGAGGAACTTTCATACTGCCTCCACCGTTCATAAGAGTATCTTTTCCTATATTTTCAAAGTTTACTCCCGAACATAAAGACCCTTTTGGACTTGTATTACCATTTTCCGGCCTATTATGTGCAGCACACATTGTATGACCAATTTCATGCCATAGAGTATCTATATAGTCATACCACCAAACAGGAGCTATCTCTGGAGCCATACTTCCTGGCACCATGTTTTCTTGTTCTTCCGGATTGTTACCTGTACTAAAGCCTGAAAGTATATTGATACCTTCCCAAGTTGTGAGAAAATTAGTATCGGTATCCCAATCCCTTTTGCTGCCAGCTACACCGCTAACAGGAGCTTTAGGATTATTGTTATCTAAATTAGTCATTAAAACTATATGAAAATCTGCTTCTGCAGCGTCATTCGCTACTCTTCTTTGATTGAGTGCTTCGTTACATTCATCTGTTTCAAACACATATTCTTCCCAATTGGTACAACCATTTGAATACCACAAAGGGAAATAAGAGTGATCGAGAGAATCTTCAGAAAGCGGAGCATCCCAAAAATCTGATCCCACAATGTTCCATTCAAGTTTAATCCTCTGATTGACGTACATCTCATTGATCACCTCAAACATGAAGGCTGCTCTGGTATCCATAGCAGATTTACCTGCTTCTCCTTCACCAAAGTGAACTTGGCTATCCTTGGAATACCATAAATAAACGTTAGCCACTTTCGGCGGGGCAGCTTCAGCAGCTGCCTGAGCAGCTGCATCTGCAGCAGCAATCTCAGCTTGTTGAGCTTCATAATCAGCCACCATTTGTTCAGCCAGACTCAGAGGTTCAGGTTCTGGGGGAGAATTTTCGACTAACTCCGCAATGACTTCATTAACATTTTCATTCTCATTAACGCTTGCCAAGTCCGTATCTTCAATATCCTCAGCAGTAATTTCATCATCAGCAGTTTGAATCACTATTTCTACACTAGCTTGAAGTTCATCATTATTCGAGGCCGACCAATTGATGTCATCACTTTCATCTACAGCTAGTCCTGAATCTGGTATCTGAGAGCTCAGATCCTGAGAAAGTATTGGTGCTTCATTAACATTTAACCTCGATGTATCAATACTTAAAGTTGCAGATAAAGTCTCAACAATAGTTTCTGCATTATATGAGTTAATTTTTTCATCTGAAGCAGTACCCTCAACTATTTCAACCACATCGCTTAAAAAAGTTGTTACCCCAAACGATAAGACTGCTTTTGTCGTCTCATCATCTTGATCGGCAGATATGGTAGAAACTAAATTCGCTACGGCATTTACAACGTTTGATAACTTATCTTCCTCTATTTGAATGTTTGCTTCAGTTAGAACATCGTCAATAAGATTATCAACAATCTCAGTTGATTCTAAAGATACCTGACCGGTAGGCGATTCTTTCTTTTTTTCTTTGATTTCCTCGCTTAGTTTTTCGATTATATTTAAAGTACTTTCTTCGCTAGAGGATTGAGTTTCAACTACTTCTTGAAGCGATAAAGCCATCACAGTAATTTGGTTTCCTACTTCATACAAAGTATTGTCACCGCCTTCTCTTTCTCTCTCGACT
>CACELJ010000034.1:0-3986 GCA_902560275.1 uncultured SAR86 cluster bacterium | reverse complement strand
CATTCAGTACAAACATCTCTTAAACCCTGAAGAAAATCTTTATTATTCAGGCGTGGATTTGAATTTTGTGAACCTTCCAAAATAATGGCAGCAAGGTCATCTTTATTCTTTCTGATCATGTCATAAGCTGCTTCATTTCTATAAGGCAACAACATTAGAGTTTCGTCTTTGATAACGTTACTTATACCAGCAGAAGCATACATTCCATTTGGTTTTGCATTTGTTCCTTCTTCGTAAGTTGCAAAGAGAAGGGCATAATCATGTCCTCCGTGATAAGCGCTATCAAATACTCCTATTTTCGATTTACCGTTGAAGGCTCTTGCCGCCCTCATTGCGTACATTGTTGCCTCAGTCCCAGTATTTGCAAATATAACTTCCTCTGCACAAGGACTGGCTTCAGTTAAAAGCTCTCCTAATTCAAACTGTTGATCTGCTGGAAGACCAAATAACCATCCTTTTTCCATTTGAGCACTTAAAGCGTCTTTGATTACTTCATGATTATGTCCAAGTATTATCGGTCCAAATCCCATTGTTGTGTCAATATAGGTATTTCCATCAACATCTGTCATGGTTCCACCACTGGCACTATCTATGTAAATAGGATGAGGTAGCTTTACAGTAGAAATTACTTCTTGAGCAACTTTTTTTCCTTTATTTTTAATCTCAAAAGATTTTTGAGTTCTTTCTTTTAATTTTTTTCTGATTTCTTGGGAATTTTTCCCTTCTAAAATCAGTTCATCAATTCTTGCTGCATCCATATTTAACCTCTCCAATTCCAGCTAAAGATAACCATTAATTTTAATTATTGAAAATAATTCGTACAAATGTACTATAATGTCTAATCTGACATAAAACAATTAAAGATTATCATGAAAAAGTACGATTTAGTCATTCAAAACGGAACCATCATAGATGGCAAAAGAACACCTAGATTTAAAGGGGACATAGGTATTGTCGATGGCGTTATTGAAACCATAGGTAAGGTAGATACTGGAAATGCTAAGCAAGTTATAGATGCTGAAGGAAAAATTGTTGCCCCTGGTTTTGTTGATCTGCACACTCATTTTGATTCACAAGTTTTTTGGGATCCCTGGTGCACAATGAATAGTTGGCATGGGATTACGACTGTTACCATTGGTAACTGTGGTTTTGGATTTGCCCCTTGCAAGGAAGAAGATAGAGACGCTTCAATGAAAACAATGGAGAGAAATGAAGCCGTTAGATTTGAAACTATGAAAGAAGGAATGCCTTGGGATTGGGAATCTCATCCTGAATTTATGGATAGCATTGAAAGAACTCCAAAAGGTGTAAATATGGCTACTTTCACACCACTCGGTCCATTAATGATGTATGTAATGGGTAAAGAGGCTGCAAAAACAAGAAAATGTAACGATGAAGAAAGAAAAGAAATTTGTAGGCTCATTGAAGAGTCAATGGAAGCTGGTTCTTTAGGGATTTCTGCCCAAAGACTTGGCGAAAGCTCCGTACAACGAGACTCTGATGGCACCCCAATGATTACTGACCTAATGGATGAAGATGATTTTATTGAATTTGCAAAGGTCCTAAAAAAGCTTGGCAGAGGATTCATGCAAGTTCTTGGCGGTGATTTTGACTTTAATGAAAGACTTATGGAAGCTTCTGGCAGACCAATGATTTGGAATGCATTAGTGACTATTGCTGATCAACACGGACTTACCTTTGGAAGCCTTTGGGAAATTACTGACTGGATTGAAAAATGCAATGCAGAAGGAAAAAGAGTGGTAGGTCATGCTGTAACATGTCCAACTGACTATCAATTTCAATTAATTGACTTTAATTTATTAGATAGCGATCCCGATTGGAGAGCCGTTACAACCGGAAGCCTAGAAGAAAAAATGAAAAAAATGGCAGATCCAGAACTAAGAAAGCCGCTTAAAGAGAAATTTAATCCTAAACATACCTTTATTGGATCGATGGCAGTAAATATCCACGAGCTTAGATACGGAGAAGGAGACAATATAGAAGTTCACAATAAGTACGAAGGAAGAACAATTGATGAAATAGCAAAAACAGAAAATAAACATCCCATTGATGTTTTTTTTGATATATCAATTTCAGAAAATCTTTCTTCGAGATGGGTTACACCACCTCAAAAAATTGACATGGAAGGGATGAGCAGATTAGCAAATCATCCTTTCTCAGTGCCTGGATTATCTGATGGAGGCGCTCACGCTAAATTTTTGACTGCAGGATGCTATCCAACTTATTTTCTTGCTACCTTGTGTAGAGACAACAATGTTATGAGCCTAGAAAAAGCACATTGGAAGTTATCAGCTTACCCCGCTCAAGTCGCAGGCATTAGAGATAGAGGTCACTTAACTGAAGGTTATGGTGCAGATATTTTAATTTATGATCTAGATGAATTAGAGATCTTTCCAATGGAAAGACTTCATGACTTTCCAGCCAACGATTGGAGACTTGTCCAAAAAGCTAAAGGTTATAATTACATTATCGTAAACGGTGAAGTTACATTTAAGGATGGAGAATGTTCCAATGAGACTCCTGGATTATTCTTAAGAAATGGATCTGCAAAAGGCAAAAAAGTTAATTTAAAAACAGTTGATGCAGCTTAGAGTAATTTAGAGTTTCTTTATAAAATATATTAAAGTTTTATCTTACCTATGGATAGCTCGAAAGCAAAAAGCTCCGCAGAAATGAGAATCATAAAGGAAATTCAGGATCTTGGATTATCCGATTACGTTGCTGAACTCGATGAAAAAGGTTTTACCGTTATTCCTCCAGACATAGCATGTCCTAACGGGCTAGATAAAAGATTACTGGAAGGAATACTTAAAGTATCTGAAGAGAGAAGTGGTATAAAACCCGATTTGAAAAATGGATCTACTCATCAAAATTTTGGAGCAACAGAATTAGCTGAAAAAAATAAGGATCTAGGTTTGGGAGTTGAATCTACTGATGGTATTTCCAATGACTCCCCTATAGGAGAATTCCTTCCATCTTTGATTTTTGAAGGACAGGTTTTCGAAGATGCTCTTATGAATCCAGTTCTATTGGCTATGTCAACCTATTTGTTGGGATATCAATGTGTAATGTCTAGTATGACTGCATTTGTAAAAGGTCCAAACAAAGTTAATTTAGACTTACATTGCGATACTTTATTGCCAAATCCTTTACCTGATCATGCTTTAGTTTGTAACTGTACTTATGCGTTAACGGATTACAATAAAGAAAATGGTTCTATCGCTTTTGTGCCCGGCAGCCATAAAAAAAACAGAGCCCCAAATAAATCAGAAACTACATTATCTAAGGATAGCAATGCAATTCATGTAGATGCAAAGGCAGGCTCTCTGATAATTTTCCATGGTGCTTGTTGGCATGGTGCGTATAACAGAACAGCAAAAGGACTAAGAGTTACCATGCCTGTTTTAATGGCAAGAACTTATATGCGAACTGAGGAAAATTTATGCGAAATTGTTCCTGATGAGATGCTAAAAAGAAATGGTCCAAGGTTTCCTATTCTTATGCAACAAGGCCACTTTTATTCCGTAACAGATTATAGAAAGCAACCGGAAAGAAAAGAAAAAATGTATAAATTTTACGAAAGTTACAACAAGTCTATAGATGGAGTTCTTGATTCTGGCCCTGATCTAATCGACTCATTCAGCTAAATCAATGTATCCAGGAAAGTGGGCTGAACTTTTTCCAGATAAGCCAGCGATAATCAACAGCGAAACAGAAGAAACATTAACCTTCAAACAGTTAGAAGCAAGGTCTAATCAACTTTCTCATTATTTTGAACAAAACAATATTAAAAAAGGAAGTCACGTAGTTATTTTTTCAGATAACGATATAAAGTTCTTTGAGATAGCATGGGCTGCTTTAAGATCAGGAATCTATCTTTCACCCGCAAATCACTATTTAAAAGCAGATGAACTATCTTATGTGATCAATAACAGTGGAGCAGAAGCAATTATTTGTTCTAAAGA
>CACELJ010000033.1:0-4010 GCA_902560275.1 uncultured SAR86 cluster bacterium | reverse complement strand
GCTTCTTTTTCCGATGCAATTTTTTCAGAAAAATATGTTGTTGAATTTTTGGTAATTGAATTGCCAATTGCAAATCCATAATTAACTTCTCCGTAATCAATGCCCAAATAGTTCATCTACAAAAAGTTTTGCTAAGTTTTCCCCTGCTTGATCATTGAGTTCTCTAAAGCAAGTGGGACTGGTTAAATTGATTTCTGTTAGAAAATTTCCAATCATGTCTAATCCAACTATATACAATCCAAAATCCAACATTTTGTCTGCTACCGTCTGAGCAATAATTTTTTCTTGTTCGTTAAGCTTAATAGTTGAGGCTGATCCTCCTGCAGCCAAATTACCTATAAACTCTCCTTCAGGAGGTGTTCTTAACACGGCGTGTTTAGGAACTTTACCGTTGATAATTAATATTCTTTTATCTCCGATGGAAATTTCTGGAAGGAATTTTTGCGCAATAAATTTAACTTCACCCTTCTTAGATATTTTTGAATAAACTTCAGATAAATGTTCATCATCCTTCTTTAGTTGAAAGATAGAATCTCCACCCATGGAGTTAAGAGGCTTAACTACAATATGTTCATTCTCTTTAAGAAAACTATTAAAAATTTCAAAATCAGATGTAATCAAAGTAGGTGGACAAAATTTTGGAAAATTTAATGCAAATATTTTTTCATTTAAGTTTCTTAGATTTGAAGGATTATTAATAACGTTAACGCCTAAATCAGCAGCTTTTTCTAAAATCATTGTGTTTACTATAAAAGAGTAATCAACAGGAGGATCTTGACGCATCATGATCACTTCAAAAAAATTCATTGTATTCTCAGAAGAGGACAAAACGTTGAAGTTCGAATCATTTAGAGAAACTTCTACCTTTTGATATTTACAGTAGGGTTGATTGTCTTTCATAAATAAATTTTTTGAATCAATAAAATATATATCGTGTCCATTATTTTGGGCTTCGAACATTAGTAATAAAGTTGAATCCTTTTTTAGATTCTTTGCAGGAATTGGCTCCATTACAAAACCGATTTTCATGATGTATCCCTCATAGAAAAATTTAACATTGATAATATTACGATCGGCATTGTATCTGTTCTAAAAATCATATCTCCACAATTAATGCTAATAAATCCTTCTTCTTCTAATTTTTCTATTTCGCTATCTGTAAATCCGCCCTCTGGGCCGATTGCAATAGAGAGGCTTTCGGCTTTTTTTAAGTCTTTAATGGACTTAGGTGCTCTGGGATTTAACACAATTTTTAAAGAGTCATTGGAATTATGCGCCCAAGACATTAATTCATTTGAATATATTTTAGGGACCCAATCCATTCCGCATTGTTCGCAACTGCTTGCAGCGATTTTCTTCCATCTTTCTATTTTTGATTGAGAAGGTTTTTTTCTTATTTTTGATCTTTCGCTTGATAAGCAATTTATCGAATTTATCCCGAGAGGAGTGCTCTGTTTTATAACGTTATCAAAATTTTTTATCTCACTGATACCTAAATTAAATATTGGTTTAAGTTTTTTAACAAAGTTTAAATTTTTATTTGTTTTGATTAAAAAGGTTTTTTTCTTTTTTTCAATGATATTTCCAAAAGTTGAATTACCTCGCCCATCAAACAGATGAAGCTGCTGACCAATTTTTTTGTTCGTAACTTTTAAATGATCTGAAATATTTTGATCAAGCTCTATAATTGAATTTGCTTTTAATTCAGTTTTTAAAAATACCCTTGGAGTTCTCATGAATTTCTTTGTATGCTAAACATTCAATTTTATCAGAGTTTAAAAGATGAAAATCTACATCATAAGACATGGAGAAGCTGCCAAATCTTGGGAAGTTGATAGAGATCCAGAATTAAGTCTGAGAGGAAGGGAGCAAGCCCAAAATGTTTCAGACATTCTTGCTCAAGAAGATTTGAATGATTTCCAAATCATTTCAAGCCCACTTAGAAGAGCAATAGAAACCGCCGAACCAATATCTAAGAAATTAAATAAGGAAGTGAAAATTAATGAAAGCTTTATTGAAATTCCTTCTCCTGGGATAGACATGTCTGAAAGACCTTCTTGGTTGAGGGAAATGTTTTCAAAGGATGTAGATCAGTTTGAAAAGCCTCAAGCAGATTGGAGAGATAAAATAATAAATGTAACTCATTCATTTAAATCACCGACTTTAATTTTTTCACACTTCATGGTGATAAACGTTTTGGTAGGTTATTTACAAAAATCAAAAAAAATTGTTAGTTTTTACCCAGATAATTGTTCAGTAACAAAGATGTCTCTAAATCAAGGAATACTTTCTTTGAAAGAAATAGGAAGTAGTCAAGAAAGTGTGGTTAATTAATGGTCTCAAAGAAAAATAATTCAAGCGATAAAAATTCTCTGAAATATCAGGTCGGAAAATCAATCAGAAGATATCTTAAAGAGTTAGACGGTAACAAATCATCTGATGTTTATCCAATGGTCCTAAAAGAAGTTGAAGCGCCTCTACTGTTTGAAATAATGAAGTATTGCAACGGAAATCAAAGTGAGGCGAGTAAAATGCTTGGCCTTAATAGGGGTACCTTAAGAACAAAACTCAAAGAATACGACCTTCTCAAGATCAATAAAAAATAAGATGTCAAAAATTGCCCTTATTAGTGTCTCAAACAAAGATGGAATAATTGATTTTGCTAAAAATCTTATATCGCTGGGCTACAAAATTATTTCAACAGGCGGAACTTACCAGCTGCTAAAAGAAAATAATATTGATGCTATTGAAGTTTCAGAACATACAGGCTTTCCAGAAATAATGGATGGCAGAATCAAAACCTTGCATCCCAAAATTCATGCAGGAATTCTCTCTCGAAGAAACATTGATAAAAAAATCATTAAGGAACACAGCATCGATGAAATCGATATTGTGGTAGTAAATCTTTATCCTTTTTATTCAACTGCAAAAGATCCAAATAGTTCTGAAGCAGAAATAATTGAGAAAATTGATATAGGTGGCCCAACGATGTTGAGAGCAGCAGCAAAAAATCATGAGCACGTTACCACAATTGTTGATCCTAATGATTACGATCTGGTCACAAAGGAACTCAAAAAAAGTAAAACTATTTCAAAATCTATAAAAAAACAATTGGCTATCAAAGTTTTTTCACATACAGCTAATTATGATTTAGAGATTTCAAACTATTTTAATGGTGACCAATTTGAAGAGAATCTTCTTTTGAGTTATGAGAAATCTGAAAATTTAAGGTATGGAGAAAATCCTCATCAGACGGCCTCTTTTTTTAAACATAAATTTTCAAAGCCTTTTGGGATATCTTCATCCATTCTGCATCAAGGTAAAGAAATGTCTTATAACAACATAGCAGATACAGATACGGCGATCGATTGCGTATGTAATTTTGCTGAACCTACTTGTGTCATTGTAAAACATGCTAATCCTTGTGGAGTATCATCAAGAAAAAATTTATTGGATGCTTACCAAAGTGCTTTTGAGAGCGATCCAACCTCAGCTTTTGGAGGAATAATTGCCTTTAATGAAAAGGTTTCAGGTGAAGTTGCGCAGAGATTGATTGATAATCAATTTCTTGAGGTAGTTGCTGCTCCAGGATACTCAGACGAATCTCTGAAAATTTTTAATGCAAAACCTAATGTAAGGGTTCTCTCATTCAAACCAAAAATAAATGACAAAAATAAAATTTTATCTGTATCTGGAGGCCTCCTTATTCAGTCAGCTGATAATAAAATTATTACCGAAGACAATTTAGAAGTTGTAACCAAAAAAGTACCCAATAAAGATGAAATACAAAATGCTTTGTTTGCATGGAAGGTGTGTAAATATGTTAAATCTAATGCAATTGTGTTTGCTGCAAGTGAACAAACATTAGGAATTGGTGCAGGTCAAATGAGCAGAATAGATAGCGGTAAAATTGCTGCCTCTAAAGCTAAGGAATTTGGATTCTCATTGAAAGGAGCATCAATGGCTTCTGATGCATTTTTCCCTTTTAGGGACAACGTCGATAATGCTCA
>CACELJ010000032.1:0-4254 GCA_902560275.1 uncultured SAR86 cluster bacterium | reverse complement strand
TATCTATAAATCAAATGAAGAAAATAGAGAAGTTTTTCTTGACGATTTAGATCTGCAATCCAAACTTGGAACTTTAGAATGAAAAAAATTATTGATTCATCAATAAGAGAGGTCACCTTTGGTAAGAATGTTAGAGTCATAAAACCCGTCAACTTATATGAATGTCATTTAGAAGATAATGTCTCTATTGGTCCTTTCGTTGAAATACAGTCAGGTGTGAGGATAGGTAAGAATTCCAAAGTTCAGTCTCATTCTTTTATATGTGAGCTTGTTCAAATAATGGAAAATGTATTTATTGGGCATGGAGTAATGTTTATTAATGACTCTTTTAGAGACGGGGGACCTGCTCAAGGTGATAAATCAAAATGGAATAAAACAAAAATTGGCAATAACGTATCTATTGGCTCGAATAGCACAATTCTTCCTGTTAATATCTGTGACGACGTAGTAATAGGAGCAGGCTCCGTAGTGACAAAATCTATAGAAGTTCCTGGAACCTATGCTGGAAATCCAGCAAAACTGATAAGGAAATTTTAAATTATGAATAGTATTCCTCTTGTAGACCTAAAAATTCAATACAAATACATAAAAAAAGAAATTGATTCTAAGATTAAATCTATACTAGAGAATGCAAGCTTTATTGGTGGAAATGAAGTAAGTAATTTTTCAAACAATTTAACAAAACTTCTTGATGCAAAATATTCAATTTCTGTAGGAAATGGAACAGATGCTTTGTATATAGCCCTCAAAATGCTTGGAATTGGTCCTGGAGATGAGGTCATAACAACTGCACATTCTTGGATCTCAACATCTGAAACAATTAGCCAAACTGGTGCTCACCCTGTTTTTGTAGATACAGATGAATTTTTTTGTATCAATCATGAAAAAATTGAAGAGAAAATCACAAAAAGAACTAAAGCAATAATTCCAGTTCATTTATATGGTGGCGTATGCAATATGACAGAGATATTAAAAATAGCTAAAAAGTATAAACTTTTTGTTTTAGAAGACTGTGCTCAGGCAATCCTTTCTAAATGGAAAGATAAAAACGTTGGAACCTTGGGTGATGCAGGAACACTGAGCTTTTTCCCAGGAAAGAATTTAGGAGCTTACGGAGATGCAGGTGGAATTATTACTAATAAGTTTTCATTATTCAAAAAAATGAAAATGTTTGCTTCTCACGGTGGATTGAAAAAACATGAGCATTTGATGGAGGGAATCAATTCGAGAATGGATTCAATACAGGCTGCTGTATTAAACATTAAGATCAAAAAAATCAAAAAATGGATTAGTAAGAGAAGAAAGATTGCAAAGGTTTATAATTCTCTTTTGAGAGACATAGAAGAGTTGGAAATACCTAAAGAAAGAAAAGGATCGACTCACTCATATCACCTCTATGTAGTAAAAACTAATAAAAGAAATTTATTTGCTAAGCATTTAAATGAAAAAGGAATTAGCACAGGCATTCATTATCCCAAACCATTACCATTATTACCCTGTTATAAATACCAAAATAATACTTTGACAGATTACAAAAATGCCATTTCAGATTCAAAAAAAATAATTTCTTTACCTATTTATCCAGAATTAAATGAGAAACAATTAAATTACATCTGCGATCAAATCAAATTTTTTTTTAAAAAATAAGCTGTGAATAAAAATTTACCGTTTATAGATCTTTCTTTGCAAAGAGATTTAATTGAAGACAAAATTCTCCTTGCGGTAAACAAAGTCTTAAAACATGGAAAATTTATTCTCGGTCCTGAAGTATCAAAACTAGAAAAAAATCTAGAGAAATATACATCTGTAAAAAATGTAGTTTCATGCGCTAATGGAACTGATGCCTTGACACTAGTCTTGATGGCATGGAATGTTGGTCCTGGTGATGCAGTTTTCCTGCCTAGTTTTACCTATATATCAACTGCTGAGGCTCCTTCCCAACTTGGTGCGGTTCCTATTTTTGTTGATGTGAAGGAAGATACTTTCAATATGTGTCCTGATAGCCTGAGAAGAAATATACTAAAAGCTAAATCTAAATCCTTAAATCCTGCAGTAGTAATACCTGTAGATTTATTTGGACAGCCTGCGGAAATAGAGGAGATCAGTAAAGTATCCAAAGAGTTTGAATTAAAATTATTAATAGATTCAGCTCAAAGTTTTGGGGCAAGCATAGGAAGAAAAAAAGTAGGATTGTTTGGTGATGCAACAACAACCAGTTTTTTTCCTTCCAAACCTTTAGGCTGTTATGGAGATGGAGGAGCTATATTTACAAATGATATGAACTTAGCAGAAGAATTAAGATCTTTTAGATTTCATGGCATCGACAAGAATAAAAATCTTCACCTCGAGATTGGACTGAATTCAAGACTTGATTCAATACAGGCTGCAATTCTGTTAGAGAAATTAAAAATATTTGATAACGAGTTGAAGCTTAGAAATAACATAGCTGATGTATATTCAGCAGAGCTTGGAGAGGTCTTTGATATACCCAAGGTCAAAAATGACTATTTTTCTTCATGGGCTCAATATACTTTGAAATCTATTAAAAGAGATATGATTAAAGAAAAATTAGAAAAAAAGGGTATACCTGTAATGATTTATTACCCAACTCCAATTCATAAACAACCTGCATATAAAAAATATTCTTCCTTTTGTGACGATCTATCTATTTCTGAAAAAATTTCTAAAGAGGTATTTAGCATTCCAATGCATCCTTACCTAAAGGACAAAGATTTAGAATTTATAATAAGTGCTTTGAAATCATACTAAAGTTGGAAATTACAATTATAGTAGACGATATATTATCCTTAGGAGGGTCACAGTCTTTCGCATTTAATTTGTCAAATTATCTGACATCAAATGCTTATAAAGTAAAACTTATTTCATTAAAAAAAATAAATTCTGAAGTAAAAATTGAAAAGTGCGAAATAATTTCTCTCAATCTGAAATCAAATTTTTTTTTAATATTCCATCAGGAAAAAATAAATAAACTCACAAAAAACAGCGATATTATACTAAACCTTTCAGGACAGACATTCATGTATTTTTCGTTGTTAGAATTCAATAATAAATTTATATTCAGAGAATCTAATCAGCCTTTAGATCGACTTAACTCAATGAATTTTGTTAAAAGATTGATTTCTAGGTATTTGTATACTAATTTTCTTAAGAAAAACCCAAATTTGATTGTTCAAAATCCTATAGCATCTGAACAATTAAAAGCCTTGTCAAAAAATAACCTTATTAATCATAATGTTTTTTTTAATCCTTGTTTCCATAAGCCCTCTGAAAAAAAACAAATTAAATCAAACGATTTAATTTTTGCTTCAAGACCAACTTATCCAAAAGGATTTGATAGATTTATCAAATTACTTGAAATTTCGAGCAATAATTTTTTGTATTTAGGATCTTATCCTGAATCATTAAAATCCTTCAAAAATGTTACATGTTTAGGAAGGGTTAATAATGTGTTAGAAATTCTTTCAAAATCAAAAATACTTCTTCTCTTGTCTAGGTACGAGGGATTTCCAAATATATTTCATGAAGCGATAATTAAAGGATGTAAAATAATTCTTTCCAGAGAATTGAGTTGGATTTTGGATGAAATTCCCGAAGCAAAAAATTCAATTTATCTTGTATCAGCAGATGATCCTTTAGAAATAGAAAATAAGATCAATACAATTCTTTCTGAAACTTATCTCCATAGACAAGAAATAAATCTTAAAAATTATATGGAAACATTTTCATTACCAAACTATTGGGAGAAATTAAAAAATGTTATCTAAGGAGCTCTATGAAATTTTTTCAATAATTAAGGGTAGAGAAAGGATCTTATATTTAATCCTTTTTATTTCCATAATTTTGGGCGGAATTATTGACATGCTCGGCGTCATCTCTCTTGCTGCAATTTTATATATTTTCAACAACTCTGAGCTGGACTCTAATCTTCTATTTTTACTTGGAAAAAATAATATTGAATTTAAGCTTCTCGGTATTTACATATTCTCTACCATTTGGAGATTTTTTAGCCAAGGCGGTATAGCTTATATGGCACTGCACTTTGAATCAAAACTATCAACGAAACTTTTTGAGAATTCTTTAATGATGAATACCGAAGAATTTAGTTTTGAAAATTCTTCTACTTTTAAAAAAGAAATATTAACTGAAGTTCAAGTTTTGACTAATCAAATTATCTTGCCTGGAATGAGAATAATTCAATCATTAATCTCTTCTCTCTTTATCTTAGGATATTTA
>CACELJ010000031.1:0-5120 GCA_902560275.1 uncultured SAR86 cluster bacterium | reverse complement strand
CATAAAATTATTCCCCAAACCATAACGTTTCTTTTCTCGAAGGCCTGAATTAAATAATTAGAAAGAAAAACACCAAGAAAGGCTCCTGGGTAAAACGCAAGACCAACTAAAAGAAGACTTAGCTCTCCAGAGAGCCCCCAAAAAAAAGTTAAAGCATAGAGCTCAAGGGTAAACGATATACCTGCAGAGATAGTTAAAAAGACGTTTCCAAAAAATAACATACGAAAAGAGTAATTGCTCAAAGCTTCAAAAATATCTCTGAAGATTGTTAGGAATATCTTTGAAAAGGATAAAGATTCCAAATTCCCTCGATAATTATTGGGAATATGATTCTTAAATCCAAAAATACTAATTACTGAGGTAACAAGAAACAACATTGCTACTACTACCGAGAAAGGTCCGTATACAGCGGGATTAAGTTGACCATTTGTGAACTCCTCAGAGGGTAAGAAAAAATATCCATATGCCAGATACATAACGAAAGCTTGACCAAAGAAATAGAAAAAGTTCCTAAAAGCTACAACCGATGCTCTCTCATCATAATTTTCAGTTATTTCTGCTCCCACAGCAAAATAAGGTATGACGAATAAGGTAGAAAGGAAGTTTGTAAGACATGAAAAGAACACTAGCCAATAAAAAAGTGCTGCATCCCCGGTCACTAAAGGGTTGAATAATAAGAATATTGAAATTGATGTTGGTAATGTACCAGCAAATAGAAAAGGCAAACGTCGTCCATATTTTGATTTGAAGTTATCCGATATTGATCCAATTATCGGATCGGTAATGGCATCAAATACTGTTGCAACGGCAGTTGCAAATCCAACTAAGGCTGGAGAAATGCCAAGAACCTGACTATAAAAGAAAAAGAGACACAGCCTGGACATAATGCCAAAACTCCCAACAGAGAACTGACCTAATCCATAATAGGCTTTTACTGAAAAGGGAACTTTTTCAGGCAGATTCACTCTATAAATTGCCTGGAATTTTTTCTTCTACTTGACCCCATGTCTTTCTTAAGGATGAATTGAAATCCTTAATTGTTTCAATGGTCTCAGCAAACAATAAACTTTCCATACTGTCATCGTAAACTGGCCAAACAGGCACATCATCTGATTTGTTTGGGTTCCCGCTTGTCAGAAAATTATCTACTATTTTATTTATGATTGCGCTTAACTTTCGAACGCTTTCATTTTCTCCACACATTTGTTTGCCAACTTCAGAATCCACGTAATCAAGAAAGAAAGGCAATGAAGAGCCATGATATGGACTTCCGTGCGGACCGGGAAAAGTCCAATTATAGTTGTAAACGTTTTTGCTATTCTTTGATAACGCTTCAGCGAGCCTAATTGTTGAAACCCAAAACCACTTATGTCCGTTGATTTTCAAAAAGCATTCCGCCGGTGAAGAATCCATTTTATTATTTGTGAGATGAACTTCGTATGCATCGAAAAGTTTTTTTACATCTTCTCGCGCAGATTTTTCTGAAATTTTTAAAAACTTAGACTTTCTTAGCCAATCTCTCATTTCAAACTCAATAGCTTGATCTACATTCCATTCTCTAAGGCCAGGATAAATTTCGTCGTAGCCAAATGCCTCAGAATCACTTGTGCCTAGAATAACCGATACATCTTTTGCAGATCCTGCCCGAATGAGGTTCAAAGGTTGATCTGGAATATGAATTCCATCGATACAGGGTTTAGCATGAGCTTGTGTAGCGAAGTCTAAATCCTGAGTATATGGATGATTAGGATCCTGCATTTTTGCATCGAATGCTTTTAAATCTTCTGTGCTTATAGAATTTATTGCATCGACATCAGAAGGATCAATATTACATTCATTTAATAACTTCAAAGCTAATCTGTTTGCCTCTTCCTTGGGCTGAATTGTTTCCGAACCACCGTCACAAACTATAGCTTTATGAAATAAACCTTTTGCATCTGGCATTGCTAGAAGAGTTCCAATACTATGTCCACCAGCGGATTGACCAATCAAAGTTACATTATTAGGGTCTCCCCCAAAAGAGGATATGTTTGCTTGAATCCATTTAAGTGCTTCGATTTGATCCAAAAGGGCTTCGTTACCAGTGGATGGTATTTTTCCATCGGTAAGATCGATCAAACGGAGAAAACCAAAACAGGCCAATCTGTAATTCATACTTACGACAACATATTTACCATCTCTACATATATCTTCTGAATCAGAAAGACAGTCCGCTCCACTCCCCAAAAAGTAAGCTCCACCATGAATCCAAACTAAAACTGGTTTGTTGGAATTAAGCTCAGAAGACCATACGTTTAAAGTTAGACAATCTTCATTTTGGTTTGACCCAGTTTCGTAATCTGCAGTAGCCTCTTGCTCATAAACAAGCTCGTTTTGTGGGCAAATAGAACCAAATTCTTTACAGCTTTTTACATCTGACCAAGGTTTTATGGGTTTTGGAGCCAACCACCTATTCTTACCTATAGGTGTTTCTGCATAAGGAATGCCTTTAAAAGAATAATAAAGATCTTCCTTAGCGCCCTCGATTTCGCCAGATTTGGTTTTAACTATCATGCCTAAATTTTACACCCGATTTTGCTTACCAAACAAAATCGGGTGTATACACTCTAGGGGTATTAGAGTTTTTAGTTAAGGTTGTACTGGACGCTTATTCCAAGTTCTCTCGGACGACCATAGTCGTAACCAATTCCTCCAAAACCGAAGGTGAAGTCACGTTGATTAGTAACAAAAATTGAATCCATCAAGTTATTTACAAACAAAGTAGTTGTGATGTTGTTTGCACCTATAAATGAATATCTAATATTCGAAACCTCATATTCACCAAGAGTTGTCAGGTTTGTTGAATCAGCAAACCGTTCTCCTACAAATGAATGATCAAGATACAGTCTTCCAAAATTTCCGTTCCCGATATCATGAGTATAATCAATATTAAATCCATAAGTAGTTTCAGGAGCATGGAGAAATTTACTATCTTTGGCAATTTTTATACCTCCATCATATCCAGGGTAAGCAGTATCAACACTTGTCTGATTAGATGAGGCTATGATTCCAATTGAAAGCTCGGAAGTTGGCAAGAAATTCAATGCCATTTCTGCTCCTGACGATGAACCATCTCCAATATTAGCGATATAAGGGAACCCAACCGCATCAAGACTATAGTCTTCTACGTAAACTGCAAAATCTGTTATCGATTGTGAGTACACAGATAGAATTAGCTGAATAGTGTCGTCATTAAAACTTCCCTTATACCCAAGTTCAGTATTCAACAACTGATCTCCATCAAATGTCAGAACTTTATTAGCATAATCTATTTTTTCTTGAGGAATAAAACCTGGTGTAAATTCATTAAATACTGCCCAGTTTCTTAAATTATATAATTGAGCACCGTTTACACCACCCTGTCTGAATCCTGTGGAAGCATTTAGATAAACCAGATTACTTCCATCATTCCAAGATACATTGAAACGAGGAGAAACATTATCCTCTGAAAAATCATAAGTAGATGCACCTATGGTCAAAGTTTTTTCAAGATTTGTTAGTCTTACCCCAGCAGCTATAGACCAGTTTTGATCTATCTCGTAAGTTATATCCGCATAAACAGATATTTCCTGTAATTCTGTATCAGGACTTTCAAAATCAGCTTTTAAACTTGGACCAATTGATTCTGTAGGCAGAGGATCTCCGTTCTCATCTACAGTAGCTTGTCCTAGAGCCGCTCTCTCAGGTGAGAAATATGTTATTGCTAAATCTGTAAGTCTTTTGTCAGTAGTATCTTTAAAGAATGCTCCAACAACCCAAAAAAGATCCTCAGTAGCGTCAGATGTGAATCTAAATTCTTGAGTAACTCTTTCAGTTGCTCCTGATACTTTTGGATTATATGAAGAAACTGATCCTCCATCTGGAAAAGGAGCCATAAATACATTTGTAAACGATGCATTTTGTTCTCCAAAGAAAGGAACAAAAGCTGCTCCATTACAAGGGATGAAACAATTTTCTGCGCCTGAGCTATCGAATACACCTCTTGCAAAGTTTACATTCAAACCACCTGTATAAATATCTATTACGAATGCAGCTTCTGTATTTGTTGGAGTTCTCCTTTGAACATATCTATCCAAGTAAGAAGTTATAGAACTGAAAGTTCCTGCTCCAGTATCAACCTCAAATTTAAAAGAATGCACTTGATATTCTTCATCATTACCAGGTGTATGAGAATCTACTTCGTTAGCACCAACATAATATTTAGCTGCTGGCGCTGCTAGTCCCACATAAGAACCAGCTGCTAAAGCTCCTGCTGCAGAATAAGGAGGGATGATCGATTTATTATCTAAGAAAGGATTTGCAGCTGTAGGAGGCGAGTAGGACATGTTGTTTCCATTTCCATTAGTATTTCCAAAAATACTTGAGTATTGGAAAGTTAGGTTCTCAGTTTCGGCGAGGACCGATAACCTACCACCACTTGTTGAAGAGTCGTTCCAGTCAGGTTCATTATTGTCAACTGTAATCCAATCAATGTAACCACCTCTTTTTCCTTGAAACCCACTAATTCTCACAGCACCGTCAGTAGCGTCATTAGAAAACGGAAAATTAATAAGAGCATCCACCCTGTAGGATGATGAACTATCAGCTCCGCTCATTCCTTTCATTCGAACAGTAGATTCAAACTCATCTGGGTTAGGTTTATTATAAATGTATCTTACTGTTCCACCTTGAGAAGATTCACCGAATAAAGTTCCTTGAGGACCCTTTAAAACCTCAATCCTTTGTAAATCAAAAGCATCTCCAGCTGAAGCATACTCTGGAGACATTACTGATGACATAGGAACATCATCAATATACACCCCAGTTGTAGCTCCCATTTGTCCACCTGGATAGTTACTAGCTTGTCCGCTAATACCTCTGATGATTATCCTACTTCTTCCAACCCCTTCTGAATAAAGATTTAGACCAGAAACCGATCTAAAAACTTCCTCAAGGCTGTCAGCCCCAAGTTGATCCAGTTTATCTTGACTTACAGAATCAACTGACAAAGCTGTATCCATTACTGTGGTTTCCCTAAATGTTGCTGTCACTACCATTTCTTCGACTGACTCATCTGAATCACTTTGTCCAAAAGAAAATTG
>CACELJ010000030.1:0-5407 GCA_902560275.1 uncultured SAR86 cluster bacterium | reverse complement strand
GAAGTTGAATTACTAGTCTCTTCATTAGAAATTTTATCAGAATCAGATCCTCTGCCATTTCAGCTTGATGACTATTCTTCAGCAGGAGAGGAGGTAAGATTAAAATATAGATTTTTAGATCTTAGACGATCTGAAATGCAAAATAACATTAGAGCAAGATCAAAAGTTTCATCTTCGATAAGAGAGTTTATGGACAAAGAAGGATTTCTAGATATTGAAACTCCAATGATGACTAAAGCAACTCCAGAAGGAGCTAGAGACTTTCTTGTTCCAAGTAGAATTTCACGCGGCAGCTTTTACGCCTTGCCACAGTCACCTCAATTATTTAAGCAACTTTTAATGGCTTCTGGATTTGAGAAGTATTATCAAATTGTACGATGCTTTAGGGACGAAGATACACGGGCAGATAGACAGCCTGAATTCACTCAGCTCGATATAGAAAAGGCATTTACCGATGAAGATGAGATCATCAATCTATCCGAAAAATTAATTAAGTTCGTTTTTAAGAAGTTACTCGACATAAAGCTGCCTAAATTTCCAAAAATGACTTACTCAGAGGCCATAGAAAGGTTTGGGAGCGATAAACCTGATCTAAGGATCAACTTAGAATTAAAAGAAGTAAAGGAAATCTTTCTAGAATCTGATTTCAAGGTCTTTTCTGGTCCTGCTAATGATCTAAATAGTCGAGTTGTGGCTCTAAAAATTTCTTCAGAACTTACAAGAAGTAAAATTGATTCTTATACAGAATTTGTTGGAAAGTTTGGAGCAAAAGGTTTGGCTTATATCAAGGTAAATGATTTATCAAAAGGGAATGATGGATTGCAGTCGCCAATTTTAAAATTTTTATCTCAAAAAGAAATTGATTCTTTATTCAAATTTCTAGACGTAAAAGATGGAGATACTGTTTTCTTTGGAGCTGGGCATAAAAAAATTGTTTCTGATTCGATGGGAGCACTAAGAAACAAAATAGCTGAAGATTTTGATTTAATTGAAGAGTCTTGGAAACCGGTTTGGATAACAAATTGGCCTCTATTTGAAGAATCTATTGGAGGAGATCTTTCTCCTGCTCATCACCCCTTTACCAGCTTTAAAGGCTCAATAGAACACCTCGAGGCCGATCCTGGAGCGGTAGAAGCCAATGCATATGACCTTGTTATAAATGGGACTGAAGTTGGAGGTGGATCGATAAGAATTCATAAATCTTCTGAGCAGGCAAAAGTTCTGGAAGTGTTGGGTATTTCTGAAAATGAGGCACAAAATAAGTTTGGTTTTTTTCTTGATGCATTGAATTATGGATTTCCTCCTCATGGCGGTATAGCTTTTGGTTTAGATCGACTAGTAATGCTCATGATGGGAGCAGATTCTATTAGATCAGTGATTCCCTTTCCTAAAACACAGTCAGCTTTATGTTTATTGACGGATGCCCCTACTAGAGTGGATTCTGAACAGCTTGAAGAGCTAGGTATTTCATTAACCGATCCTGAAGGAGATTAAGATGGCTGGTCATTCCAAGTGGGCAAATATTAAGCATAGAAAAGGTCGCCAAGATGAGAAAAAACAAAAAATCTTCTCCAAATTTATTAGAGAACTGACAGTTGCATCAAGGCTAGGAGGCCCAATTGCAGCAGATAACCCCAGACTTAGGTTAGCTCTAGATAAAGCTTTAGGAGCCAATATGCCTAAGGATACTATTGATAGAGCGATTGCAAGGGGAGCTGGAAATTCAGAAGCTGATAATCTGGAAGAAATAAAATATGAAGGCTATGGCCCTAATGGTGTAGCGATATTAATTGATGCTATGACTGATAACAGGAATAGAACCGTTGCAGAGGTAAGACATGCTTTTACAAAAGCTGGCGGAAGTCTTGGAACGGATGGTTCGGTTGCCTATCAATTTGAATCTAAGGGAATAATCTCCATTTCAGGTTTATCAGAAGATGACACCCTCGAACTCGTCATTGACTATGATATTGAGGAAATTGAATCGCAAGGCGAGATTGTTACGGTAATTTGCAAACCTGATAATTTTTTAAATATAAAAGAAATTTTGGAACAATCTAATGCAGCGATTGAAAATGCTGAGATAACTATGCTTCCATCTAATTCAGTAGAGTTAGGAGATGAAATGGATGCAATAAGAATTGGAAGAGAAGTTATGTCTCATCTTGATTGGTCAAAAGAAGGTAATTCTCCTGATTCTATCTATGAAGAGCCCATTAATGATCAAGAAGATTTATTAGGTATTGTGAATCCAAGCTTGAAAAGACCTTTTGATGTTCGTGAAGTAATTTCAAGAATGGTTCAAGGTTTGAAGAATTCAAACCCCTCTTTGGTCCAACAATTATATGCGGTTTCATGAAAATTCATGGGCACACAGTTGGAGTTTTGGGAAATAATGGTTCCTTATTTCCAGATTCATCTCAAAAGGCAGCCCACTTTATTCAACTATGCAATCAGATAAGTATCCCTCTTGTTTTTTTACAAAATATTACAGGATTTAATATTGGAAAAGAATTTGAGCAGAATGGATCGATTAAAAAAGGGGCACAAATGCTAAATGCAGTTTCAAATTCTGAGGTTCCTCATTTGACAGTTATTCTTGGAAATTCATACGGTGCCGGTACATATGCCATGTCTGGAAGAGAATTTGGTAATGCTTTTACCTTTTTATGGCCAACAGCAAAGATTGCCGTAATGGGAGGAGAACAAATAGCTGGAGTTATGTCGATGGTAAGAAGAGCAAAAGCTATGCGTGATGGTCTCCCCTTCGACGAAAAAGAAGATGCAAGAATTGTAGAAGGTCAAAAAATTTCTCATGACAAAGGTTCTGAAGCTTTAATAGCCACAAGTGCAATTTCCGATGATGGGATTATTGATCCAAGAGATACCAGGACAGTTCTTGGTATTTGCCTTTCTGTTGTAAACAATAAAGAAGTTAAGGGATCAGATGGATTTGGAGTGTTCAGACTATGATCATTAAAAAATTACTAATTGCAAATAGAGGCGAAATTGCAAGTAGAGTGATCAGCAGCGCTAAAGATATGGGAATCTCATGTGTTGCTATTTATACGCAAGATTATGCTAATTCTCCTTATGTTAAGGAGGCTGATGAAGCTTATAAATTGGAAGGCAGTTATTTGGATGCGAAAGAAATAATTTCTATTGCAAAAAATTCAGGTTCTCATGCAATTCATCCGGGATATGGCTTTTTATCTGAAAATGCTGGGTTTGCAAACTCTGTGAAAAAAGCAGGGATTATTTGGATAGGACCAATTAAATCCTGTAATATTTTGTAAAAAAACAAGAGGGAATGTCATTAAAAAAATGGGAGATAAAATTACCTCTAAGAAACTAGCTGAAAAGGCTGGTGTTCCGACTCTTCCTATGACTTCTGACGCCAAAGATGCAAAAAAAATTGGATATCCAATTCTTGTTAAAGCTTCTGCTGGAGGCGGTGGTAAGGGGATGAGAATTGTTGAAGATCCCAAAAAATTAAAAGAGAGCATATCAGCTGCAGAGCGTGAAGCCGAGAGCGGTTTTGGCGATAAAAGAGTTTTTTTAGAAAGATATGTAGAAAAATCTCGTCACATAGAGATTCAAATTTTAGGTGATTCTTTTGGAAACGTTGTTCACCTAGGAGAAAGAGAGTGCTCAATTCAAAGAAGGCATCAAAAAATTGTTGAAGAATCTCCTTCCACAGTTATTGATCAAGAGCTCAGGGAAAAAATTGGATCTGCAGCCGTTCAGCTTGCTTCTGCACTTAAATATGAATCTGCAGGAACAGTTGAATTTTTATTTGATGATAAAACGAAAGAATTCTTTTTTTTAGAAGTAAACACGAGACTCCAAGTAGAACATCCGGTAACAGAAGAGGTAACTGGTCTAGATCTTGTAAAAGAACAAATAAAGATTGCTCAAGGCAATGAATTAGAGTTTGTTCAAGATGACGTTGAATTGATAGGTTCATCAATCGAAGTTAGGCTGTATGCCGAAGATCCTGCAAATGAATTTCTCCCAGTCACTGGAGATATAATTGCATTTGATCCATGTGATAACCCTTCTGTACGCTGGGATGTAGGGATTGAAAAAGGAACTGTTGTGTCCTCAAATTTTGATCCTATGCTTGGAAAGGTTATTTCATATGCTGAAACTAGAGAGGAAGCTGCTCAAAAGCTAGCCTTGGCTCTTGAAAGAAGTCATTTTGGTGGCATGAGGACAAACCGTGATTATCTTATTTCAATCTTAAGGTCTGAAGATTTTCTCAAAGGAAAAACAACAACCGACTTTGTTGAGAGAGTAAATCTCAACACAGAAATTGATTTATCAGAAAAAGAAATTTTTGATCATGCTGTAGCGGTAGCTATTTGGAATCAAGCTAAAAACAGAGAAAATGCTAGTGTTCTTTCTAACATTCAATCTGGTTGGCATAACGCAAGACTTCCATATCAAAAAGTAGATTTAATTTTTGGTGATGATGTTATTGAGGTCAAATACAAGTCAAAGAGAAGTGGAGACTTTTGTCTTTCAGATGATGCTTTAGTAAGAATTTATGAATTTGATGATGAATCAATAGATATTGAAATTGATGGAAAAAGGATCATTTCAAAAATTACATATCATGAAGGAAAGTTTCTTATTCAAACCATTAAGGGAGACTTACTGTTTGAGATGAAAGAAAGGTTTGAATCCAGCTCGATAAACGAAATAGCCGGCGGCTTAACTGCTCCTATGCCTGGAAAAGTGGTTGATGTACCTGTCAAAAAAAATGAGTCTGTTAAGTCTGGCCAAACTTTAGTGATTCTAGAAGCTATGAAAATGGAGCATAAGGTAACCGCTCCAAGTGATGGAAACGTTAAAGAAGTATTGATTGCTGTTGGAGATCAGGTTGAGAGCGGCTCAACTTTGGTGATTTTAGAAGATTAATCCCACTTTGGTTCTCTTTTTTCCAAAAAAGCTGAAATGCCCTCTTGAGCATCTGGACCCGCAAAGGTTTCCGCACTTTTTTTACCTAAATAAGGTAAAGCTTCATCAAAATTCATTCCATCCTGATTGACATAGGCTTCCAGTCCAAATTGCATGGTACCCGGAGCAAGGTTAGCAAGGTCACTTGCAAGGCTATCTACCCTTTCATCTAACTGATCGTTGGGTACAGATTCATTTATTAAACCCCACTCCTCTGCTTTTTTTGCATCAATCGCTTGGCCTCTCATGCAGAAATCTAATCCAGCTCTTTTAGGCATTACTCTAAATAGGCCTGCCATTACCATATGCGGCCAAACTCCTCTGAGTATTTCTGGCGCTGAAAATTTTGCATTTTCCACTGCAATAGCATGAGTGCAATTTGTAACCATCAATAATGCGCCGGCATGGACAGAACCCTGAATTTTGCAAATTACGGGTTTATATA
>CACELJ010000029.1:0-5630 GCA_902560275.1 uncultured SAR86 cluster bacterium | reverse complement strand
CCGAGAGTTCATATGCCAGCAGTAGCGATGTGACTACCGGCACACAATCTTGGGTGCAAGCTATAGGTGGCGATTTCACGGTGAGTAGTTCCAATCATACTGGGTCTGGTGGTTGGCGATCGATGGGCGGAACTCTCACGAACGATAAACTACATCGTTCTTTCAACAACATTAAATTAGGAGTTAACACTCCCGGGAAAGGAATCACATCGGCTACCAACGGAATACCGATGTTTTGCAATTCAAACACGATTACTGGCTCCGGTTTTTCAGAGCCTTGCATAACAGCTTATTTTAATAACGACGATCTGGATTCTGGAGTTAAAGCGGACCTCTTTATAGTAGGCGACAGCCACAGTATTTTTGGCGTCAGCAATTCGACTCATACTGGGCAAGATAACGAAACAATAGTTAAAAAGCTGATCTTCGGTGCTTTGGATCGAACCCAAACTACATACACCACTTACGAAGACCAAATTAATATTGGCACGGAAGCCTACACCGACTCACAATTCAACGCCTTCACCAATAACGGCACCACCAAACGCGTGGTTGCTTTTGTGCCCATCCCTATAGAGGTAACCGATCAGCAATCTGCTAATGTCACTTATTCTAATTATTTCTACCCAAATTTTGTGCCGGTTATAAACACTACCGTAGATACTACTTTGGAGCGCCAGTATCGAAGAGGAAGTGGTATGCGTTTTTATACAACTACAAATTATTGTGAAGCATTAGGTCTTTCTGAAAGTGAATGTGGTTACGGTGATTACAAATGGATGGAGCAAGCTTTAGAGGATCCAGATTCTTCAGGCAACGGCGCCGATATCAAAGGTGGGCGTTTTCAAGCTTTTTATAATGAGGATAGGTGGGTGCAAGACGACCTTCATCTTGGCAGCTCGCTTTGGTATCAAGTGTTGAATCCCAACGGTAAGGGTGTTGGCTTACACGCTCAATTTATTCTTCAAGATTGTAACAATGGAAGAACAAATACTTGCGGTGGATATGAAGGCATGGCTTCCACTGGAAAAAGAGAATATCAACAAACTTTTTTTAGTGTATCGATTGGCACACTGGATAAGAGAAGTTCCGATACCACGAGATATTCCGCTGGCGATACCGGCTATGCATTCTCCGGCGGAACTTACTTTTCGCACGAATGGGGTACTGCTGATACTGATCATGACGAAAAAAATAAATTATTGAGCGGTTACATCCCTATGGAATGTGTCAGTTCATTTAATTCAGGTTGTTTGTTTGCCTCAGAAGCGCAATGGGATTCAAGTGCTTCCAATCGCCCGATAGGGATGATGATGACCAATTCCGATCCGTATAAAAAATCCGATATGACCTTAGGCGTCCTCATGGATGGATACAGAGATACTTCACCTTTTATGACAGCGCCGCCAATGAATCAAATGATGATTTCGCAGCGCATAGCTTCATCCACTTCAAACGTTATCAGCGGCGCTCCGATCACGGATTCTTATTACGGTCCATGGAACAACCAGGGTTGGTCTTTGTATCATGATGAAGCAGTTTCTACTTATTCTCCTGCTATGAGTAGCATCCCTCATATTATTGCTGTTTCTGCTAGAGTGCCGAGTCTCAATACAACCATTTGGTATCATACAGGGACTTCCTATCAATGGACCATGAAAGTCAATTCTTCCGGTTACCTAGATTTAACCGCATGGCATGGATCACACAATAAAGGCTTCACGTTCACCGCTTCTGACAATCAACTATCAGTAGATACCGATTATGGATTTATCTTTGAATACGTTGGCGGTTCTTGCAGTAATAATTGCGATGCAAGCAGCCTTTTCACAGTAAAAGTCGTCAATATGTCTACCGGGGCGGTCTCTACCCCAAATGGATCGTGGAGTTACACTCAACACAATAATTTAGGCTCTAGCGTGTTAAGCGGTTCTGGAGATTTATATTTTCTTAGCTGCAGCGATGAGACCGATTGCAGAATGTACGGAGCCGTCGTTACAACTTTTGATACATCAGCGCAACCCAACGATACCGAGCTAGCAATGATGGTCAGAGATCCGGTGACTTGGCTTGAAACTTATAAAGTAGGTCAAAGTTATCTCTCAACAACTAATCAGACACTCAGTAATTTCACTCTTTGCCATGAACTAGCCTGTGGCGATGATACAAGCGCCTTGGAATCTTCCTATGCAACCCAAGTTTGGCTGATGGGTTCGGGCGACCCCGAAAAAGTTGATTGGCTCAATAATGCCAATGTCAGAGACGGCCTGAGGGTACACAATTATGTACGTCTCTTTTACGATCAAGAACCTGACACAAGAACCAGCTTAACAAATTCAGCTTACGATCGAGATGGAATGGGTTACTCCAGAAAGAATAATCTGGTTGCTAACACCAGCGCCATTACTAAATCAGACTACAAAAGTTTATCGGATTTTCGAAGTTCAGATTTTTATGCCTCGACGGCAAGCAGTTACAGCGGATTTTTTTCAGGCATCTTAGAATTCTATGTATCCGGATCCCAGACCGGAACCGGGACCAATATAATTCCGATGAGTTCCCTAAGGTCCAGCAGCACATTAGCTACTTTTACTTTTGACAGCACCAACGATGATGTTCAGATTGTAGCGCCAATGAAAGTCGCAGCTTTTCCAACCAATTACCATACTTCAGACTGGGAACAAAATGGCTACGCTATATCAAATCTTAACGACAAAACTATCACGCTCAAGTTTGGGGACGCAGATAACACTGCTTCAAAATCTGCGTACCTTTCCCATGAGGTTTTTGGTGCGGAGATTCAAGATGACGGAGCTCAAATTGATGGATCATCAGGCGGTCTTGGTAATCTAGCTGGGGTAATGGTTTCGTATAATACTTTAGAAGAAAAACAAAGAAATCTTTTTGATGACGGCAGCGAGGACAGCTCGCTCGGCAGTGGAGCTTTAACTGCTAGAGAAATGCCAAACACTGATTATTCAACCTGGGGGTTATGGGCCATGGGGGCTAACGATATCATCGATGATAATACGCAGTCTGCAGATAACCAGGCACAAGTTCATCTAGGAACTTGGGTTGCAGGAGAATTAGTTGATCAAAGTGAAATACCATCTTCAGGCACTGCTTCTATGAAAGGCGCTGCGGTTTTTAGGGTAGCTTCCAGATACGGCGAAACTGTACTAGATAGAACACAAAAATACGTAACCACAGCCAACGTTGATGCATCTTTCAGTTGGGGTTCGGGTTCGTATACCGGAAATATCGCCTTTAGCGGTTTTGACCATTCCAATGAAATTGTAAGCAATGCTGGTTTCGCGTCTTTCAATATAGCCATAAGCGGCTCGGGTAATACCTATTCCGGTAATTCCACAACTTCAATATCAAACGGTTGGTCTGGAGGAGCAAGTTTGGTTGGTGCACTATACGGCGGTAGCAGCGTGGATGAAAGCGGAGGTCAAGTTAATGTTCAGCTATATAAATCGAATAGCAATCTTTACGGCAGTAATGCAAACGATTTTTATGTTGCGGAAGGAGTGTATTTAATCGACTAGGGAATTAGCCAGCTTGATGATAAATCATTGTTAAGCCACACGTGTTTCGCCCTCCTGTGACCGCTTCCTTTTAAATGCAGAAATTCAAGGGAATCAAATTGAAACAGTACTACGCAAAAATTAGCGTAGCCCAATTCTAAATCTAAATTTTTCGCGTCTATATCAAACGCATTCGGATCGTCTATCGATAATCCTGGCGCATCGGCGACCGAGTAACATTCTTTGGACATTTCTCTGGTTTCCGCCCAAGCAGCTTCGGTGACCGCATCTCGGTGATGCACTTCAGCTGAACCAAGCATCCTCAATTGAATTTTTATGCTGGGATCGTAGCCTTGCATCGTTGCTGCTGGATTGGCTTGTAACTCCGCAACTTTGGGTGAGCGCAAATCGGTATGAAACCGAATAATTCTGGAATCTTTGATAAAATCACGCAGCACTACGGTACGGGTTTGAATGCCTTCGGCAGAATGACTCGAGATTACCGGCGTGTGAAACAAATTTTTGGCGTTCCGGATGGCATCTTCTAAAATAGACTCAGCAGATTGCAACGTCTGCTCAAGCGAATCGTAGTGCGAAGGTAAGTCCTGCATAATGGTGGTAGTGTAGCCCAACATCAAAAAAAATGGATGCTAATCATATACTTGAAAGTTTAAACGAAGCCCAACAACAGGCGATTAAGTCCGACGCTAAGCAGTCGTTGATTTTAGCGGGTGCTGGTTCGGGTAAAACTCGGGTTATCACCCATAAAGTTGCATGGCTGTCGAGCATTCTTGATATCAATCCCATGTCGATTATGACGGTGACATTCACCAACAAAGCTGCACGCGAGATGCGCGGCCGAATCGAAGGGATTTTAGGTGAACAACTGCAAACCATGTGGTGCGGTACGTTTCACGGCTTGTTCCATCGCATGCTGAAGATGCACTGGCAAGAGGCAGGACTTATTAAAAGTTTTGCCATTTTAGACGGCGACGATCAGTTGCGCGTTATCAAACGTGTCATGAAAGAAATGAACATCGATCTAGATCAATGGCCACCCAGTCAAGTGCAATGGTTTATCAATAAACAAAAAGAGGAAGGGCGCCGCAAAGCTAAAATCAGTTCGAATAATTCATACCTCGAAGAAAAAATGGCAGAGATTTATGAGAGTTACCAGGCCGTATGCGAAGCAGAAGGGCTGGTGGATTTTGCAGAGATTTTGTTACGCTCCTACGAGCTTCTTAATAATAACGAAGGCCTGCGCGATCATTACCAAAGGCGGTTTGAGTACGTTCTAGTGGATGAGTTTCAAGATACCAACGAAATTCAGTACTTATTATTAAGACAAATCGTCGGTCCCGATGGCTGCATTATGGTGGTTGGCGATGACGATCAAAGTATTTATTCATGGCGGGGAGCCAAAAGTGGGAATATTAAACGCTACACCAAAGACTTTCCCAAAGCCGATGTCATCAAGCTTGAGCAGAACTACCGTTCAACCAAAAATATTTTATCTGCTGCTAACTCGGTCATTAAAAATAATCCCAGCAGAATGGCTAAAGAATTATGGAGCAATAACGAAGAGGGCGAGATGGTGAAAGTTTACCGTGCCTTCAACGAAAGAGACGAAGCAAAGTTCATCGTCGATATTATTAAAGACTGGGTCAAAGAAGGCGGTTGTCTATCAGAATGTGCCATCATTTATCGCTCGAACGCACAATCTCGTTCGCTCGAAGATTCTATCTTGCGCGCCGAATTGCCGTATCGAATATACGGCGGCGTGCGCTTCTATGAGAGGGCGGAAATTAAAAACGCTCTTGCTTATGCGCGCTTGGCTGTGGATCGGAATAACGATGCTGCCTTTGAGCGAGTGATCAACGTGCCGACCAGAGGGATCGGTGCTAAAACGATGGATAATTTACGCGAGGCTGCAAGACAGGCGGACTCTTCGTTATGGGAAGCGGCTGAAGAAATGGCTAAAGCTAATAGCTCCGGTCGCGCAGTTTCATCCTTTCAAACGTTTATCGATCTCATCAATAAGATTGCTACTCATAAAGACACCGAAGAATTAGGGTCTTTTTTCACTGACTTGATTGAGGC
>CACELJ010000028.1:0-5941 GCA_902560275.1 uncultured SAR86 cluster bacterium | reverse complement strand
CTTTGGAGCAAAAATTAGAGGTAGATCTTATAATTTTTCTGGATTACTTGGTAAATATGAAATTAAAGAGAATTTTCTTTATTTTAAACCTTTAAAATTCAGAATAGATCTGAGCGGAGTAAAGCAAGGTTAATTTAATCGGTAAAAAAAGATTCTCTCTCGCGTAAAGTTAAACTCTCCTGTATAAGCTCATTTTCAACCATCCTATCTACATATTCATGCATATTTTTAGTTGATTTATTGTTGGCAATATCCACGCCTAGGAATTTCAATCTAATCAAAATAGGAATGATTGTTGCATCTAATACGGAAAATTCTTCGCTTCGGAAGTATTCAGAGCCATCAAAAAGCATCATTGAATTTGTTATATTTTTTTTGAGCTCCTTTCTTGAAGAATTCTTTTTTGCGGTTGTGGCAGACGCATCTTCCAGAATATCAACGTGATAGGTCCACTCTTCCTCAATCCTATGAAGAATTAATCTTGTTTGAGCTCTTGCCACAGGATAAACAGGAAGCAAGGGAGGATGAGGAAATCTTTCATCCAGGTATTCAACAATTAGTTGAGACTTATACAAGGCTAACTCTCTGTCTATAAGTAAAGGAAGAAAACCTTTTGGGTTAACTTCTAGAATTTCTTTTGGAAGATTTTCAGGATCTAAAGCTTCAAGATCGGCAGTAATTCCCTTTTCTGATAGTACTATTCTTACTTTATGGCTTTGATGTCCAATTTCATTATGAAATAAGACCATGGATGATCTTTTACCTAATAAACTTGTCATTTTATAAATTTATTTTAAGTCTTTTTTAAACTCTCTATAAACGAGATATGCAAAAGCAGTGAAGATTAAAAGAAAAAGAATAACATATATACCGAGCTGCTTTCTGGTTTCAGCTGATGGATCTGAAACATAGGTAAGAAAATTGGTTATATCAGCAATGTATCTATCGTATTCCTCTTCTGATAATTCTGATTGGATATCTTCCAATACATGTGGCATCGAAACATTTACATAAACTTTATTATTGACTCCATAAGGTCTAGAGGAGTCCTCGTAAAAAGTATCTAAGTAAGTATAAACCCACTCGGGAGATCTTAATCTTGCTTCTAAAGTCAAATCAGGAGGTTTTGCTCCTAATAGCTCTATAGCCTTGGATTCCTTGAGACTTATATGCATCAAGTCACCTATTTTAGAGTCATCAAATATCAAGTTTTGCTCATAAATATCAAGGGGGATTGAGAGGTCTTCGGCAACTCTTTTATAACGTGAATATTTGAGAGAGTGGCATCCATAACAATAGTTCATATATGCTGAGAGACCCCTTTGTAGAGATTCTTTATCTTTTGTGTCAGGATTGAATTCATAGCATTCAATTGAGCCACATTTGTAATCTCCTGCGGAGTTAGATAGCCCTGAAAAAAAAGCAAATGCTAAAAAAACTAATAGCTTCATGCTTCTGCTACTCTCTCCGGAACAGGTTTGCATTTCTCTATCCTTGTATAAATTGGCATCAATAGAAAATAAGAGAAATAACCCAACGTGAAAATTTTTGATAACAGTGTTTTTGTCTCTGTGGGAGGAACCATACCCAAGTAACAAAGAGCAAAGAAACTTACCACAAAGATTCCTAAGAAAGTTTTACTTAATATCCCTTTGTATTTGATCGATTTCACGGGGCTTCGATCAAGCCAAGGTAGAACAGCAAAAATAGCAACTGCAGCCATCATGGTAGCAAACCCAAGGAATTTTGCAGTTAGTCCGAATAGAGGAAAATCCACAGCTCTCAACATGGCATAGAACGGAGTGTAATACCATGATGGAACGATGTGCGCTGGAGTAGAAAGAGGATTAGCTGGCTCATAATTTACATATTCGATAATGTACCCACCACCAGTTGGAAAGAAGAAGACCACTGAACAGAATATGATCAGGAATACGCCGAGCGCAAAAATGTCATGGCTAATGTCGTAAGGAAAAAATGGTTTTGTATCTAAAGGAACTCCATCTTCATCAAGATGTTTTTTAACGTCTATACCATCAGGATTATTAGAACCAATTTCATGAAGTGCAAGAATATGAAAGAAAACAATTGCAATTAGTAATATTGGAAGCAGGACTACATGAAATGCAAATAACCTTGATAGAGTAATTCCTGATACCAAATAATCACCCCTTATCCATGTTGCCAAATCTTCCCCTACAACAGGTATTGAACTAAACAACGAAATGATAACTTGAGCAGCCCAAAAAGACATTTGACCCCAAGGAAGAACATAGCCGGTGAAACCTTCAGCCATTAGAATAAGATAAGTAAACCAACCTCCGAGCCATATCAGCTCTCTAGGTTTTTGATAGGATCCGTACATCATTCCTCTAAACATGTGCAAATAGATAAGTGCAAAAAACGCTGAGGCTCCTGCAGCATGCATGTAACGGATAAGCCATCCATACTCTACATCTCTCATGATGTATTCAACAGAAGAAAAAGCTTCTTCTGCTGAATTTGTATAATTCATCATCAGCCAAAGACCTGTGACAATTTGCATTGCCAATACAACAATAAGAAGAAATCCAAAGAGATACCAAATATTGAGGTTAGTGGGTGCTGGATATTTAGATAAATGCCTTTCGAAAACTTCAGTTAAGGGAAATCTAAAGTCTATCCAACTAAGGAAACGTTTCGTTCTAGTATCAGTTGTCATTAACTTGCTCCATCGGAACCGATTACCAACGTAGAATCGGTCTCAAAATAATGAGGTGGGACTTCAAGGTTGGTTGGGGCAGGCACATTGGCATAAACTCTTCCAGCGAGATCAAATTTTGATCCATGGCATGGACAGAAAAAACCACCCTGCCAATTAGGATCAAAATCCTGTGAGGTGGCTTCTGGATAAAACTTTGGGGCACAGCCTAAATGAGTACAAACTCCTTTTACAACGGCGATACCCTTTTTTCTAGATCTTGTATCGTTTTGTGCGTAATCCGGTTGTTGTTGTTGATCTGAATTAGGGTCAGCTAATTTGGATTTATCTTCGGATAAAGCGTTTTGAGCTTCGCTTGAGACCTTGTAAACAAATACAGGCATCCCTCTCCATTCCACAGTCATTAATTCTCCTGGACTTAGCTTGCTTATATTAACTTTTACAGGTGCTCCAGCAGCTTCAGCTCGAGCACTAGGCTTGAATGCACTTAGAAAAGGGATAGCTGCAAAAACAACACCCACAAATCCAAGCAAGGATGTGATTGAGGTTAGTAATTGTCGTCTTATTGGGTTCGGAGGAGATTTTGGCTGCATAAACTCTATCTTTTGCTGAACTGAGGAGCTTTTCTAGCTTTTCTTAAACCTACCTTTTTCCTTTCTACTTTTCTTGAATCTCTTGTGAGGAAACCGGCCTCTTTAAGAACTGGCTTAAGAGATTCGTCATATTTAACAAGGGCCCTGGAGAGTCCGTGTCTTATAGCTCCTGCTTGGCCAAAATATCCGCCACCAGAAACATAAATTTTCAAGTCGAATTTATCTACCATCTCAACTAGCTCTATTGGTTGTTTGACCAATATTCTAGCTACTTCTCGACCGAAATATTCTTCTAATGGTAGATCGTTAACTAATATGGAGCCTCTGCCAGAACTAAGATAAACCCTAGCTGTTGAAGTTTTTCTTCTGCCGGTTGAATAATACTGATTATCGCTCATATTTTATTTTAGATCTCGAGTTTTACAGGATTTTGAGCGCTATGCGGATGAGATTCTCCCTTGTAGACTTTGAGTTTTTTTATAACTGAGTTAGATAGTTTATTTTTGGGCAACATACCTTTAACTGCAGAGGTGATTATTCTATCCGGATATGAAGCAATTAGGTCATTAAAATTTTGAGATTTTATTCCACCAGGATAACCGGTATGTCGGTAATACATTTTTTGCTCGTTTTTATTTCCAGTTACTTTTATCTTCTCAGCATTAATCACAACTACATAGTCTCCAACATCATTATGAGGGGTATACTCAGGTTTATTTTTCCCCATTAAAATCTTTGCAATGTAAGTGCTTAAACGACCTAAAGTTTTGTCGGAAGCATCTACTAACAACCAACCTTTATCCAGTGAATCTAATTTGTAAGATTTTGTATCCATAATTAACGTATAAGGCGCGTGAATGATACATTAGAGAGGTTATAATTTACAACTCTGAATAATAAAAAATGCGCTCTTTTTACACACTATCTATATGGATATTACTGGGAACCTTTGCTGGGTATGGTCTCTTAACTTTGTTAGGTTTAGGAGATAAAAATGAATATTCTTCGAGAGCATTTAACTTCGAAAAATCTGCATCATCTGTCGTAAATATTTGGAGTCTTCGTCGGTGGAGAGAATGGCAAGAAAAAACTCCTTCATTAGGCCTAAGAAGATGGAAACAAGTCATCAAAACAGGTTTTTTCCCTGATGGATCAGGAGTAATTTTTGATGATGACGGCCATGTAATCACTAATCTACATGTTTTGAATAATTCAATTAAATTGAAACAAAAACTTCTTGTTGAATTTTATGACGGATCAAATCACGAAGTTGAAATTATAGGCATAGATAGAGACAATGATTTAGCAGTATTAAAATTAGTAGAAAAAACTGTAAATATTTCACCAATTCAAAGGAAAAGAAAAATAGAAGATATAAATATAGGTGAAACTGTTTATGCGATTGGTAACCCTCAAGGGCTTGGACAATCAGTCAGCATGGGAATAATTTCCGCGATCGGCAGAAAGTTCATTAACAAGGAAGGTTCGTTTATACAAACTGATGCCTCAATCAATCCTGGTAATTCTGGTGGAGCGTTGGTTGATTCAAATGGAAATTTATTAGGCGTCATTAATTTCATTGAATCGACAACCGGTGGGAATCAAGGTTTAAATTTTGCGATTCCAATTGATGTTGTATCAGAGAGTTATTCTAAAATCCTTAAAGAAACAAAAAGATAGTCAATTATCTCTCTCTTTTAGAGCATTGGCATGCTCCCAGAGACCTTCGCTTTCAGCAATATTTATTGACTCACTGAGAAGCGTTTTATACCCATTTTTTTTATAGGAGTTTTTTGAAGTAACTATGTAGGAAGTTTTTACGAAGAAGTCATTCAATGAAACTTGTGAACTAAATCTTCCTTGACCCCCGGTAGGAATAACATGTGATGGTCCTGCACAATAATCTCCCATTACTGCAGAAGCCTCTGCTCCGATAAAAATTGCACCGGCCTTGATTACTGGCATCTGATTTAAATCAATGTCATCAATCAAAATTTCTAAATGTTCAGGGATAATTAAATTCGATAACGAAATAGCATTTTTTAATGATGAGGCTTCAATTGAGCAACAATTTTTTAAGGCTTCATTGATAATTTTTTTTCTTTTTGATGTTGATAGATTCTTTTTTAACGATTCATTGAACTGATTTAAATCAAAGCCTGGAAGATATATTAGAAAACACCTAGAGTCCTCACCATGTTCAGCTTGAGCTAAAAAATCCTTCGCTGCATATTCAATTGAAGAATTTTCATCAACAATAATTGCAACTTCCGATGGTCCGTTTAGAGAATCAATTCCTACCTCGCCATAAAGTTGTCTTTTTGCCTCAGAAACATAGCTATTTCCTGGTCCAAATAGTTTATCAACTCTTCCTATGGACTCAGTCCCGAATGCAACAGCAGCTAATGTGTGCGCCCCACCAGAATTTAGAACACTTTTTGCTCCGATTAAATGAGAAGCCGCAAACATAAGATTCAAGTCATCAATTTTTCCAGGAAACATAACGGTTATCTCATTAACTCCTGCCAGCTTAGCTAAAACACCCGTCATCAGAACAGAAGAAGGATACTGCGCTTTTCCTCCCGGAGCATACAGGCCTACTTTATCTATAGGCCTCAAAAAATATCCATACTTTTCTAACGTGTCA
>CACELJ010000027.1:0-6131 GCA_902560275.1 uncultured SAR86 cluster bacterium | reverse complement strand
TGCCCTTCAATTTCCATTTTTATTTCATTTTTAACTAGATACCTTCCATCTCCTTTATCATCTACAGATAACAAAGTAGCTTTTGTTCGAACTTTTGAGCCAACATTTACAGGAGTTAGAAATCTAACCTTATCTAAACCATAATTAAAAGCCATTTTCATATTATCTGGAGCTACTTGAGGAGCAGGCATTCCAGCCATCAAAGATAATGAAAGAAAACCATGAGCAATAGTGGAACCGAATAATGGTGTTGCCTTTTCTTCATCGACATGAATGAATTGATGATCTAACGTTACATCAGCAAATTGATTTATTCTTTCTTGATCAATTTCCAACCAATCTGATGTACCCATATCTTTTCCTATGTAATCTTTTAAAGTATCTGCTGGTACTAAAATATTTTAGAGGATTATACTCCAATGATTTATCAATTGATCTTGGAACGGCAAATACTCTTGTTTACGTCCGAGATAAAGGAATTGTCCTCAATGAACCAAGTGTAGTTGCTATTAGAAAAACTGAAGGGGCAAGAACAGTAGTAGCAGTTGGAACTGAAGCAAAAAGGATGCTTGGAAGAGTACCAGGAAACATTGAAGCAATAAGACCGCTGAAAGATGGAGTGATAGCAGATTTTCAGGTTACTGAGAAAATGCTTCAACATTTTATTCAACAAGTTCATGGTGATAACTTTATGCGACCCAGCCCGAGAATTCTTGTGTGCGTACCTTGTCAGTCAACACAAGTGGAGCGAAGAGCAATCAGAGAGTCTGTGCTTGGAGCTGGAGCAAGAGAAGTAAGATTAATAGAAGAGCCTATGGCAGCTGCAATTGGAGCAGGACTTCCTGTAGAGGAGGCTTTTGGATCCATGGTAGTTGATATTGGTGGTGGTACCACTGAGGTTGCTATTCTGGCACTTAATGGAGTGGTTTACTCAAATTCACTAAAAACTGGTGGAGATAGGCTTAATGAATCAATAATTTCTTATTTAAGAAGAAAATATGGAATTCTCATTGGTGAATCTACTGCTGAAAGAATAAAAGAAACTATTGGATGCGCTACTCCTGAAAGTGAGTTACAAGAGATGGAAATCAGAGGGCGTAATTTAGCTGAGGGTGTGCCTAACACTCTTTCTATTTCAAGTTTAGAAGTTTATGAAGCAATGTCTGGCCCTCTATCTTCTATATTGCAAGCAATTAAAAATGGTCTTGAGCAATCTCCGCCTGAGCTGAGTTCCGATATATCAGAAAGAGGAATTGTTTTGACTGGTGGAGGAGCCTTACTCAGAGACCTTGATGTTATGATCTCAGAACAAACAGGTATACCTGTTATCCCAGCTGATGATCCTCTTACTTGCGTTGCAAGAGGAGGGGGAGTTGCCTTAGAAATAATGGATAAATACGATATCGATCTTTTATCAACAGATTAATAATCCCTTATGGCCAAGGAGCATAAACAAGCTGTAATTGCTCAAAAAGCCATTTTTACAACTGGCTCCATGAGGCTTTCCAGAGTGGTTCCATCTATACTCTTTGCCATTTTAATTCTCGCAGCTGATGTTCGATTTAATGTAGGTGAAAAAGTAAAGATTTATGTTGGCTTTGCTACTGAGCCTATCATTTATATACCTCAATTTGTAAGAGGAGGATGGATTTCTTTTTCTGATTATTTCAAGGATAGGGAAATATTACAAAATGAAATACTACGCTTAGAAAAAGACGTCGATGATCAAAGATTCAATCTTATAAATTATGAAAGGGTCCTTCAGGAAAATATAGAACTGAAGAAATTACTGGGATATCTAGAAAAGACTAGTAAAAAAGAGTTCATCTATGGCGAAATAGAAGAGATAAATTATGCTCCTAAACCTTCACTAACTGTGGGGATTGATAGGAGTCAAAAAGCTGATCAAATGGTAGCATTTAATTGGACGGGCTTGATAGGATCGGTAGAGTTATCAGCAGGTTCCAAAGTTGAAATTAAACCAATCTTTGCTGAAGATTCTCAAATTCCTATAAGGAATAGAAGGACAAATTCAAACATGATTTTGGTTGGAACTGATATGCCTCAGAATTTTTTAATTAAAGGATTAAAGAAAAACGAAGATATTGTTCCAGGCGATAAACTTGTAACATCCGGTCTTGGCAAGAAATATCCTAAGGGAATTGATGTAGGAATAGTTAATAAAATTTCAGCAACATCAAATAATGAATTTTTAGAAATAGAGGTACTAGGAACTTCAGAATTTAGTTCTGGAGATCAAATTTTGTTAACTTTACCGTAATGGCTTATTTTTCTTCAAGAAATCCTAATAAGACTTTTTCCACTCAGTTAGCAATTGGCATTTCATTAATATTTGGAGTTTTTTTTCAATCGCTCTTAAATTTCTTTTCATTCGAAATTTATGGATCTTCCATTCCAATTACTTTAATGATTCTAATTTATTGGAATATTGCTTTACCAAAAAATATTGGTCTGTCTTGGTCATTTATTGCAGGGATTCTATTAGATTTGAATCTGGGATATTTTTTAGGAACTCATGTAATTTTATTTTTATTTATTTCTTATTTAACTCAAAGATATTTTCATCGGATTAGAGCTATGTTCCAAATTCAACAATCTCTCTTGATAGCAAGTATCGTATTTCTTTATCTTTTAAGTCTTTATGTTTTCTTTCAGGAATTCAGTTTTTTTGTCATCCTTGCAATTATATTAAATAGTTTGATCTCAGCTTTTGTATGGCCTATTTTATTTGGATTATTGAGGATCATCAGAAGAAAATATACCTATGCGTAAACGATAGATGCGACTCCAAGGAAAGTAAAAAAACCAACGATATCTGTTACTGTTGTAACTATTACTCCACCACCAATGGCAGGATCAAATTTTAATTTTCTTAATACCAGAGGTATGGAGATACCTGACAAGGCTGCTGCAATTAAATTGATGGTCATAGAGAAGATAATAATTAAAAAGATATCAAAATCTTTAAACCAAAATGAAGCTATCAAACCTAAAATTATTGACCAAAAAAGACCGTTCCAAAAAGAAACAATTAATTCTCTTGATAATATCCATCTTAAGTTGCCTGAAACTATTTGACCTAATGCCAAGCCCCTTACAGTAATTGCAAGAGTTTGAGTTGCAGCAACACCGCCCATACTGGCAATAATTGGCATTAAAACTGCTAAAAATATGACTTTTTCAATAGTGTCTTGGAAGAGATTAATAACTGAAGAGGCAAGAAGAGCTGTTATGAGGTTTGCACCCAACCACAATCCTCGAGATCTTAAAGCTAAGAAGGTTTCTTGAAAAGTATCCCTACTTAAACCTGAAATTTGTCTGAAGGGCTGATCAACTTCTTCTTTGATGGAATCAATGACATCATCAATGGTAATTCTTCCTAAAAGTTCACCATCATCGTTTGTGACTGGAGCAGAAATTAGATGATTACGTTCAAATAATCTATCTACTTCTTTCTCTGAGTTCGTAGCAAGCAAAGAATGAAATTTTCTGATCATCAAGTCTTCGGCTTTCTCTGAACTTTTAGCGGATAAGATTTTAGTAAGAGGCAAATTTCCTCTTAAAATATTATTTCTATTCACAACAAAAACTTTATCCATATCCTGGGGGAGCTCATCTCTAATCCTGAGGTAACGTCTTATCACTTCAATAGTATGAGAGGGTCTTACCACCACAACGTCAGGATTCATCATTCTTCCCGCAGTACCTTTGGCAAAAGAGAGATCTTTACTGACAAGCCTTCTGTTTTGGCTTGACATTGCTTTCAAAACATCTCCAATTACCTTTTCAGGCAATTCCTGAATAATTTCAACTATTTCATCCGCTTCAAGCTTTTCTGTTACTTGAGCAACCTCGGTTGCATCCATACTAGATAGGAAGAATTCTCTTACCTCTACTGATAACTCATTTAATACTTCTCCTTCGACATTAAAATCTACAAGCTCCCATAAAATCCTTCTGTTGTTAGGGCTGCTTGATTCCAAAGCTGATGCAATATCAAAGGGCGACATGCTATTAAACATGCCTCTAATAAGTTCAAATCTTTTTTTTGTGAGTTGTTTTTGGATTTCTTCAGAGAGAGAAATGTTGCTTTCTTGGATCATCTCAAGAAATTTTAAGTTAAATTTTCGCCTAAATATATTTGTTGTACCGTATTATTCTCTTTAATACTGGAAGGATTACCCGATGCAATTATTTCTCCATTATTAATCACCGAAATATTGTCACAAATATCCATTGTTGCTTGAGCATTGTGATCACTTATAACGACACCGACATTTTTGGCACGTAGTTTTGAAATAATATTTTTGATTTCATTTATTGTTAATGGATCAATCCCTGCAAAAGGTTCGTCTAATAAAATAAATTTAGGTTCAAGAGCAAAAGCTCTGGCTATCTCTAGTTTTCTTCTTTGGCCGCCTGAAAGATTTTCGGAGATTTGTTTCTCTAGACTAAAAAGATCAAATTCTTTCATTATGCTTGTATATTTATCTTCTATTTCAATATTTTTGAACTTTGTCTGCAGGGCAGCTTTGATATTATCTGCAACTGATAGTTTTCTGAATACAGATGGTTCTTGTGGCAAATAAATTATTCCTTTTGAAGCTCTAAAAGAAATATCCTTGAAAGTAATATCGTATTCATCAAGAAAAATTTTCCCTGAGGTAGTCATCTCCAAACCAGAGATTAAAGAAAATAAAGTAGTTTTCCCTGCACCGTTAGGTCCCAGTAGCCCAAATACTTCAGAGCTTCTTATTTGAAGATCGATCCCGTGTAAGATTTCTTTTTTCTTAAAGCTTTTTTTAATATTTTTGAGTTCAAGAGTTTTCACTTTTGATCCTCAAATTTTCCGAATTTAAAATGCTGTTATTTTTATAGTCAAAGACGATATCTTCACCAGAAATATTTTTGCCATCAATAAAAATGCTTGATGTTCCAGAAAGATATAAAAGCTTTCTTTTTAAATCTATCTTAATTTCATCAGAAAGCCCTTTAAAAATATTCTTTTTAGCAAAACTTACCGGATTTCCTGACACAGAAATTAATTCATCAGATAGAGAAACTTCTTTCCCTGAAAAGGAAATATCATTGTGGTTCAAATTCAGATTTTTTGAACTTAAATACTCTTTATCAATGTCTACAAAAACTTTTTCTGCAAAAAGGTCTATCTTTTCTTTATCTTTGATAAGGATCACATTTATTTTTTCTGATAGATCAAACTGATTACTCTCAAAGAAAAAAACACCCTTATTTGCTGACAACTTTACTAGATAGCTATCCTTATTATTTATCTCAATTTTAGGTTTGAAGATTGATAAGTTATTGGAATTAGAGAGAGCATTAATCATCTCGCTTTCGATGGTGTAAAAAATTTCTTTGTTTTTTGAGGAAGATCTAATTTCAATTTCTTTTGCATTAAATATTGAAGAATTATTGTCTTTTGAGGAAAGAGACTCATTTTCAATTGTTATAAAAAGAAAAGAGCCTGTAAGCGCTAATGCTAGGACACAATAAACAATTAATCGCCATCCCATCAAAATACTCGTGATTCATTTAACTCATGCATTCTTATGACGCCTATAACCTTTTTTTGTTTTTTTACAACTAAGCTATAGATTTTATTCTTGGACATAATCTCTCTGGCTAAGTAGGCATTTTTATTATGCTCAATACTTTTAAAAGATTTTGTCATTACTTTTGATATTGATAAATTTCTTATGTCGATTTTTTTATTTAAAGTTCTTCTCAAATCTCCGTCAGTGAAAATTGCATTAATGGATTGTTTTGAATTTTTCACTAAACAAAACCCCAAGCCAAATTGTGTAATGACTTTAATTGCTTCTAATATCGAGGTATTTTCTTTTACGATAGGTATTTCTTTAATATCAATCATTAAATCTTTCGCAAGGAGAAATCTTTTTCCTAATTTCCCCCCAGGATGATTTTCAGCAAATTCTTTTGGACTGAATCTATTATTTTTCAACAATGCAATAGATATTGCATCTCCTAACATGAGCATAAATGAAGTGCTTGTTGTTGGCGCTAAATTATTTGGACAAGCCTCTTTATCTACTTTTGCCTCAAGATGTACCAGGGAATTTTTGGCAATA
>CACELJ010000026.1:0-6363 GCA_902560275.1 uncultured SAR86 cluster bacterium | reverse complement strand
TTATGTTGTCACTGGTTTGTTCGGAGGATCTATAAATATTCAACTTCCTTTATTAACCGTTGGGGCAAGACAGTTGGTGGGAACCTATGTGGGAAGTCTTGCTGAGATGAGAGAACTTATGGAGCTTGTCAGGAATGGAAAAATTCAACCAGCAAAAGTAGAGAGCAGATCGATCGATCAAATTAATGAAACTTTACAAGATATGAAAAAGGGATCTTTACCTGGGCTCGTGTCGATTCATCACGATTAATGGATTTTCTTGAAGGAAAAGTTGAAATACTAGACGATGTTCTTGTTGGAAAAGCGGGATCTAGAGATTTGCTAGCTGATTTATTTCTACCTCCCTCTAAAGAAAAAGGTAAACCAGCTATCGTGGTTATTCACGGTGGCGGCTGGATGGAAGGAGATAAAAATCAACTCAGAGGTCATGGTTTATTTCTAGCAAGGATGGGTTTTGTGTGTCTATGTGCATCTTATCGGCTCTCTCAAGAAGCAAAATGGCCATCTCAATTAGAAGATGTTAAATGTGCCATACGATATCTGAAAGCGAATTGTGAAAAATATGACATTGATCCTGAAAGAATTGGAGTTACTGGAAATTCTGCTGGTGGGCATTTATCTCTGATGGCAACAGTAGATAGTGAAAATTTTGAGGGTATGGGAGGTCATAATGAATTTGACAGCAAAGTAAAGGCAGTTTGCGCGATATATCCGCCAACACTGGTAAGAGAGGAAGTCCCTGAAGGAAAATTCAATGCTTTTGCATTTATGATGGGAGATAAAGCAACCTCATCGGATTATGAAAAAGCTAGTCCCATAAAATATGATTTATCTAATTTCCCTCCCTGCCTATTAATACATGGATCTGGAGATCAAACAGTTCCTTTAAGTGAGACAACAGATTTTTATGAAATTCTTAAAGAAAACAATAGGACTGCTGAGCTTCATATTTATGCTGATGAAGGACATGCCTTTGATGGGGAAAGGACTATAGGTAGAAATGTTGTTGATGTATTAGGTATTTTCTTTAAAAAATATCTTTAACTAAACAGATACCGCTATTTTGTTCATTGCAATCATGGAATCAATAAGAAGATTTGGAATAGCAGGACCAGGTTGAGATGATAGTTTCACAATTACTGTTTCATATTTAGGATTAACATAAATGCATTGCCCAAATATCCCCAAGCAGTAAAGAGAACCATTTTTATCAACAAGTGTCTGGTTTCTGTAATGACCTCCAGGCAAAATCTGACCTAAAAGGTCTTTACTAAAATTATCCTTATATGTTTTATTGACGTTTACTGTATCTTTTATCCATTCGGGTGGAATTACTTCCTCTCCTTCAAAATAGCCTTCTTTTGAGAGCATTAACCCAAATCTAGCTAAGTCCCTTGTACAGGCGTTCATACCAGCACCAGTATATGAAGCTCCTTTATTATCAACGACAATAAGTGCATTCTGCTCAGGATAGAGTTTTTTCCATATAAGCTCTTCAAATAAAATTGAGATTTTTTTTCCTGTTGCGGCCTCTAAGATCATTCCTAGAACGTTTGTTAATACCGTTCTGTAATGATAGGAACTGCCATCTTTTTGCTCTTTATCTTTAAGCGATAATGCATAATTGAATAGGTCGGAAGAGTTTTCATTCAACAGACTAGGACTCCAGCCAACAGCTGAAGTTTCTTGCCAAAAATCAGTAGTCGGATTGTTATAATCCTCGTCATATTTGACAGCAGCAGTCATATCAAGGACTTGTCTCACAGTGGTTTCATTGAAAGCTGAGTCTTTTAACTTGGGTAAATAATTGATAACTTTTTTATCAACGTTTACCAAGCCATGCTTCACAATCACACCGGTCAACATGCCAGTAAAATTTTTAGAAATAGAATTTAAAAGATGAAGAGACTCTTGCGACATTCCATTGAAATACTCTTCAAAAATTATCTCGCCTTTTTTTAAAACAAGAAAGGAATCTGCGTAACCATTTATAAGCATCTCTCTTACGGTTTGTTTTTTTTCTTCAAGATTTACAAATTCAATGGCATCAATCTTAGAAAGGTTAGAAGAGAAAACAGATTGTTTTTTATGATTTTTTTTAATTACTTCTGTTGCAAATAGCTTTTCAATATTTTGAAAACTCCATTGGTTGTTTGGATGAATTCTCCAATTAGCTGCAGTAATTAATTCTTGATTAGCCACTTTTAGGCAACTTTTGAGCTATCTTCCAAAATAGCAACGATCTCATCAATTTCTTTTTTCGTAGAACACAAAGGTGGAGCTATCACAGTATTAGGTCCAACAGGCCTTACTATCAGACCTCTTTTTAAACACTCGTTAACAAAATCAAGTGAATATTGATCAGCATATCTTTTGTTAGCCAAAAGTTTTTTTCTTCCCATGAAATTATCCGGCACTTCTCTATTATTTTTCCAGTTTATTCCTGCCATCAGCCCTAATCCTCTAATTTCTTTTACCTTTGGGTTATTTTTAAACTTTGCTTTTAATTGATCGAGGAGATATTTGCCCTGAATTTTACTGTTATCAACGAGATTTTCTTTTTCTATGATTTCTATGTTTGCCAGAGCAGCGGAACAAGAAGTGGCATGATTAGAAGAAGTTAGAGCGCCGCCAAAAAATAAGCCTGGAGGAGTTTTGTTTTCTATTTCTTTCCAAACCTTCTTTGATATGCCAGTGGCGCTTAAAGGCAAATAACCACTGGTTATGCCTTTAGATAAAGAAATGAATTCAGGGTAAACACCATAATGTTCCATACAAAACCATTTTCCAGTTCTTCCAAAGGCTGTAATGATCTCATCAAAAATCATTAGAATTCCATACTTGTCACATATTTCTCTAACTTTTTTGAAATAGTTCTTTGGTGAGATGTGCACCCCGCCATTAGCCATGACAGGCTCTAATATAATTACGGAAAAAGTGTCTGGCCCCTCTTTGAGTATAAGGTCCTCTAGTTCATCTGCATCGTATAGGGGCACTTCGAAGTAAAGGTTTGGATCGGGTTTCTCCCAGAGATGATACAGAGGGAGGGTTGTTGCGCTAACTGCTGATTTTGTAAATCCATGATAAGAATATTTTCTAGAAATTATTTTTTTTCTTTTATTGTCACCTCTTATGGTATGAAACATTCGAGCTAGCCTGAATGCAGTTTCATTTGCATCTGAGCCTGTTAAACCAAAAATAAATTTTTCTATTTTTGACTTTTCTGGAAGCAAAGAAGTTAGTTTTTCAGCAAGCTTTATTGGGGGCTCTGTAGTGTATTCAAATGCTGATGGATAATAAGGTAATTTTTCCATTTGCTTATTGGCAGCCTTTGCGATTTCTTTCCTGCCATGGCCTACGTTTACATTCCACAGACCTGACAAACCGTCTATCAGTTCTTCACCATTTGATAACTTAATCCTTATGCCTTTGGCGTCAACGACCTCTTTAGCACCATAAAATTTTAATTTTTTTGGCTCAATGTATGCATGACTAAGATGCTTCTTATCTAAATCTAAGTTACTCATTTGTTTGCACTTCTTATTTGAGGATTAATAAGATACTTGCTGCCCGTGCCAGTTTTAGCATATTCCCTAATATATTTAGGACTCAAAACATCCTCAAGCCCAATGGTCTTCTTGAAGGATGACTTAAAAGTAGTATCAATATTTTTCTTAACTCTATTTTGCAAAGCTTCAAATCTATCTTCATTCAAAGCCGCTAAAAAAGGAAACAATAGCCAGCCTCCAGCATTCCAGTTCATTCCGTAAGCCTTATTCAAAGTTAATGGAGAAGGATCAAGTCCTCCGTAAATATAAACCTGTTTATAGGCGGAAGACCCGTATGGACTGTAGCCCTGAATAGATATTGGAGAATTTTCTTCCATGGCTGCCGTGGCAAATTCCATTGCAGTTAGAATTTGATCGGTTAAATAACCGCCTCCAGTTGCATCGAAGGCTATGGTGGCACCAGTTTCAATAATCGCTTTGATTAAGTTTTTTAAAAAATCTGGATCGGTAGAATTGAGAACAATTTTCGCACCCATGGATTTTAAGAGTTTAACTTGATCATCTCTTCGGACTATATTGATCAGGTTAATCTTGTCTTCGTTGCATACTCTGATAAGCATTTGACCTAAAGAAGACGCTGCTGCAGTATGAATAATCGCACTATGGCCTTCTATCTTCATGGTTTCAACCATTCCTAGAACTGTGAGAGGATTTATGAAACCAGCAGCTGCTTTCTTTGAATTAATACCTTTTTTCATCTCCAAGCAATTCATGGGATCAATGCATTTGTATTGTGAATAACAACTTCCACCTGAAACTGAAACAATTTTGCCTAAAAGATGCTTTGAATCTTTTCCAGTTTCAATAACTTTTCCTGCTCCTTCATTGCCAATATTCAAACTTTTATTCAATCTTTTAGAGAAAAAAGGCAAGTGAGACTTATCTATGTCCATTGAAACTTTAGGAAAGTTTGCTTTCTCCTTCTTTAATGTTTTGGGATTTGCTGATGCTAACAAAACTCCAAGATCTGACGGATTAATTGGACTGGCTTGCATTTTAACAAGCACCTCATTACCAACAGGTTTTTTTACTTCTACTTCTTCAATAGACAGTTCAAGCTTAGCTTTATCTGTAATTTTGCTTCTTATTTCTTTTGACTTCACTTTTTAAAATCTCTTTAGTACAAATGTACTATATATTTATCTTTTCTTTTTTGTAAATAAATTAAAAATTGAGATAAATTACCAATAAAAAAATTAATTAAGATATTGTATGGCGGTTAAAGAGAAATCAAAAAAAAGATTATCTAGAGAAAATATCCTAGATTCGGCCTTAAGGATAATTGGAACAAATGGGATTTACTCTTTAACTCATAGAAGTGTAGCCAAAGAAGCTAAAGTTGCTCACTCTACAGTTTCATATTATTTTCGAACCATTGATGACCTAACTGTAGGCGCTTTCAAAAAACTAATCGCAGATGATGAAGCAGTATCAGATGCACAATTATTGAACTTAGTAGAAAAAAAGGGAACTTTTTCCATCGAGGAATTCGTGGGCGTCATAGCTAGCGGATTAAAATCTAAACATAAATCAGGCTATCTTCTTCAGGCTGAATATGAATTGTTTGTTTACTCGTCAAGAAATAAAGAACTTGCCGAGGCAATGAGAAATGCGAGAAAAAGAGATGTTAATGGAGTTCAAAAGCTTCTAGATAGAAAAGGATACAAAAATGTAGATGCAGAAATAATACTGAGTATATTTGGAGAATTTGCTAGAGACTTGGTTCACAACAACCTTAAAGGAGCAGAATTAAAAGTTAAAAAAGTTTTAAATTTGATAGAAAAATTAAAAAAATAGAATCAGATATATCTTTTCAATAGTTTGCCTGTCTCAGATCTTGGCAGAGAACTAACAAAATCAACTGACTTTGGACATTTGTAATGAGCTATTTTTGATCGGCAATACTCAATTATCTCTTTTTTTAAGTCTTCGCTTTCTTTTATATTATCTGCGAGAACAACCATTGCTTTAACTTCCTCTCCCATCTCATCATGAGGCACGCCTATAACGGCGCAATCATAAACGTCATCTCTCACTACGATGATGCTCTCACTCTCTTGAGGATATATGTTCACTCCTCCAGAGATGATCATAAATTTTTCTCTATCTGTCAGAAAAAGATAGCCCTCATCATTTATGTATCCTATATCTCCCATTGACTTCCATGTCTTATTGTTTTCATGCAGCGCTTCTTCACTTTTCTTTTTATCCTTGTGATAAGTAAATTCATGATCACTCTCAAAATAAATTTTACCAATGTTTCCAATAGGAAGTTCTTTGCCATCTTCATCACAAACATGGATGATCCCCATTAATGCTTTTCCTACTGTGCCTGGATATTTCATAGCATCTTCAGGCGTTGCATGAGTCATTCCCGCACCCTCACTTCCAGAGTAGTACTCGTAAATAACTGGACCCATCCAATCAAGCAAATTATTTTTTAGTTCAACAGGACATGGTGCAGCTGCGTGAAGAACATACTCCAAAGAGCTCAAATCATATTTTGATTTTATTTCATCTTTTAATTTATAAATTCTTAATAATTGAGTTGGCACCCATTGACCATGAGTAACTCTATATTTCTGGATGATTTCTAAAGCTTTTTCAGGATCAAATTTTGGCATCATTACGACCGTTCCACCAAAAGCATGACCTGTAAGAGCCATGTATGCTGGTGCAGCATGATGGAGAGGAGAAGTACATATAGATACAGATTTATCTTGAAACCCCCAAAGCTCTTGATGAAATAAAAAATGCTCAGAATCATCAAATATCTCTCCGGGCGGTAGAGGCC
>CACELJ010000025.1:0-6931 GCA_902560275.1 uncultured SAR86 cluster bacterium | reverse complement strand
AAACTCTTTTATCTTATTTTCTTCAAAGCAGAACCTCGCAAGTTTATGGCGTAGATATTCATCCTGCAGCTACTATTGGAAAAGGAATAATGCTCGATCATGCCACTGGAATAGTGATTGGAGAAACTTCAGTGATTGAGGATGATGTTTCTATATTTCAGGGAGTTACTCTTGGTGGAACAGGAAAAGAGGTAGGGGATAGACACCCCAAAGTAAGGAAGGGAGTCTTAATAAGTTCAGGAGCTAAAATCTTAGGAAATGTTGAAATAGGCGAAGGTGCAAAAATAGCTGCCGGAAGCGTGGTTCTAGAAGATGTTCCAGAGCACATGACAGTTGCTGGTGTTCCAGCAAAAGTAGTTGGTAAGACTTCTATAAAAACTCCTGGGACTGAAGTTGATCACACAATTGAGGAAAATTAATGTCGTCACAAAAAAGTTTAGATGATTTAGTTCAAACACTTAATCTAGAAAAATTAGAAGAAAACCTTTACAGAGGTGAATGCGAAAAAACTGCATGGGGCAGAGTCTTCGGTGGTCAAGTTTTAGGCCAAGCCTTAAGTGCAGCTTATAACACCATTGAAGAGGAAAGATATGCGCATTCTTTTCATGCTTATTTTTTGAGGCCAGGAAGAATAGACATCCCCATTGTTTATCAAGTAGTAAGAATAAGAGATGGAGGAAGTTTTACAACAAGAACAGTTGATGCAATTCAAAACGGTGAGGCAATCTTTAATATGTCTGTTTCTTTTCAAAAGGACGAGGGCGGCTTCGAACATCAATTCGACATGCCTGATGTTCCTGGGCCTGAAGAGCTAAAAAGTGAAAGGGAATTAAGAGAGTCAATGATGGATCAAATCCCTGAAGAGTATAGAGATGGATTTCTTAGAGAGAAAGCAATTGAATTAAGAACAGTTGAGCAATTCAATCCACTAAATAGTGAAAAAAAACCTCCTTATAAACATACGTGGATGAAAGCAAATGGAAACCTTCCAGATGATATTCTTGTCCACCAAAACATATTGGCATACGCATCAGATTTTGGTTTGCTCAGTACAGCACAACTTCCGCATGGTATTGGTTGGGGAGGCATGAACAGAAAAGTAATGGCTGCGAGTATTGACCATGCCATGTGGTTTCATAGACCTTTCAGAACGGACGAATGGTTGTTATATGTAACAGATAGCCCTAGCGCAAGTAATGCAAAAGGTTTCAACAGAGGAAGTGTTTATACACAGGATGGAGTATTGGTAGCTTCAGCTATCCAAGAAGGATTGATGAGAAAGATAGACTCAGATTACTCTAAATAAGAGCAGTAGAGCCCATTAATTCTTTATCAATTTCTCGAGCAGCGGCTCTTCCCTCATTTATCGCCCAAACAACAAGTGATTGGCCTCTTCTGCAATCCCCGGCAGCAAAAACTTTTGGATGTGAGGTTTTATGGATATTATGATCTGCCTTAAAATTAGATCTTTCATCAAGATCTATATCTACTTCTTGATTGATATAGTTTTCTGGTCCAAGAAAACCCATCGCTAGAAGAATAATATCTGCTTTCCAAGTTTTTTCAGTTCCTTTTATTTCTTTAAAAGCTGAATCAACCATTACTGTTTTGATTCCTATTAACTTTCCAGACTCATCTCTTAAAAATTCTTTTCCAGAGATTGAATATTCCCTGGGATCTTTTCCTAATACCTCGATTGATTCTTCATGACCATAATCAACTTTGTGTATTCTAGGAAAAAGAGGCCAAGGATTGTTATCTGCTCTATCTTTTGGCAGCTCAGGCATTATTTCAAAATTAAGAAGACTTTTGCACTTATGTCTTAATGATGTACCGAGACAATCGTTTCCTGTATCTCCTCCACCAATGACAATTACGTTCTTATCTTTAGCAGAGATAAAGTTATTATTTTTGAGTTTGCTGTCTAATAGACTTTTAGTGTTTTTGCCAAGAAATTCCATGGCAAAGTGAACACCATCTCCTTCTCTGCCAGGGATGGCTAGATCTCTGGGTTTAGTAGCTCCAGTGGTTAAAAGAACAGAATCATTCTCGTTGATAAGGTTTTCAAGGGAGGGTGAATTCGAAGCACCAATATCAGTATTTGTGTGAAAAATTATTCCTTCCTTCTCCATAATCTCAATTCTCATATCTAGTATTGATTTATCGAGTTTCATATTCGGAATTCCATACATCATTAATCCACCAATGCGGTCAGATCTTTCGTAGACTTCAACAGAATGGCCAACGCTATTTAGTTGTTGAGCTGCTGAAAGACCAGCAGGTCCTGATCCGACTATAGCTATTTTTCTATTGGTCCTGACCTCCGGAACCTTAGGCTTAAGCCATCCAGATTTTATTCCTTTATCAGCGATTGCAAATTCTAGATTTTTAATGGCGACAGGAGTTTCAGTTATACCTAAAACGCATGCTCCTTCGCAGACTGCTGGGCAGACTCTTCCAGTGACTTCTGGAAAATTATTTGTTTTGAAAAGCCTATCAAATGCATCTTCCCACTGCTCGTTGTAGACCAAATCATTCCACTCAGGAATTAAATTGTATACAGGACAGCCTTCACCTGATTGACAGAAGGGTACACCACAATTCATACATCTTGCCGCTTGAGTATTTAGGAGCTTATCGTCATGATCAGTGTATATTTCTTTAAAGTCCAGAACCCTTGATTTAGCTGGCCTGTAAGGCTCAACTTCTCGAGAGAATTCTTTAAAGCCAGTTACTTTTCCCATCTCAACTCACTTTAAGTTTTGTTTTATTTAATTCCATCATGACTCTTTTGTAATCAGTAGGCATCACTTTTACGAATTTTGATATCGAACTGTTCCAATTATTTAAGATTTTAGTCGCTACAGCTGAACCAGTAAATTTCTTATGATTTTTTATTAGTTGCTTAAGCTCTTTGAGATCATTCTCATTTTCTAATTTTTCTAACTCAAAAGTACTAGTATTGCATTTTCTTTTGAATGAGTTTTTAGAATCATAAACGTATGCAACTCCTCCACTCATTCCGGCACCAAAGTTTCTACCTGTATCTCCAAGAATTACTGCCACTCCACCGGTCATATATTCGCATCCATGATCTCCGATACCTTCTACTACAACCTTTGCTCCACTGTTTCTTACGCAAAATCTCTCTGCGGCTATCCCTCTGAAATATGCTTCCCCTCCTGTAGCTCCATAAAGCGCAACATTTCCAAGAATAATATTATCCTCTGCTACAAATTTACTTCTCTTATCGGGATAGATGATTATTTTTCCACCTGAAAGTCCTTTACCAACATAATCATTCGCATCCCCTTCAAGCTCAATGGTCATGCCTTTGCAAGTCCAAGCTCCAAGACTTTGTCCAGCAGATCCATTTAATTTCATGTGAATTGTATCCTCAGGTAATCCTTTGTTTTCCCAGATTTTAGAGATCTCATTAGAGATAATGGTGCCAAAGACTCTGTTTGTGTTCCCAATTTTCTGATTTATTAGAATTTTCTCTCTACTTAATATTGATGGCTTAATCTTTTTAAGCAGCTTGAGGTCAAGTGATTTTTCTAGATTGTGATTTTGATCTTGAGTTTTAAATACATCTGTATTTTTAAATACTTTTTCAGCGGGAATAAGAAGATTTGATAAATCAATGCCATCTTTTTTCCAATGATTGATAGCATTATCTAATTCGAGAAGATCAACTCTTCCAATCATGTCATTGAGATTTTTGATTCCTAACTTCGCCATTATCATTCTCAACTCTTTTGCAACCATAAAAAGATAATTAACAACATTTTCTGGCTTACCCTTAAATTTTTCTCTTAGATCTTTATCTTGAGTAGCAATTCCAACGGGGCAAGTATTTAAGTGACACTTTCTCATCATAATGCACCCCAAAGTAACCAGAGGTGCTGTTGAGAAACCAAACTCCTCGGCTCCTAAGATGGCTGCTATAGCAACATCTCTTCCAGTCTTTAACTGACCATCTGTTTGAAGAACCACTCTGGATCTTAAATTATTCATCACCAATGTTTGGTGTGTTTCAGCAATTCCAAGCTCCCAGGGAAGGCCTGCGTGCTTGATCGATGTTAATGGTGAGGCTCCTGTTCCTCCATCGTGACCAGCAATGACCAGATGATCTGTTTTCGCTTTTACTACTCCAGCTGCAATAGTTCCTACTCCAATTTCAGAGACAAGCTTCACACTTATTCTAGCTTTCCTGTTAGCATTCTTTAGATCGTGTATTAATTGAGCTATGTCCTCAATAGAGTAGATATCATGATGAGGAGGAGGACTTATTAGTCCAACGCCTGGCGTGGAATGTCTTATCTTTGCTATATATTGATCAACTTTTTTTCCAGGAAGTTCACCACCTTCTCCGGGCTTCGCACCTTGTGCAATCTTTATCTGAAGTTCATCAGAGTTAGTCAGGTACCACATAGTTACACCAAACCTTCCAGAGGCAACTTGTTTTATTGCTGATCTTTTAGATCTACCATCTTTTAATGGTTTAAATCTAATGGGATCTTCTCCTCCTTCACCTGTATTCGATTTACCTCCTAATTCATTCATTGCCAATGCAAGCGATTCATGAGCTTCTGTAGAGATAGAACCTAGTGACATTGCTCCGGTTGCAAACCTTTTTACAATTTCTTTTTCAGATTCAACTTGATCCAAATGAATTCCCTTTTTAGGATATTTGAATTTCATCAGGCCTCTCAAAGTACTGTTTTTGGTAGTCTGTTCATTTGCATGATTTGAGAATTCCCAATATTTACTCTCGTCATTGGCTTGAGAGGCTAGTTGTAGAGAGGAAATCGATTTTGGATCCCACATGTGTGAATCACCACCATTACGCCAATGAAAATCTCCGGGATTAGGAAGAACAGATACTTTATTTTGATCGTATTCAGGAAAACCTATTGCATGCCTTCTCTCTATTTCTTCAGCTAAAACTTCAAAATTTACCCCTTGTACTCTGCTAGTAGTCCCCGGAAAACAAAAATCTATTATTTCATCAGCTAAACCAACCGCTTCAAAAATTTGAGCACCTTTGTAAGATTGAAGTGTCGATATTCCCATTTTGGCCATGACTTTCAACATACCCTTAGCAACTCCTTTTTTATAGGCGTTAACTAAATCTGAGGTATTTTTCAATTTTTTATCTTGCAGTATTTGATCTTTTAAAGATTTCTCCAAGACTTCAAAAGCTAGGTAAGGATTTATTGCATCAGCCCCATATCCGATAAGAAGACAGTGATGATGAACCTCTCTGGCTTCGCCAGACTCAATAATTAGTCCTAATTGTGTTCTTTTTTCTTTTCTAACTAAATGATGATGGACGGAGGAACACGCAAGCAATGAACTTATAGCAACTCTACTTTTCGAGAGATTTCTGTCAGATAGAAGTACAAAAGAATATCCTTGCTTTATTGCATCCTCTGATTCCGTACAGATTCTTCTTAGAGCTTTCTTTAGACCTGAAGCTCCGCTACCTCTTTCGTATGTAATATCGATAGTCTTAGTGGTCCAACCATAATCTTTGTTATTCTTTATACTAATTAGCTCTTCATTTGAAAGAATAGGATGCTTCAATCTTAATCGATGTGCATTTTCTTCTAAAGATTCGAGCAAATTACTCTCCGGGCCTATTAGGCATTCAAGAGACATGATTACTTCCTCTCTTATTGAGTCGATTGCTGGATTAGTAATCTGAGCAAAAAGTTGCTTGAAGTAGTCATAAATCATTCTGGGTTTATCAGATAAACATGCTAAAGCCGCATCATTTCCCATCGATCCAAGAGGATCTCTCAACTCAGTTACAAGGGGTAGCAACATGAACTCAAGAGTTTCAGTGGTGTAACCGAAAGACTGCATCCTTGAGATTAGATCGTCTGCTTTATATTTTGTCTTGGATGTTTTTAGATCTTGGATATCAATAATTTGATTTTTTACCCAATCTTTGTAGGGAAGTTTTTTTGAGACTCTTTTTTTGATTTCTTCATCTGGAATCATCCTGCCTTCCTCAAAATCAATCAGAAACATTTTTCCTGGCTGAAGCCTTCCTTTTGATAAAACTTTTGCTTGATCAACCGGAAGAACTCCTACCTCTGAAGCCATTATGACTTTGTTGTCATCAGTCACATAAAATCTGCTCGGTCTAAGTCCATTTCTATCTAAAACAGCTCCAACATAATTTCCATCTGTGAAAACTATAGATGCAGGACCATCCCAAGGCTCCATAAATGAAGATGAATACTCATAAAAGGCTTTTTTTGCTGGACTCATTTCATTATCATTTTGCCAAGCTTCAGGAATCATCATCATGGCAGCCTCAGGTAGTTCTCTTCCTGACATTATTAGCAACTCAAGAACATTATCGAATGAACCTGAATCAGAGCAGTCTGGTTCCGTTATGGGGAATAATTTATTAATTTTTGAACCGAAATAATCACTTCTCGCAAGTCCTTGTCTAGAATACATTTGATTCATATTTCCTTTTAAAGTGTTTATCTCGCCGTTATGACACATATATCTGTTGGGTTGAGCTCTATCCCAGGAAGGGAAGGTGTTCGTACTGAATCTCGAGTGAACCATTGCCAAATGAGTCTCGAATTTTTTATTTTCAAGATCTGGGAAAAAAGGAAAAAGCTGAGCTGGGGTAAGCATACCTTTGTAAGCAATCAGTCTCGATGAAAGGGTGCAGGCATAAAACAAAGAGGCTTGACTCAAATTTTCTTGATATCTAAGTCGTTTAGTGAAAATTTTTCTAATTAAGTAAAGTTTTCTCTCAAAAGCCTCCTGATTAAGTTTGGTTGATTTTTGCACGAAAACTTGTTCTATTTCAGGCTGACAATCTCTAGCAGCAGGTCCAACGTCTGCCTTTTCAGGATTAATAGGAACTTTTCTCCAACCTAAAAATTTCTGTCCTTCTGAT
>CACELJ010000024.1:0-9469 GCA_902560275.1 uncultured SAR86 cluster bacterium | reverse complement strand
ACTGAATTAGATCTTTCTTTCAATAATTCACCGCTAATTCCTCCATTTATACCTAAATATTCTCCTTTGAGGGTATTAGTTAAAATGAAGCCAGATATTCCATTTGATAATGACAAATCTATAATATTTTTAAGATTTTCGTCACTTTCATCTGGTGATAACTTAAATAAGATAGGGACTTTTTTTAAGTACTTCTTTTCAAGTTTTAATTTTTCTTTATCAATCTCATAAATTAAATCTTCTAAAAATTCCTCGGAAGATAATTTTCTTAGTCCTACTGTATTTGGTGATGAAATATTCACAGCCAAGTAATCTGCGACTTCATAACATTCTTGCATGCAAAACCTATAATCTTTGTATGCATTTTCTAAACTTGTCTGTCCATTTTTTCCAATACTTATTCCAAGAACTCCTTTGAAATTTCTTTTATTTTTTTTTATATTTTGTACTCCCTTTCTTATCCCTGGATTATTAAAACCAAGAGAATTTATGAGTGATTTTTCTCTTATTAGCCTTTTTATTCTAGGTTTGGGATTTCCATATTGAGGTAAAGGCGTAAAAGTCCCAACTTCAATAAAACTAAAACCAAAATTAGATAAAGAAGAGTAATATTTTCCTTCTTTATCTACGCCAGCTGCTAAACCCAAAAAATTATTGAAACTTAAATTCTCAAATCTAATTGGTTTCGTCTGATGTATAAATTTTGCACTAGCAGCAGATCTAGAATTTGTAAATTGGGATATGAGTTTTAACGAAATATTGCTTGAGATTTCAGGCGGTAGAACTCTCAAAAGTTTCAATGATAGTCTATAAAAGTATTTTACGAACAATTTCTATTTCTATTTTATCGACAATTTATCAAAAAAAAATTCAAAAGGCTTTGCAAATACTTATATGAATATATATTATTAGCACTATGTTGTCTGCTAAGACAATTTAAAAGAGGTTAATTATGAAATTTATTAAAGTATTTTTATTGACTGTTTGTCTTTCATTAACTCCATATACTTTCAGCCAAAGTGCTGGAGGATCAAGTGCCGCAGGTTCTGCGGGCGCACTTTCTAGTGGAGTAATTGCGGCAATTGCTGCCGCTGTATTAGCTGTTGCAGCTATCGTAGATGCTCAAGACGGTGATAAAGTTGCTGTTCCTGCTCCGATAGAGCCAGTTGAAGAAGAGGAAGCAGCTGAGGAAGAAGAGGAAGCAACTGAAGAAGAGGCTACTGAAGAAGAAGAAACTTCTACTTCTACAACTACTTCTACCTCAACAAGTACAAGCACCAGCACTAGCACTAGCACTAGTACTAGTACTTCTACGGCAACAGCCACCTCATAATTTAATCTTTGATACAAAAAGCCTGTTAATCAGGCTTTTTGTATTTTTTTGTCATTTTTATTCTAATTTTTGGATTCATAGGGGTGAAACTCTGATGTGATTTTATAATGTCTCCATTATCATCAACCCAATATAAGTTTTTAAATTTCCAAGAAATTAGATTATCAAGTGAAGATTCCTCATATAATTTAGTATTTATGGTCTTTCCCAGTATATAAATCTGGTCGTTTTTTATAAATTTTAATCTCGTTTTTACTGGAAGCCTAAAAAGCTTTGGATTATTAAAAGTATAAAAAGAGGTCAATTCTTTAGCCTGATTGCTGAAATTTCCTGTAATTATTGGATGCCTCTTATCTAACTCAACATTATCCAACTGATTTTCAAGTCCAGTAAATCTGACTATAAAGCCATTTCGAGTATAAATTTTTACTAAATTTGAAGATGTCCACTTTAAAATTTCACCTTGAACTTCTTCCAATACAATCAGAGTATTCTGAGTTCTACCTAATCTTACTTGCATAGAGGCATATGGAATTGAATTAACTCTCTCAATTGTTATGTCTTCCGGTTCAGTAATTAAATTTTGAAAATTTCTGAAAAGCTCTGAATAAATGTTGTTCCCAGCACATGAAAGAAAAATAAGAGGGATCAGAACAAAATAAGTTTTTGTTTTATTCATTAAATCCGTCCCTAATATAATTTAAATAATTTGAAGAGGTGTTTTCAACATAACCATTTAAATCAAGAGTTCCTGAAAGCATTGCCCCCCCATCTCTTGTTAAGTTCTTCCATACAAATTTAGCGTAATTTTTTCTGTATTTACTTGATACGATGTCCAAAGGAATAGAAAAGTAGATTCCTTTATCAAAGCTTCCTTCCCCAAATTCAAAAGCTGAAATATCGGTTTTGGTTGCAAAGAATCCTAGCGTAAAACCTGATTTAAATGACTTAGAAAGATTGACAGTGATTCCTGAATCTTTTGCTAAATACCTTCCTCCAGAAAGAGTTAATTTGACCCCATCTAGAGGAGTCTCCCAGATGAAATTCAAGTGACCCGTAAAGGTTTCATATTTTCTGAAACTGAATCTTTGATTAAATTCTCTTTGTTTCACCCAATAATAGTTTGCAGTAAGATACCAGGGTTTATTAATATCTCTAAACAAGACCTCTCCTCCAATTCCTCCATACATTTCTTCAAATAATCCAAGTTTTATTCCCCCAAAGAATAAATAATTTTTTGAATAAATTGGATTGAATATGTTGGTATAAGTTATATCTTTAATAACATATTTTTGTTTTAAGTATTCTCGTATATCAGACCTAACTTTAGGTAATCTTGAGAACGCCTTTAGTTTAAGCTGATCTAAATTTTGAAAGATACCCAAACCTACAGATGTATTTAAGTATGAGTTTTTATTAAAAATAAAATTATTGGCTATTAACAAGCCAATCTGACCTGAATAAAAAGACTCAGGCGCTCCAACATGGTTTTTAAGTTCGGGTTTTATACCCCATGCGTATAATGGGAAATTTATCTGCCCCTCAAAAACTTTCTTTCTGTGACTGGATTCATAATAATTCTCATATATGACATGTCTCTTTAATTCAGAAAGAGTTAAAGAATTATCTAAAAATTGCCTAAACTTATTGAGAGGGAATCTAAGAGAGCCGATTTTTACATTACCTGTTTGAAAAGTTAAAGAAACATTGGATATTTCTCTTGTCAGAAGAACTTCATCAATTAGTTGGATTGTTTTTTTTGCTGCTAAGTTTAAGTTTCTGAAATTGGCCTGATCGATTGATATATATAAATCATCAGAATCAAAAAAAATTTCTTGTATAAAAATCTCATGTTGAGATAAAAGAGCGTTGATTGTTCCGGTAAAAACCTCATCATTTACTGATAAAAGATCTTTATCTTCCTGTGAGAAACTTATTGGATTAATAATTTTTTGCTTAGGAATTATATCTTTTGAATAATTAGCTTTGTAAGAGACTCCAAAACCGAGATTAACACCTCTATGTCTGAATAAATTTATATCTAGATATTTTGAAGCAGGTATTGACAATCCAAAGCTATAATTTGATTTTTTGTATAAGTTGAAAGGATTAGATTTATCATAGTCCATTTTGAATCTTATTCCTGAGTATTTATTTAAATAAGAAAAGCCATAAAACGCAGAAACTTTTGGTCCTGTAAACCATCTATCAAATTCTAAGTTTCCGCCTTTACCAATATCATTTGGCCTGCTGTTGAAAGATTCGTCTATGTCTATAAACGGATTTGTTAATCCATCTTGATGAGATAAAGCTCCCCATCCTATACCGACAGTAAAATCAAAATCTCCAATTCTTTTAGAAGATACAACATATTCGCCTGAAAATTTTCCTGTACCGATGAAGTCTCTAAATCCAACACTTAGCTCAGGAAAACGATCTGTCTCTTCGATTAATTTAATCTTGAGATTGAAGCTTTTGTCTTTATATGTTTGATCACCTGAAAAAGATTTATAAGGACTATATTTATATAAATTAATATCAGCATACCTCAGAGAGACTTCCATCCAATCAAATGGATTAGCTGAAATGAATAAAGAGTTAATTGGATCAGAATTTACTAAATGCAACTTCAAGTTACCGCCCTTAAGAATTCTGGAGGAAGGAATATTAATTAATCCTATTTCACCATTTACATTTGAGGTCAGACCAACATCTGAATATAAGTAATCTTCTATTGAAGCATGCAACGAAATAGATACTGAAACCAGAAAAAAAATTATTAATTTTTTAATTGTTATTTCCTAATGCAGCAATTGCTGCTGCGCTGGTTGCAAAATTAGAGATTATAGGAAAAAGAACTTGAGAAAATACCAACCAATCAAATGGATTTGGATCTCTTGGAATAATAAGAGTAGTTCCTGGAGATAGATCAGGGGAGTTAGGCCAATTTCTAACTCTTGAAGCCATTCCATTTGGATAAATTACTAAAGTTCTGTTTTTGTCAGCCTCTTCAGAATATCCACCCGCTAAATCAATGTAGTTTTTAACTCTCAAAGATGGATCGAAAGTAAAACTTGTTGGAGATAAAACTTGTCCGGAAACGGTAACTGTCGAAGAGCGATCTGGGACATAAATCCTATCTCCAGGTTCTAATAAAAGGTCTTTTTCAGGAAATCTTTCAAGTAAATCCAGATCAAACTCTGTAACAACTCTTCCAATGGGGTCAATATTCTCCAGATCAGATATCAAAGAAGAAATTGATCTAAGAGCCAATGTAGGATCGCCTCCCACTGAAGAAATTCTACCGCTAGAAATAGCAGTTGCTATTGATTGCTCTAATTGATCGGCTGATCTCATAAAGGCAATTTTTTCATTTTCAGCAACAGATTTTCTTGCTAGAACGCCTCCATAAGGATAAGCATTATTTTTATATCCTCCAGCTCTTTTGATGACCTCAGACAGCCTATCACCTTGCTTAACTCCGTAAACTCCAGGGCTTTGGAAAGCACCTTCTAAGGAAACTGAAAAAATCTCGTTTTTTACAACCGAAGAAAGGTTTGCATAAAAACTTGAATTGATGCCCAACTCGTTAAGTTTTTGATTTTTTTCTAGATCCAGTTTCAATGAGATACCTTCATCGGTATATATATCGATTAAACCTGAAAATTTTTCTGAAGGTCCACCTGCATAAGATAACAGATCAGATGCCGATGAGATTTGAAAAGAAGGATAAATGCCAGGACTTCTTACTTCTCCTGAGATCACTGAAGAATTTTCTAAAGCAAAGATTATTAGATAAGGTTTTTCTTCAAAAATGTCAGGGCACTTATTGACGAATTCTAGCTGATCTATCGCTTCTATATCAGGATTTGGTAAATATTTTGATTTAACAAACCTTATAGAAGATGAAGAAGCTTGCTTAGCAAGTATTTGTAAAGATTTGCACTGATATCTATCTAAATTCAACGATCTGAAATATTCGGAAAGATTTTTAGAATCATTTTCTTTTAAAATTCCTAATGCATCAGCAACCAGGATAGAGTTCAAGAAATTCACATCTGATTTCGATAAAATGTAAATGATGTCATTTGATTTTAGAGCAGTTTTAAAACCATCATTTGTATAAAGGTTGGTTCTAAGAAGCCTTTTTGAACCAAATTTATTTTCCCTCTCGATTATCGCAAATGGAGCATAAGTTGAATCTGTAAAATCTTCGGGTTTAATTATTTTTTCTATACTTAAATTTTCTTCAAATGCTACAGAACCAGATGAAGATATTTCTCCAATTATTTTTATTATGTTTCTAGGAGTATTTGAAAGATTATGAACAAATATTTCATCTCCATCTTTGAGATTAATACTCGAAATCTCATCCTCTGAAAAATTTTTGTAAATTCTTTCACCATTTTCTGCAAATGAACTAAGAGTTATTTTGCTCTTATCGGCCTTATTGGTGAAACCAGACGAAAAAAATAATAAATCCTCAAAATTTTCACTTGTGAGAAGTTCGTATCTAGCGGGATTTTTAACTTGACCTGATATAGAAATAGTTTTTCCAACGGGATTAATTAATATTGCATCATTTGATTGAAGTCTAATATCATTTTTTATATTTCCTTTAATGAGAAATTCATAAAAGTCCAAATTAGCAATTTCATCTCCATTTCGCTTCACAGATATATTTCTTAAAGAGCCATTAGTTGTTGGCCCGCCAGAGAAAAATAGTACATTTGATATATTTGATAAAGAACTCACCGTATATGCGCCGGGGCTAAATGCATTCCCTAAGACAAAAATTTGAATAGATCTTATTTTAGCTAAAGAAATATCTACAGTTGTGCCAATAAGCGAGGCCTCAACAATTGAGGAAATTTTGTTTTTTGCTTCACTAAAATTTAATCCTGAAAGTTCTATTGCACCAAGCTCAGGAGTGATTATGTTTCCTTCTCGATTGACTGGAACTAGCCTATTAGAGATTGTTGAACCGAATAATTGAATTTTTAATTCATCGCCTGGCCCTATCACATAATCAAGTGGTGCGGGGGCTAAATCAATTGGAGCAAAAGTTGAAGGGGCATCTTTAAATAAATCTAATCCGAAAACAGAGGTATTATTTTCAGATAAAAAATTTAATTCATTTATTGAACTAAATTTTGGTTCTTTAGGAGCGAGGCTATTGAAAGATGGATTTTCAAAATCTTCCATTCTTACTTGGTCAGATATTGGCTTACCAGTTTGGATACCTAATTTCTCAGAGATTGAAGAAGCTTGATTATCCGGAAGTAGGTCAAGAAATTTTAGATCATCTGATGATTGAGATAACAGAGAAAAGGGAACAGAAAAAATTGTCAAAATTAGGCATTTACGAAAGTTCATAGATTTATTCACTTTTAAATTTTTCAATAGGTATTGCCCAACCTAGCTTTGTTCTGCAAGCCTCAAAGTAATTATAGTCTTTTGGGTGATAAAGTTTAAAAGTTTTTTTTGTATTAGATACTTTCAAACCCTTGTTTGTATATTTTAGGTTCTTTTTTCCATCAACAAAAATTTGCGTGGAATTTAAATTTTTATTTTTAATTTTAACGGTAACCTCTTCTCTGTCAGATAAGAGTAAGCTATGCGAAGATGAACTATGAGAAAACATAGGCAACAAAGAAATTGCATCTAATTTCGGCGAAACTATTGGACCCCCGCCTGAATAAGAGTATGCAGTCGAACCAGTGCTTGACGAAATAATTAAACCATCTGCTTTTAAATTATAGATCACTTGATCTTTTAAGCTTATCTCAAGATCAAGCATTTTTGTTACAGAGCCAGAATGAATTACAACCTCATTAAGAAATATTTCCTTTTTTTTGATGCTTGAATAAGCCTCAAAAACTGGCCTGCTCTCTTTCAGGTAATAACCTTGCAGAATGTCTTTTAGTTTCTCAATTTTAGTCAGAGATAAGTCGGTTAGGAAACCTACAGTCCCTGAATTGATTCCTAAAAAAGGTACATTTAAGGAATGAAGGTTTCTAATAGAGCCAATCATTGTTCCATCTCCACCAAGGACAAGGATAAGCTCTGCTTTTGAAGCTTTTTTGATTGTTTCAGAATTTAGTTTCTTTATATTTGTTGAAAGAATGACCTCTGAATTAGAGGATTCTATTATTTCATTAACTCTAGAAAGGGCTTTATCTGTTTTCCTGGTTGCGGAGTAAATAACAGCTATTTTAGTAATTTTTTTCATACGTAGGCGTCCAGCTTCTTACAACATATATAAACAAAGTGTCTATTATCGCAATTATGACTTTAAAAATATATTTAGTTAATGCAATTGAAAGAGCAACAAAAAAGCTTAGTTCTCCGGCTATTACCCAGACAAACGTATAAATAAAGGTATCTAATGCCTGAGATGAGAGAGTTGAAAGATTATTCCTTAGCCAGAGATATTTTCCTTTTGTAATATCTTTAATTTTATTAAAAAGCCATACATCAAAAGTTTGACTTATTAGATATGCAGTAATTGATCCAATTACAAATATGGGTGAATAAAATGCGAGAGTTTCTATTGCGCTATGAACAGATTGAGATGATGCAGCTATTTGAGAAGGAAGATAATAAGTGCTAAGAACCAATGTAAACATGATGACTATATTAGAAATAGCTCCTAAAATTACCGCTATATTTGCTTCTCTTCTTCCGTACTTTTCACTAATTAGATCAGTTGCAAAATATATTCCTGAGTACATTATGGCTCCCATGCTAACTGTAAAAGTTTGTCCAAAAAAATTTAGGTCACTTACTTTTCCCCCTTGAAGATTTGCCAACATTATTCCTAATGTAACAGCAATGTATAAGCCCCTAAGTCCAAACAATTTAAATAAAATAACAGTAATAGTTAAATCATAGAAAACTGTAAAAACCCATAAAAATTCTGGGTTTTCTGACAGAAATGAAAAAAAATTCATAAACTTATTATTGTTAGCTTGCGTAGCATAGATTATTCTTAGTATTTGTACATAAAAAAAGAGGTACTTATGTCAGATTTGAATGCTTTCAGAAATGAAACAAGGGATTGGTTAGAAGCAAATTGTCCAGAATCAATGAGAACTCCCATGTCTCAAGGAGATGTTGTTTGGGGTGGAAGAAAAGTTGAATTTAAGGATCCTGACCAAAAAGTTTGGATGGATAGAATGGGCGAAAAAGGATGGACCTGCCCTACTTGGCCTAAAGAATATGGCGGCGGTGGACTCAATTTTGAAGAAAATAAAGTTCTTCAAGAAGAATTAATGAGAATTAAAGCTAGACCTGCTCTCAATAGCTTTGGTATTTGGATGTTAGGCCCAGCACTTCTTGAATATGGAACAGAAGAACAAAAAATGAAACATATTCCGAAAATAGTGAGAGGAGAGATAAGATGGTGCCAGGGATATAGCGAGCCAGGCAGTGGTTCTGATTTAGCTAGTCTAAAAACAAAGGCTGAAGATCAAGGAGAAGAATACTTGATTAACGGTCAAAAAGTCTGGACCTCATATGCAGATGAATGCGATATGATTTTTACCCTCGTTAGAACAGGTCCTCTAGAGCCTAAACATGAAGGAATAAGTTTTCTTCTAATTGATATGGATCAGGAAGGCGTAACCACAAAACCAATTAAACTGATATCTGGAAAATCTCCTTTTTGTGAAACTTTCTTTGATAATGCTACAGCTCCAAAAGAAAACCTTGTTGGAGGTTTAAACAAGGGATGGTCTGTGGCTAAAAGACTGCTTCAATTTGAAAGAAATATGATTGCTGGCATGGGTTTTGGTTCAGCAGCTTCTGGATCCTCTAAAAAATCAGATGCAAAACCAACTTCCGGCTTAGCAACAATGGCTAAGAGATATGTTGGTGAAAAGGAAGATAAACTTAATGATTCTGGCTTAAGAAATAAAATCATTGATCATGATATGAATTCTCAAGCATTTGCGCTGACTCTGAGAAGAGCTGCAGAAGAATCAAAAAAATCTAACCAAGGTCCTAGTGCTGCCTCTTCTATCTTTAAATATTATGGTACAGAGCACAATAAGCTTAGATATGAAATTATGCTCGAAGCTATGGGAACTAAGGCTTTAGGTTGGGATGGTGCTGAATTTGGTCCTGAAGAGCTTG
>CACELJ010000023.1:0-9532 GCA_902560275.1 uncultured SAR86 cluster bacterium | reverse complement strand
TTGCTAAGACTTTCATTGTTATTTTTCAGCTTGAATAGCTTTTGTGGAAATACTATCTTCGGTGATATGTTGGATGAATTCACTGACGAAAGAACACTAAATTTAGGAGTGTTCGCAGATGATAGTAATTCTATTTCACCAAAAGTTATTGGTATTTTTTGTAACAAAGGTGATAGACCTAGAATGGTTTTAAAAACTGGATTTATGTTCAGTACGAAATCTACCCTCATAGTTACATACAGATTTGATAAAAATGAACCTGATAAACAGGTATTCACTTTTGAGTCTAATGCTAATGGCAGCATGTTATACACCTATAACAAGGGCTTTATTCAAACATTCTTAGATAATTTAAGAATTTCCGATAATCTTATCTTAAGGGTTGAAGGCTCATCTCAGATTGTCAGGTTTAGTGACCTGACTGAGTCTGAAACAAATGTTAGCAAGTTTGTGAACGCTGCTTCAGAAATGGCTTTCGATTGTCCTCTTTTTTAAAGCTGACCCAGATTGGAATCAGGATTAGAATTAAGCTATGAAATATTTATTAATTAGCTTTTTTAGCTTATCTTTTTTGGCTTCTGCTCAATCAGATTCAGATACTACTCAAAACATATGTGATATGAAAACTCACAGTGACACTGTCGACCTTCGACCTGATAAGGCTTGTAAAGAAGGAGATATTTTAAAGATTAAAAGCACATATGATACTGGTAGGAATGCTGTGATTACTTACTTTTGCGATTTAGAAAAACCAATTGTATTTATTCCCGGCGGCGTAGATATGGTAAGCGGAACTATTGCAAGGAGAACAAAGCCCTTCACACTCTGCACTTTTCGTGGAAGAAATTGGCGTGGTAATGTAGAGGGAACTAGGTCTGCAATTACGAATTAAGAGTTATCTAGAACATACTGTATATACTCATCCCAAGTAGAGTCATAAGGTCTAACAGTCTATAGGTTGTTCACAAAATCCATAGCTTCTTCTAATAGTTCTTCGTTCATCGTTATTCTCGCTTGCTAAATTAAATGTTGATTTAAGGTAAAGAAAATAATCCCTGCTAGCGCAATTGTTACGAAGACAATTCCTTGACCAAAGATTGAAAATATTTCTCTAAGGGACAAGCTCCTATTGGCTTCATTTGAAGTAATCCACTTCCGATAATCTTGATAGGCCATAAATAATCCAAAGATTAAAAAACCTGACCAAAATATCATTAGCAAGTCATATCCTTCCATAAGTTATTTAATCTAAATTTAAAAAGTTATCTAACTTTTTTTCAACTGAAAAACCTTTAGGATTTCCGTTTATAAAATCTATTATTAATTGGGCATATTCAGGCCCAGCTTCTTCTTGAATAAAGTGACCTGGTCCTTTGATAACAATCTCTTCAGCTGTTGGCACTCTTTTTAACATCTCTACCAACCTAGGATTGTTACTTGTAACAGGATCATTATCACTGTTGGCAATCAAAAATGGTTTATCCCATTTTTCAAAAACATCCCTGTAGGCTCTTTCATTTTTTCTTAATTCACTTGGGATTAAATAAGGAAATATTTGAGCGCCTGCTTTATAGGTTGCATTAGGATATGGAGCTTCATATCCAACTCTTTCACGAGCTGAGACAGTGCCAAGGGTCTGCATTATTCCGCCAACGTCAATGTTATCAGTTGATTTTGAATACCTTATCCAACCCGTAAATCCATCGCCTCCAATGAATTCTTCCCAAGTTGCTGGTCCTTGGAACCATATTGAAAATTTAAAAAGTGGATAAGCTATAAAACTAAACATATCATTTAAAACGCCCCTTCCAGTAGCAATTAAAGAAGTGTTGGAAGCAATAATTCTAGAAAATCTATCTGGCTCTTCAGCAACAACTCTAAGTCCAACGAGCCCGCCCCAATCATGCACATGCGCAGTAATATTATTTAAGTCCAGCTCTACAATTAATTGAGTCATCTTATCTACGTGCATTTGATGGGTGTAATCTTCGACCGAAATATATTTATCCGATTTTCCAAAGCCAACCATATCTGGCGCTATAACTCGATAACCTGCATCTACAAGCACAGGAATCATTTTTCTAAATAAATAACTCCAAGCCGGCTCACCGTGAAGAAGATAAATTACCTCTCCATTTGTTGGACCCTCATCGAGATAATGAATTCTGGTGTCACCAATTGTTAGATAATTAGCTTTAAATGGAAAATCTTCTAAATTTTCAAAACGTTCGTCTGGAGTTCTTAGAATGCCTGGTGATACCAAATTAAATCTATCGTAATTTATTTCAGGTTTTTGATTTGAAAGATAAAAGATAAAAGCAATGGAAATTGCTGCTATTAACAAGATAACTGATAAAGAACGACTCATGAATAAACCTTAAAAGAATGACATTTACGATGTCAATTAATCTTTTAGATTTGAATTATTCAGACCTTTTGGAGCAGATGGAGTATTTAAAAAGGTTACGGCCCAATGAACTAATATGACTAAAGCCAAGTCCCCTGTTACCGAGAAAAGTCGACTAAATCCCATGCCGCCTAAAAATGTGAATATGCATGCTGTGAGTTTCCAGCGTAACGTAAAGTAGTGAATTGTAGCGAATATAGAGTTACTCAAAATAACGCCTATCCAAAAAATATCAATACCAATGAATTCAGAAGTAAAAAGGAGCGGTAAGCCAAGTCTAAAGCCAATTTCCTCAACTACCGAGATTACAAATAAGTAACATATCCAAGCAATTTGACGAACATTGAGATTTTTTTTGGTAAATTTTAAATACCCAAAAATAAACAAAGTTACTGCTAAAAACCATACAAAATATTTTGAAGGAGAAAGAAATAATTTACTTAGGGAGGAATTGAAGTCATCCAATATGAACGGCACGAATAGACAAATAATTGCTATCACAGTCATGGTCAAACCATGCCTGATAAGAACCTGCCGGAACTTAGAAATATAATTATTTGAGCTGGAGCTTCCTCTTTGAAGACGACCGGCTGGAATTGGACCCGATTTGACGCTTGAGCTCATGAAACTTTACTTAAAACATCCTTCGGAGTTTTTGTCGAAAGATAAAATGTAAAGATTGCGGAAATAATTCCTATAATTACCACCGCGCTTAAGATTCCCAGTAAAAGAATATCCCAATAAACAGTCGGATCTATTTCAAAAACAAACGTTTCAATCAAGTATGTCGCAATCAAGGCGAGCAGACCCCCCAGTCCTCCGGCGAACAATCCGATGGTTAAGTACTCCAAAAAAGTATTTTTTTGCATGATGGTTCTGCTTAAGCCTAAAGTTTTTAAGATGGCATTCTGTTTCTCTCTCTGCTTGTAGCTTTCTTGGATCGTAGCCAACATCAGAAATAATGCAGACAAAAGAGTAAGCCCTAAAATAAGCGTTAAAGCTTGCGAAACTTTAGAAATAATTGATTGAATTTCCTGTATTAAATTTTCAAGAGAAATGACAGAGCTAGTCGGAAATTGTTTTATAAGCTCTGTGGTAACTATTTTTTTATTTTCAGGAACATGGAAAGAAGTGATGTATGTAGGAGATAGGTCAGAAAAGTCATCTGTATTACCGATAGCAAAAAAATTAGGGCTAAAGTTCTCCCAATTAACTTCTCTTATGCTTTGAATAAAGCTACTGATTCTTTTGCCTGCTACGTCAATTTCTATTTTATCGTTAAGCTTTAAGTTGTATCTTTCTGCTATTTCAATAGAAATGGAAACCCCGTCGCTTGACTGATTAAACCACTCTCCTGAAACAATTTTATTGCCCTCGGGTAAGTCTTCCATCCACGTAAAATTGAAAGTTCGATCAATGTCCTCACCTTCCCCGACTCTAAAAAATCTAGCGCTTGTAACAGGATAGATAGGGAGTAACTCAATATCTCTTGATTCTAGAAAATCTTTTAGATTTTCCTTTTCGTCTTCAAATAAGTTAAAGATGAAGTTATTTGGAGCTTTTTCAGGTAAAGAACTCTCCCATGAAGAGATGATATTCGTTGATGAAGAGTAAGCAATTAAGCTCAAAGCTATTGCTACAGTTATGGAAACTATCTGCAAAGAATTGAAGAGTTTCCTGCGGCTTAATTCAAAAGCAATCATCTTAAAAGTTTTCAGTGGATTAAGACCCAAGGGTTTAATAAATGAAAAAATAACGTAAATAAAACCAAAAATGAAAAGAGCAAAAGCCAAGATTGAGAAGAAAATAATATTTGTGATGTAAAAATCCCTGATGAAAAAAACTATTAAGAAGTAAAAAGCTAGAAGTCCACTTAGAGAATAAACAATCGATAAAAAATTTCCTGTTTTATTGACGGTTTTTCTTAGAATTGTGTTTGGAGATAACTCAAATAGATTTCTTAGCATGGGATATGCAAAACCTAGCAAACACGTGAACGCTGTAACAACAGATATAAAGTAAGGATTAGGGCCAGGTAAGGGCAAGTTGGCAGGAAAATATTCCTTAAGAAGACTTAGAAAAGAAAGTTGAACAAGCCAACCTGTAGCTATACCGAAGAGGATTGAAAATATAGCTACAAAAGTAAAGATCAATAAATAAGTAATTCGTATTTCTTTCGGTTGAAAGCCTAATGCTTTAAAGATGGCAACGTATTCAGTGTGTCTCCTCGTAAATTGCAAGGATGAAATTGCAATTGCTAGCGAGGATAAAATGATTGCTAACAATGCACCAAGCAGAAAAAAATTAGAGGCCCTATCAATAGCCCTGCCTAAAGGAGTCTCCTCATTCTGAGGAGTTAAAATATCATCGCCGGGCCGTTTAATGTTTTGGAAGTACTGTTCTAATTTATCAATATCTTCCTTGGAAGAGGTAAATAAATAGGTGTAACGGACTCTAGAGCCAGACCGAATAAGTTGGGTCGATTCTAAATCAGCAGAATTCATAATGGCTTTTGGTGCAAAAGCAAAGGAACCGGTTCCTCGATCTGCCTCAGAAGAAATAGTTCCAGAGTAAATAAGAGATGTAGCCCCAAGATCAACTTGATCTCCTATGGAAATATCCAGAAGTCTAGCTAAGCGACCGTCCAACCAGATTTCTCCTGGATTAGGCGGGGAGGTGAAGGTTTCTACTTCTGAGTTTTCATTTATGATTTCTAGCTGACCAGCGATTGGGTAAGGCTTTTCAACTGATTTTATAGCAGCTAATTGAAAGTTATCCGCATTAGAGACTACGCTTCCAAATTCATAGATCTTTGCAAATTGTCCTTCAAAATTTGGGATATTGGATTCTTCTATTGCATCGCTTGTTTCAAATTTTAAGTCTCCTCCTAAAAATACTTGAGACTCGGCTATCAAGGAGCGATCCAGCCTGTCGGTAAACAAAGTGATAGATGCAACTATTCCAACAGCTAAAGTTAAGGAAAGAAACATTAACAGCAACTGTCCAGACTTGAGCTCCCGAAAGAAAATTTTTAAAGACAATAAAACAACATTCATTGAATTTTTCCATCAATGAGTCTAATTTTTTGATCACATCGATCGGCCAAGTCTTCGTCGTGAGTGACAATGATAAGTGCAGTGCTTGATTCGTTAAAAACATCGAAAAGTAAATCTGAGATCATCTTGCTATTTGTTGAATCTAGGTTTCCGGTTGGCTCATCGCAAAACAAAACCTTTGCTTCGCATGCAAATGCTCTAGCAATAGCAACTCTTTGCTGTTCACCACCTGAAAGCTGTTGAGGATAGTGCATTACCCTATTGAGCATATCGACTTTCTCTAGATATTTTTCTGCAATCTCTTTAGCTCTTCCGTTATTTTTCATTTCCAAAGGAAGCATGACATTTTCAAGAGCAGTCAGACCTGCTAACAGCTCAAAATTCTGAAAAACAAAAGCTACGGATTCTTTTCTGATCTTTGAGCGGCTATCTTCCGACATGGAATGAAGAGGCATGTCGTCAAAGAATATTTCCCCCCCTGAAGGAGAATCCAGTCCCGCAAGAAGACCCAAGAGAGTTGATTTGCCCGATCCTGATGGACCAACCACTGCAAGCGATGTATTCGAAGAAATATCTAAATCAATCTTGTCTAAAATATTTATTTCTTCGCCGTTAAAAATAACCTTTTTTGACAAATTTCTTGCTTTTATAATCATTAAATGAGTTTCCTTGAGATTTCCAGGTACAAAAAATTATTTATTTTTGTTTTGATTTTTTCCAATTCTATCATCGCAGATGATAAGAAGCTTTTGATTTTAGGCGACAGCATCTCTGCCGGATTTGGTATTAAAGAATCGCAAAATTGGACTACCTTGATGAAAAGTTCTTTTTCTAAAGAAGGAAAAAGTTTAAAGATCATTAATTCAAGTATTTCGGGAGATACTACTTCGGGAGGACTATCTCGAATAAGCAGAGATCTAAATACGCATAAACCTGACTTTGTTTTGGTGGAGTTGGGTGGTAATGATGCGTTGCGTGGTTATCCAATATCGAGGATAAAACAGAACTTATTAAAAATAGTTTCAATAATCTCAAGTAACCGATCAATTCCGATAATTATGCAGATCAAGATTCCTCCGAATTACGGAAAAAAATATATTGAAGCTTTTGAAAATATTTATTCTGAAGTTGCTTTAGAGACGGATGCAAAATTGATTTCATTCATGCTGGAAAATGTGGCACTTAGAGAAGATCTTATGCAGCCCGATGGTATTCATCCAAATGAGAACGCACAGTCAGTTATAGCAGAACAAATTAAAGAAGAAATTGGATATTTAATCTTTAATTAAAAGTAGACTCAGATTTGAAGATCAAGAGTTAAGAAAATCAAGGATAATTTGATTTATTTCTTTAGGTTTTTCTAAATGGAGAAAATGTCCACAGTCATCAAGCTCGAGCTTTTTCAGATTTTCGAAACTATCCTCCATCCCATTCGAAAGTTCAGCAGCAATGCATCCATCGTTTTTTCCGTGAAGATAAAGAGCCGGCATCTTAAATTTATCAGTAAAGGTCATTTGTAAATTATTCAATCTTTCGCTTTGTAATCCTGATTGAAAAGTGCTGCGATAATATTTCAGGGCTCGGGTTAAGACTCCAGGCTTGGATAAAACATTTATCGCTTCTTGAGCATAGCTATCGTAATCAGACCAATTCGGCGACCATTCTCGCCACAGTCTCTTGATGTATTCATAATCGTTTGCCTCAACAGCCATTTCAGCAATTTCAAGTTGGAAAAAAAACATATACCAGGATTTTCTTTGTTGATCTCCATCAAGTAAAAAAGCGCTCATCAAGGCAGGGCCGTAAGGGACAGAAGCAGTAATTAATTTAGTTATTTTCTCAGGTATCAAATTAGCTATCCCATAAGCTGCTGAAGCTCCCCAGTCATGACCAAATAAATTAATAGGCTTATCTGTAACAGAATTGATGAAAGTTGATAATTCTTCAGCTATTTTTAAGCTTTGGTAAGTATCAAGCTCTTGATCGTCCTCGTGATAGCCTGGCATCAATGGAACGAAAACTTCGAATCCATTGGCGCTAAAAAATTCTATCTGCTCTTTGTAGTTGACCGCACAATCAGGAAATCCATGTAAAAATACTAAGGGATCTCCTTTGCCTGCTTGAAAGTAATGAAGGTTGGAATTTTTATTTGAAAGCTCCATAGTTTTTTTACTAAGTTTCGATCCCCTTATTTAATCTAGAAATAAAAAATAAGCACAAAACTGCTGAAATTATTTCAATAAAGAGGAAAAACATAAAAATAGTCGAAGGAGTGCCATCCAGGTAAACACTGATTAATCTTCCAGAGCCTATACCCGTCATAAAAACGAACATACTCCATAGGGCAGATAACTTAACATTCTCATTAAGGGCGCCAATAATCCAGTACAAAGAAATAGCTAAATACAAACCCATGATAGCTCTATACATATTTATTTGATTTACGCTTTCTATATCAATCCCATATAGCAAGGGCATCCCAAGCTTTGGATTTACTCCATATCCCAGCGAAACTAGAGCAACGCCAAATGCCGTTAAGATCAAAAACCATGATTCTTTAGCCATTTTTCCCCCTTCTCTCAGTTATTAGGCTCCTCTTACTTTATATATTGCTAAGAGATTAATCATCATAATGCATTCTTCATCGCGTTCGTCGAAAAGATTTACATCGACATCTATGAATTCATGACCTTTTTTGTCGTAACAATCTTTAACCTGCATTTCTGCAATCAATGACGTCCCCATTGGGACTGCCCTAAAGTTATGAGATGTCGTTTGAAGATGTATCCAAGGATTCATGTATGCATTGCTCGCTAGAATCCAGTTTGAACATCCCAACAGAAAACATAAATTTGCAAAACCATCTTTTTTTGGATTGAGAAGATCGGGAAGTTGATTTAAATCGCGTAAATAAATTAAGGGATTTTCTCCGCCCCATAGATATCGAAAAGAAAAACATCCCTCTTTTTTAAGCTTTTCCCAAATATCTTTTGTTGCTTGAGGCCCAACATAATCTTGAGATGCGATTGTATCTCCTCGAAGTTTGGGAGGTTTTATAGAAGCCTTTGCAAGCGCAGTTTCAGCATTTGCGCTAATGGTCTGATCGCTTTTATAAAGTGTAGTAAGTATTTTTTCTTCCGAAACTTCTTTAGAAATTACTTCAAATTTTTCTTTGTCGTACAACGGTGAAGTAATCATGCATTTTGCAAAACCGTTATTGAGCCACTCGACTCCCCACTTTTCTATCACAGGATGTAGTAGATAAGCAGAAATGGTTACACCAGGAACTAAACCGCCCTTAAAACCAAATTCTTTTGCCAGCTTATCTCCGTGGATTTCATTTTTTGAATCCGGAGCTGTGTTTAACGCTTCCGCTGCCCAAGTCTTCATAAGATTTTCTTAAATAAACTTTCTATTTTTGTTCGCTAAATTTAATATAAAACATAATGGCATTTTTTAGTAAAAAAAATAAATTGTTTCCTTCGATTGAACCTTTTGATTCTGGTTTCATTAAAAAAGGTATCCATGAGATTTACTACGAGCAATCAGGAAATCCAAAAGGCAAGCCAGCCATTTTTCTGCACGGTGGACCGGGTGGAGGTGGCGGCACTCTTTCAAGGCGTTTTTTTAATCCAAAAAAATATCGAATCGTTGTTTTTGATCAAAGAGGCTGTGGGAGAAGCAAACCTCATGCCTCACTCGAGGATAATACAACTTGGCACTTAGTCGATGACATTGAATCCATTAGAGAAAAGCTTGAAATTGAAAAATGGCTTGTCTTTGGCGGTTCTTGGGGAAGCACGCTGTCTTTGGCATACGCACAAAAATTCCCTGATAGGGTTTCTGAGTTAATTCTCAGAGGTATTTTCATGCTTCGTCAAAAAGAACTGGAATGGTTTTATCAATACGGCGCGAGTGAGATTTACCCTGAAGCTTGGCAAGGATTTTTAGATGAAATTAAGCCAGATGAAAGATCCAATCTGATGGAGGCTTACAGAAAAATATTTAACGGAGAAGATCAAGAAAAAAAACTCTCCGCTGCAAGGGCTTGGTCAAAATGGGAAGCCTC
>CACELJ010000022.1:0-9886 GCA_902560275.1 uncultured SAR86 cluster bacterium | reverse complement strand
AAGTAGAAACTACCTAATTCATTTGTACAAAAATTTAAGATTTTTTGAAATGCCAAATGAAAATCAAAATTTTCATAATCGGCTACTATATCCCTTTGGACTTCCATTGCCTTAGCAACAATAAACTGATCCAACTCAATGAGTTCATTAATCTTTTGCAGTTGACTATTTTCATCAAAATCATACAAATTACTCAAAAGAAATCTAATTGTATTTCTTATTTTTCTGTACGAATCAGTCGTTCTATCCAAAATTTCATTTGAGAAATTCATCTCATTTCTAAACTCTGTTGAAGCAACCCATGCTCTTAAAATATCCGCCCCTTTTTGATTCCAAATAGATTGAGGAGAAACAACATTTCCTAAAGATTTAGACATTTTTTTCCCTTCACTATCAACAACAAAGCCGTGCGTTACTACATTTCTAAAAGGAGGTAAATTATTAATAGTCATCCCTGTAAGGAGAGAAGACTGAAACCAACCTCTATGCTGATCAGATCCTTCTAAATATAAATCTGCAGGTTGAGACAATCCTCTTTTTTCATTTAGAACACAGTAATGTGTGACGCCAGAATCAAACCATACATCTAAAATATCCATTACTGGCTCATACTCATCACCAACACTAACTGATTCTAAATTTTGCTCAAACCAAACATCTGTTCCTGACTTTTCGATTTCATCTGCTACTTTTTGCATAATAGAGACGGTATCTGGATGAAGCTCTCCGGTTTTCTTATTTATATACAAAGCTATGGGAACGCCCCAGGTTCTCTGTCTTGAAATGCACCAATCTGGCCTCTCTTCCATCATGCTTGTAATCCTAGATTTACCCCAATCTGGCATCCAGTTAACAGAATCAATAGAATTCATAGAATTCTCCAATAAGTTTTCTTCAGTCATAGATATGAACCATTGAGGAGTTGCTCTGAAAAACAGCGGTGTTTTGTGTCTCCAACAGTGTGGAAAACTATGTTGATATGAGTCTTTAGAAAGAAGGTTTGATCGTCCCTCTAACATTTCAATGGATTTTTTATTGGCTTCCTCTAAATTCATTCCAGAAAAATCAAAAGCTGTTTCTAAAAATCTTCCATCGGAGCCAACGTGATTTAGTATCTCAAGTTTATATTTATTACTTGCATGAAAATCTTCTAAGCCATGAGCTGGGGCTGTATGAACAATACCAGTTCCCATTTCGGTAGTAACATGATCTCCCAATATGACTGTAGACTTTCTATCAAAATAAGGATGTTTAGCTTCTGCAGACTCCAAAATAGATCCAGGTTTTGTTGATAAGATCGTAAAGTCAGATATAGAACATCTTTCAAGAACGCTATCTATTAAATCCTTACAAATAATAAGGCATTGCTTGGAGTTATCTTTCTTGACCTCTAGCAGAGAATAATCAAGATTTGGATTTACTGATAAAGCTACATTTCCTGGGATAGTCCATGGAGTTGTTGTCCATGATAAAAAGGATGTTTTAATCTTTTCATCCACTGAAGTATTAAAAATTTCATTCACACTTGAGGTCTCCATCTCAAAAAGGAAATCTATTGAGCTGGAGGTTTTATCTTTGTACTCCACTTCTGCTTCAGCAAGTGCAGAGTTGCAATCAGGACACCAATAGACAGGTTTATCCCCTTTGACTAAATGACCCGATTTGACTATCTCTGAAAGAGCTCTTACTATCCCTGCCTCGAAAGAGTAATCCATTGTTTTATAAGGGTTGTTCCAATCAGCTAAGACACCCAATCTTTTGAAATCCTTTTTTTGGATAGCTATTTGCTGATTAGCATAATCACGACATTTAGCCCTGAAGTCTTTGGCAGGAATATCTTTATTTGGCTTACCTGATTTTTGCTCCACGTTTAACTCAATAGGCAATCCATGACAATCCCATCCAGGAACAAAAGAGACGTTGTAACCGGATAACAATCTAGATTTGCAGGCAATATCTTTTAAGGTTTTGTTGATGCTTGTACCCAAATGAATTGGGCCATTGGCATATGGAGGACCGTCGTGGAAGGTAAATTTAGGTTTATCCTTATTTTGTTCCTGAAGAGCATCATACAGATTAATCTCCTCCCAAAATTTAAGAATCTCTGGCTCTTTTTGAGCCAAATTGGCTTTCATAGAAAATTTAGTCTTTGGAAGATTTAGAGTATCTTTCATAGATTCGAATCAAATGTATTTAACGTGTAGGAAATATCTTTTTTTATTTGTTCTTTAAGTTGGTCTAATCCAGAAAACTTCTTCTCATCCCTAACTTTAAAACAAAATTCTACTTGAATTCTTTGGCCATAGATATCTTCTGAAAAATTAAATATATGGACCTCTAAAACTGGCATTGTTCCTCCAATTGTTGGACGCAGACCCATGTTGGCTATGCCTAAAAATTTTCTGTTTTCAAGTTGAATTTTTACTCCGTAAACCCCTTTGATAGGTAAGTTTGTCTTAGGCAGCCATAAATTAGCAGTAGGAACATCAATTGTCCTGCCTAGTTGATTTCCATGGACTACTTTTCCAGAAAAGGTATATGGCCTATCAAGAAGTATTTTAGCCTCCTCAAAATCATTATTTATCAAAGCTTCTCTAATTCGGGTGCTGCTTACTCTTTTATCATTAATTTTAAATGTTTCAGTTTTTAAGACGTCCACGCCTTTTCTCTTTCCCCAATTAACTAGAAAATTAAAATCACCCTTCCTATCTTTTCCAAATTTAAAATCATCGCCAATCATTAAAGACCTAATCTGCAGATTTCCGAGAATTTCGTCTGCAAAAATTTCAGGAGTCATTCCTTTTAAATTGCTATTGAATTTAAGAAAAAAAGCCACGTCTACTCCATTTTTTTTAAGACTTAAATATTTATCTCTCCAAGGTGAAATCCTTGGTGGAGCTTCAACAGATGAAATTTCTTCAGCAAAAAATTCTTTCGCATGGGGCTCGGTAAAAATAACCATTCTCTTTAGCTTTTTTCTTTTTGCGATTGAAAGCATGTTTTTAAGAATTTCTTTGTGGCCTAAATGTAAGCCGTCAAAATTTCCTATGGTCGCGATGAATGAATCTTTTGGATGCTTTTCTCTAAAAAGCTCTATGTTGGATTGACCTCTAATCAAATACATTATCTTCTAAAAAAAGATGCTCTGAATCCCAATAAATAAAGGGTTAAAAAATAAAATATTATTAAAAATAATATCCCAAATAAAAGAACTAGGTTTGATAGCCATTGATCGTTAATAGCTGAAATATTGTTTGCAAAGAAATTAATAACTAAGTAGAAAACTATATTTGCACTTAGTATTTTTATTATTGAAATTAAACTTTCTTTGGTTACTTCAATAAAAGAGTTTCTTGATAGGATTAAATAGTAAATTACTACAGAAACTATCGCAGCGATAGAGCTTCCTAAGGCGAGTCCAACATGCCCATATCCAAGATAAAAAGCCAAAAAGTAATTCAGAAAAACATTCATCACAAAAGAAAGAATAGTAATGATTAAAGGGGTAAAAGTATCCTGTCTTGCAAAAAAACTAGCTGATAAGACTTTAATCAACATAAAAGCAAATAAGCCAAGCGAAAAAGCTTGCAAGCTCATAGCAGTCATGATTGCGTCACTTTCATTAAAGTTTCCTCTTACAAAAAGTAATTCAATAATTGGTAATCCTAAAGAAAAAAGTGCAACCGATGATGGGATTGCAAAAATTAAAATGAGTTCTATTCCCCATCTTAAATTTTCTTTAAATTCCAGATATTTTTCAGCGACGTACTCGCTTGATAATTTTGGAAGAATTACTGTAGCGATCGCAATTCCAAAAATACCAAGAGGAAGTTGTATCAACCTATCGGAGAGGTAAAGCCAAGTTGGGCTCCCTGTTTCTAGAAGAGAAGCGAAAATAGTATCAATTAAAATATTTAACTGAACGACTCCACCAGCCAAAATACCAGGGATCATTAAATTAAATATTTTTTTAGTGCCTTTATTGAAAATTTTCAAATCAAATCTTGGCAGAAGTTCTAAATCTACCAAAAATTTTATTTGGAAGAATAATTGAACTATCCCAGCGATTATCACACCATAAGCCAGCGCAAATACTGGGCTCTCAAAATAGTCTCTAAGATAGATCGCACAGAGAATGATACTTAAGTTAAAAAAAATAGGAGTGGCTGCAGGAACTGAGAATTTACCAAATGTATTTAAAATACTGCCCGATAAGGCAACCAAAGATATAAAAAATAAATAAGGAAAAGTTATCTTTAGAATTTCTTGAGACAGTGCAAGCTTAGACTCATCGTAAAAAAAACCTGGAGCAAAAATAAAAACGAATACAGGCGTAAAAATAAAAACTAAGCCCACCAAAATCCCTGAAGCTAAAAATATGAAAGTAAATGATTTATTGATAACCTCTTTTGTCTCTTCAAAACTATTTAAATTTTTATACTCTGTGAGTACGGGAACAAAAGCTTGATTAAAAGCCCCTTCAGCAACTAGTCTCCGAAAAACGTTTGGTATTTTTAACATGACCACAAAAACATCATGTGCAAGGGATGATCCTAAAAGACTGGTTGTAACAACATCTCTTATCAGACCAAAAATTCTAGAAAGAAAAGTCCAAAATGAAACTAAGCCCGTTTTAAAAAATAAACCTTTTTGAGGGCTCTCCAATTTAGAAGGTGTAGTCAAAATTATTCTTTTTCTTCAGGAACAAAATCTAGAGCTACTGAATTTATGCAATACCTTAAACCTGTTGGTTGTGGTCCATCGTCAAACACATGACCCAAATGAGCAGAACACTGAGAACAATGAACTTCTTTTCTTAAGTAACCAATTTCATAATCATCGTTATAAGCAACCGCCTCTTCATCGTTCGGTTCCCAAAAGCTTGGCCAACCAGAACCAGAATCATACTTTGAATTGTGATCAAAAAGCTTTACTCCGCAACAGACACATAAATAATCTCCAGGCTCTTTATTGTCATTTAAGTCTCCAGAGAATGCTGGCTCAGTTCCATGTTGCTGAGTAACAAAATAGGCTTCTGCAGAAATCTTCTTATCTATATCTTTTTGTGCCATTAGTTTGCTATTAATACTTTTTTGAAAACCTCTCCATAGCCGTTAGCAATTTCCATTTTAGATGTATGGCCCCTTGCTCTGAGCATTTTGTGGGCCATTGGTAAGTTATACCAAGGACAAAATGTAAAAAGGTGATGTTCAACATGATAATTTACATTGAGAGGAGCTAGAAAGTAGCTTAAATACCATGGCACTTTTGTCGTCCTGGTGTTTTTGAAGTCATCGCCACCTTCCACGCCTGAGTGTTCAGTGATACTTCTGATTCTATAAAAAAGGCTGAATAGCGTAATCATCGGTACCCACCATAAAAAGAGGTAAAGCCAAGGATTACCGCTTAGATAAAGAATAGTAAAAAGAATCAAGTTAGTTATGAGAAATCCGTGCATTTTGCTTAAAAATCTAGAAATGTGCTCAGATAGGCTCAAGTTTGATCCCCAGGCAGACTTTAGCGCACCAAAGTATCTTCGAAGTCCTGCGACTCCAGTTAGATCCCTCGTAAATTTTCTGATGAGACTTGCTCTGGATGTCGGAAAAGCATTTGTTAAACCTATGTCAGGATCTTTATCTGTTTCAGTGTATTTATGATGCTGTGAATGTATTTTTCGATAGGGAAAAGTATCAGTCATCACTGGAAAAGCGCAAAACCACTGTGATGCAAAGTCATTTAATTTTCTATTTTTATACATCAAACCATGGGCACCATCGTGCATAAGAACTGTCATTTGGAACTGCTTTGCTGCTACGATCACTGAAGAAATGATAAAAGTTAGGACATTAGGCAGATAAATGAATAAAGAAAAGGCGAAAAGAACCTGAGACCACATTGAAATAATTGTCATTGTGGTTTTCCAATCTTTTTTTTCTCTTAAAATTGCAATTTCTTGATCGCTCAGAAGAGAATTGTAATCATTCATATGCTAATTATAACTAAGTGAGTTTTTTAGGAAAATTTTTATTTATTTTGATTTTTAAAGCCAGAAAGCTCCATTCTTTGTAATAGATCTTTATCCATAGGTATATCTATATTAATTTCATCAAAGCCCTGTCTCATTTTTGATTTTCTTAGCTTTTCAAATTCCTCTGGCCCAAAAGTTTTACCCATCTCGTTGTATTCACTCAAGAGAGCCTTAAATTCTATAGCGATTTTTCTCGTTGAAAAAACTTCTGAAATCATGGATTTAAAATCTAAATTCTTTGATTTTATTAATTTGTCTGAAAGACAGCTTGAGAGTTTTATAAACTTTTTATCTTCTTTTCGTTCCACAGATTTAGAAAAAAGATCATTAAACTTTTCTAAAATTAAATCAATCTGTCTTTCTTTAGATGAGAATGTATAACCCGCTATGTGAGGTGTGCCATAAGCATTTGAGTGATTCATGAAAGAATAAATATCATTTGAGGAAATTTTTGGTTCATTTACCCAAACATCATTGAATATTTCTGACGATTTTGCTATTTCAGAATAATCAACTACCTCGCCTCTTGATGAATTAATTACTAATTTACTTTTCGGTCTCTGTTCTTTTGAGATTAAATTATGAGAGGGATATTTTCCTTCCTTTGAATATGAGCAATTGATGCTTAATACCTCACACGATAAAACTTTATTCAACTCATCTTCTGAATGATCATATAAGTAAGGATCATATATCTCTACCTCATATCCAAGTTTACTTAAACTAGAATCGATTTTTTTTCCAACGTGGCCGTGACCCACTATGCCAACCGAACATGCTTCAAAATCATTTTCTAACATACAACTGAGCACATATTCAAAAACAGCTTGAGAATTTGAACCTTTGGCGGTTTGTATGAAACATTCACTATCATCTAATAAATCATTAGAAATATGATTTTCTCCAGAAGCAAAAGATCCGATAAATGAAATGTTGGATTTTGAAATGAGCTCCTTGTTTACTTTAGTTGTAGTTCTAATAAAAAGAGCATCAGCATTTTTAATCGTTGAAGAATTTATTTTATCGAAAGGTAAAAAATCAAAATCAATATTCTGGCCTTCAAAAGATTCTTCTGAAATAGGAATATTTTTATCTATTATTAGTTTTATCAATTTTTGCTTGAGGGCAAAATTTTGCTTTTAATCCATCCAAAAAAGGTATTGCCTTTGAGATTATATCTATCAAGAGCTAAATACAAATCATCCATTTCTTTGGGGTCAGAAAACATATCTTCTCTTGATTTCATTTTTGCTTTTTGATCTAACTCTTTTACAATTTTTGCAGGGTTCCCGGCTACAACAACGTTTGGTGGCACATCCTTGGTGACTATCGCTCCAGCACCCACAATACTATTCTTACCTATCGTTACTCCCTTACATATTACTGCTCTATCTCCAACCCAAACATTTTCTTCTAGTTTAATGGGTTCTGATTGTCCAACTGGTTGAGCTCTATCGTAAATATCGTGCCAATCTGAATCTGATACGTACGCATTGTTAGCAAACATGCAGGAGTTACCTATCTCAATGTTTGTGGCAGCAGAAATTCTGACTCCAGGGCTAATTAAACAAAAATCTCCAATAGTTATTTTTCCTTCATACCCTCCGCTTATCCAAGTAGTAAGATGAATATGAGCATCTGGTGAGGTAATTAGAGTCGCAAAATCACCCATTTTTATTCCTGTACCAAAGATTTGAACATACCTAACACCCATGATCATAGGAGCCTTTCCAAGGTAGTCAAATTGCGGTCTGATAATTTTTTCAATATAAAGTTTATCCAAAAACCAATGAATTCTTTTTAACCAAAATGGTCGATTATCTTTTCTAATTTTATAACTCCTGCTTTGGTGCTAAGTGATATGATAGCGTCCTTTTATGTCAAATACTGCTAGATTAATTTACGAAGGACCAAACAAAATTCTGCCTAAGATTTCGTTTGAGCTCTCAAAATTTAGGCAATTAGCCATACCAATGTTTTTTTCTCAGCTTGCAGGACATGCAACAGGAATAATTGCAGCTCTAATGACAGGAAATTACAGCACAATAGATCAAGCTGCGGTAGCTACTGGAAATATGTTTTTTTTCCCAATCTCCATGGGATTGATGGGAACCTTATTCATTGTTACCGCAATGGTAGCTCAAAATTTTGGAGCAAATACTTTAGACAATGTTGGGAAAATAATACGGCAGTCTTTCTGGGTAAGTATTCCTCTGATTATTTTAGGAATCTGGGCAATGAGTCAATCTTCTTGGGCTTTTAACTTGCTTGGTACTCCTGAAGAAGTAAGAGAGATAACCAGAAAATATATGTATGGATTAATGGTTGGGCTTCCTGCTTTATATTTTTTTCAACCTTTGAGGTCAATGAGCGAAGGTATAACAAAACCCTTGCCTATAACTTACATAAACCTTTTTATGGTAGCTGTGAATGCAATACTCAATTATGGATTCATTTTTGGAAAGTTTGGCTTGCCTGAGTTAGGTGGCGCTGGTTGTGGGATTTCTTTTGCTGTATCAACATGGCTATCTCTAATTATTTTAGCAACCTATATTTATACAAGTGATAATTACAAAGACTGTAGGCTCTTTGACCAGTTTGATTTACCTGATTTTAAAATTATTAAAGAGATAGTTATTTTAGGGCTACCGATTGGAGGAACCCTTTTTGTCGAAATCAGTATGTTCAGTGGCTCTGGATTAATTTTAGGTCAACTAGGGGCTGACGTAATAGCTAGTCATTCTATTGCCATGCATGTTTCAACAGTGACATTCATGATACCGCTAGCTATTGGCTTAGCAGCTTCTGTAAGAGTTGGAAATCTAGTAGGCGCAAATGCTTCTCAGGATTCTAGATTTGCAGCCTTTTGTGGAATAGGATTTTCCATAGCTCTTGCCTTTATCAATGCCGCAATTTTGATTCTATATGGTGAATACCTTGCAAGTTTTTTTAATCCTAACAGCTTGATAATTTCTTTAGCTTCTACCCTCTTAATTGTCGCAGCCATCTTTCAAATCACAGATGGCATTGCATTTAGCGGTATGGGTGCATTAAGGGGTTACAAAGACACAAGAGTCCCGCTTTTGATAATGATAATTGCGTATTGGGTCGTAGGTATGCCGCTTGGTTACAACATATCCTTAACAGATAATATTATTGAGCCCATTGGAGCGCTTGGCATGTGGATTGGAATGGCAGCTGGAATGTTCATTTTATCTATATTGGTTCTTTGGAGGTTAAATTTAGTATCCAAGAATTCCGCTCAGTTTCAACAATCTTATGAAAATAATTGACGCAAAAGGTCTTAAATGTCCTGAGCCTCTTATGCTTTTGCATAAGGCAATTTATGAAGCTGAAAGCGGAGAAGAAGTTTGCTTAATTTCTACCGATCCCATGAGTGTTCCTGATGTTAAGAAATTCTGTGAATATTTAGAGCATAAATTGAAAGAAATAAAGGAATCAGATAATCTATTTGAATTCACGGTTATAAAAAAATGAAAAAACTCATCTTAAGCTCGATGATCTACATGGCTTTGTCTGTAATGTTGATCCTAGCTGTAGTCCAGCTTTTTTCTTAAATGAAGGGAGATAAAAAAATGGGAGAAATGTCAAAAGAAATTAGGTCTGAAATCAACTCGGAAGGATTATTAACTTTATCCATTTCCTCTTCGGAAATTCCAAAACCAAAAGATCATGAAGTTTTAATTAAGGTTGAAGCTTCTCCAATAAATCCATCAGATCTTGGATTATTAATAAGTTTTGCTGCTGATGTCACATCTTTAAAAGTTGAAGGTGAAGGAGATGACAAAAAAGCAACGATGAACGTTCATCCAAAACTACTAAGGACCATGCAAGCAA
>CACELJ010000021.1:0-12992 GCA_902560275.1 uncultured SAR86 cluster bacterium | reverse complement strand
TTTAGCCATTGAGTAACTATCAAGCTCATTAAAAAAGGAAACTCTCATAGCTAGATAAGTATTCGAAAATAACTTTACGGCTTCAGCCTCAGTTGAATTCATGAAGACTTTCTGAATATTTTTTTTTACTGCAGCTTTCTGCAAAATCTCTGAGAATATAATTGCTTCGTCTGAATTAGAGCCCATAATTATTCTATCTGGATATAAATTATCTCTCAAAGATGAGCCTTCTCTTAAAAATTCTGGAGAAAAAATAATCTTCTCAGTCGAATATTTTTTTTTAATAGCTTCCGTGAATCCTACTGGAATTGTAGATTTGATAATAATAGATGGTTCTCCATAACTTATTGCATCTGCGATTACAGATTCGACGCTGGAAGTATCAAAATAGTTTTCTTTTTCATCATAATTTGTTGGTGTTGCTACAATCACATAATCTGCATCTTTGTATGCTTGCTCTTTTTCAGTTGTAGCATTTATAGATTTAGAATACTTGTCCATGTACTCTGTAATTTCACTATCTTCGATAGTGGAAATACCTTTGTTTATTTTTGAAACTTTAATTGTGTCAATATCAAGCGCAGTCACCTGATTATGTTTGGAAAGTAAAGCAATCATTGACATGCCTACATATCCAGTTCCCACCACTGTGATTTTTAATTTATTCAAGTTAAATGTCTTTCTTTAAAGATTTGAGATAATAATGATTTACTAAAGCATGCAGCACAGATAAGAAAAAACCTAGGAAGAAAAAAATTATACATATTGTCTTCCTATTTGGTGAATGTTTTATTTCAGGGGCAAAAGGTGGAGAAAGTACTTTAAACAGATACTCAGGAGTAGCATTTGCTGCCATAGATTTTTGAATCTCTTCCTTTAAAATATTGTTTAATGTTGTTTTGACTTCAACAAAATTTGTACCTCTTATTTCCTTCTTTAGATATGAAATTGATCTTAGAGAGTATTCCATATCCTCTTTTCTAGATGACTCATTGATTTCAAAAATTAACTTTTCTAAAAATTCGCTGGCAAAGTGAGGAGATAAATGATCAAAAGAAATCATGATGAATCCTTTTTTTGTTCTCTCAAAATTTAATTTCGATAAAAAATTTCTATGAGACTGTTGAGAAGTGGGAGGTTCCTCCTTCCAAGACATTTTTACTATGTCGTATATTGAATTATCAATTACAAGTTCATTTTTTTTTCTATCCCAATAATCTGTTGCAACCATACCAATCAACAAATCATCATTTTTTTCGATAAAGTTCTCAAAAAATTTTAAGGATTGGAGTATCTCTAATCCTTTGTCAGTTGAATTTGTACTTTCATTTGAAATTCCTGCTAAAGATGCAAGATTTGAAGTTAGAGAGCTTTCAGAATCTTGAGAACCGGCAAGAATTGCATAGCTTCTATATACATTATCGATCGATAAAGAATAAAAAATTGCAAAAATTGAAAATAATGATGTGACAATGAAAATTCGAAATTTTTTCTTCCATAAAACTTCAAATGCCTCAAATAAATCTATATAACTGTCCATCTTTTATATTTTTTAAATTATGGTACCCAGGGCCGGACTTGAACCGGCACGAAGTTGCCTTCGAGGGATTTTAAGTCCCTTGTGTCTACCAATTCCACCACCTGGGCTATTTTTTTAGTACCTCTGTCATATATTTTTTCATTTCTGAATCATGCTTAGCTAGAGCTATATTAGCACCTAGAAAACCTTTTTTAGAGCCACAGTCAAAGATTAATGAATCTGTTAAGAATGCACTAAAACCTAAATTTTTCTTTTTTATACAATTATCTATGGAATCTGTGAGTTGAATTTCTTTATCCTTCCCTGGTTTAGCTTTTTTGAGTTCCTTCATAACTTCATTTGGCAAGATATACCTTCCAACAACCCTAAGATTAGAAGGACTTTTAGCTGGATTAGGCTTTTCTAAAAGCTTATGAATGACTTGAGGAGAGGATTTACTAATTCTTTTAGTTCCTAAGTCGACAATTCCATAATGCATTGAATTTTTAAGTGGTATCTTTTCAACTAAGATTTGACCCATTTGTTTTTTTTCGAATAAGTTAATCATGTTATTAAAATCAGATTTATTTCCTTCAGATAATAAAAATTCATCTGGCAAAAGGACCGCGAAGGGCTGATCCCCAACTAGATGTTCTGCACAAAGTATTGCGTGACCCAAACCTAAAGCTCTCTCCTGTCTTACAGAAGAAATTTTTATGTCTTCAGGAATTACCTTTTTTATTGATTTAAGAATCTTTTTTTTGCCTGAGCTCTCTAATAAATGTTCGAGTTCAAAATTTAGATCGAAATGATTTTCAATTGCCTCTTTCCCACTTCTTGTAATAAAAATTAATTCCTTTATTCCAGCATCAATTGCTTCTTCAACAACATATTGAATTAGTGGTTTATCTCCTATTGGCAATAATTCTTTAGGAATGGCTTTTGTAGCAGGAAGCATTCTTGTTCCTAAGCCTGCGACTGGAATAATTGCTTTTTTTAAAATTTTTTTCATATTTTATGGAGGCTGAGGTCGGAATCGAACCGGCGTACACGGATTTGCAGTCCGCTGCATAACCACTCTGCCACTCAGCCAAGAAATGAATTATATATTAAAGAAAATTTACTGTTTTATTAATTTCTTACGTAGTTGATAAGAGAAAACCAAGCAAGGACAGTGGTAATTAAAAACAATAATATAGATACATATTCATAAGGTGTGCTAATAAGAATTATTGCTGAAGCAATTGCAATCATTTGAAAGAAAGTCTTAAGTTTGCCTAGAAAATTTACTTTTGATTTATTGGGTAGGTTAATTGAAAGATAATATTGTCTTATAGATCCAATTGCTAATTCCCTTGCAATTAAAAGTATTGAAAAGAAAAGTAATAAAAAATTATCATAGTGAAAAGGTAAAAAAATCAAAAGTATTCCAATGAACAATTTATCGGCTAATAAATCAAGATTTTCCCCCAATTTAGACTCTTGATTAAATTTTCTAGCAATAAAACCATCCATAAAATCGGTTAAACATCCTAATGCAAAAAATAGCAGAGCTAGATTTTCTTCTCCATTGAGAATCAAGTAAATTATTGGTATCACTAGAAATATTCTAGATAGAGAAATTACATTTGGAATCATGAAAATTCTTTATCAATAATTGAACAAATTTCATGGCCGACAATTGTATGAAGTTCTTGTATTAGTGCCGTCTCATTAGAAGGTGCTTTGAAAGTAAAAAAAGATTTTTTTGAAACTTCTGAATTTTTTGATCCTGTGAAGGAAATTGTTTTTATCCCTATTGAATTTGCATAATCAATGGCGTTTATGATGTTGTTACTTTCACCTGAGGTGGAATAAGCAACAAAACAATCTTTTTTATAAGCTAATGCTTGAAGTTGTCTTCTAAAGATATCTTCATATCCATGATCATTAGACCAAGCAGTAATAAAAGATGTATCTGTTGATAAAGCAATGGAGGGTATAGGATTTCTTTTATTTGCTGTAACTAAAGTTCCTACATATTCTGCTGACATATGTTGAGCCTCAGCAGCACTACCTCCATTTCCAGCAAAAATTAACTTTCCATTATTGTTTATAACTTCAATAAAGATCTTTGAAATATTTTTAACAGTCTCTTCAAGATAATCTTTACTTTCTTCAAGAATTTTTGATCTTTTTAAAAAAGGATTTTCCATTATTTTTCGTTCAGATAATCAAAGATTATTTTAGCCCTTATTGGTCCGATACCTTCAATAGATTTTATCTGATCTAAACTTGCATTCCTAAGAGATTCTATTCCTCCAAAGTGCCTAAGGAGAGCATTTTTATTTTTACTTCCTATACCTTTAATTACATCTATAGTTGAATTAGTAAAATTCTTTCTTCTTTTCTTGCTTCTTGATAAAGCAAACCTATGCGACTCATCCCTGACAAACTGAAGGAGGCGTTTACCTTCTTGTTCCAATTTCATCCTTTTAACTTTACCTAAAGAAAAACAAAGAACGTCATCATATTTTGAATTTCTATCTGGACCTTTTACAAGAGAAAGAATTTGAGTATTACAGTTGTGAAATTTATCAATAACCTCCTTCGCTGATGAAAGTTGTCCCTTTCCTCCATCTATAACAACTAAATCTGGGAAGTTATCCCCTACTTTTTCCAGCCTTTTAAATCTTCTGAATAAAACTTCTTTCATTGCAAGATAATCATCATTTGTATTAGTTTTTATATTGTAAGTTCTATATTGTTTTTTTTGCGGCCCATCTTTATCAAACACTACACATGAAGCAGTTACATAATCGCCTGATAAATGGCTAACATCGAATCCCTCTATTCTATTTATTTTCGAAAGAGTTTTATCTTCAATGGAAGAAAGTCCTTCTATTATCCATGGATAATTATATTGACGTTGCAATCCATCTTCTGATTGTATTAAGGCTAACTCAAAAATTTTTTTATTTTTATTATTCTTTTTTTCTAAATGAATTTTTTTGTCTTCCAGCTGCGTTTTTAAATTTTCAAACTTAAAATCTGACAGTAAAGTTAGATTTTCCAATCCTTTTTCTATTAAAATCTTGGAAAGAAAGCTTTCCATTAGTTCTTCGTCTGAAATAAATCCATCTTTTTTAGAAAAATAGTTTTCAGTATTTGTAAGCCAACCATCCTTTATTTCTAATATAGAAATACAATTTACAAAATCATTAGATTTCTTTGTTATTGCTATAGCATCATCATAAATTGTGAAAACTGATTGATCTCTTTGGATGTCTCTATAAGCTTTGATCTTGTCTCTAAAAAGGGCAGCACGCTCAAACTCTTTAAGTGATGAGTACTTATCCATTTTGGAATAAAGACTATGAAGAAAAGATTTATCCTTCCCTTCAATAAACTTTATAGCTGAATCGATCTCTTCAAGATAATTTTCTTGCGATATTTTTCCAACGCATGGAGCTGAGCACTTACCTATTTGATGTTGTATACATGGTCTAGAGCGATTTTGGAAAACCACATCAGAGCAATTTCTTATGCCAAACATTGTCCTAGTTACATCTATGGATTGCCTTGCAGCCGAGACATTTGCATAAGGACCAAGTTTTACACCTTTAAGTTTTTTATTTCTTGTTAAGTAAATTCCTGGAAAATTATGATTAGAGGAAAAATAGATAGCAGGAAAAGATTTATCGTCTCTAAACTGAATATTAAAAGGTGGTTTTAATTTCCTGATTAAGTTTTGTTCTAAAAGCAAGGCATCACTTTCAGTTTTAGTAAGAAAAATTTCTAAATATTTTATTTTATCAATTAGTTCATTTTTCTTTCTGTCCTTGGATGCGGAAAGATAAGATTTAAGTCTATTTGAAAGATTTTTTGCTTTTCCTATGTAAAGAATCTTATTTTTTTCATCATAGAATTTGTAAACTCCTGGGAGTTTAGGCAGATCGCTTTCCCTAGAGAAAATTTCTTTTGTTCTAGTGTACTGATATTGCTCTTCCATCTGGTCTTCTCAAGTCAGCAAAACCTTCATAATTTCCGTTATTGAAAAGTATGGAATGTGATTCACCGATTCTTTCCCTGTAAACTGTATCAAAACCTATTGTGTTGATATTTTTAATATTCTTATCCTTCTCTATAAACAAAATATCTGGCTTCCATTGATGATGAATTCGTTTAGCTATAGATGCCTCATCAAGCTCCATATCAAAAATTAATATATTTAATAAAAGCTGAAGAACGGTCGATATGATTGTTGATCCTCCTGGGGATCCAGTTATAAGATAGGGTTCTCCTTCCTGGAATACTATAGTTGGCGTCATTGATGAAAGAGGAGCTTTTCTAGATTCAACTTTATTTGCTTCAGATCCTACCAGCCCAAAGAAATTTGGAAAACCAGGTTTTATTGAAAAATCATCCATTTCATTATTCATCAAAATTCCAGTTCCTTTTGCAATTATTCCAGAACCATATGCTGTATTTAATGTATAAGTATTTGAAACAGCATTTCCTTTTGAATCAATTATTGAGAAATGAGTTGTTTCTTCACTTTCATTTAAATATTCGCCTGGAGTATTAATTAAGATTTTACTTTCAGAGTTTTTAATAATTGTTGAAAGTGATTTTGCATATTTCTTTGAAGTTAATCTACTGATATCAAAATTATTAAAATCTCCGTCTCCTAAAAATTCTGATCTATCTGCAAATGAAAATCTCATGGCTTCTATCAAGAGCCTATTGTATTCAAGGGAATTATGCTCATATGAGGTTAAATTGAAATTTTCGAGAATATTTAGAGCTTGAGAAAGAACAATACCTCCTGAACTTGGGAGAGACATCGAACATACCTTGAAGTCAAAGAAAGTTGAACAAAGAGAAGGCTTGAATGATGATTGATAATTTATAAAATCTTTTTTTGTAAGAATGCCCCCATTTTTTTGGAAATACTTAATGATTTTTTTTGCTGTCTCGCCTGAATAAAATTCATTTCTGCCAAACTTTGATATTCTCTTTAAAGTTTTTGCTAGGTCTTCTTGAAAGAAAAGATCACCTTTCTTCCATAAATTATCTTTTACAAAAACTTTTTTTGTTTCAGGATTTTTTGAGAATTTATCTCTATTACTATTAAAGTATTCGGCTTGAAATTTAGATAATATAAAACCCTTTTCGGCTAGATCTATTGCAGGTGAAATTAATTTCTTAATTGGAAGAGAACCATATTTTTTATGGATTTTAAACATTCCATCAATTGTTCCTGGTATCCCTGAAGCTAAAAAAGATGATGTGCTTAAACCTTTTACAACAATTCCATTTTCATCTAGAAACATATTTTCTCTGGCTCTAATTGGAGCTCTTTCCCTATAGTCTATGGATTCAATAGTTTTCTTATTTGCATCATAAAGTAGTGCAAATCCTCCGCCTCCAATATTTCCTGCAGAGGGATTTACAACTGCAAGTGCAAAAGCAACTGATATTGCTGCATCAAATGCATTGCCACCGTCTAGGAGTATTTTTGAGCCAACTTCAGTTGCTAAGTGATGTCTAGTTACAACAACCGCATTATGCTTTGAAACAGATGAGCTTGAAAAAATATTTACAGAAATAAGAAAAAGAAAAATTAATAAATTTCTCTTAAATAAAATAAGAATCAATTTCATTAATTACTTTAAGAGGATCTGTTGATGAAATTATTTCTCTTGCCACTACCAAATAGTCTGCGCCCATATTAATGGCATCATGAATAGATGAAGTTCTTTTTTGACCTCCACTGTCTGCTTTAACTCTTATTCCAGGACAAACAGTTATAAAAGAATCCATTTCTTTCTTATTTAAATAAGCAAGATCATTGGGAGAGCAAACGATTCCATCTATACCTCCCTTTTTTCCTAAATTAAAAAGAGAGATAATTTGATCTCTTAGATCGTTGCTAAATCCAATATCGGATAAATCTTTTTGATCAAGGCTTGTTAAAACAGTAACTCCTATTAAAAGAATTTCAGATGAAATCGAGTTCTTTGCATTGACTGCAGCCTCAATCATGTTCTGCCCTCCTGAAAGATGAATATTTGTCATCCATACTTGCTGTTTGCAAGCCTCTAAGACAGCTTTCTCAACTGTATTTGGAGTATCGTGATATTTTAAATCTAAAAAAATGTCAAAACCTTGCTTTTTTAGATCATCTAATATTTGAGGCCCACATGCTGTAAAGAGTTGGTTGCCAACCTTCACTTTGTAATTTTCGGGATTCAGGAATTTAGTTATTTCAAATGCACTTTGCGAATTATCAAAATCTAATCCGACTATTATTTGCCCCTGCTTGATAAATTTTTCCATTTAAAAAAACTTTAAAAATTATATCAGTTATGAGGTCAATTTATTTATTCTATTTTTGATCAGCTTAGAAGGTCTAAAGTAAATTAAAGATCTACTATCTAGTTCTATTGCTTTTCCTGATTTTGGGTTTCTTCCCCTGATTGGATTTCTCTCTCTGACTGAGAATGCCCCAAAACCTCTTATTTCAATTCTTTGCTTTTCAGAAAGAAGGTTTGATAGATGATCAAACAGGGAATCAAGAGCAATTTTTGAATCAGAGGTAGAAAAAGATGTATTTTGAGTAGTCAGTTTTTCAAGAAGATCCGATTTTTGCATAAATCACTTATCTTCAAGCTCTTCTTTGATGAGGTCGCCAATTGAAGATTTGGAACTCTGTTCAATTTCTTTATTTTTCATTTCGTTTTCTTTCAAAATTTCTTTTTCTTTACTTTTTTCTAGTGCTCTCATGGAGCCCCAGATTTTCCTCTCTTTTCTGTCTATATTTGAAATCAAAAAGTTTATTTCATTGCCTTCTTCAAGTGTAGAGCTTTCATCTTCTATAAAGTCTCTTTTTCTCATAAAAATAGAAATGCTTTCATTTATGGATAATTTTAGAATCTCCTCCTCAATATTTGAAATTACTCCTGAAACAGAAGTTCCTTTTGGATGATCTTTAATGAAGTTTTCAACTGGGTCATCTTCTAGTTGTTTAATTCCTAAAGATATCCTCTCTTTTAATGGATCCATGGCCAAAATAAGAGCTTGAACATCTTGGCCTTTTTGAAATTTTTGAACCGCATTTTCTTCTGCTTCTGTCCAGGACAAGTCTGAAAGATGAACTAATCCATCAATATCACCGTCAAGACCAACAAACATTCCGAAATCAGTTATAGATTTAACAGAACCATTGACAGTATCTCCTACAGAATTGTTTTCGGAGAAGATTAGCCAAGGATTTTCCTGACATTGCTTCATTCCTAAGGAAATTCTTCTTTTTTCTAGGTCAAGCTCTAAAACCATAACATCTATCTCATCTCCTGGAGATACAACCTTAGATGGATGAATGTTTTTGTTGGTCCAATCGATCTCAGAAACATGAACCAATCCTTCAGTATCCTTATCAAGCTCAGCAAAGAAACCATAATCTGTAAGAGTTGAAACTTTGGCTTTATGTACTGAATTAACTGGGTAAAGGGTTTCGATTGTCTCCCAAGGATCTGAAGACATTTGCTTCAATCCTAAAGAAATTCTTGATTTCTCCTTATCAAAATTTGTGACCTTTAAATTAAGTTGATCTCCAATATTAAGAACCTCAGAAGGGTGATTAATTCTTTTCCATGTGATGTCTGTAATATGAAGGAGACCATCAATACCTCCTAGATCAATAAAGGCTCCATAATCTGTTAGATTTTTAACAGTTCCTTCTACTGTCGAACCTTCTTCAATGGTTGCAAATAGCTTCTCTCTTTCCTCAGAATTAATATCTTCCTGAACAGCTTTTCTGGATAGAACTACATTAGACTTGTCTTTGTCTAATTTAATGACCTTAAAGTCTTGAAATGTTTTTTCTAAGTGATCAAAACTTTCAAGTTGTTTTGAATCGACAAGAGAACCGGGCAGAAAAGCTCTAACACCTGCAACGTCTACGGTCATCCCACCTCTGACTTTACCGGTAATGTATCCTTTGACTATTGAGCCTGTTTTGAGTGATTCTTCTAAATTAAGCCAACTTTCATCATGCATTGCACGCAATCTTGAAACCCTGGTCTCACCATAACCATCTTCAACGGCCTCTAAAGTAACTTTTACTTCATCACCTATCTCAAGTTCCTTATCAGATTCGTCTGCTAAAAATTCACTTCTAGCGAGAACCGGCTCTGATTTTAAACCCACGTGAACAGTAACCCAGTCAGGTTTCAGATCTACTATAACTCCGGTAATGATAGTTCCTATTTGAAAATCTAATGTCGATAGACTTTCGTCTAGAAGTTTTCCGAAGTTTGCTTGTTCCATAATTTAAATTAAATCCATTATTTTATTTACTACCTCATCTATTGATAGATTTGTGGAGTTAATCACTTTTGCTCCTTCCGGAATCAAAAGAGGAGATACATCTCTATTTTTATCCTTTAAGTCTCTATCTTCTAAGCTTGAGATAAGGTTGCGCATGTTAACCTCCATACCCTTTTCTTTCAACTGAATTTGACGTCTTTTTGCTCTCTCTTCAATTGATGCATCTAAATAAATTTTAATCTCAGCTTCTGGAAAAACTACCGATCCCATATCTCTTCCGTCTGCAATTAAACCTTTATTTGGATCGTAAAAGGACCTTTGAGTATCTCTAATAAGGTCTCGAATATTTTGGTTATGTGCCAGGTCTGAAGCTTTTATCCCTATCTCTTCTCTTCTAATGGTATCTGTTACATCCTTGCCATCAAAAAAAAGATGGTATTGATCTCCTATGAGCTTAAAAGAGATGTTCTTATCTTTAAGTTCTATTCCAATTGAGCCTGGATCAGTTTCTTTAATATTCTCAGAAATCAGCGCTATTAACCTATACAGAGCTCCGCTATCTAGGATATTCCATCCTAGTTTCGCTGCTAACAATTTAGCTACTGTTCCCTTTCCAGAGCCGCCTGGGCCGTCAATCGTTATTAAATTATCCATTTTTGAAACTGAATCCCAACGTTTTTGCTTGATCGATGAATTCTGGAAAAGAAGTATTGATACACTCGAGATTAGTGATTGTTAAACCTTCAGTAGATCTCAGCCCTGCTACTAACATTGTCATCGCAATTCTATGATCCCCATGCGAATCAAATATTTCATCAGAAAAAATTCTATCCTTTTTGCCAATTATTTTTAGACTATCCTCATTTAATTGAACTTCAACATCTAGTTTTTGAAGATTATTGATCATGATTGAAAGTCTATCGCTCTCTTTGTGCTTCAATTCTGATAAACCATTAAATTCTGATTCTCCATCTATCAAGCTTGCAATTAAAAAAAATAATGGGAGCTCATCAATTAAATTAGGAACGATATCTTCCATTATTTTTGCAGGGAGTAAGTCCGATGACTTTATGACTAAATCAGCAACTTCTTCATTTCCTAATTGTCTAATATTTGCAAGATCAATATTTGCATTCATATCTAAAAGACAGTCAAGAAAAGCTTTTCTAGTGTTATTTATTCCAACATTTTTAATTTTTATTTCAGAATTTTCTGAAATTAAGCATGCACCTATGAAAAAGGCTGCTGATGAGAAATCCCCAGGAACTTCAATCTGCCCTGGAGTTTTTAAATCACTCTTTTCAATTTCTACAATCCCTTTTGAAAATGAAATATTAGCTTTAAAAGTTTTCATCATCCTTTCTGTATGGTCTCTGGTTGGATATTTTTCTTGTACCTGAGTTTTACCTTCCGCGTTTAATCCTGCTAATAAAATTGAGGATTTTACTTGAGCACTTGCAATTGGCATTTTGTAGGTAATACCTATTAAACCAGTTGACGGACTAATCTTAAGAGGAGGATTTTCTTTATTAGTCGCGGAAATTTTTGCTCCCATTTTTTGCAAAGGGTCAATAATTCTCATCATAGGCCGATTTGAAAGAGAGGCGTCACCGGTTAATGTGGATGAAAAGTTTAACGAGCTCAAGAATCCTGCAAAAAGTCTCATACCTGTTCCTGAGTTACCAAAATAAAGATCTTTTGTTGGAGCAGACAAACCTTCTATGCCTGGAGAATCAAGAAAAATAACGGAGCTTTTAACCTTGGTTTTGATTCCAAGAAATCTAGCTACGTTAAGCGAATTAAGAACATCTTCGCTATTTTGTGAGCCGTGAATTTGCGTTTTTCCTTTGCTTAAAAGTCCAAATAAGATTGCTCTGTGCGAGATTGATTTATCACCTGGAATAACAACCTCTCCTGAAAGATTATTTTTCTTTGATGACTTTAATGATGTAGTCATTCAATCAATAATTTTTTTTCTTGCCTTATTGGATTCAGCAATTAAGTTTTTAGTTTTAGAGCGGCTACTTAAGATATTTTTTTCCATTACCTCTAATTCTTTCTTAAAGCCTTTTATTGAATTTAAAATTTCCTTTTTATTTAGATCAAAAATATCACTCCACATTTCTGGGTCACTTGAAGAAATTCTAGTGAAGTCTTTTAGTCCACCTCCCATAAGGACTTTATTCTTTAGATTTGAGGATTTTTCGATATATCTCATTAAGCTAAAACTAATTACATGAGGTAAGTGGCTTGTAGCTGCTAATATTTTATCGTGAGAGTTTAAGTCCATTTTTATGCAATTAGAGCCTAAAGATCCCCATAATTTTTGGGCCTTTGTAATTGAATTTTTTGACGTCATTTTCAACGGGGAAAGAATGCAAATTTTGTTTTCAAAAAGTTTTATGTCAGATGCATCTATCCCACTTCCTTCGTTCCCTGCAATTGGATGTGAAAGAATAGCATTCTCAATTTTGTTGATGAAAGCATTCTTTTTTATCTTATTTTTAGAGCTAGATGTCTCAGTAAATAACACAGCATTTTTAATGAGATCTTTATTTTCGTTAACTAATTTATTGGTAACAATTGGCGGAGTTGAGAAAATAACTGAATAGGGTTTTGAAAGGTCTAAATTTGAGAATGTTCCTTTAATAATTTTATTTTTTATTGCGTATGTGATTGTTTTTTTACTTAAATCCTCTGCATAGATTTTAATTCCCTGTTTGCAAAGAGATTTAGCTATTGATCCTCCAATATGACCTAAGCCGAATATTAGTATTTGTTCTTTCAATTCCTTGAACCTTTAATCTTTTTTGCAGCTTCAATAAAAGCATCGTTTTCAAATTCTTGACCAATGCTTACTCTTACAAATCTATCCATACTGTAGGATTTGAGAGATCTCAATATGATTCCTTCATATAAAAAGGCTTCAAAGGTTTCATCAGAATCTTTACCCAAACTAAAAGAAAAGAAATTACCCTGAGTGGACAGATATTCAATATTTTCTTTTTTAAAGAATTGCATTAATTTATTTTTTTCTCTTTGGTTTAAATCGACAGATTTTCTTAAATGCTCCTTATCATTTAAAGATGCAATACCCGCTTCAAGGGCAAAAGAACTCACATTGAATGGTTGTCTAACACGATTTAAATAATCTGCAATT
>CACELJ010000020.1:0-13821 GCA_902560275.1 uncultured SAR86 cluster bacterium | reverse complement strand
GCGAAACTTCTTTCTGATTATCATATTTATGAAGATGGAGCTTCTAAGATACTCCTTCTTCATGGAGATACCCTTTGCACAGATGACGTTAGATATCAGGAATTTAGAAAACTTGTTAGGGATAGGAGTTGGCGAGATGACTTTTTATCTAAATCTTTACAAGAAAGATTTGATATTGCATCTGGTTTAAGAGAAATGAGCAACGAAGAAACTGGTAATAAAAAAAATGAAATTATGGATGTTAATCGTGAATCTGTCTTAAAAATTAGTAGTGAATTTAGCATAAACAAAATGATTCATGGACATACTCATAGACCCTTCATTCATAAAGATGAAAACCTTGTGAGAGTGGTCTTAAGTGATTGGGAAAATGAGGTTAACTATGCAACGGTAATTGATGGAGAGATTTCTTTAGAAACTTTTTAAGCTTTTTTCTGCTCGAGAGGATCTTTAAAGTACTTTGAATAATGAGCATCAGATAAAGCTAAAAGTTCTTCTTCTAGATCTCTCTTAAGTATTTCTAGGTTCATGCTTTCATCATGAAAAGTTATTCCAAAATCACTCAGATCTTCAAAACTTTCACTTACAAGTTTAATTAAATCGAAAATTTGGCAGTACTCATTAAGATCTGTTTTTATTTTTAAATCTAATTCGGCGATTTTTGTAGATAGTTTTTTTGAGTTTATTTTTTTTATTTTTGAATAAATAATTTGAGTTTTTAAAGATTCCAATCTCGTCCAAATTGCATCTTTTTCATCTTCGTCGTATTTATTCCAGTTGATTACCTCGAAGTAAAACCTTTTGCACCCCCTGCAAACTTCGTCTCCATATGTCGTAGAACATATTCCAACGCATGGGGTTCTAGTCTTCTTCTGCATAAAGGGTATACTAGCAACTTTTTTAGGGGTTTATGTTAGAAGCATATAAAAAAATTGAAAAAGAAAGAGCCGAACTTGGCATTCCGCCAGAACCACTCGATGCTGAACAAACTGCTGATCTTGTTGAGCTAATCAAAGAGAACTCTGGTGACGGAGAATTATTACTAGATCTATTAATCAATAGAGTTCCTGCTGGAGTAGACGATGCTGCCTATGTAAAAGCAGCGTTTCTTAATGATATCGCCACAAAAAAGATCACATGTGATTTGATTGATCCCACAAAAGCTACTTTTTACCTAGGAACTATGCTCGGTGGTTACAATGTTGAACCTCTTATTAATCTTCTCGATGATGACGAATGTGGAAATGAGGCTGTTAAAGCACTTTCACAGACTTTATTGGTTTTCGATGCATTCAATGACGTAGCAGAAAAATCAAAAGATTCTTCGAATGCAGCAAAAGTTTTAAAATCTTGGGCAGAAGCAGAATGGTTTACATCCAAACCCGAAGTTCCCCAATCAATAACTACGACTGTTTTTAAAGTTCCTGGCGAAACAAACACTGACGATCTTTCTCCTGCACCGGATGCTTGGTCAAGACCAGATATTCCATTGCATGCTTTGGCGATGTACAAAATGCCAAGACAAGGTTTGTCTAATGATCCTCTTGGAGAAATAAAAAAATTAAAAGAAAAAGGTCATCCTGTATGTCTGGTAGGTGATGTCGTTGGTACTGGATCTTCTAGAAAATCGGCTACAAATTCAGTCTTATGGCATATGGGAGATGATATTCCTTTCATCCCAAATAAAAGAACAGGGGGCATATGCATAGGAACCAAAATAGCTCCTATTTTCTTTAATACAATGGAAGATGCCGGCACTCTTGTTTTCGAAGCAGATGTTGAAAAAATGGAATCTGGTGATGTGATAACAATATTTCCTCACGAAGGAAAAATTGAAAATGAGAGCTCTGAAAACATATCGTCTTTTGAACTTAAGTCAGAAACTTTTCTAGATGAAGTAAGAGCTGGCGGAAGAATACCGCTGATAATTGGTAGAAGCTTGACTGATAAAGCCAGGGACTTTTTGAACTTGCCACCAACAGATGTATTTGTGAGGCCGGGGAAAGCAGATGAATCAAACGACGGCTACACTCTTGCTCAAAAAATTGTTGGTAAAGCTTGTGGTGTTGAAGGCATCAGACCTGGCACCTATTGTGAACCAATTATGACTACAGTTGGTTCTCAAGATACCACTGGACCAATGACTAGAGATGAACTTAAGGAACTAGCTTGTTTGGGTTTCACATCTGATTTAGTTATGCAGTCTTTTTGTCATACCGCTGCATATCCTAAGCCTGTTGATATAGAAACACAGCACACTTTGCCAGAATTTATCAAAACGCGTGGTGGAGTTGCTTTGCAACCCGGAGACGGGATCATTCATTCTTGGTTAAATAGAATGTTACTTCCAGATACTGTTGGAACTGGGGGAGATTCTCATACTAGATTCCCAATAGGAATTAGTTTTCCTGCTGGATCTGGACTTGTAGCATTTGGAGCAGCTTTAGGCGTGATTCCTTTAGATATGCCTGAATCTGTCTTGGTAAGGTTTTCTGGAGAAATGCAACCTGGAATAACTCTTAGAGACCTTGTAAACGCTATTCCTTATGCAGCTATTCAAAAAGGTCTTCTCACTGTTGAGAAAGAAGGAAAGAAAAATATTTTCTCTGGTAGATGTCTTGAAATTGAAGGATTACCAAATTTAAAAATTGAACAAGCTTTTGAGTTGTCCGATGCTTCTGCAGAAAGATCTGCATCTGGATGTACTGTTCTTTTAGATGAAGAACCAATTTTAGAATATCTAAAATCAAATATAGTTCTTTTGAGGTGGCTGATCTCTGAGGGATATGGAGATGCAAGGACCTTGGAAAGAAGAGCTCAAAAAATGGAACAATGGATTCAAAATCCTGTCTTACTTAAACCGGATAATAATGCCAAGTATGCAGCCACAATTGAAATTGATCTAAATGAAATAAAAGAACCTCTTTTAGCTTGTCCAAATGATCCAGACGATATAAAAACACTTTCTGAAATTGGAGAAGATAAAATTGATGAAGTATTCATCGGTTCTTGTATGACAAATATTGGCCATTTCAGAGCTGCTGGAAAACTTTTAAAGGATACCTCTTCGCTTCCAACAAGATTATGGATTTCTCCTCCAACCAGAATGGATAAGTTTCAACTTGAACAGGAAGGCTTCTATGATATTTTCAAAAAAGCTGGGGTAAGAACTGAAGTTCCTGGATGTTCTTTATGTATGGGTAATCAAGCAAGAGTTGAACCTAATGCAACCGTCGTATCAACCTCAACAAGGAACTTTCCAAACAGACTGGGTGATGGCGCTGATGTATATCTCGCTTCGGCGGAACTTGCAGCGATTTCATCTATTCTTGGAAAACTTCCCACCAATGATGAATATCAGAGTTTTATGTCTGAAATAAATACTATGTCAGCTGACATTTTTCGATACATGAACTTTAACGAAATCAAGAGCTATAAAGATGCAGCTGATAATGCAAAACTTCCAGCTGTGACTATTGAATCTAATTAGATTTTATTTGAATCAGATCTCAAGACCTCAAGATTTTTCAAGTAATCAGAAGAAACTTGATCATCTAAATATTCACCATCAAAGATAGAGGTTTCAAAATTTTCTATCTCTTTATTTCCTTCTTTAGCGCTTCTAATAAGATCTTCTAAATTTTGATAAACCAGCCAATCGGCTCCTATATATTCTGCAATTTGATCTTCATCTTTTTGATGAGCAATCAACTCGGTAGTTGCAGCCATATCAATTCCATAAACATTTTGAAATCTAATTGGAGGTGCTGCGGATGCAAAAAAAACTTTTTTTGCTCCAGCTTCTCTAGCCATTTCTACTATTTGCTTACTTGTAGTTCCTCTAACAATTGAATCATCTACAAGAAGAACATTTTTGCCTTCAAATTCCATAGTAATTGGATTAAGTTTTCTCTTAACAGATTTTCTTCGCATCTCTTGTTTGGGCATGATAAACGTCCTTCCGATGTATCTATTCTTCACAAAACCCTCTCTGTAAGGTAAACCAAGTTTCTTTGCTACTTCGTTTGCTGATGTTGTGCTGCTTTCAGGGATGGGTATAACTACATCTATTTCGTGTTCAGGGTACAGACCAAGTATTTTTTCGCCAAGGTAAGTGCCCATTCTTTGTCTAGCTTTATGAACAGATACTTTATCAATAACTGAATCAGGTCTAGCTAAATAAACGTATTCAAAAATACACGGGCTATGCTTTGCTGCCTTTTGACTTTTAGATCTGCTCATTTTTCCTTCTTTTGAAATAAAAATTGTTTCACCAGCCGCAATGTCATCAATGATTTTAAAATCAAGTGCGTCAATTGCTGCGCTTTCGGAGGCAATCATATATTCTGCCCCCATAAGATCCTCATCCCTCTTACCTATGATTAAAGGTCTTATTCCGTGGGGGTCTCTAACTGCTACTAATCCCACATTGTTGATCATAATTATTATTGAGTATGCTCCAGATAACCTTGATTGCATCCTTGTAACAGCCTCGAAAATTTCTTCTTTAGAAGGTTGAACACCTCCAATCTGTTGCAGCTCATGAGCAAAAATATTAAGGATTACTTCTGAATCTGAATTTGTATTTAAGTGCCTTCTATCAGTCTCAGCAAGTTCTTCGCATAGAGAATCTGTATTCACTAAATTGCCATTATGAACAATACTTATACCGTATGGTGAATTTACATACATAGGTTGAGCTAACTCCCTTGAAGCCCCACCCGCAGTGGGGTATCTAACATGTGCAATACCAATTTTCCCAGTGAGTGACTGAATATGATGCTCTCTAAAAACCTCTCTAACTAGGCCAAGTTGTTTTCTTGAATTTAATCTTTTTTCCTCTGAAGTAGCTATACCAGCTGCATCTTGCCCTCGGTGCTGAATTACTGTGAGAGCCTCATAAAGATCTGAAGCAACCTCATTTTTTGAGACAATCCCTACTACACCGCACATTTTTATTGAATCTTTTTGTTTATAGAATCTAGATTTTCTTGAAGTGGAAATTTTACCCCTTTAATTTTTTCAGGAACATCATATTCTTCAATTAATTTTGAAATTTCGATGATATGGTAAGAAAAATAACTTTCCTCCCACCATTCTTTATTTGCTAACTCTTCCTTTGAAATCAAAAAAATAAATACTAAAACAACTAAGGCTCTCAATGCTCCAAAAGCTGATCCTAAAAACCTATCAAAAAATGAAAGACCGATAAGCTTCATTCCTTTTGAAATAATATTTCCAATTAGTCTGAATATAATAAAAGCACAAATAAAAATAATGATTGAACTTAAAATTTCTTTAGTGAATTCATTAAGGTTATTTAAAGGCAATACCGAAGATAAATTTAGTCTAAAGAAATATGCAAGAAAAATTGAACCTACCCACTCAACTACAGAAAATATTTCTTTTATTAAACCTTTAAAAGTTCCTATAACAAGAGAAAAAATAAATATTCCTGCTAATAAGAAATCAATCCAATTTAAAGAAATATTTCCTTCAAGAATATCCATGATTGATTCTACATCATACTAAATTTGATTCTAGAAACTCTCCGACTAAATAGAATGATCCATAAATAATTATCGCATCGAATTCATTTTTATTTTTTATTTTCTTATAAGTAACTTCTAGACTTTCACCGTGAGAACCGATACTTTCATTATTTACTGAAGCTAAGAATTGCTCTGGATTGATTAATCTTCTTTCTTTACATATAGGAAAATGCCAACAGTCAATTATTTCTTTAAGAGGAGAAATAAGATCATAACTATTCTTTGAAGATGCGAAAATTGCAGCAGTTTTTTTACCTTCAATTTTTTTTAGGAGTTCTTTTTTTAATTTCTCTAATGCAGACAAGTTGTGGCAAACATCTAGCAAGATATAAGGATCTTCTGAGATAACTTCACATCTTCCTTTGATAGAAAAAGAATCCAAAGCTTTTTGAATTTGGTTTTCTGAAATCTTAAATCCTAAACTTAAGAATGATCTTATGGCGATCGCTATAGATGATGAATCTATATTTTGTTTATCTTCAAATTTGAATTGATTCTTCTTATCAAGATATAAAATGCTTTCTTTGTTTATCTTTACTTCGAAATCTTTTTTTAAAAAAGATGAATTAGCATTTTTAATTTTGATTTCTTTTTTTAAAGAATTCGGTACATGGGAATTGCCAAAAATAAATTTTTTATTTTCTTTAATGATTCCAGCTTTTTCTTTTGCAATATTTTCTATTCCTTTCCCTAAAATTTCTTCATGATCAAGTTGAACGTTTGTAATGATAGATAGATCTGCATTTAAAATATTTGTGGGATCTAACCTTCCTCCAATGCCAATTTCTACAATCCAGAGATCAATATTCTCATCATTAAAAATTTTCATCATAGCTAAAGCTAGGTACTGGAAAAAATTAAGTGGGATATCTCCTTTGGCTGCTTTTACACTTTCCAAGGATTTCAAAAATAAGTTGTCCGATATTGGCTCACCATTTATTTTTATTCTTTCGTTAATTCGAATTAAATGAGGCGAGGAAAAAGTACCGACTTTAAAACCTTTCTGTAAACCAAATTGAGTTAATATTTCACCTGTGGTTCCTTTTCCATTGGTGCCAGATATAAGAATAATCTTTCCTCTGGGTTGAATGTTGAGAAGATCATAAACCTTCTGAGGATTTCTAAGGCCCTTTTCAGAGTTATCTTCAGAAAAGAGGAATTTGCTTATCCAAGCTTCAAGCTTCGTCAATCTTTGGAGATAATTTTGATACTAAATTATAAATTTTTTCTTTTAATTCGGATCTAGACACAATCATATCGATCATTCCATGCTTTAAAAGAAATTCACTTTTTTGAAAACCTTCAGGTAATTTAACCCGTACAGTTTGCTCAATGACTCTTGGTCCTGTAAACCCAACCTGAGCTTTCGGTTCAGCTATATTTACATCTCCCAACATGGCAAGACTCGCTGCGACGCCTCCATAAATTGGGTCGGTAAGTACTGATATGAAAGGCAGCTTAGCTTGCTTAAGATCATTAAGAGCTGCAGCTGTTTTTGCCATTTGAAAGAGAGAAACAAGAGATTCTTGCATTCTTGCTCCTCCACTTGTTGAGAAGCAAATAAAAGGTAGCTTCTTTTCGACTGCGCAATAAACTGCATCAGTAAATTTTTGACCTACCACTGAACCCATTGATCCGCCCATGAATCTGAATTCAAATGCTGCGGCGACCATTTCTCTGTCTTTGACTTTACCGTAAGCGGATATAATGGCTTCCTTTTCGTTAATTTTATTTTTAGATTCAGAAATTCGGTCTTTGTACTTTTTAGTATCTTTGAAATCTAGCCAATCCTTGGTTTCTATGTCTTCTGAAATTTCTTGATACTCATTATTATCAAAGAAATAGCTCAATCTATGCCTTGCTCCAATTCTTATGTGATGGTCACAGTTCGAGCAAACATAAAAATTTTCTTCCAAATCTGGTCCATAAATTATCTCATTACAATTTGGGCAACTCTGCCAGAGCCCTTGAGGGATTGGACTGGGTCTTTCTTCAGGATTTTGTCTGATAAAAGAAGGAAGAATTTTATCAAACCATTTTTTCATTTTTTTCTAACATCCCTTCTAAATTTTCTTAGAGACTTTTCTAAAAACTTTAGTGAGTCATTCAATCTAAAATTATTTTGCTGAACAATATCAATTAATCTACTTCCAATAACCACGCCATCAGATATTTTTGACATTTTTTGAGCAATCTCCCCTTCTTTTATTCCGAATCCTACCACAACAGGAAGTTTTGTTTTTGATTTGATGTATTTAACGTTATCTTGCACTTCTTTGAAATTTGAAAGTTTAGCGCCTGTTACTCCCCTAAAAGATACATAGTAGAGAAAACCACTAGAAAATTTCACTATTTTTTCGATTGTTTTTTTGGGTGTTGTGGGAGAAATTAGCCTGATTAAATCCAAATCAATATCTTTAAGTTTATTATAAAAAAATTCGCTTTCTTCGTAGGGCAGATCCACAATGATCAAACCATCAACTCCAGCTTTTTTTATTTTTTTGAACAGACTCTCTCCTTGAGAGAGAAAATTATTCATGTAACCCATGAGTACAATGGGCTTATCTTGATTATGGATTCTCAACTCCTTAACTAGAGATAATATTTTTTTAAAGGTAATCTCGGAGGTTAATGCTCTCTCATGAGAGCGCTGAATAACAGATCCTTCAGCCATAGGATCCGAGAAAGGAACTCCAATTTCTATGATGTCTGCATGAGATAATAAGCTGAGAAAAACTTTTTTTGAAAAATTTAAATTATTATCGCCAGCTACATAGTATGTTATTAATGTCTTTGACTCTTGATTTTCTGCCCTTTCAAAAGAGTCTTTGATTCTTCCCATTTTAGATCAGAAATTTATTCCATCAGCTTTCGCCACTGATTGCATGTCTTTGTCTCCTCTGCCAGATAAATTGACAACCACAATGTCTGATTTTTTCAACTTTTTAGCATTTTTAGACACCCAGGCTAAGGCATGTGAAGTCTCTAACGCTGGCATTATTCCTTCAACTCGACTTAAATCATGGAAAGCTTTAAGAGCCTCTTTATCTGTAGCTGCTTCATAATGCACTCTGCCCATATCTTTCAAGAAAGAATGTTCAGGACCTACCCCAGGATAATCTAGCCCAGCTGAAACTGAATGGGTTCCCAAAATTTGACCGTCTGAGTTTTGCATTAAATAAGTTTTCATTCCATGCAGCACTCCAGGAGATCCATCGCTTAAGGGTGCAGCATGCTTGCCTGAACTTAACCCAGATCCTGCCGCCTCGACTCCAATTAAATCTACCTCTTTGTCCTTAATAAAAGGGTAAAAAATTCCCATGGCATTAGAACCTCCTCCAACGCAAGCGACTATTTTATCTGGATACCTTCCAAAAAGGATTTTTGATTGTTTTTTTAGTTCTGTACCAACGATCGAATTGAAATCCCTAACAATCATAGGATAGGGATGAGGGCCGGCTACACTTCCAATGATGTAATGAGTATCGTCTATATAGGAAACCCAATCTCTCATGGCCTCATTCATTGCATCTTTCAATGTCGATGTCCCTGAAGAAACCGGACATACTTCTGCCCCCATTAATTTCATTCTATAGACATTCTGGGCCTGTCTTTCGATATCCTCAGATCCCATAAAAATTATGCATTCTATTCCATGACGCGCGCACACAGCTGCAGTTGCAACGCCATGTTGTCCTGCTCCAGTCTCTGCAATAATCCTTTTCTTGCCCATTTTCTTTGCTAAGAGAACTTGGCCAACAGTATTATTAATTTTGTGAGCCCCTGTATGATTTAAATCTTCCCTCTTAAGGAAAACTTTGGCTCCATTGAGTTTATCGGTCCATCTCTTTGCAAAATATAGAGGCGAAGGTCTACCTACAAAGGTTTGCAGATCATTGGTTAACTCTTCCTGAAATTTTTTGTCGTTTTTAATCTTTTTATATAAAGATTCTAGTTCTTCTAATGCAGAAATTAAGGTTTCAGAAACGTACCTGCCTCCAAATGAACCAAATCGTCCATTTTTGTCAGGATAATTGTAATTATTAGTTTTATTTGCCATTTTTTTTCAAAACCTTAAAAAAAGTCTCAATTTTTTCTATATCTTTTATTGCTTCCTTCGACTCTAGTCCAGAATTTACATCAATTCCAAAAATATTATCCTTTTTACTTAACAAATCAGAAACGTTACTAGAATTAATGCCTCCTGCAACGATTATTTTTTCTTTTTCTGTTTTTGGAATAAGCTTCCAATCAAAAGCAATCCCTGTTCCACCCTTTTGAACTGAATTACCCGAATCAATTAAAAAAGCATGAGCACTAGAGTACAAATCCATATAGTTTTTCCAATACCTTAAGTTATAGGCATGAAATGCTTTAATGTATTTTCTACCAAATGATTCACAAAACCCAGCCGGCTCTTCTCCATGAAATTGAATTATTGAATTAGGAAATTTTTCAATAACTGTTTTAACTTCTTTCTCACTGGGATTAACAAATACAAAAACTATATCTAGTTCCTTATCTAAACTTTCCTGAATTTTAAGTGGTACATCCAATTCAACAAACCTGGGTGATTTTTCATATCTAATAAACCCAAGTGCATCAGCTCCTAGATTTGAACAAAGCAATCCAGATTCTGTATCATTTATTCCGCAAATTTTTGTATAGATACTCATGTTTTCAAAAGATAAATGAACTATGATCAAAATTGATACAGGGTATTTTCATTTCTTTAGGATATTCGGGGCCAAAATAAAATAAACCTTTGGACGTAATTGTTTTACCTGCTAAGTTTCTGTCTTGAGCAGCTAGGATTTTTTTCATAATATCTGGATTTAAATTATCATCGGAAATCATAATAAGGGTGCCCATAATAATTCTTATCATATTATGTAAAAATGCATTCCCGGTAATATCAAAAAAAACAAATTCTCCCTTCCTTGAAATTTTAATTGATTCAATATTTCTAAAAGGACTGTGAGATTGACATGAAGATGAACGAAAAGAACTAAAATTATTTTCTCCAATTAAAAATTTAGAAGCTTTTTTTAACTTACTAACATTAATTCTCTTTTGAACAGATAGAGAATAATTACTCGAAAAAACGGAACCGGTTGATCTTTCTTCAATGACGTACCTATATCTTCTTTTAATGGCTGAAAATCTTGCACTGAAATCTTTATCAACTTTTTTTATCCAAATTGCTTTAACCTGAGTCCCCATTAAGGAATTAAGCCCCTTGAGGAAAGATTCATTAGTTCTACTTTTACTTGTCTCGAAATGTACAGTTTGATTCAGCGCGTGGACGCCGGAATCAGTTCTCCCAGAGCAAATTGTTGATATTTTCTGATCAAGAAATTTTGATAGTGATTTTTCAACGATATCTTGTACGGTTGTGTGACCCTTTTTTTGTCTTTGCCAGCCTTTTAAATTTGTACCTATGTACTCTAACCCAAGCGCGTACTTCTTAACTTCCTTGATCATTTATCTTTTGAAGAAGAGTGTCGGCTTTATTTTTTTGTTCAAAATTAGGACTTAAATCAAAAACCTCATAAATGATAGCTTTTGCATCGTATGCTTTTCCCATTTCGATATAACTAACGGCTAGATTTAATCTTGCATCAATAGGATCACCAACTTCTGCATACTCATCATTGAGCAATTCATGCGACTTATTTTTAATGAGTGAAGAAAGAATTTGGTAACTATTCCAAGCTGCTCCTTTTCTTAAATTATCAGAGACAATCCAAAAATTAGCTCTATTATCTTTCCATAAATCCTTTCTTAATCTGCCAATAAAAACTTCATTGGATTTTTCAGCATGGGTAACTGGAGTTGGGAAAAAATCTTCATCGGAATCACACAGTATGAGTCCATTTTGATTATTAATTGAATCTTTAACTTCTTCTAAATTAATTTCTTTTTCTGTTTCCAAGTGTATGACCTCTCCATGACCTCTTTGAACTGGAACTCTAACGCATGTTGCTGATACCTCAATGTCATCGGAAAATATCTTCTTCGTCTCAGTCGTAAGTTTCATTTCTTCTTCTGAATAATTATTTTCCAAGATATCGCCAGCAAGAGGTAATGCATTGAAAGCAATTTGCACTGGGTAAACATTATTAGAATGTTCTTCACCATCGAGAATTTTTCGAGATTGTTCTTTAAGTTCTTCAGAGGCTGATTGTCCCGTTCCTGATACTGATTGATAAGTGGCAACGTCTACTCTTTTTATCTTAAATAGATCGTGAAAAGGCTTAAGAGCAACCACCATTTGGGCAGTGGAACAATTTGGATTAGCAATTATTGCAGGCAAATTAAGATCCTCTAATCTAGATCCATTTACTTCAGGAACAATGAGTTCAAGATCGTCTCTGTTTCTAAAAAAAGATGAATTATCTATGACAGTACAACCTTTTTCGATAGCTTGGGATGCGTGAGATTCAGCAACTGATGATCCGGCTGAAAAAAATGCAACGCTAGCTTTACTAAAATCAAAAAGTTGAAGATCTTCAATTTCTATAATTTTTTCAAAATATTTAATTGCCTTACCTGCAGATTTAGATGAAGCAACCAAAAAAAGATTCTCAGCGGGAAACTGCTGTTCTGCAAGAATTCTCAAAAATTCTCTTCCAACCGCACCTGTGGCGCCTACTATTGCTAACTTAATATTAGACATGATCGATAATTACTTTTGTTAATTCTTTAGTTGAACAAATTTTACTATTCTTATCAGCAATATCTTTAGTAGCATATCCATCATTTAGAGTATTTGAGACTGCACTTTTAATCTTTTCTGATATCTCTAATTCATTAAGTGAATACCTAAACATCATCCCAACCGAAAGAATCATCGCAATCGGGTTTACTGTTCCTTGTCCTGCAATATCAGGAGCACTGCCATGAACTGGTTCATACAACCCTTTATTTCTATTATCCAAAGAAGCAGAAGGAAGCATCCCAATAGATCCAGTAAGCATTGCAGAAATATCGGAGAGGATATCTCCAAATAAGTTACTTGAAAGAATGACATCAAATTGTTTAGGATTTTTAACAAGCTGCATAGCAGCGTTGTCGACAAGCATATGACTTAATTCTATATCTGGATAATCTTTTGATACATCTATTACAACTTCTCTCCAAAATTCTGACACTTCAAGAACGTTTGATTTATCAACTGAACAAACTTTTTTGTTTCTTAAGGATGCAGAATCAAAAGCAACTCTGGCGATTCTTTCAACTTCATGCCTTTCATAAATCATTGTATTAAAAGCAGAAGATGATTTCTTTTCTCTAGGCTCACCAAAATATATGCCGCCAGTGAGCTCTCTTACGATAAGCATATCAAGATCTTTTATGATATCGGGCTTTAAGGATGATGCTTTCAAGGAACTATCAAATAAAATTGCAGGCCTTAGATTTGCAAACAGGCCTAATGAAGATCTTAGTTCTAACAACCCTTTTTCAGGTTTTTCATTAGGAGGAAGTGAATCCCATTTTGGACCTCCCACTGCACCAAATAAGATTGAGTCTGCTTGAGAAGCTTGATTCAAAGTTTCATCTGATACCGGTAGTCCATGAGCATCAATTGAAGCTCCACCGATAAGACCTTCGATCAAATTGAAGTTTATCTTGAAACTTGATTGGACTTTTTCAAGCAAAGAAATCGCACTTTCCATAATTTCTGGACCCACGCCATCTCCGCTTAAAAGAAGTAAATCAATGTCTTTCATTTAAACAACCAAGGTACAGTTTTTTTATAATTTTTCTCAAAATCCTCTATTTTATTCTGATGTTGGAGTGTAAAACCTACTTCATCAATTCCATCTAAAAGAAACTTTTTTTTAAAATCATCCAGTTCAAACGGGATTTGCTTTTCCTCTAGATAAATAAATTGATTATGAACATCTACTTCAATGTTAATTGTTTTTTTCTCAGTTATTTGTGTAAATATTTCATCAATTTTTTCTTTATCTACTTCAATGAGTAAGAGACCATTTTTATAGGAATTATTTTTGAAAATATCAGCAAAAGATGGAGCAATAATAGTTGTAAAGCCGTAATCAGTTAAAGCCCAAACAGCATGTTCCCGACTTGATCCGCAACCAAAATTTTCTCTGGTTATCAAAATATTGCAAGATTTGTAAAGATCATGATTAAGAATGAAATCAGGATTTAATTTTCTTTTTGAGTTATCTGAATTCAAATCACCTTTATCAAGATATCTCCACGCATCGAATAAATTTGGACCAAAGCCAGTTCGCTTTAT
>CACELJ010000019.1:0-20125 GCA_902560275.1 uncultured SAR86 cluster bacterium | reverse complement strand
GGCATAAGTGTCGTCCGTAACCAAAGGCAAGATGTTTTTTTGCATTCTCTCTAGTTACATCAAATTTATCGGGATTAGTAAATATTTCTGGATCTCTATTTGCGGCGCCGTACCATAGTGAAACCTTTTCATTTGGTCCGATCTCTTGATCTCCAATTTGAGTATCGCATTTGGTGGTTCTTCTCATATACCTTACAGGAGAAACCATTCTTATTGATTCATGAACCATATTTGGTAAAAGACTTTTATCATTTAAAACTAAGTTTTTTTGGTCAAGATTCTCAGACAATAAATTCATCGTTCCGCTGATAGAATTTCTTGTCGTATCATTTCCTGCAAAAATTATTAACAACCAGGAACCATCTAGATACTCATTAGGTAGTTTTTCTCCTTCAACTTCAATGTTTGCAATCACAGATAAAAGATCATCTTTAGGATCCTTTCTCCTAGATTCTAGAATTGTCCTACCATAATCAAACATCTCAGCGACCATATTAGTAAACATTTCTACTAGAGCAGGATCAGGAGCTGCTTGAGTGTGCTCTTCTGAAAATTCAATATCACCTTTTTCTGCAGCTTGAGTAGCAGCAATAAGTTGAGCCATTTCAAGAAATTTCATCCATTCGATGATTTTGGGTCTGTCTTCTTCAGGGACTCCTAACATTTCACACAAAGTAAACATTGGGACCTCTGCTGAAACTGTCTCAACAAGATTACATCTTCCCAAAGGTGCAATTTTATTCAATAGCTGATCAACTTTAAGCTCTACTTTTTTTCTTAAATTAGATACGTACTTCGGATTAAAAAAGGCCATATGTGGGTTTCGCATACTCAAATGCAACATACCATCTAGACTGAGCATATGATCCATGGTTGATCTATACAACGGTAAATCATCTTGTTGTTCAAAACCATGGGTAAGTGCAGTTCCGCCAGCTAGCTGAGATGAAAAAATTTCCTGATTTTTTGATACAAACTCAATATCTTTATATTTTGTTAAAACCCAGAATCCAGGTTCAGAATCTTCTGGACCAGTTTCATGAAAATATACCGGTGCGTTATTTCGTAGGTTTGCAAAATGCTGATATGGTTCATCACCCTTAGTAAAAAGCATAAGATCCGTCAGATCAAAATTTCTTTCGAAAGGAAATTTAAGATTATATTTTGGGGAATTAATCTTTACGAAGGGTTGCTTACTGCTATTTAGTTCTAATGCCATGACTTATTTTACTATAAAAAAATGGCACGCCCGGAAGGATTCGAACCTCCGACACCCAAGTTCGTAGCCTGGTGCTCTATCCAACTGAGCTACGGGCGCCCGTTAAAAATCTAAGTATAAAGTAGAAAGGGTTAAGTAGTCTTCTCTAAAGAGACTATCTCTTCTCGATGGACAGGAACTTGATTTGGTGCAGTAATTCCTAATCTGACTTGGCTGCCCTTAATTTCAAGAACAGTGATGGTTACATTTTCACCGATCAATAACTTTTGATCTTTTTTTCTGCTTAAAACTAACATCTCCCCCCAGAAATATTAATAAGCCTAATTTATTAGGAAAACTAATATTTTTCAAGATATTTATAATTCTATTAATTATAAATTTTTATAACTCCATGCCAATGGGAGGATCTGGAGGTAATTTGGGGTCTAAAGAATAAGTTAAAGTTCTTAAACTTTTTACCAGATCTTGATTTGATATGTTTTCCTCAAAATCTTTCAGTTTCAATGGTTTACCAATAGTCACGGGAACTTCGGTACCCATTCTTCTTCTTACTTCCCTGAATAGTAGTGCAGATCTCAACATCAATCCAAAACGACTAGCTAAATGAAATAACTCAGAATTTTGTCCTTGAAAATAAATAGGAACTATAGTTGCATCAGTTTGTTTAATAAGCCTAGAAGTAAATACTTTCCACTCGCAATCAAAAGCAATTTTTTCGCTCATTTTCATCTTAGTCGACACACATCCACTTGGAAAAATAACAATTGATCCTCCGTTCGAGAGAAATTCTCTAGAAAGTTTTCTAGTTTCTAAATTTGTCTTAACTGCTTCTTTCGTTAATGCAAAATCAACTGGCAGGAGATATCCCTTAGTCTCAGGCGCTCTAAGTAATAAGGAATGAGTTAGAACTTTAAAATCATCTCTTACTAGGCTCATTAACCAACAGATAACTAACCCATCCAACACACCAAAGGGATGATTTGCAACAACTACAAGCGGGCCTTCTTTGGGTATCTGTTTTAAAGCTTCTTCAGAAAAATTGACATTCAAATTCAACTTCTTAACGCTTCCTTCCCAAAAATTTCTATATAACTCAGGAGATCTTTGATATTCGTTATAAAGTTTATAGAGCTCAGGTTGACCTGAAAGACTTTCAATGGTTCTTATGATTAACCTTTTTAGATAAGGATCATCAGGATCAGCGTAACTAAAATATTTTGAATCTATATATTCCATTTTAATGATGGCGGAGAGAAAGGGATTCGAACCCTTGAAGGAGTTTCCCCCTTACCCGCTTTCCAAGCGAGCGCATTCGACCACTCTGCCATCTCTCCATTTATTTCAATTCGAAGCTGGCTATTCTATCTCCATGAAATGATCCAAGCCAAATCTTATTTTCATAAGGAAGCGCAACAGTAGCGGCTCCCATTTGCCCTTTGGAAAAGCTATAAACACCTAGCACGTCTAAATTTTCCAAAGCTAAATGATGTATCGTGAACGGTAAAGGACATTGAATTATTGAGTAATCGCATTGTAAGCTCTCCAAACCAGAATAATCATGAGCAGCAACCCAGAGTCCTGAGTCTGTAACCAATAAGTTATCTTTGCCACCGCCTAAATGTTCAAATTCCACAGATGAGCTTTTTAAATTAAATTTTACTGTTTTTCCTGAAAACCAATAATTTATATATAAATTTTCTTCATTCGCGTCTAAATCAATACCATTTGGAAAAGAACCTTTTGTATTTGGTAATGATGCAAAGCCCTCTTCAAGGTTCCAAAAATATACTTCTCCAGTTGTATTTTTAATCATACTAGCGAATGCAATTGCCCACTGAGATGAATCAAAGTCATACATATGAGTAATATAAAAAGATCCATCAATCTTTAGTGCCACATCATTAAAATATTTATTTTCAGGTGCATCAACGCAACCTCTCCAAATTAATTCAATAGAGTCATTTTCAACTAACTCAAAGAGCTCAATAGATTCACTTGGAAGATGATTCACTACTGCAAGCATATACCTGCCATCATCTCTTTGAATCAAATCAATTCCATGAGGTGATAATTGTCTGCTTTTTAATTCACACTTTGGGTCTCCCCAAGTATTTTCTTCGTAAAGAAAATTTGGAATTCCTTTTGATTCAGTAACTAAATCATAGAATGATATTTTTCCGTATTTTGTATTTGGAGCTAAAGAACCAAATTCTGAAATAATTATTTTATTTTGTGATGGAGATAAATATAAATCCTCAGGGTTTTGAAATCCACAAACAATAGAAAAAGAATCATCATTGTCACAGCTCTTTATTTCTGTAAATTCATTGAAGCTAAATGATGAAACGAAAAATAATATACCAATAAAAAAATCAAACATTTTATGTTCTAATCCCTATTCCTCTTTTTAAGAGAACATAAACAAATATGGAAAAAATTAAAATAAATAAACAAATCATTAAAATGGCATAGTCAACACTGATATCTGATATTCCAATCATCCCGTAACGGAAGGAATTTACCATATACAAGATTGGATTGATTTTAGAAACTCCTTGCCAAAAGTCTGAAAGAAGTTCGATAGAATAAAAAACCCCCCCTAAATAAATTAATGGAGTGAGGACAAAGGTTGGAACGATACTTATATCATCAAAACTGTTCGCAAAAATTGCATTAATCATTCCAGCTAGAGAAAATAAAGTTGCAGTAAGAATCACTATCAAAAGAGTTAAAGGAATATTCTGAACTTCAAGTTTGGTAAAAAAGAGAGCTGTTATCATCACTAAAAGACCAACTATTATTCCTCTTGCCACTCCACCAACAACAAATCCAATAATGATTAAATATATAGGCATTGGAGATACAAGAAGTTCCTCTATGCTTTTTTGAAATTTAACTCCAAAGAAAGAAGCGACTACATTTGAATAAGAATTTGTAATAACTGACAACATTACTAATCCGGGAGCCATAAATTGCATGTAATCTACCCCGCCCATATCTCCTATTCTTTTTCCTATTAAAGAACCAAAGATTACAAAGTATAAAACTGAGGTAGCTACAGGCGGAATTAAACTTTGCGTCCAAATCCTGAAAAACCTATGCAATTCTTTTTTTATAAGGCTAAGTAAAGCATTAATTTGTTCTGTGTAATTCATTTTTCTGTTAAGTCCAAAAATAGTTCTTCTAACCTATTGGTTTCATTTCGCATACTCAGAATATTCAGGTTATTTTCATTCAAATATCCAAAAATTTCATTCAAACTTTGTGATTTATTTATCTCAACTGAAATTTGATATGTGTCCAATATCTTAATTTCAAAGGGACTATTTGAAATACTTTTAGAATCAATTTCATCCTTTAAATCAAATATAAAGATCTCTGTATCTAACTCTCTTAGCAATGACTGCATTGATGAAGTTTTTACTATCTCTCCCTTATCAATTATGGAAATATTTTTGCATAGCTTTTCTGCTTCTTCTAGGTAATGAGTGGTTAAAATGATGGTTGTTCCGCTGTTATTAATTTCAATTAAAAAATCCCAAAGTGATCTCCTAAGTTCAATATCAACACCCGCAGTTGGTTCATCTAAAATTAAAAGATCTGGATTATTTATCAAGGCTTTTGCGACCATCAGTCTTCGTTTCATTCCACCGGAAAGATTTCTTCCCTGTTCTTTCCTCTTATCCCAGAGGCCTAGATTTCTTAAGTAATACTCAGATCTTTCTTTGATTATTTTTCTGGGCAAGCCAAAATAACCAGCTTGTTGCTCGAGAATTTGCAAAACAGTTTCAAACTGATTGAAATTAACTTCCTGACCAACAACGCCAAGGTTTTTTTTAGCCTTGCTGTGATTTACATCAATATCAATGCCCATCAACTCAACTAAACCAGATGTTTTAGTTACTAGTGAACTAATAATGCCAATTGTGGTTGATTTTCCTGCTCCGTTTGGACCAAGCAATGCATAAAAATCCCCTTTTTTAACTTCTAATGAAATATTATTTAGGGCAACAAGATTTCCAGGATAGATCTTGGAAAGATTTTCTATTTTTAGAGCGTTCTCAGACAAATTTATTTAGATAAATAAGACATGCTATCTTCAAGACCTTTTAACGTGAGACCATACATTCGATCTTCGATTAGAGTTCTAGTTATGTCTATGGATGCAGAATAATCCCAATGTTCAGACGGCACAGGATTAAGCCATGCAACCTTATCGTAAATTGTAGTAATTTTTTTCATCCATAAGGAACCAGCCTCTTCATTCCAGTGTTCGATGCTTCCTCCGGGATTAGTGATCTCATAAGGAGCCATTGTTGCATCGCCGACAAAGATAACTTTGTAATCTGATCCATACTTATGGAGAATATCGTCTGTTTTAATTCTTTCATTATGTCTGCGTTTATTATCCTTCCAAACAGATTCATAAATAAAATTATGAAAATAAAAATATTCAAGATGCTTAAATTCAGTTTTAACTGCTGAGAAGAGTTCTTCACATACTTTAATATGAGGATCCATAGAACCACCAACATCAAAGAAAACAAGTACCTTCACGGCATTTTGTTTTTCGGCAATCATTTTAATATCTAATAGCCCAGCATTTTTTGCAGTGTGCTTAATAGTGCCATCTAAATCAAATTCCTCCTCGATTCCTTGGCGAGCAAACTTTCTCAATCTTCTAAGAGCCATTTTTATATTTCTCGTTCCTAGTTCTATAGAATCATCTAGGTTTTTGTAATCCCTCTGTTGCCAAACTTTAACTGCTTTATTTTGCTTTCCTTCGCCATCAACTCTTATGCCTTCCGGGTTAGAACCGGCATTACCGTAAGGAGATGTTCCTCCAGTACCAACCCATTTATCACCTTTTTCGTGTCTTTCTTTCTGTTCTTCTAGTCTTTTCTTAAATTCTTCTAAAAGTTTTTCTAAACCTCCAAGGGATTTTATTTTTTTTAATTCATCCTCAGATAAAAATTTCTCGAACTCTTTACGCAACCAATCTTCTGGAACTAGAGCTTCGATAATGTCATCAAGAGTTTCTAGACCCTTAAAATAAATATCAAAAGCTCTATCAAACTTATCGTAGTGTTTCTCATCTTTTACTAGTGTTGCCCTCGATAAGTAATAAAAGTCTTCAGAGTTAGCAAAAACTAGTTGTTTCTCTAATCCAGCTAATAAGTCTAAGAATTCCCTGAGAGTACAGGGAACCCCAGTATTTCTAAGCGTGCCGAATAGGTTTAAAAGCATTATTGTTGATTTCCAGATTCTCTCCTTGCCATAAATGCAAGTCTTTCAAGTAGTTGAACATCCTGTTCATTTTTAATTAATGCTCCGTATAAGGGTGGAATCGCTTTAGTAGCATCTCTATTTTTTAGTATTTCATCTGGAAGATCATCTGACATCAGAAGTTTTAACCAATCAACTAATTCAGAGGTCGACGGTTTCTTTTTTAACCCTGGAACTTTCCTGACGTCAAAAAAAATATCTAAAGCTTCTTTAACTAATTTTTGTTTTATTTTCGGATGGTGGACTTTAACAATTTCTTGCATGGTTTCTCTATCAGGAAAAGAAATGTAATGAAAGAAACACCTCCTTAAGAAAGCATCCGGCAATTCTTTTTCGTTGTTACTCGTAATAATAACAATTGGTCTATGAATAGCTTTAACTGTTTCCTTTGTTTCATAAACATAAAATTCCATTCGGTCTATTTCTTGCAATAAGTCATTTGGGAACTCAATATCAGCTTTATCTATTTCATCTATGAGTAAGACTGCTCTTTCCTCTGATACGAAAGCTTCCCATAATTTTCCTTTTTCTATGTAATTAGAGATATCTTTTACCCTTTCATCTCCTAGTTGAGAATCCCTTAATCTTGTCACTGCATCGTATTCATATAATCCTTGTTGAGCTTTAGTAGTAGATTTAATATTCCATTCATACAAGGGTAACCCCAGTGATTCAGCTACCTCAAGAGCAAGCATAGTTTTACCTGTACCCGGTTCTCCTTTAATTAGTAAAGGTCTTTCTAAGTTAATAGCAGCATTAACCGCCATACTAAGATCTTCTGTTGAGATATAAGATTTAGTTCCTTCAAATTTCATAATAAATTCCCTTTGTAGCCTCTATCTTAAAAATTCGAGACTTATTTTTTAATTCTTAGTTTAGCCATTTGTTTAGACTGGCCAACTAACTTACCTGAACTATCCCAAATTTCTCTATCTTCTTCCATAAAGCCACCCGTAACAAATTCAGTCTTGGCTATTACTTTAAGGGGACCTTCAGATGGAAGACCTCTTACATGAGAAGCCAAAGATATGGTTGGAACCCAACCAACAGTCCCTAGTTTATTATAAATTGGCGGAGTAGTCGCATCTAAGAACAGCACTAAATCAAATAAGTCAATATTATCCTTTTCAGGCCAAGACATATAAAGATTCAACGTTGATGACGAATTTTCTTTATCTTTTTTCCACCACAAAGAATCTTGAGAATAAGCTTTTTCAATATTTTTATCTAACTTAGGGTTAAATCCCTCTTTGTATGGAATAACCTCGCATGATTCATAATCAGGGAAGCTAGGAACATCTCTTTCATAAATATTCATATCATTTTTAAAAGAAAAGTCTGTAAATGTGCCAATAAATATAATTTTTATTTTGTTATTTTGAATCAATTCTACTCTGGCTGTAGATAAGCTCTTGCTGCTACTAAGATGAGTTACATGAAGTTCTGTGGCTCCAAAATCAACTCTATCAAGATAATGTGCAGATATACTCAAAGGATCTTCATGCTCTAAAAATTCCGACATAGCTTTTGCAGCAAGAGTCATTGAATAACCTCCATTTGCTGTGTTACCAATACTCCAATTATCAGAAACTTCTGCTGTAAATAAATTATCTGATTTCTTAATTACAGTTGTGTCCCTCACAAATAATTCTTTAGAATTCATGTTTTTATATTAAAGGTATGAGCTAATTAATAAAGTTAAAATTGATTATGTTTGATATTGGAGCAAATTTAACAAGCAGTCATTTTTCAAAAGACCTTGATGTCGTTCTTAATGACTCCCTAAAAGCTGGTGTAGAAAAGATTTGCATTACATCTTCCAATCTAGATGATGTCAAAAATGCAAAAAAAATTACCGAGAAATATAAAAACCTCTACTATTCCGTTGGCTTTCATCCACACAATGCAAAGGATTTTAAAATTGAATTTTTAAAAGATATGTCAGTCTATTTAAACGATCCCAAAGCAATATGTCTGGGTGAGATGGGTCTTGATTTTAATCGTAATTTTTCATCTAAAGAGGAGCAAATTTTATGCTTTGAGTCTCAATTAAGTTTAGCTAATTCAATAAGTAAACCTTTGTTTCTTCATCAAAGAGATGCGCATGAAGAATTCTTAAGCGTTCTGGATAATCATAAATTTAATCAAAAATTAATTGTTCATTGCTTTACTGGGAACTTATCTGAATTGGAAGAATATTTAAAAAGAGATTTTTATATTGGAATTACAGGGTGGGTTTGCGATCTCAAAAGAGGTAAAGAGTTAAGAGAATGCATTAACCAAATTCCTGAGGATAAGCTTTTGATTGAAACTGACTCTCCTTATTTAAGCCCAAGGAAAAAAATAAGGCGGAATGAACCAAAATTTTTAATTGATGTTGCAGAGGAAGTAGCAACTTTAAGAAATGAGACAACAGAAAGTATTATTAATTCTTCTTACAAAAACTCTTTAAATTTTTTCAATCTCCACCGATAACGTTTGATGATATAAGATCATCTATTTGCTCAGTCCATCCTATTGAATCTAATATTTCCTTTGTATCTTCTCCAATAGGATTCTGAAGGTGCTTGATTTTAGAGGGCGTTTCTGAAAATAAGGGAGCTGGTGAAGGTTGGATAACTTCATCTATAGTGCTGAAAGCATTTCTTTCCTTATTATGGGGATGATTGATTGCTTCATCCATAGAAAGCACGGGTGCAAAACAAATGTCTGTCCCTTCCATGATTTCACACCATTCATCGCGAGTTTTAGAAAGAAAAACTTTTTTAAATTTAGCTTTATATTCATTCCATTTCTCTCTATTCATTTGCTCTGAAAATTCATTGCTATCTAATTCCATCTTATCTAAAAGGATTGAGTAAAATTGAGGTTCAATTGATCCGAGTGAAACAAATTTGCCGTCTTTGCATTCATAACTATCATAAAAATGTGTCGCTCCATCAAGAAGATTGCTTTGTTGTTGATCAGTCCAAAATCCAGATGCTTTCATTCCATAAATCATAGACATTAACTGAGCAGTGCCTTCAGTCATTGCGGCATCTATAACTTGTCCTTTCCCACCGTTTTTGACGTTAACTAATGCTGCACATATTCCAAGAGCTAACAACATTCCACCTCCTCCAAAGTCTCCAATTAGATTTAAAGGAGGAGCAGGAGGTTGCCCATTCCTTCCTGTAGAGCCAAGAGCTCCAGCAAGCGATATGTAATTGATATCATGTCCGGCTGCGTTTGCTAAGGGGCCTGTTTGACCCCAGCCTGTCATTCTGCCAAATATTAGATTTTCATTTTTTTGCAAACAAATTTCTGGACCTAAGCCTAATCTTTCCATCACCCCTGGTCTAAATCCTTCTATCAAGGCATCAGCAGATTCTACTAACTTTAAAACAAGCTCTATTCCTTTTTCGGACTTTAAATCTACAGCTATGGATTTTTTTCCTCGACCGGATACTTCAAATTTAGAACCTTTGCCATAATTTTGTTTACGGTCTACTAAAATTACCTCAGCTCCCATATCAGCTAACAACATTCCTGCAAAGGGAGCAGGACCAATTCCAGCGATTTCAATAATTTTTGTTCCTTTTAATGTGCTCATAATTACTTTAATGGTTTTAGATAATATAAAAGAGTTGGCAATAAAAGCAACGAACCTAAGATTGCCATAATCATAGCTAATGAAGTGAAAATTCCAAAGAATACAGAAGGATTAAAATTTGACGACAACAAGATTAAAAATCCAATTACTATTGTAGATGATGTATAAAACATCGCTCTTCCTATGGTTGTGTGACTATTCTTGAGGCATTCTTCGTAGTCTTTTGATATGTCAAATTCTCTTTTAAACCTATGCAAGTAATGAATCGTATTATCAACACCAATCCCGATGCTGATCGCAGCAACTGTAACGGTCATAATATCCAATGGAACGCCAGAAAACCCTATGGAACCCATGACAAAACCAGCTGCAAGAAAATTAGGAACCATGCCAATCAAAGCTAGGCTGACAGACCTAAAAAGAAATAAAAACATAACAAAGATTGCGATAAAAACTATTCCCACGCTGCCAATCAAAGATGAAAAAAGACTCTGAAGTAAATTATTATAAATAACTGATATTCCTGTAAGTCTAAACTGTTGATTATCAAGACCAAATTTATTTACTAAATCATAATTTATTTCATCGATGAGATTCTTTCTGTTCAATCCATCTAGAGATTCTTTCACTCTTGCTTGAAGCCTTACTTGATTATCATCATCAGAGATATACGAATTAAGTAGACTTTCTTTAATATCCTCTGGTAACAGTTCTCTCATGAAAGCTAATTCAAGATCATTAAGTTTTTTTCCGTTAGCTATTTCAGCAAGTTTTATTCCGCTTGATACAGATAAAACTTTTCCTATTTCAGTTCTTGATTCTAAATAGTCGTGAATTTCTTCTAGCCTATCTAAATTTTGACTTGTAAACCAATACCCGCTGGCTGAGTCATCCATACCAAAAGGGTCATCAAAATCTTCAAAGTCATCATCTATCTGCTCTCTTACGGGAGCGTTTATTACTAAATCAAGGGGAGCTGTTCCCCCCAGCTTCTCATCAATTAAAGACAGTCCTTTATATATTTCTGTATCAGACTTGAAGTAGTCTATGAATTTATTCTCAACAGATAGCATGGATATTCCAAGAACAGATAATCCAAAAACTATTAATGAAAAGAAGATAATTTTAATTCTGGAATTCTTAAAGATTTGGAATATAAATAATGTTATTCCAGAGGACTGATCTTCTACATAATCTTTCTCTTTTTTGGGTAACTTAGAAATAACTGCGGGAAAAAAGGAAAAAGTCACCAAGAAAGCGATGACAATACTGGTAGCCATCAATAAACCAAAATCCGTAATAGGTTTTATATCACTTACAATCAACGAGAGAAATGCGACTATTGTAGTTAGGGCAGTATAAAGACACGGCACAAACATTTGTGTCGAAGCCATTAACACTATCTCCTTTTGACTTAGCTCAGAGTTTTTAGATAGCAATTCCTGATATCTGACGACTAAATGCATTGTCAAAGATATTGCAATGATCATCAGAAGAGCAATGTAGTTCGCGGAAACAACTGTTACTTTTAGTCCTGCAAAGCTTATTAAGCCAGTTACCACAATTGCAGAGATAAAAGCGCTTATCAAAGGAAGTAAAATCCACCGAATTTGACGAAAAATAAAGCCCAGTACAGTTATAAATAGTAGACCCACAGCAAAACCAAAAAAAACTATATCGTTTAGAATAAATTGTATTGTGTCTGTGGATATCATTGGGCCGCCGCCAAGATAGATTTCAGCATCATTTTTATATTTAGAGATTATTGCTCTTGTATCAGCAACCAACTTCTTTCTTGCGGCGACATTTTCTTTCTGCAAGACATCAATTTCTTGAGAAAGTAAATCAAGTTGTAATTGTCTCTCAGTTTCACTTAGAGAAGAATCTTCATTAATTCGATACCTTTCTTGTATCTTGGAATCATATTGAGTAGCAGGTTTGAGAATAGCTTGTAAGGCTACAGTATCTAATTGTTCACTGACCAAAAGGCCTCTATAGACTGGATTACTAGAGAATTCTTTTTTTGCTAAAGATAAATCAACGTTCTTTTTTCTTAGAGATATTGGATTACTTGCAATTTCAGATATTGATTGTCTTGGGCTTTCAAGCAAAGGAACGTCAAGAAAGTTTAAAACAGAATCAATTTCTTCAAGTCCCTCTAACTCATCAGATAATTCTTCTATTTTTGTTAGGGTTTCTTGCGTGAATAATTCATCAAAAGGGGAATAAGTGACTACTAAAAAGTCACCCCCTCCTCCAAAAGTTTTATTTGTATCTCTGTAGAACTTAAGATCATCATCATCTTCTAGCAATAAGGTATCCGAAGAAGCATCTAGCTGAAAATATTGAACTCCAAAAGCGAGACCAAAAGTTATCAGTAAAACAAGCCCTAAGGTAACTGAAGATCTGTAAACCACAAAATGTAAAATTTTTTGTACAAATGCCATTGTTAATTAGTTGCTTTTCTTAATTATCTGCTTGTGTCGCTCGAGATATCTTAATCTGTCTTCTTCAGACTTTTCATTAATACATTGATGACATGAGACTCCTGCAGAATAATGAATTGACTCTAAATCTTTCTCTGAAAGCGGTCTTCTGCAAGCAAAGCATTGATAAAAAGAACCTTTGTTTAAATCTTTATCAACTGTAACTCTCTCATCAAAAACAAAACACTCCCCTTCCCATAATTTTTTGTCTTTACTAATTCCTAAATAGCTTAGAATTCCACCCTTAAGTTGATGTACATCATTAATGTCTTCTGATTTAAAGATGGAAGATGCTTTTTCACAACGAATACCTCCGGTACAAAAAATGCCAATTTTTTTTCCTTTGAAATTTTTCTTATTTTCTTTTACAAAATGTTTAAATTCTCTGAAATTTCTCGTATCAGGATTCAATGCGCCTTTAAAAGTACCAACTGAGATTTCATAATTATTTCTTACATCAATTAAGAGAGTATTTTTATTTTCTGAAAACTCATTCCAAGATTCAGGTGCTATATGTGATGCAGCGTAATCTGTCGGCTTTAATTTTGTTCCTGAAGGAACGAGTTCTTGCCTCTCCTTAATTTTAAATCTCTTAAAAGGTTTTTTTTCTGAGCAAGAGCGTCCAATGTCAATTGAAGGGAAATATTTAGCAATGTACGTCTCAAAAGTATAAAGATTTTCTAAGTTCGCACAGGCTATCGTTGAATTTATACCCTCTGGAGTCAAAATTACTGTTCCTACGACAGAAAGTTCATCAGCTTTTTTAGATAAACTTTGTTTTAAAAAGGAAAAATCTCTCTCGCAACAATCATAAAAAGTTGAAATATGAAACATTGTTGTAATTTAATTTTCTCCGCCTAAACAGTTAGGTGAATTCAACTCCTGACCAGTTTTTTCCTGCCATTCATCTTTTGTGAAGGCATGGATGGCAATAGCATGAATTTTAGTCATCTGCTCTTTAAGAATTCTATAAATCATTTGATGTCTTTGAACTAATCTTTTTTCTACAAATTCATCTGAAACAACCACAACCTTAAAGTGAGACTCAGATCCTGGTTCAACATTATGATTCGGGCTTTCATTCTCAACTTCTAAATGTAGCAAGTCCATTCCATCAGTTAGATTATTTTCAATTTCAGTTTGAATCATCTCAGTCTTCAATGTAATTTAATTCACTCAATTTTTCTTGATGGCTTTCTTTGGTGGTTGTTACCAAAGAGATTGTAAACAAAGAAATGGACCAAAGAATTATTGAAGCAGTTATAGCCGTAAATCCAAAATTAAATAATATAGTTTCATCAACTTGACCAGGTGCAGCATTTTTTGGCCATGCTGAGTAAGTCAGAATTAGACCAGCTGCAAAAGCTCCTGCACCACTCATGCATTTAGCTGCAAAGGATCGGGCAGCAAGTAATGTTCCTTCCATTCGTCTTCCTGTTTTGATTTCAACTTCTTCGACTGTATCCCATACCATTGAATTTAATGTCGTGAAGGAAATCACTGATGTCGCCACACCGACAAAATGGAACAGAAGTACAGCCCCAAGAACAATTGGAGAACCATTATCTGGCAATAAACCCAGCAGCCTAAGAGCGATAACTCCGTTTTCAACCGTTAATGATGTAGCAAAAAGGATTATTGCTCCGTTTCGCTTACCAAATTTATTTGCCAATAAAGGTGAGACAACGAGCCCGACAAGCGGGGCTAAAAATAAACTCAATCCAATTGTTAATATATTTAAAGGAGTAAACTCCCAGAAAAAACTATAAAAATACAATGTTAAATTAGTAGCTATCCCGCCTGCCACACCCATCATAATCATGGCAATAAAAAGGATTATGTAGTTCTTACTCACCGTCATCGTCTCGTAGAGTTCAGAGAAAATAACTTTTGGTGTTTTTCTTTGTATTTCAGGAGAATGTAAGTCTTTTATGTGTCTGTGCGTTCCTAGTGCGGTAACGACAATGGCTAAAAACATAATTGGACTGCAAACCAATCCGTAAGTCATCCATGTATCCGCAACAAATCTTGCATCTTGTGTGCCGGTATAGGTGCTATAAACAACAAAAATCCATAAGGAATTCCACACAGCTAATCCACCCCACCAACCAAACCAATATCGATAAGAAAGCAATGAGCTTCTTTCCACGTAATCTTTTGAAAGCTCTGGACCTAAAGCATTACTTGGAATCTCATAGATAGTAATTGCAGTTCTTATAATTGCACCAACAATTAATAAAAACCAAAATAACTGAGATTGAGTTAAGTTATCGGGAGGATCCCATATCAAAAAAAATGAGATTGCTACGGGAACTGCTGAGAAATACATGAAAGGATGTCTTCTTCCCCATCTTGATTTCATGTTATCTGAATAATAGCCAATAAGAGGATCTGATATAGCATCGATCACTAGCATTAGAAGAATTGCTAATCCTGCTAAATCTGGAGACAGACCAAACACCTGAACATAGACAAACAATAGAAAATAATTGAAAGCATTATCCTTTATTCCATATGCTAAAGAACCAAACCCATAAAAGAATTTCGTTAGAAAAGGAAGTTTATGCGGATTATTTACTTTATCTGTTTCCATCTATCTCCTACGATTGAAGTATCTCATAAAATACAGGTAATTGGAGTAAATGGTTGAACCAAATAGAGATATTGAGGAGCTTATTAATCTAGCTTTGAAATAGCTAAATTAGGTTTTTTCAAAGGACTTAAATAAATTGGTGATGACCAAGCTCTTTCCTCTGACATCGAAATACAGTTATCTTCTATGTCTGTCTTATACCCACCATAACAAAAATTTGTTTCGATACAGTTTCCTTCATCGTCATAGGTACATCTGAGATTTTTGCCATTTATTCGCTCACTTGGTTCTTGTATGGCTCGAACATAAAAAGTTGCATCTCGATTATCTGAAGCAAAATCTTCATCTTGAAATCTAATTTTGCAAGAAGCTTTGTTTTCTTCACACTCAAATGTTTTCCAAGGATCCATAATTAGTTCTTCTGGATTTTCTGATGTGTTGATTTCAGGCAAAACCTTAATAATTTCTATTCTTGATATTGAGTATCTTTCTGAACTAGGATTGAAACATTCATTCATGCAAAGATTTTTAATATCCTCTGCTGATCTTTTGCCTAGACTGTAATCTGGACAGCCAGGTTTTTGTTTAAAAGAACCAACTGCTTTAACTTGAAAAGTTGGATTCTCATCTATAGTAATTTCAGAGCCCATAGGAACTAATCCATTTTCTGTAATTAAATCAAACCAAAGCAAAATTCTTGGTCCGCTTGTCCCATAGGTTTCTCTTCTTTTAAATGCTTCCCAAACTCCTTCTCTACTTCTTGAATCAACATGAACTGCCGCCAAACCGCCTGTAGTAAAGAAGGTTTCTTGTCTTTCTGACTCCCAGTAAGCCAATGGGTTGGGTATAAACCTTTCTTCAATCTTAAATTCTACTGGGGTATCACTGATTTCATCTAATGGATAAGCAAGTCTTTCAAAAGCAGGATCCTTAATGCCATTTGATTCTGTAGTCAATAACCTATCAACGGCTTTGTATCCAGTTCCGGGCCGAGCTCTGTGATTATCGCTTGATGCTATGACACCAAAAATAAATTTCTCGTTATTTCTGCCTTTTTTGGTCAAAGCATACTGGAAAGAACCCTTGGGACGATAATTAAAACTTGGGATAAAACAATCCTTGCACTGCCCTGAATCAAGCCATGATTCAGGCGTTGCCCCTGGAACCACAAAATGTCCTGACTGACCTGCCTGTAAATAGAAAATCTCAGCTTGAGAAGCATCTTGTCTGCATTCATTTTCTCTCTTACCATTTTCTATGCATCTTTCATAAATAATGTTTCCAGCTTGCTTGCAAGAAGGAAGATAATTATCTGATTCTTCAGGACAAATTAAATTATCTCCGTCGAAAATAACTTCAGTCCAACTTCTATATTCCTCTGAATTTCCATGACCGGACATGATTTCGAAAGAAATTTGTCTATCCGGATCGTGAACGTCATCAAGTTTGTCGTCCCAGGAAGTTCCTAAAGGACTATAAAATCCCCATGTGTTGCCATGTGGGATTACTATCGAGTCGGTTTTTAAGGCATTTAATTTTGTGAAAAGTTCCTTGGGAGTATCAGCCGAGGCAAGACAATCCTTATTATCATCTGCACTACCGGTACAAACCGGAGAACTAGTAATATCTGTGTTGTATGCAATGAAATCATAATATCTTTGCCTATTTCCAAGATCGCTATACGCTTGAACCATCATATTTATCCTAGTTTCGTTAACTCTATTAGGATCTCTAAAATTGTTAAGGCTATCGCCACCGGCTGCGATTGGTGATTGAGGCAAATATTCTGAGTCAATTTCTTTCAGAATAACGTTTTTATGTCCATAGTGCTCTTCTCGGTTATCTCCAATTTGAGTCCATTCGAAACCTAAAAAGGTAATCATGTCTGGATTTTCTGGATCAGTACTTTTATTGCAGCTTTGGACTTGTTCGATTGTATTATTCCATTTGTGAGGAGTGCTGGCCTCAGCATGATCCGAAATAACCCAAAAATCCAACGCTGAACAAAATCTTGCATAATCGCAAGCATCTGAAACTGGATGAGGACCTCTTCCGTTATACATCGGCAGACTCCATAAAAAAGCATCGCTAGAATATGTGGTGTGGACATGAGTATCCCCAAAAAGAATCTGTTTTGATGAATTGGAGTGCCTAAGTTGGCTCCTGATTTTTGAATTTAAAACTTTTTTTGGTAACTCACTGTTAATTGACTTTCCGCCAGGCTCCAACGATCCAAAATAACCGTAAAAAGCAAATAAAGTGTATGTAAGAACAACAACTAAAATTAAAAAAAATAAATAGGAAATTGATTTAAAAAATATTCGCATCAGACTACTTCCTATACTTATCTTCTGATTTATTTATGAAGTCTTTGAGAAAGTCTCTTGGATTTTCATTTTGAAAATTCATGTTCGCGTTTTGCCATGGTTTTGTATGAGGAATATCGAATAATTTTACATCTTTCTTTTTAAAAAAAGGAACAAGTATCATCCCGGCAATAAACCCACCGATATGAGCTAAATAAGCAACTCCGCCTTCATCTTGCAACGAGCTTGGAAGACTAAAAAACTGACCTAAAATCCAAAAACCTAATACAAGAAATGCGGGGATTCTTATGACTTGTATAAAAATGATTAAAAAGACAAAACAGCTGACATTGGCTCTTGGATGCAGCATTAAATATGCGCCGAGAACACCAGCTATTGCCCCGCTTGCCCCTACCATCGGTATGTTTGAATCAGGATTAACTAAAGCTTGAGACAAAGCAGCAATAAGACCGCAAGTAATATAAAACAATACAAACCTTATCCTTCCCATGGATTCTTCTACGTTGTCGCCAAAAATCCAAAGATAAACCATATTCCCCACGATATGGGCAATACCGCCATGGAGAAACATTGATGAGATAATTGTTAAATCAAAAAAAGAATTGGAAAAAAATCGATCCGGTATAAAACCAAAATCTAAGAATAATTGTCCAGGCATTCCAGCAAGAAATTGAAAAACAAAAACTATCGTGCAAGCAACAACAATAAATTGCGTTACGAAAGGCCTTATGGAAGTTGGATTATCGTCGTATAAAGGAAAAAACATTTATGTCTTATAGCCTAACTCATCAACTGCGGAAGTATGCGAATCTCTAGTTATAGAATAAAAGTAAATGAATCCTAATCCAGCAAAATTTAGTATTGGCCCACTGATGCATACAAAAATGACTAAGTTATTGATGGGTTCTTGCATCTGCTCAACGTTAGATTGAGAGTTATCGAAACCTAGGAACTGCAATACAAAACCTATTATAAAAACACCAAGGCCTGAAAATATTTTTTGGAATAATCCTGGGCCAGACAAGAAGAGTCCTTCATCTCTTCTCCCGGTTCTCATTTGGCTATCTTCAACAACATCAAACATCATTGAAATCATTACTACCCAACCCATAACAGAGAAGATATCAGTTACACAAAGATGCATTAACATCACCCACCAGAGAGCATCGGATCCGTTAACAGGAAAAGTTTGCACTTCAAAATATGGATCAACTAATCTTAGAATGTATGGGATATATGAAATTGCAATTGTTCCAGTAAAAGCTAAAAGTGCAATAATTCTTTTTTCTCTCCCTTTAGAAATTGCCACTGCGATGACTGCTCCAATAATTGCAGAGATTCCCCCTGCTAAAGGAAAGATGGATATATCTGACGGAGTCCACTGCCAAAAATAAACACTGATGTAATTAGCAATACCATTGTTTAGCCCCAAAAAAAGAGCATACAGACACCCAGCTAAAAAAATCATCAACCATGATCTATTAGATAGTGCCTCTATGACTTCTGCTAATACATTTTTTAATTTGATTGGTCCTGATGGTTCAACAACATGAAGATCCTTTATATGTTTATGAGTGCTGGATGCAGCTGTAACTCCTAAAAATATCACGAGGAAAGCAGCAAAATAAGCAAGCTTTTCGTATCCTTCTGGGTTTAAGAAAGCCGTTGAGCCCTGAAATTGTTCTGTTTCAGGTAAAAAATATTCAAGCATCACGAACCCAATGACTATTGCGCCTACGTATCCAAAGAAAATACCCATCCCATTAAGTAAATTTCTTCTATCGTAATCTTTGGTTAATTCTGGACCTAAAGCAGCCCTAGGTGTTTCGAAAAAAGTGATAGCTAACCTAATGAGTATCGTTAAAACGAGCAATTTAACAAACAAGTAACTCTGGTCGTAAGAATTAGGCGGCGTGAATAATAACCAAACACATATTGCTAAGGGAATGATGCTGGCATAAATAAAAGGATGTCTCCTTCCTAGCCTTGATCTAATACGATCTGACCAAACTCCAACCAGAGGATCCGATATGGCATCGAAAAAAAGAGAAATACCAATCGCAATGGAAGCTAAATATGGCTGCAAACCTAAAACTTGGTTGTAATACAAAAGAACCCAAGCACCAAAAATAACATTTTTTATCCCTACAACACCTGATCCTGCTGAATGTAGAAAAAGTGTGAGGTTTGAAACTTTAAATTCTTTTACTTCTGACATTTATTTGATTAAAAAAAATAATATACTTTAGTGATAAACATAATGCATTAAATTAATAGGGAGAAATCATGGGAAGATTAAATGGCAAGATTGCAGTAGTAACTGGAGCTGGCCGCGGAATCGGTAAAGAAACTGCACTTTTTTTAGCTGGTGAGGGGGCCAAGGTCGTTGTCAATGATTTGGGCGGCAATACAGATGGTACAGGCGGCACTCAAATAGCAGATGAAGTAGTAGAAGAAATTAAATCTGCTGGCGGAGATGCGGTAGCAAATTACGATAGCGTTTCCGAATTTGCTGGAGGACAAAATATTTTTCAAACAACCATAGATGCTTTTGGTGGAATGGATATCCTGATCAATAATGCAGGCATCTTAAGAGATAAAACTCTTTTTAATATGGAAGAA
>CACELJ010000018.1:0-22133 GCA_902560275.1 uncultured SAR86 cluster bacterium | reverse complement strand
CGCTGCTTTGACTAGAGTCCCGCAAGAAGAGCCGGCTAGTATACCTTCCTTTTTTAAAAGAAGATTAACCATTTCAAAAGCTTCTTTATCTGAAACATAGATCCCTTCATCAATTACACTTAAGTCCAGGTTATCCGGAATGTAATCCTCACCAATTCCTTCAACAAGCCACTGCCCACCGGAATATTCGAAAGTTCCATGATTTACAGCATCTGCAACAACAGAACCTTCTGGATCAGCAACAATAATATCTATTTCTGGATTTTGACCTTTTAAGTATCTTCCTATACCAGAGATGGTTCCACCTGTACCAACGCCAGCAACAAATGCATCTACTTTTTGATTTGTTTGATCCCATATTTCTGGCCCTGTTGTTGTTTCGTGTATGTAAGGATTTGCAGGATTAGAAAATTGGTTTGCAAAAAAAGAATTAGGCGTATTCTCAACTAATTTTGCTGCAACCTCGGTGTAATACTCTGGATCTCCTTTTTGAACATCTGAGCGAGTTAGAATGATCTCAATTCCCATTGCTTCTAGATGAGCTAATTTTTCTTCACTCATCTTATCCGGGATCACTAAAATCAGTTTATATCCCTTCAAAATTGCAGGAAGAGCCAATCCCAAGCCTGTATTTCCTGCAGTACATTCAATAATTGTCCCTCCAGGTTTTAAAAGACCGTTTTCTTCAGCAGATTCTATTATGCTTTTCCCAACTCTATCCTTGATAGAGCCTCCTGGATTAAGGTTTTCTAGCTTTAATAACAAGTCACATTTTCCTGTATCAATATTATTGACCTTAACCATAGGGGTGTTTCCTATGCTTTCTAATATGTCATTGTGTAGATTCATCTTCCTTGATAGTTTTTTTTCTATTGTATTTACTTTTATCTTTAAAAACTTTTGGTTTATTAAATTTATAGAGATTTTTTGCGACTGGGTTTTTTTTGGATTTTTTCTTTTCTGTTGGCACGAATTTATGAAAGACGCTTGTAGGCTTCTTCTTTTAAAAGCCAGATTCTATCTTGTCCCCAAACATAAAATGGATTTGAGCCATCTTCATTGGTTAATTTATAACTTGGCACTCCCCAGCAGTTACCTGAATACATATCTTTTAGATTATCCGATAAAACCATTTTCCATTCTTCAGTATCAAGATGAGGCTCTAACTCATCCCAGCTGATATTTAACTTTTTTGCTATAGCTTTCAATTTATCAATCTCACCTATGTTAATTCCTTGATTAAAAGAAGCATCCATCAAAAAAGCAATATACTCAAAACCTTTTCCTAAAGAATCAATAACCGGAAAAAGAGAATAAGCTCTTCTGGCAGGTTGACCAAGAGGTGAATAAATTTTATCAATCTCTTGCTCGTACCTTCGTCCTTCTCTAGCCGCATCAGAAATTATGTATTTAGCTTTATATAAAGGAATATACATTTCTCTCATCAGCATAGGAAGAACAGGGCGCGTAATGAGATTTAAATTATATTTAGCCGCAAAATCCCTTGTTCTATTAATACTCACATACGTGTAGGGACTATTCAAAGAAGGAAAAAAATGTAAATTTAATTTTTTTTCTGAAGTAATGTTTGCAGGGGCAGTTAATGCAGGTGAAATGATGTAGTCGTTAAAATTTTCTTTATTTAATTTAAGCTCTATCAGCCTATCTTCCAGATGATTAAGCCTATCGAGGCCCCAATAATTTTCTCCTTCATAATGAAAAGCTGAGCCAAAATAATAGCCGACTTTATCTCGTACCATGTTTCCTTCTTTAAGAGCTTTTTGAATTTCTGTATCCGATAATTCATTATTTAATAGTTCGTTGGACATTTCATTTTTATCTCCCCATATAACCTTGGCAATTTCTAGGGCATTATGAATGAATTCTTTTTTGTCGCTATTGATTAGAATAGAATTTGCTTGCTGAACGAGTTTATTATCTGGATACGTATCTTTGTGATAATGCACTTCGTAATACGGCCCAATTCTTTTTGCATCATTCAAACAATGAACGTCATACATGCTGGGTTCATGAACTGTTTCAGAGACATCATCACCAACTAAGATTGGGGTAACTTCAACGTTAAATCTTTTGCTTATTTCTCCTGCATACGATGCAGTTAAATACGAGTAGGGGTCATCTACTTTATGAAAATATAAAACTTCATGAGGACGATTCTCATTAACTCTAGTTTCTTCAGCTTTTAGTCTTTGATCAAGAAAAGCCTGTTTATCTGCAAAACCCATCATATTGCGATTTCGTACTGGAGCTGCGATGGTCGATCTGTTAAAAAATTTCAAGAGGGTTTTTAACATTAAAATCTTACATTGCCCGATTGGATGCTTTTGTATAACTCTTCGTTAATTTCTTCGTATTTATCGCCATTTAAAAAATACACTGGATCTTGAGATTTAGATGGATCAAAACCTAATTTTTTTAAGTCTTCTTTTTGATGCTTAAAGGTACCAGTCGTCTGCATTTCTTTTGTTAGACGTAAAAAGTAGGGTTTCTGAAAACCGTTAAGATTTGTTTCTACATGGTTAGCAAACGAAGTTAAATCAAAGCTTTCGCTTACATTCATCTGAGCCATTCCAGCTCGTCCTTCGGTATTATCAACTTGAACTCCGTAAACATTAGCATCAAGTACACCTTCAGCTTTATTAACAATTGCTGCTACCTCCATGGTTGAAACATTTTCTCCTTTCCATCTAAAAGTATCGCCAACTCTATCGGCAAAAGACAACCAATTGTTTTCATGGAGAGTTAACAAATCTCCACTGTTAAAATATCTGTCGCCATCCTTAAAGCAATCCGTCAGAATTTTTTTTTGAGAAGCTTGCGAATCCAGGTAACCGTCAAAAGTTGCTAATTTTGAAATTTCACTAATATAGAGACCAGTTTCACCAACGTTAACCTTTTCACATCTACCTTCTTCATTTCTTATTAATTCACCGCTTTCCAAATCACATTTAACGATCTTATCAGCTGATCTATGTCTGCCGATCATGCCAGGCCTGCCAGCTCTATTTATAAATCCAGTTACTCCTTCAGTAGCACCATAAATTTCTCTAATTTCAGGAATCTGAAATCTTTCTTGGAATTTTTCCCAAATATCAGGTCTTAGACCATTTCCAGAAATTCTTCTTATTTTATGACCTTTTTCCTCAGGTACTTCTTTAGAGTTCAAGAGATATCTGCAAAGTTCACCCACATAAGGAAAAATTGTAGCTTCGTATTTCTGTATATCTGACCAAAAATCAGACGCTGAGAATTTTTCTTTAATCACAATAGCATTTCCTGCTCTTAAAGATGCTGCCCAACAATACAGAAGACCGGTTGCGTGATAGAGCGGCAGGGTATTGTAGAGAACATCGCTCTGTTTAAAATTAAAACCTAAAAATTGACCAAAATATGTCATTCGTACAGCTCTTTCATTTGTGATCAGGGCTGCTTTTGGTAAGCCGGTTGTCCCAGATGTATACATATACATGCATGCTTCTTTAAATGTCGTAGTTACTTCATCACAAGGAATCGAATTTTTTTCTAAGCTCGTTAAATCTTGGATATCTGATGGAACTTGTTCTTGATCGTCTATTCCCACAATAATTAAATTTCCCCTTTCTTCATCCGAGAGAGAAGAATTAAATTTATCGAGGTGTGAAGCACCTATGAAAATAGCTTTAGCATTTGCCACGTTCAAAACGTGTCTTAGACCTTCACCTCTGACAGTCGTATTAATTAAAGCAGCTATAGTTCCTGACTTAACAGCAGCCAAAATTAATAATAGATACTCAATTCGGTTATCCATTAATAGAGCAAAAGAATCTCCTTTGTTTAAGTCCAGCGATCTAATCACTCCAGAGTAACTATCGATTTTCTCTGAAGCCTGCTTCCAAGTAAGAACTTCCTCTTTGAATAGAAATGCATTTTGGTTTGGATACTTTTTAATATTCCATTTAACAAACGTGTAAAGATTAAGTGGAGATTTTTCACCCCAATAGAGTATGAATCGAGGGAGGGCAGTTACGTAATAGTAAATATCTTCAAATATTCCATGAAATTTCCAGTATAAGTTCTCCATTTTTATCCCCTAATCTTTAATTTAAACCGCGTTTTCTCAATAAAGAACTCACGTTTGGCTCCTCACCTCTAAATTTTTTATATTGATTCATTAAATCAACTGAGTTACCTGAACTATAAACAAAATCTTCTAGTTTTTCAGCATAATCACTGTCATATAATCCTTCTTTATCAAATATCTCAAACGCATGAGAATCAAGAACTTCAGACCACATATAACTGTAATAACCCGCAGCATAGCCTCCAGCAAAAATATGACCAAAGTAGGTACTTCCATACCTACTATCAATTTCAACTGGCTTTCCGATTTGTTTATAAAGGGTTTGCTCAAATTCTTCTGTGTTCTCTACTGGCGATTCAATTGTGTGCCAAGCAAGATCCAACATTGAAGCTATCATGTACTCAGTGGTAGCAAATCCTTGATTAAAAGTGCCAGCAGATGACATTTTTTCTAACAAACTTTTTGGAATAGGTTTGCCGGTTTCAAAATGCTTTGCAAATTCGGCTAAAAAATCAGAATGTCTTATCCAATTTTCCATTAATTGAGAGGGAAACTCGACATAATCCCTTGTGACACTTGTCCCTGATAGATAAGGGTAATCCACATCCGAAAGTAATCCATGCAAGGCATGACCGAATTCATGAAACAGTGTCTCAGCATGCTCAAAGGTTAGAAATGCTTTTTCACCATCGCTAGGTTTTGCGAAATTACAAACATTCAACACAATTGGTCTAACTCTTCCATCGAAATTGCTTTGATCCCTGAAAGTATTCATCCAAGCTCCACCTTGCTTAGATGGTCTGGCAAAATAATCCGTTAGAAAAACTCCTAAATGATCACCATTTTTATCCAGCACCTCAAAGGTATCTACGTCGGGATGATATTTAGGAATATCATTTTTTTGAATAAACTTTATTCCAAATAGCCTATTTGCAAGCTCAAAGGCAGAATCCCTGATTGCATCCATCTCAAGATACGGTTGAACCTCCGCTGAATCAAAGTCGTATTTTCTTTTTCTAACTTTTTCAGAATAATGCATCCAATCCCAAGCTTGAAGAGCAAAATTATTACCTTCCTCTTGAATGAGGTCTTGCATATCTTTTATTTCTTCCTGGGCCATTGCTTTTGCAGGTTCCCAAACTTGATTAAGAAGAGCGTTAACTCCGTTCGAAGATTTTGCCATGGTTTTCTGTAACGAGAGTTCGGCGTGGTTTGTAAAACCCATCAGTTGAGCTTTTTCTAACCTCAAATTAGCCATTTCTTTGACAATTTCCTCGTTATTGAATTCATTAGGATTTTTTCCTCTGTTTATATACATTTTATAAAGTTGCTCACGTAAATCCCTATTTGTAGAACTTGTTAAGAATGGATACATGCTAATTCTTGTGGGATTGAAAACCCATCCGGATGAATAACCTTTATTTTTTGCTAACCGTTGAGCTTGATCTTTAATTTTTTCTGAGAGGCCGCCTAATTCTTTTTCATCGCTTATGTACAATTCAGAATTATTTGTATCTTTTAAAACGTTTTGATCAAACTTTATAGAAAGCTCAGTGAGTTTTTTATTGATTTCAATAAATCTTTCTTTGCTCTGTTCAGAAAGGTTTGCACCATTCATCTCAAAGTTTCTAATCATCTCATCAGTTAATCTTTGTTGTTCTGAAGTTAAAGAAGAATACTCATTTGTTTTAATAGCTTTAAGTCTTTTGAATATTTTCTCATTCAGGAATAATGAATCTCTATGTGCAGAAAGCTTAGGACCAATCTTTTCAGATAGCTTATCTAAGTCATCGTTGGTATCTGCAGATAATAAATTATAAAAAACAGCAGTAACTTTGGTTAATAACTCTCCAGATCTCTCAAGTTCAGCGATTGTGTTTTCGAACGATGGATTTTTATCGTTATTTGAAATATTTATTATCTCCTTTTCATGCGCCCTAATGCCTTCCTCAAATGCAGGAAGGTAATGATCTATTTTTATTGATTTGAAATTAGGTACTTGAAACTCGTTTTTATAATCTTCATAGAATGGATTTGTCATCTCACTTTCCTCCGAACAACTTAAAATTAGAAATGAAATAAGAAAAATGTAACTTATTTTAAACACAATGTTTATTTTTTAAATATTGCTTTAATCTTATTGGATATAAACTTTTTTTCACCAGAATTGCTTAATGATGCTTTTGCGAAATAAGTCATGTGATCACTTCCCGAAGGAAAAGACGTATCCGAAAAATATACCAAGCACCCATCGGGATTAGGTGGGCAATCAAAAGTTTTCCATTTTTCTGCATCACTTTGACCGCTCTTTGTTCGATAAATATCCACAAAAATCGTTAAATCCTCTGATTGATTGCTCTCTGATGAATTTCTGACAGATAACTGTAGTCGAGGGGTCTTGGATAGCGAATATTCATTTAACTCTAAAAAGGCATCATTTTCTGACTCTTGAATCAATAAATTAAGGTCCAAATTATATTTTTCATCGAATATTCCTATTTGACTAAAAATTAAAGTAATGGCGATAAGAGCCATCGCTAAATAAGGAGCATTTTTCTCTAAGTTCATTTCTTTAATTTATCCCAGACTGCAAACGGAGTATATATCAATGCAAAAATTATGAATGCAAGAAGAACAAAAATTGGAATTTGAGCTGGTGGATCAGGCAGAAAATCAGCAATTGATGCGCCATCAGGTCTTGCCATTAGGTACCAATAATTTGCAGGGTTACCCTCAGCAAAATAATTTATAAAACTATTAATAGAGTAGACAACTGGAGATAACAAGACAGTAATGAAGAAAATCTTTATGAAAGTTTTAAAATAGGGTCTTACCTTGTAGACAATTAAGGAAAAGAATATTCCTAACCACATTAAGCCATGACCAAAGAAAAAGAGAATGAAATTTGGATCAGGAAAGGCAAATCTGATATCTGGCTGTGTATTAGCAATCAATCCTCCCGCAATTCCCCAAAAAAAAGATATTTCAAAAAAAATCTTCTTTCTAGAGAGTAAAAAAATGGCTGCACAGATTGCTGATAAGTGACAAAAATGAAGAGGCAAAATCTTTAATATGGAGAAATAATCAGGATAAAGGGCAGGATAATATATTGGTTTAGAAAATTCATTAAGTAGAATCAACAATGCCAACGAGGTGGAAATTACATTTTGAGTTTCTTCTTTCAAGGTAAGGACTAAATAGGGAATAATGATTATGGAAATAAAAATCAAACCCAGAGCTATCAAGTGATCAGATCCAAATATTATGAAAGGCTCATCAGTAAACATGTTTAAATCTTATGTCAAAGGCACATATTTATTCTATATCTTTTTAGCTTTTTTTATTTCGTGCTCTGAAAATCAGACATCAAATGAAATCAGTTGGAAGGGTGATTCTTTTTACGTTAACAGAGAGAATGATGAATATAAAATTGATTATTCCGTCACTTTGGATGTAACTTCTATGGAAATTGGCGCGCGAATAAATATATTTTCCTTTCCTGAAGGAGAAATAATCGATAAGTTTTCTGTCGAATTAATAGAAAAAGAAGTGAGAGTAGACGGAGTCAAATTTTGCAGAATCTGGGGCAATTCTGAGATGTATGTATCTATGAACTATGTGGTCGTCAATGACTGTCTTTATTAGGATCAGCCGATTCTATGAAATCAGTAAACTGGGTTTGTAATCGTTGCATACCTGAAATCCATCTGTCTCGATCATTCCCTTTTCTGGATACATACTCAAGAACCTCTTTATGCGGAGCTGCTAAAAATCTTTCATTGACTATGGCATCCAAAACTTCAGCGGCACATTCTTCAGGTTCAATCATTCCGTCAACACCTGCAACACCAGGCCCATTAGCAGTCATCGCTGTTCTTACTGCCTGAGGGCACAAGCAGGTAACGCCAATACCATTCGAACCGTATGTAATCTTCAGCCATTCAGCAAAAGAAACAGCGGCTGCTTTAGTGACTGAGTAGGGTGCGGCTCCGATTTGAGTCAAAAGTCCAGCTGCTGATGCGGTATTCATGAAGTAACCGGATTCGCGTTTAAGCATGTTAGGTAAACAATATTTAGCTGCGTGAATATGAGACATAACATTGATATCCCAAATAGTTTGCCAACCTTGCGCAGTGGTATCGAGGAGGCCAAATTCTCCTCCAATTCCAGCATTTGAACAAAATATATCTATGTCGTTTTCTTTATTAACTTCTTCAATCAAGCTCCTAATTTCTGATTCTTTTGAGACATCAGTTTTTATTGCAATACCATCCATTAAATTGACTGTTTCTGCTAATCCTTCTTCATTAAGATCTGCTATATAAACTTTATCTGCTCGAGCGTTTTTAAAGGCCTGAGCAAGAGCTCTTCCAATTCCGCTTGCAGCTCCTGTAACAACTACAACTTTATTTTCAATATTCATATTATTTTCCTATGGTAGAAACTGCTTCTTCCCTAAGTTGTTTTTTTGCAATTTTTCCAGAAGCAATTCTTGGAAGTTTTTCTGTTTGAAATTTCATAAATTCTGGAATTTTAAATTTAGCTAGTTTGGATGCTAAAAAGCCTGATAATTCGACCTCATCAATCATTTGATTTTCTCTACACGATACAACAGTTGCTAGTTTCTCACCAAGTCTTTCATCAGGAATCCCAAAGACAGATGCTTCTAGAACAGAGGGGTGTTCAGTTATAGCGGCTTCAACCTCAAGACAAGCAATATTTTCACCACCCCTAATAACAATATCTTTCTTTCTATCTTTTATATATAAAAAGCCATCGCTGTCTAATAAGCCTAAATCTCCTGATCTAAACCAACCTTCAGCATCTAAAACTTCATCAGTGGCATCCTGATTTTTCCAATAATTTTTAAAGTTACAAGCACCTCTGATACAGACTTCTCCAATTTCGTCTGTTCCGAGGTCATTACCATCGTCATCAACTATTTTTAGGTCTATTAATTTTGGTAAAGGAAACCCTGTGCTTGAGGGTTTTTCTGAATATAAGTCTCCGGCATTATTGGCTGCTAAGGCGTTTGTTTCCGTGAGACCGTAACCAATTCCAGGAGAAGTATGCTTAAAATTTTCTCTCATTTCTTTTACTTGCTCAGGAGGTCGAGCAGCACCGCCACCGTTTAATCCTCTTAGAGAAGATATGTCTCTCGGGTTCTTTTTTTGTGCTTCAACAAGCTCATATGACATTGTTGGCACGCCAGTGAAATCAGAAATTTTCTCTCTTTCGATTAAGTCCAAGGCAACTTCTGGATCCCATTTATGCATGAGCACTGTTTTCCTGCCAACAGGAATCGATAATAAAAATATGGCATGAGAACCTGTCACATGAAATAGAGGAACGCTTACAAGAACAGCAGCTTGATCTCCTTCGCCCATAATTCCTAGATTTTCTTCATCTGAAGACTCCTTCAACAAAGTTTGAAGAGCAATCCAATAAAAAGGCGCAAACATTACCGATCTATGCGATGAAACAACTCCTTTAGGATGCCCAGTGCTACCAGATGTGTACATTATTGATGCATCATCGTCAGGACTGACGGCAACTTCATTATCAAGAGTTTTATTCTGATTTTTGATAACTTTATAAAAATCTATGTCAGAGTGATCTGGATTTTCAGATCTCACCGAAATTCTTTTAATATCAGGACATTTGCCTCCAAGACGTTCTAAGCGATCTTGATCAGCAATGAATAATTTTGACTCGCTATTATTTAATCCGTATTCAAGTTCATCTCCTTGCCACCAGGAATTCAAAGGAACAGCAACTGCACCTATCGATGTCACCGCCATATACGCGAACATCCACTCAGGATAATTTCGCATCGAAAAAGCAACTTTATCTCCTTTTTCAATGCCGTAAATGTTCTGAAGAGAGTTTGCCAGCTGATACGATCTTGATAGAGTTTCACTATAAGGAATTTGTTGATCTTCAAAAACGACGTGAGTCCACTCGCCATGAGTTAAACCCAGCTGATAATATCCTAAGAGATTATCTGGAGATTCTGAAAAAACATAATATTCATTCCCTCTAATCGTCTCTTTATTAACTCCAAGGAGTCCTTCAGAAGATATCTTTTCAAATGTTTCTAATCTTTTTTGAGGATCAATCAGATCCAACTGGCCAGCCATAATTTACTTACCTGTAAAATTCGCTGGTCTTTTTTCTATGAAATGTTTGACTCCTTCTTTGAAATCATCTGACCCGAAGCTTTCAACCATTTTTTTAAATGCTTTTTGAATATGATCATCAAATGATTCTTCCAGAGACGCATACATTTGCTCTTTCATAATTTTCACAGATCTTGGCGAAACATTCTTTGCTAGATCTTCTGCGTAAGCAATGACTTCATCCATAAATGAATCAGCAGGAATAGCTTTATTTACGAGACCGATTCTTTCAGCTTCTTTTCCGTCAAATTTTCTTGCAGAGAAAAGAAGATCATTAGCATGAGATAAACCAATTATCCTGCTAAGCATCCAGCCAACGCCCCACTCAGCAATCAAGCCTCTCTTAGAGAAAGCTGTTGAAAACACTGCAGTTTCGGATGCAAATCTGATATCACAGTACAGAGATAGGATAAAACCAACCCCGGCAGCAGGACCATTAATAGCCGCTATAACGGGTTTATCTAAATTACGCACATAACTGAATCCTTTCCAAGGCTCATCATCTTTAGATTGTTCAGAGGAATCTGATTTTCCCTCAGAGGTACTAGCAAGACCGTCCATGTCAGCACCTGCAGTAAATCCTCTCCCTTCTCCGGTAAGGACGATTACTTTAATAGAATCATCCACACATGCCTGATCTAAGATCTCCTTGAGCCTTGCACTAAGAGCAGGGGTTATCGCATTTAATCTTTCCGGTCTATTTAATTTAACCAGTCCAACACCATTTTTTAAATCTTCATATAAAACTAAATCTTTATTACTCATAACTAAACTGTTGTGCCTCCATCGACGACAATTGTGTGACCATTTACATAACTACCTGCTGCAGATGCAAGAAACACAGCAGCTCCTCCAAGCTCATCAGGCTCACCGATTCTATTTTGTGGTGTGCCGGTTAGAGCTGATTTTAAAATCTCAGGGTTTTCCCATAAAGCTTTAGCAAAATCAGTTCTGATTAAACCAGGAGCAATGCAATTTGTTCTCACGTTGAATTTACCAAATTCAGATGCATAATTTTTAACAAGCATTATGTCTGCAGCTTTGGAGACATTGTAAGCTCCAATCACCTGACTTGCTCTCATGCCTCCTATGGAAGAAACAATAATAATATTTCCGTCTTCTCTTTCAACCATCTCAGGGATCACCATTTGACATAAATTATGATTACTTTTGATGTTGTTATTCATAATTTTCTCAAATGCTTCATCAGGGATATCTTTGATAGAGCCAAAGAAAGGATTGGTTGCAGCATTACAGACCAAAATATCAATCTGACCAAGTTGGATTCTTGTTTCTTCAACTAACATCTCTAAAGCAGCTTTGTCAGAGATATTGCACGGAATCACAATCGCTTTCCCAGGACCATCTTTGCAAGCTTCGTTAATTTCATCAGCTGTTTCCTGGCATACATCAGCTTTTCTACTGGATATAACAACTTCCGCACCATGAAGTGCCATGGCTTTGGCAATAGATTTCCCAATTCCTTTGGAGGAGCCGGTAATAATGGCTTTTTTGCCTGTTAAATCAAATAACTCACTCATTTACTTACCTTTCCAGTTAGGAAGTCTTTTTTCGGAAAATGCTACAGGGCCTTCAATAAAATCTTCACTACCAAATAATTCTTTGACAGCAGAATAGTGGGCTTTCATAGATTTTTCTAGATCAGGTTCGTTGAAATTTTCATAAGCAACTTGTTTGGTTGCCCTAATTGACATCGGTGAACATTCTTCAATTTGTTTTGCCCAGGCCTTTGCTGCGCTTAATAAATTTTCTGGTTCCACAACTTCATTAACAAAGCCTAAGCTTTTGCCTTCTTCAGCAGATACGTGTCTACCAGTAAGCATCATGCCCAATGCATTTTTCATACCGATTTGTCTTGGAAGTCTTTGCATACCTCCAGCAAGTGCTGCCAACCCAACTTTAGGTTCAGGTAAAGCAAATTTTGCATTAGTAGATGCAACAATCAAATCGCAAGCTAATGCTATTTCAAAACCGCCACCCATCGATACGCCATTCACAGCAGCGATCAAAGGCTTGGTTAAATTGAATCTAGAAGTTAAACCAGCAAAGCCTGAGGAAGCCATATTAATATCCATCTTCCCTCCAGCTTCAGCTTGAAACTTAAGATCGTTTCCTGCAGAAAAAGCACGATCACCTTCTCCAGTTATAATGCCAACCCAAAGATCTTCGTCTTTATCAAATTCATTCCAAACTTCGTCAAATTCTGCATGAGCGGGGGGATGCAAAGCATTCATCCTTTCAGGTCTATTTATTGTGACAGTCAAGATATGACCATCTATATCGGTTTTTAAAAATTCATAATCTGTTTTCATAAAATCTCCCTACTTTTGATTTAGGATTTATATTAAGGAATAGTTTTAATTGAGTAAAGGCGTTCAAAAAAATTCTAAAAATGAATTGAGCTTAATTATTGGCATGTTAAATTTATGTTTCTAGAGAGGAAATATTATGGATATTAAAAATAAAGTAGCCCTTATAACCGGAGGGGCATCAGGTCTAGGATTTGCATCAGCTCAAAAGCTAATTGCTGCGGGTGCAAAAATAATGGTTATGGATCTTAACGAAGACAATGCCAAGAAAGCATGCTCAGAATTAGATGGTGAAACTGATTATGCTGTTGCAAACGTAGCTGAAGAAGCTAGCGTTCAAGAAGCTATCAACAAAACAATGGATAAGTTTGGAAAGATAGATATTGTTTTGAATTGTGCAGGTATTGGAAGCGCCAGTAAAACAGTAGGTAAGGATGGAGCACATCCTTTGGATTATTTTAAAATAGTATTGGATGTGAATCTCGTGGGTACTTTTAATGTTCTGAGACTTGCCGCAGTTGAGATGGGCAAAAATGAACCAGAAAAAGATAACGAATGTGGTGTAATAATCAATACTGCTTCTGTTGCAGCATACGATGGCCAGATTGGACAGGCAGCATACAGTGCAAGTAAAGCTGGAGTGGTAGGGATGACTCTCCCCATTGCTCGTGATTTAGGAAGAATGGGCATAAGGATAAATACAATTGCACCGGGTATTTTTGATACACCCATGATGGCTATGGCTCCCGATGAAGTAAGAAGACCTTTGATCGAGATGACTCAATTTCCAAAGAGATTAGGGAATCCTGAGGAATATGCATTACTGGCCATGCAAATAATTGAAAATCCTTACCTAAATGGAGAAACAATCAGGCTTGATGGCGGCATAAGAATGCAACCAAAATAAAAGAATTTTCGAAGGAGCGAAAAATGAAGTTAGTAAATTTTTTATACAAAGGTGAGAAAAACATAGGAGCATTATTAGACGATGGGGTTTGTTCATTCAAATCAATCTCAGATAAATATTCCATGTCTATGATGGAGTTTATTGAACAAATAGACGATCTCTCTCCAAAAGTATCAAAATTTATTAACTCAAATCCAGAAGTAATTCCGTTATCTGAAATTGAATTTCTCCCTGTTATTGAGCGACCAGGAAAAGTTTTGGCAGTAGGATTGAACTATAAAGATCATGCTAAAGAGACAGGCATGGACTTGCCTAAGGTTCCAATGATATTCACAAAGCAATCGACTTCAGTTTTAGGGCATCAAGGTGAGATTCATAAACCAAAAGTCTCCGATGCGGTTGATTACGAAGGAGAAATGGCCTTCGTGATTGGTAAAAAATGTCGCCACGTTAGTAAGGAAGATGCGTTAGATGTAATTGCAGGAGTTACCATTTGCAACGATGTCAGCGTAAGAGATTGGCAAATTGCATCACCAACTTTTACCATGGGTAAAAGTTTTGATACTCATTGTCCGATCGGACCTTACATCGCAACCATGGATGAAATATCTGACATTCATAATTTAAAAATTAAAACTTATGTCAACGATGAATTAAGACAAGATTCATGTACTGACCAATTAATTTTTGATTGCTTTGATTTAATTGAACACATCACCAAGGCTTTCACCTTAGAGCCAGGAGATATTATTGCTACAGGAACTTCCAGTGGAGTAGGCGTTGTTTTAGGAAAGTATTTAGTACCTAATGATGTAGTTAGAATTGAACTAGAAAGCGTAGGAACACTTGAGAACAAAGTAGTCCTCGAACCTTAATTTGAAATTATATTTTTTGCGTCATGCCAAATCATCTTGGGATGACTTTCATTTAGATGATTTCAAAAGACCTTTATCGGAAAGAGGTTTAAAAAATTCTGAAATGCTTAACGCATTTTTAAAATCTAAAAAAATTTCTTTTGATAAGGTTTATTCTAGCTCTTCTGTTAGAACTGAGATCACCTGTTCGGTTGGTTTAGAAGGGATTCATGATTTTGAAAAGGTAACTTTTTTGGATGATCTATATCATGCATCTGCAGAACATTTAGAGGATTTCCTTCAAAGAAAAACAAGCGAAGAGTCTGTCCTAGTCGTTGGGCATAATCCTGGATTAAGCGATGTAGTAAGTCATCTCACACATAGAGATATTTATTTAAGGACTTGTGATCTCATCAGTCTTAAATCAAAGGAAAATGATTCTAAACTGTTGTGTGATTTACTTTGGTCTTGGAGTCCAAAGAAAGGATTTATTGAAAATTAAAGTCTTTATATTCGGCTGATGCAATTTGTCTTGTGTTATCTGCATCTGTGATGACACCCCAACCCCAGATCTCTTTGATATCGATGTTCAAGTATCTTTTAAAATCTTCAACAAGATTAATTTTCTCTTCTTTCCAGATATCTACTCCATCTTGACTATCTCTAAGTGCAATGTTGATCTGTTTTGAATTCCACGGATTAACCCAAACTGTTCCTTTTTCAACTGAATCTGTCCAAACGTAATTAAGACATCTCTTTTGTGTAGGGAGTATTCCGTCTGATTTACAAAAAATGATTCTAGCTGCAAAGTCATGATTCCGTCTCAAGCGTTCATTAGCCTCAAGGGGAATTAAAACTTTCCATTGCCATGAGGCTACATTTTTATCTAAAACATCAAAGGTATCAGTGGTAACGAAAACACTGTTACCTGAATTGGTATAACTTCGCACATGATTATCACTGATCACTTCATACTCTGTGGTTCCTCCAAAGATGCCTCTAGAAAAAAAATCATTAAAATCAGGATAGGTATTTGCAAGAGAAGTGATAAAAAGGGAAATCAACAGAAAAAAATTACGGTTCAATGTGTCCATGATGTGATATCTATATAGCTATTTAGTGATAATTTTCTCTTGTGATTGCTTGCAAGATTTTTGCATTGTATTCTAATTATCCATACATTATATGGAAACCACAAAAAAGCATTTTAAATCTATATTTTTATCTGACATACATTTGGGGACCCGTGGTTGTCAGTCGGATCGTTTACTAGATTTTTTATACACTCATTCCTGCGACAAATTATATTTAGTCGGAGATATAATTGATGGCTGGAAGCTTGAACAAAGTATTTACTGGCCTCAAGAGCATACAAATGTAATAAGAAGGTTCTTATCTTTTGCTAAGCAGGGGACAGAAGTTATTTTTGTCACAGGTAATCATGATGAGTTTCTGAGGACTTTTACTCCCTTGAATCTTGGTAATATAAAAATGATAGATAAGGCTGAGCACATGACAGCCGATGGAAAAAACTTTCTTATCGTTCATGGTGATGAATATGATTTAGTTACGAGATATAGCAAATGGATTTCAATTTTAGGAAGTTGGGTCTATGAAGTTTTAATGTCTCTAAATACCTTCATAAATTCTTTGAGGAACTTTTTTGGACTCAAAAATTATTGGTCTTTTTCTGCATTTATAAAATACAAAGTTAAAAGTGCTGTGAATTTCATTAGTAAATATGAAGAAAGTCTTGTGAAAGCTTGTAAAAACGGTTCATTCGATGGTGTTGTCTGCGGACATATTCACCATGCTGCTATAGAAGACTATGAAGGAATTACTTATGTGAATTGTGGAGATTGGGTTGAATCTTGCACAGCTATCGTTGAGTCAAATGACGGTACATTGTCACTATTAGATTACTCTAAAGAAGAATTAACGATCAACACAAAAAGAATTGAGACTGCCGAAAAAGCGGCATGAAAATTTTAATTGCCACAGATGCTTGGACCCCCCAAGTTAATGGTGTCGTAACAACTCTTACCTCTTTAGTTTCTGAGTTATCTAAAAATCATGAAGTAAAAGTAATTGAGCCTAGTTTATTTACTTCCTTACCTATACCCGTTTACCCAGAAATCAGAGCATCTATTGATGTTTTCAACTCAAAAAAAATTTTAAAAGATTTTCAACCTGATGCTATCCACATTTCGACAGAAGGCCCAATAGGAATTTATTTGCGAAACTACCTTGTAAGAAAAAGAATTCCTTTTACTACCGCAGTGCACACAAAATTTCCTGATTATTTAAAAGATTTAATGGGATTACCAACTTCAATTACTAATGAATTTCTGAAGTGGTTTCATTCTGGTGCAGCTAGAACTTTGGTGAACACGCATTCTCATCAAAGAGAGTTAGAATCTATAGGAATTCAAAATCTTAAAATTTGGAATAGGGCAATTGATAAAAGTATTTTTAGACCAATAATTTCAGAGGAGTTAGATCCTTACTATCTTTATGTTGGTCGGGTTTCAAGAGAAAAAAACTTAGAAGCATTTTTTAGTCTAGACTTAGACTTACCAAAAGTAGTCGTTGGTGAAGGTCCGCAATTAAAAGAATATAAGAAAAAATTTTCCGAGGTAAATTTTATAGGATATAAATTTGGAGATGAACTTGCTGAAATTTACAGCAATGCAAGAGTAAAAGTATTTCCTTCGCTAACAGATACATTCGGATTGGTTATGTTGGAAGCAAACGCTTGCGGAACTCCGGTTGCTGCATACCCTGTTACAGGGCCTATTGATGTAATATCAAATGGTATAAATGGATATTACGACCAAGACCTAAAAAGTGCTATAGAAAAAGCTTGCTCTATTAACAGAGCTTCTTGCTTTGAATTTGCTGATCATTTTTCATGGAGTAATGTCGCGAAACAATTTTTAGATACCTTAATAAGATTGTGACAAAAATGAAAACTTACTTTGATTGCCTTCATATTCTTTTAAAACAATAGGATAATAAATCAATGAAGAAGTATGTTTTATTGGTTGAAGATGAGCCTGACTTAAATCAGACTGTTGCATTCAATTTAGACTCTGAAGGTTACTCAGTAGAGTCTGCTTTTAACGGCAAAGAAGCTCTTAAATTGATTGAAGAAAAAACACCAGATTTAATTTTACTCGATCTAATGCTTCCGGATATGTCTGGTCTTGAAATATGTAGAATTCTTCGATCCTCAAAAAAAACAAAGAACATTCCAATTATGATGGTAACTGCCAAAGGTGAGGAGATTGATAGAATTGTTGGTTTTGAGCTTGGTGCTGACGATTACATTGTAAAACCATTTAGCATTCGTGAATTTATGCTCAGAGTCGCCGCCATGCTAAAAAGGTCTGGCGATAATAAAAACAATGATGAAGAAAAAATAATATTCGGCTCTCTTGAAATTGATATTGCTGCACACAGAGTCAAGCTAAAAGACAAGGAAGTCCCTCTAACAGCTAAAGAATTTTCATTATTGCATTATTTAGTTGAGAGAATTGGAAGAGTTTCTACCAGGGATGCTTTGCTCGATGATGTTTGGGGTTATAACTGCGAAGTTACAACTAGAACTGTAGATACCCATGTAAAAAGACTAAGAGCAAAGTTAAGCGATGTTGGAAACAATATTGAAACTGTAAGAGGAGTAGGATATCGTTTTAATTCAGCATCTTAGTTGAATTAAATATGTCGGTTAGAGCAAAAATATTTTTAATATCATTCAGCCTGCTAGCGATAGCATCTCTTGGGGGCGGTCTCTATATTCAAAGTCAACTTTCTACTTATTTAAATGACGATATAAATTCAAATTTACAGAACCATGCAAAAATTGCTCAAAAACTATTTGTTGATGCTGGTTTAAATTACGAAAATGCAGATTTTTTAGCTGATGACCTTGGAGAGGCTTCTGGATTAAGAGTAACCTTGGTATCAAGTTCTGGACAAGTAATAGGAGATTCTGAAATTCCTAAACAGGATCTAGCATCTGTTGAAAATCATTCAAACCGACCAGAAATTATTCAAGCAGTTAATCAAGGGTCAGGTTTATCCCAAAGATACTCCAATACAATTAATACAGATATGAGGTATTTAGCAGTAAAGATTCCTTTAGAGTCTTCAGAGGGTGTTGTCAGGGTAGCAGCTCCTCTATCTCAAATAAATCAAGCATTGGCAAGGGTAAGATATACGGTTTTGGGTGCAGTTTTAGTAGGTTTTATTTTTGCAATTTTTGTTTCTTACTTCTCATCTAATGTCATATTAGGATTTCTAAAAGATTTTATTAACGAAGCTGATATTTCCTCTTCTAAAGATGACCAAGAGCTTAGAAGTAATCAACAATATTCTCTTGAAACAGCTCAAAAGAATTTAAAGAAAGACCTTCAATTTCTTGCTAAACAAAGAAAACAGTTCAGCTCCGTTTTGGAAAAAATGGGTCAAGGAGTACTGCTTCTGAATAAATCTAATGAAGTTTTGTTCTATAACAAAACAATCAAAGAAGATTTCTGGCCTGAAATTGAAATTGGCTCTAAGTTTTTTTCAAACGTTAGTTATCCATCGTTTAAAAAATTTCTCAAGAAAGCTTGGGATAAGACAGACCACGCCGTTGAAATAAATGGCCCTAAATCAATTGATTCCTCTTACTTAATAAGCGCTAGAAGAGATAAAGCTAATGATGAAATTTTAGTTGTTTTTAATGATATTTCTAAATTAAGAAGATTGGAACAAATGCGAGAGGACTTTATAGGAAATGTCTCACATGAGTTGAGAACACCAATTTCAGTAATAAGGGCTAATGCTGAAACTTTATTACATGGAAACTTTGTTAAGGATCCAAAAGCTTTAGTGTTTACAGAAGCAATTTTATCTCAATCGGAAAATATGACAGAAACAGTTTCTGAATTACTTAAATTAAGTTCAATTGAAGCAGGAGAATTTGATTTGAACATGGGCAGACAAAACTTGAAATCTTTTATTGCAGAAATTTTAAAAAAGCACACCGATCAAGCCTTAATAAAAAATATATCATTTGAGGTAGATATTGATGAAAACCTGGATGTATTAATTGACTCATCTGCTTTTGGAATAATAATGAGTAACTTTATTACAAACGCTTTAAAACATTCGCCTGCAAGTTCTACCGTGATAATTAAAAATGATTTAACTGATGATTTTAATTCAAGACTGTCTGTTATTGATTCAGGACGTGGAATTCCTAAAAAATATCGCCAAAGAGTTTTTGAAAGATTTTTCAGAGTTGATAGAGGAAGAGCCAAGCAATCCGGTGGAACTGGATTAGGATTGGCTATCTCTAAACACCTTGCCAGACTTATGGGTTACGAGATAGGCATGCAGCCAAACAAACCAAACGGCTGTAAGTTTTGGATAGAGATCAATTATTTATTGAACGAGGAAAAAGTTTCTTTAAACTCTGAACTTAATCCCGCGTAGTTTTCATTTAAGTATCTATCCACTAGGGCATCAGAAATACTCCAAGATGCAGAGTGAAGACTTGCAGTTGGAAAAAAATTCATGATTCTCAAAAAAATTTTACCAGCGCTCTCAATGATATCTGCTCTATCTTTTGAAAGTGAGAGTTTTGTTATCTTTTCTTCGTTACTCAATTTGAGTAAATTGTTCAAACATTTATCTAAATCTATGAGTGATATATCGTGTCCCTTATCTTTTGTGATAATTGAGATTAGTGATCTTATATTTCCTCCAACACCTACTATTTTTCTTATTGATGATTTATCAAAAGAATTGAGATAATTTTCAAATTCATTCCACTCAGATAATCTATCTTTATCTAGGTATATTCGAACAGCACCAAGATTGAAAGATTTTGATGTCTTTATTTTATCTGAAGAATAAAAAAATTCTGTGCTTCCACCCCCGACATCAACAAACAAATGAGATCCGTCTTCAGGATATTTTTTTGTTAAGAATAAAAGTAAATCAGCTTCCTCTTCACCAGATAAAATTTTTAAATTAATATCAAAACTTTGATTTAAGAAATCACAAACCTCTTTACCGTTTCCAGCAGTCCTCATTGCAGAGGTTGCAAATCCACCAATAAATTTTACATTTTTTGACTCCAGCTGTTTTAAGAGGGCGTTTAGTTGATTTTCTATTTTTTTTATTGTCTTTTTCTTAATTTTGCCTTTATTAAAAACATCAGTTCCCAGCCTAATGGGTATCCTTTTGTATGCTTCAAGCTCTGGTTTAAGTGAAGCTTCATTTTTTATTATTCTGTACTGTTTGTACTTTAATGCATTTGATCCTAAGTCAAGACAGCCTACCCGAAATAAATTTTTTTTATTATTCATCAGAAAAAGAACTTAGCACTTTGAACTGATCGTAAGATAAGTTTTCAAACTTTACGCCATTTATCTTGAGGTTATAAATATTCATACCTTTTGACCATTTTTTTGGTTTTGGGATATTTTTTTCAGGGTATTCAAATTTTTCTAAGATATATCTTAAGGAATTTAAAGAAGCTACCATTTTTGTATTGGCATTTATTACTACCCATGGTGATTTTTCTGATGAGGTTGTAGCAAACATTTGATTTTTATAAAATGTAAAAGCATCCCATCTGTCTGCAACTTTTAAGTCATTTTCGCTAAATTTCCAAAATATTAATGGGCTGTTTTTTCTTTTCTCAAACCTCTTTTTCTGGATGTCCTTTTTAACAGAAAGATATATTTTTACTATTTCTATATTTTCTTTAGAAAATTCATTTTCCCAAGACAATACATTTTTCATAAAGTATTTGTATTGTCTTTCAGAACAATAATTCATGGTTATTTCTGTTAGTGCTCGGGTATACCAAGATCTATCAAAAAAAACTATCTCACCAATATTTGGCATATGTTTTTCATATCGTGAAAACCAATGTTGCGATTCTCTTTTAGTTGGAATTCCCAACTTAACTAATCGGACATGTTCTGGTATTAAGTATTTAGATAAGACTGATATGCTTCCGGTCTTTCCCGCGGTATCTCTTCCTTCAAAGACAATAGCAATCTTTTTCTTTTCTTGAATCACCCATCTTTGTAATTTCAAAAACTCTGCTTGAAGTTTTCGTAACTCTCTGCGATATAAATCAGGATTTATTTGAGAATATTCAGCTATGTCATATTCAAGCATTTAAAAACTCTTTTATGAAGATTTTGTGAATTTTAATTAAATCATCTTAAAAAGTTTAACTAAAGTAATAAATTCATATATCGTGCTACTACTCAAGTATTTTTATTAATGGCTTTTGTTGGCATAGAAACTGAAATAATTATTTTAGCCTGCGTGTTTGGTTTTATCATGGCGTGGGGTATAGGCGCAAATGATGTCGCCAATGCGTTTGGTACTTCGGTGGGATCTGGCGCCATAACCCTTAGAACGGCATTATTAATAGCTTGCATTTTTGAATTCGCTGGAGCTTATCTTGCCGGCGGCGAGGTAACAGACACCATAAGAAAGGGCATCATTGATGCTGAAGAGTTCACTGGAAAATCAGATGTTTTAGTTTTCGGGATGTTGTCAGCGTTATTAGCGGCTGGAACTTGGTTATTCTTAGCATCTGCTTTGGGATGGCCAGTTTCTACAACTCACTCTATTGTTGGCGGGATCATAGGGTTTTCAATAATTGGACTTTCTTTCAATGCAGTCAACTGGCAAGCAGTTTCCAGTATTGCAACTACGTGGGTTTTATCTCCGCTTTTATCAGGTTTACTGGCCTACTTTGTCTTT
>CACELJ010000017.1:0-22251 GCA_902560275.1 uncultured SAR86 cluster bacterium | reverse complement strand
TTACTGAGATTTGTAGACAGAAATGATAGAAGTTTTGTATTGGGGCCAACCCATGAAGAAATAATTACAGATATTGCTAGAAAAACCTTGAACAGCCCTAAAGATCTTCCTGCTAACTATTATCAGATTCAAACAAAGTTTAGAGATGAAATTAGACCAAGATTTGGAGTAATGCGTTCCCGTGAGTTTCTTATGAAAGATGCCTATTCATTTGATATTGATGAGAAAGGCATGAAAGAAAGTTACGGTTTGATGAGAGATGCATATCAAAAAATATTCAATGCAATAGGGCTTGATTACAGAATAGTTTCAGCTGATTCTGGAGCAATTGGTGGATCTGCATCAGAAGAATTTCATGTGTTAGCGGACTCAGGAGAAGATAAAATAATTTTTAGTGAAGATGAATTATTTGCAAGTAATCTCGAGTTATTTGAAGAGAAATCTGATCAAGAAATCATTGATCAACTTCATAAAAAAGATGGGAAAAAATATTCAATTAAAAAAGGAATTGAAGTTGGTCATATATTTCAACTAGGTGATAAATACAGCAAATCATTATCTCTTTCTATTCAGACTAGTGAAGGAAATATAAATCCTTTAATGGGTTGTTATGGAATTGGCATATCAAGAATTATTGCTGCTTCGATAGAACAAAATTATGATGAGGATGGAATTATCTTTCCAAGATCAATTGCACCATTTGAAGCAATAATAATTATCATTGGTGATGATAAAAATCATCTCAGTAAAGCTGAATCTCTCCAAGACGAACTAACCAAAATCGGAATGGATTCGATAATAGATGATAGAAATGAATCACCAGGAAAGAAATTCAAGGATGCAGACCTTACCGGCATTCCATTCCAATTAATTGTTAGTGAAAAAAACCAAAAAGAAAACCTTCTCGAGCTAAAGATTAGATCTGAGGGAACTTCGCTGAAAGAAAATAAACAAAATATTTTATCTAAGCTGAAGCCTTAATGGCATCGAATAGTTTTTTTTCTATTTCTTGAGATATTTTTTGATTGGCATCTAAAAATTCACAGGCGTTTGATTTACCTTGGCCAATTTTTTCTCCTTCGTAGGAATACCAAGCTCCGGCTTTTTCAATTATTTTCTTTTCAGCAGCCATATCGACAAGTTCGCCTGTTCTATTGATCCCTTTGTTATAAATTATTTGGAATTCAGCTTGCCTAAATGGAGGTGAAACTTTATTTTTTACTACTTTTACTCGTGTTTCATTTCCGGTTACTTCATCTCCATCCTTAACAGTTCCGATTCTTCGAATATCCAGTCTCACAGAGGAATAAAACTTGAGTGCATTTCCTCCAGTTGTTGTTTCTGGGTTACCAAACATAACGCCGATTTTCATTCTGATTTGATTGATAAAAATAACTAAAGTATTTGATTTTTGTATGCTTCCAGTTATTTTTCTCAATGCCTGAGACATTAATCTAGCTTGCAGACCGACATGATGATCGCCCATATCCCCTTCGATTTCAGCTCTTGGAACAAGGGCAGCTACAGAATCAATTACTAGCACATCAACACTTTCTGACTTAACCATAATATCTGCTACTTCAAGAGCTTGCTCTCCTGTATCAGGCTGAGATAAAAGTAAATCATCAACATTTACTCCAATTTTTTCGGCATAAGATGGGTCCAGTGCGTGTTCTGCATCAATGAATGCTGCGGTTCCACCTGCTTTTTGACACTCAGCGATAATTTGAAGGGTTAAAGTTGTTTTCCCAGAAGATTCAGGCCCAAAAATTTCAACCACTCTTCCTTTTGGTAGACCACCAATTCCGAGAGCAACATCAAGACCTAATGAACCAGTTGAAATAGAAGGTATATTCTGAACCTCTCTGTCTCCCATCCTCATTATTGTTCCGGGGCCAAATTGAGTCTCAATTTGACTAAGAGCGGACTGTAGAGATTTTTCTTTATCTTTTGTTTGAGATTCCTTTGAAGATTTAGCCATGATCACACCTGTATATTTATACAGTATTTAATAATACTTTGAAGAATTAATCAATATTTTTTAAAAAATTAATTGTGTCTTTTATTGCTGTTTCTGCAGACTGAGCTCTTACTTGATTTCTATCTCCTTCAAAGAAGTGTTGTTTAGATAAAATTTCATCATTATTCCCGATGCTGATACAAACGGTCCCTACAGGCTTAGACTTAGATCCACCTGTTGGGCCTGCAACTCCACTTATAGCTATTGCAATATCAGCAAGGTCATATTTTAGAACCCCCTTTACCATTTCATCTGTGACCTTCGTATCAACGGCTCCAAATTCCTTAAGTGTTTGTTTATTCACTCCAAGAAATTTAATTTTTGCGATATTTGAATAGGTAACAAATCCTTGGCTTACCCACTTTGAGCTTCCAGGAACTGATATCAAGCTTGAGCCTAGTAGGCCTCCTGTACATGACTCTGCAAATGATATAAATAATTGATTCTTTAATAGAATTTTTCCAAGTTCAGTAGCATTTTTACCTAGGTTGTCATCCATGAAACAAATTATAATGATTTATGACTTTCGTTGTCGGGAAAGACTGTATAAATTGTAAGCATACAACTTGTGTGCAGGTTTGCCCTGTCGATTGTTTTTATGAAGGCAAAAACATTCTTGTTATAGATCCAGAGGAATGCATCGATTGTGGGTTATGTGAACCAGAATGTCCTGTTGATGCTATTTTTGCTGAGGACGAAGTTCCTGCAGATCAATTAGATTTTATTGAAATTAACGAAAAATATTCAAAAATCTGGCCCAATATCACCGAAGCTAAAGATCCTATGCCAGATTACAAAGATTGGGAAAAAAGAGAAGATAAAATAAGTTATTTAGAATTAGATTAGTTATATTAAAAAAATATTAAAAATATTTAAGTTTTTCTAGTTTTTGTCACACAATTGCCATAATATAGTCACCAATAAGAGACATTATGGGAAAAATATTACTATTATTGATGTTCGTTGCAGGGCTTGTATCCTCTAACGATCACCTCAATCTATTTGAAAATACTCAAAAATTATCAAATATTTCATCTGTTAATGCTCCTAAGGTAGAGGAACTTGATCAAAGGAAATTGAGAATAATGTGTGAAGGAAAAATGGCTGCATGCTTTAGGGCAGATCAGCCTAGTACTATTTTTATAGATAAAACACTTCCTAAAGAAATTAAGTCATTAACCTTAGTGGGTATTTATGCAGATTATCTTCAATTTTCTAAATACAACTCCATTAAAGACCTAAGAAGTTGTGATATTCAAAAAGAATTTATTCAAGATTTAGATAATTTAAAACTTGCAGCTTATTTTGAAAAAGGAAGTTGCTCAAAGTTCATTTAATAGATTTTTATAAGGGGATGAAGGGGTGGATTTAATCCACTCCTTCTAACATCGGAACAAACAAAACATTCTCAACCAATTCTTCTTCAAACCCTTCTTTAGAGATTCTTTTTACAGTCATTAATTTTTGATTTTCTTGATCCCCTACTGGGCATACTAGCTTTGCTCCTATGTTTAGTTGTTGTTTTAATTTTTTTGGAACTAAAGGAGCAGCTGCAGCACAAAGAATTCCGTCAAACTTTTTTTCAATTTTCCAACCTTCATATCCATCGCCATATTTAATTTCAAAGTTATTGATATTAAGTTTTTTTAAATTCTTTTTTGCAACAGCGCATAACTGTTCTATTCTTTCTATAGCAAAAACCTTTCGACAAATTTTAGATAAGACGGCTGTCTGATATCCACAACCTGCACCTATTTCTAATACCTCTCCAAGCGGTCTATCTACAAAAGCAGTCTCTGATATAAGTAATTCTGTCATTCTTGCGACAATAAATGGTTGAGAGATAGTTTGCTTGTGTCCAATAGGTAGTGACATATCTTCATATGCTTGTGCATCAAAAACACCGTCAAGAAACTCATGTCGCGGGATTTCCAACATTGCTTGTAATACTCGAACATCGGATATACCTTTCTCGGAAAGGACTTTGACTAATTTTTCTATTTTATTGGTTATCAATTGTTCAGTTTTTTAGTCCAAGAGCGAGCAATATCATTGTTATCATGAGAGTAAAGAATTGGCGTAAGCGCTGAAATAGATATGTTTCCTTTCTCCAAACTTTTCCTGTCCTCTGAAATATTATTTTCATCTATTTCAAGAGATGGAACAGTTAATTCCACCTTAGGGTTATTGTTATCTGAGTAATTTGGAATGTTTACATTAAGGATGCATTGTGAATTAAATTCTAACTGATCAACTTTTCCAATGATTTCCTCTGATATTTTTACTTGATGACTGTAGTCATTAAGTTCAAACGAATTAGCAGATAAAGCTATAGAAGGATATTTTAAATTTCTGCCTTCAAGGGCTGCTCCAACAGTCCCTGAAAGTAAGATATCTGTTCCAAGATTTGGCCCTGGGTTTATTCCTGAGACAACCAAATCAGGAGTAAATGGGCAATAGAAATTTATAGCGTATTTCACGCAATCTACTGGAGTGCCATTTAAACTGTGAATTCCATTCCCATGATTTTGAAAAGATGGCTGATCCCAAACAGTAATTGCCGATCCTTTTCCGCTCATATTTTCTTTTGGTGCTAAAAAAAATACTTCGTATTTATCTTTTAAAGATTCGTACAACTGCACAATTCCAGGTGCTTCAAAGCCATCATCATTTGTTAGGAGAATTTTCATTTCTTTCGAATTAATGCTGAACAGTAACAGGCTATTCCTTCTCTGTTTCCAATTGCTCCTAACTTATCGGTAGTAGTTGATTTAATTGATAAAAACTCTTCATTTAAATTCATAAGCTTTGATAGGTTAGATAAAATTTTTTCTCTATATTTGGAAATTCTTGGAACTTCACCTACATAGGTAATATCCAAATTTACAATTTGATAAGATCCTTTACTGATTAGATTTAAAACTTGATTTAAAAGGACCGAGCTAGATATATTCTCTGTTGACTCATCTTCTGTGAAGACCGTTCCTAAATCTCCCATGCTGGCTGCTCCAAGTAAGGCATCGCAGATTGAATGAAGAATAATATCGCCGTCAGAGTGGGCTATGATTGAATAACCACAATCAATATCAACCCCTCCAAGGATCATAGAATTGCCTTTTTGGATTTGATGATAGTCAACACCAAATCCGATCCTGAGATCAGATGTCATAGTCTACCGATTTCTTTTAGTATCTTTGTTGCAACTTCAAAATCTTCTTTCCTGGTAACTTTAAAATTTGATTTTGAACAAGGAACTGCGTGAATTTGACCTTTTAAATAATTACTCACTGATGATACCTCATCAGAAAAAATCTTTTCTTCTGCTATTGCCGATTCAATAGAGATATAAACATCTATCATTCTGAAGACTTGGGGAGTTGATGAAAGCCAAATTTTGTTTCTTTCCAATGATTCTTTAACAGTACCGTTCGTAACTACATTTACGCTCTCTACTGGCTGATAAGCTAAAAAAGCACCATCTCCTTCATTTTTTATTTCTTCTTCCGCTTTAGAGAGTAATAGGTTTAATTCTGCTTCAATTAAGCAAGGTCTTGCAGCATCATGAATGGCAATAAGTTCGTTTTTGTCTTCAGTTTCAAGCAGGCACTTTAAGCCAAGATGAACAGACTCCATTCTTGATGTTCCTCCGTCGCAAGTGATTATTTTTTCACTCTTAGATATGGCAAGACTGTCCCAAATTTCATCTTCTTCCTGTAGCACTACACAAATTTTTTGGCATTTTTCATCTCTAAGAAATGGTTCTATAGAATATTCTATTAAACATTTAGCTCCAATCTTTTGAAACTGCTTCGCCATGTTTTGTTGCGCTCTGCTGCCCATTCCTGCGGCAGGTATTAATGCTAAGTAATCTTCCATTATTATTTAAATTCTACTAATTGCTCTCCCTTTTTTATTAAACCCCTTTCAGATCTAGCTAAGCCAATAATTGCTTCATCTTCATCTGAAAAAGATGCTATTTCAACTTCAAGGATTCTATTCTCTAATTCTAGAATCTCTATTGAACTCTTCAGGAGAGAAATTTCGCTTTTTACTTTTTCAATATTAGAAGAAGAATAACTTCCTAGTGTTATTTTGTAAAAATTATTGAAAGTCAAAATTGAGAAAAAAATAAAAAAGCTCAACAACAAAAATTTTTTTGATGTATCAATCATTGTTTGATCCCATTCATTCCTTCAAAAGAAAAATTATTATCGCTGCTAATCATTAAAAGTCTGTTGTATTTTGCAGTTCTATCAGATCTGGAAGGTGCCCCTGTTTTTATTTGCCCTGCCCCTATTCCAACCGATAAATCTGAAATAAATGTATCTTCTGTTTCTCCGGACCTGTGAGATATAACAGTATTAATATTATTTTGATTTGCCAAGCTAATTGTCTCTAAGGTTTCGCTCACTGTTCCGATCTGATTCACTTTAATTAGAATTGAATTAGCTGAGCCATTGTTTATTCCCTTTTCCAATATTTTTTTATTGGTAACGAATAAATCATCACCCACAATAGACACTTCATCTCCTATTTGCTTAGTAATAGCTTTCCATCCATCCCAATCATCTTCATCTAAAGGATCTTCTATTGATTTAATAGGATACCTTTTGATAAGTTCTTCATAAATTTGAATTAAGCCTGAATTATCATGATTTTTGCCTTCAAAAAGATATTCTCCATTAATAAATATCTCAGACGCAGCACAGTCCATGGCAATAAAAATTTCTTCTCCCATTTTATAGCCTGACTTTTCAACTGCTGAACAGATAAAATCTAAAGCCTTTTTAGTATCAGAGATATCTGGAGCAAAGCCCCCCTCATCCCCCACAGAAGTTGAAAAATTATTTTCCTGCAACTCTTTTTTAAGATTATGAAATATTTCTATTCCTGCTCTGAGGCTTTCATCAAAATTCTCAAATCCAGCTGGTTGAATCATAAACTCTTGAAACTCAAGAGGATTGTTTGCATGAGCGCCGCCATTAAGAATGTTCATCATCGGCAAAGGTAATGAATAATCGCAATCAATTTCATATGCTTTTGCAATTTGATGAATGTATTGAAATAACTCCATATTTTCTGATTGTGAAGCTAACTTAGAAACCGCCATAGATGTAGCAAGAATCATATTTGCCCCAATATTTGATTTGTTCTTACTACCATCAAGCTCAATGAGACCTTTATCAATTTCTTGTTGATCCGATAAATTTTTTTGGGAAATTACATCAAATATTTGATGTTCAGTTTTCTTTATTACTTCTTTAAGTCCTTTACCAAGAAATCTTTTTTTATCGTTATCTCTAATTTCTTGAGCTTCTTTTGAACCAGTTGATGCACCAGAAGGAACCATACTTATAGATGAAAATTTACCAGAAAAAATCTTGCAGGCTATTGTAGGATTCCCTCTCGAATCTATAACCTCATAAAACTTTAATTGATCTATTTTCATCAGGACTTTGATAGTTCATCAAATTTTTTTAACTCTAAAAGTAAACTTTCAAATTCAGATAACCTCGTGGCTGAAGCTCCATCGCAAAGAGCATTTTCGGGACTTGGATGAACCTCGATAAAAAAACCTGCTAAGCCTATGGCTGCAGCTGCAGTTCCCAAAACTTTTGCTTGGGAGGACCTCCCATCCGCAGATTTTCCTTTGCCCCCAGGAAGCTGAAGCGAATGGGTGATATCTAAAATGGTTGGGGCAATTTTTTTAATCTCATCTATCCCTAAAAAATCTACAATCAAATTATCATAACCAAAAATACTTCCTCGTTCGCATAGTAAAATATTTTCATTTCCAAAATGATTGCATTTTTCAATAATATTCATCATTTGCGCAGGCGATAGGAATTGAGCTTTCTTTACGTTTATCACCTTTTCTGTTTCACATGCAGCCTTAATTAAGTCAGTTTGTCTGGACAAAAAAGCCGGGATTTGAATAACATCGAGAACTTCTGCTGCTGTTTCCGCTTGTGAAGGCTCATGAATGTCAGAAATTATAGGAACATTAAATTCATCCTTTACTGTTTTTAAAATTTTTAAGCCTTGATCAATTCCTGGCCCTCGAAAGGAATCTATTGAAGATCGGTTAGCTTTGTCATAAGAAGCCTTGAAAATGAAATCGACATTATTTCTTTCGCAAATATTTTTCAGCTCTCCTGCGACAGAGATACAAAGCTCCTCTGACTCAATTACGTTCATCCCAGCTATAACGATGGCAGGATCCATGTTGGATATTTTTCGATTATTTAATTGAACCTCAGTAATTCGTACCATTTTATTTCTTGGATGCAGCTTTTATAAAATCATTAAAAATAGGATGCCCTTCTTTGGGATTTGAAGTTAACTCTGGATGAAATTGACAGCCTAAAAACCATGGATGACCATCTAGTTCAATAGCCTCAACAAGTTTCTTATCTCTAGATCTTCCAACTATCTTCATACCCTTTTCAATCATTGCATTTTCATAATTACCATTGAATTCAAATCTGTGACGATGTCTTTCAAAAATTTCACTTTTTTTATACATTTTTTTTAACTTACTTTTGTTACTAAGTATGCACTTTTGTGCACCTAGTCGCATCGTGCCTCCCATATCAGAACTTGCGTTTCTCTTTTGAATTGATCCTTCAGGATCTTTCCACTCATGCATAAGAGCAATAACAGGATGGTTTGTTTTTTTATCAAATTCTGTGCTGTTAGCTTTTAGATTTAGCACGTTTCTTGCAAACTCTATGACTGCAACTTGCATTCCAAGACAAATTCCAAAAAAAGGTATCTTTTTCTCTCTTGCATATTTCGTAGCCATTATCATTCCATTAATTCCTCTATGCCCAAATCCTCCAGGAATCAATATTGCATCCGAACCCTTTAATTGACTGTTAGATTTCAAATTTTCTGAATCAATATAATTAATGTTTACATCAACCTTATTTTGAAGACCTCCATGCCTTAACGCTTCATTTAATGACATATATGCATCTGCTAGCTCAGTATATTTACCAACCATTGAAACTGTAATTTTTTTGTTTGATGCTTTTTCTAGTCTATTAACTTTCCTCCAATCACTTAAGTCTGCTTTTTTAGATTTAATACCCATTTTTCTCGTAACAACTTCATCAAGCTTTTCTTTAGATAAAAAGACTGGAATAGCATAAATTGAAGGAAGGTCTGGAAGTGAGAAAACAGAGTCCAAACCAACATTTGTGAACAAGGCAATCTTTCTTTTGTCGGAGCTTTGAAGTTCTTTCTCTGATCTACAAATCAGGATGTCAGGCTGAAGACCATAGGAAAGAAGATTTTTGACTGAGTGTTGAGTTGGTTTGGTTTTAGTCTCTCCGGATGTAGATAGAAATGGTACTAAGGTAAGATGGAGAAAAAGAGTTCTTTGATCTCCTAGTTCTATTTTCAATTGTCTTATAGCCTCCAAGAAAGGTTGCGATTCTATATCTCCTACGGTTCCTCCAATTTCTACAATTGCTAAATCATATCCCTTAGCACCTTTCATAATTCTCTTTTTTATCTCATCAGTGATGTGAGGAATCACTTGAACTGTTGCTCCTAAAAATTCACCTTTTCTCTCTTTTTTTAAGACACTGTCATACACCTGACCAGCGGTAAAATTATTATTCTGTGACATTTTCTCGTCTAAAAATCTTTCATAGTGGCCAAGGTCAAGATCTGTTTCTGCTCCATCTTCGGTAACAAAAACTTCACCATGCTGGAAAGGACTCATTGTGCCTGGATCCAAATTAATATAAGGATCAAGCTTCATGATAGTTACCTTAATTTTTTTGCTCTCAAGTAAAGATCCCAAAGATGCGGATAATATTCCCTTGCCTAGGGAAGAAACAACACCGCCAGTTACAAAGAGAAATTTAGGTTTAGAAGCCATCTTATTTGTTAACCAAGATGGTTCATCAGTATATCAGAAGAATACAGATACTTCGCAAGTATCTGATTTTGAGATTATTAGAGTTAAATAGCTATGATTTCAGATTCTGAATTATCTTCGTTAGCATCAAGAGGTCTTTCAAGAGAAACCCAATCAATTTCGCCATCGTTGGGCCAACTTTCTAAATCTAAGACGCCCAGGTCGTCGTATAAAGGTCTGACTTTATCCGTAATGAGACCAATCTTTGAAAGATTTGGCATTACTCTAGTGAAAAGTAAATGCTGAAAGTTTGCATTCACATCTGCTTTGCTCTGGAAAGCAACCGTTTCATCAATATCCCATCCAAAATTGGAGTAAACGTCGGCTGCCATAAGTCTAGAACGCATTACCACAGCTGCTTCGTAAGCAAACATAGCACGATCTTCTTTCTCCTCTTCAGAAAGGGTTTGCACAAATTCTTCAAGGTAATTCACGCCAAACGTTACATGTCTGGCCTCATCTCTGGTAATGAGATAAAGCATATCCTTGAAAACTGGATCATTTGTTCCTTGTCTTGCAACATTAAACGCAGCTAGCGCTAGCCCTTCGATAATGATTTGCATGCCTATAAATTTTAAATCCCATCTAGGATCTGAAAGAATTTTATCAAGCAGAGATTTCAGGCCATGTCCTATTGGATAAGATAAACCAATTCTTTTTTGAATATATTTATTGAATGCTTCCACATGTCTAGCCTCATCAAAGGTTTGTGAAGCAGCATAGAGTTTCGCATTATAGGTTGGTGCACATGATACTAATTGTGATGCCACTAGCAGTGCGCCTTGTTCGCCATGAAGAAATTGGCTAATAGACCAAGATGCCCTATGTTGAAGAAACTTGAACTTATCTTCTGTGGAAAGTTTTTGATAAGGCTCATATTCATCCCAGAAAATAGCAGGAGGACTATCCTCTCTTTCTGGCAAAGGTTGATCCCAATCAATGTCCTTCTCCACATTCCAGTTCAACTCTTTTCCAAGCTCATAGAGTCTTTTAATACGATTATCTTGTATTGTGTAGTCCCAGTTGTAAGAACCAGTCAAAGGAGTCTTAAAAATCTCTGCCACATCTTCGACTTCTTTTTCTGTTAAATTAAGATCGTTATCTAAAGGAAATTCTAAAATCTTCCTTGGTGTTTCTTCTAATACTTTTATTTTCATAATTATTTAATATATTTTCGCTTTACTCTTTTTGATAGTGAAGTCATAAAAGAGTATGGGATATTATCTGTTATCAATGCCAACTCGTCTACTTTAAGATCTTTTCCCCATAAGATTATATTCTCCCCTAGTTTCACTTTTTTGTTGGGAAGTTCAACAGCTATTAGATCCATGGCTACCCTTCCTATTACTTTAGCTTTAGCTTTATTAATTAAAACATAACCCTTATTACCATAATTCAAAGGGATACCGTCTGAGTATCCTATTGGTATGATTCCTATTGAGGTATTTTTTTTTGCTTGCCATAAGCCGTCATAACCAACTGTTTCTCCTTTTTTGATGTCTTTAATGGCAATAATTTTTGAAACCAAAGTTGTCACATTTTTTAATCTAAAATTTTTAGATTTATTTTGAAAATGACTTCCATACAAGGACAATCCTGGTCTTTCTATATCCGAAAATAAGTCATCAAAATTAAGAATTCCTCCTGAATTTGAAACGCTAGTAAGAAAATTGTGCTGTTTCTGTTTTAGATTTAAAGTTGTTTTTGTAAATAAGTTAAATTGTTTATTAGTTACCTTCCTAGACATTTTTTTTCCAGATGAAGATTTAAGGTGGGTCATCAAGACTATCTTTTTTGAAAAGGGTTTTAGCCTATGCATCATATTTTCGATTTCATTTTGCATAAACCCTAGCCTATTCATACCAGTGTCAAATTTAAGCCATAAAGAAGGAAAAGAAAGTTTTAGCTTCTCCAAAAGGCCAATTTGTTCTTCATTATGGATAACTAATTCTAGTTTATGAGAATGAGCTAGTTTTAGATCTTGCTTATCATAAAAACCTTGCAAGCATAAAAGGGGTTTTTTTGAAAATTCTCTGAATTCATCTGCTTCTTCAATTGTAGCTACACAAAATCCATCCGACTTTTTTAGAGCTCCAACAACTTTCTTTACACCATGTCCATAAGCATTAGATTTAACAACCGAATAAATTTGAGACTTAGGACAATGTTTTTTTATAACATTGAAGTTATGTTCAATCGATGAGAGATCTATTATTGCAGTTGTAGGCCTAGGCAAATCTCAATCCTCATAATTCGTTGGCATTGACATTGCTGGGTCATTATCGGCTAAGTTTTCAAACTTTATTATGTTAGATGCAAAATGAAGTTTCACTTTTCCAGTTTTCCCATTTCTGTGCTTAGCGATATTCACTTCAGCTAAACCTTTGTTTTCTGGAGTCTCATTATAGTATTCATCTCTGTATACAAAGGCAACTAGATCAGCATCCTGCTCTAAAGCACCGGATTCTCTTAAATCTGACATAAGAGGTCTTTTGTTATTTCTATTTTCAACAGCACGGTTAAGTTGTGATAGCGCGATTACAGTAATATCTAAATCTCTTGCTAAAGATTTTACTGATCTAGATATTTCACTCATTTCAGTGACTCTATTTTCTGAGTTTCTATCAGAATTCATAAGCTGAAGATAATCAATAATTATAAGCCCTAAGTCAGGATTTTCTCTTTTAACTTTTCTTGCTCTTGAAATCAGCTCAGATGGGCTAAGGCCAGGTGTGTCATCAATGAATAATTTTGATTTAGTGAGTAAAGTTGAAGCATCATCAATGTCTCTAAAATCCTCCTCTGAAAGGTTTTTGGCTTCTTGCAATCTCTTGAAATCTACTCTAGAAAAAGATGAAAAAAGCCTATACATAATGGATCTTGAAGACATTTCCATGCTGAAAAGAAGAACAGGAACTTCATCAATTAGTAAATTACAAGCTATGCTCATTGCAAAAGCAGTCTTACCCATTCCTGGTCTACCAGCAATGATAAATAAATCCCCTTTCTGAAGCCCCATTGTTAAGTTATCAATATATTTAAAACCAGTACTATGTCCTATTAGGGGTCCCGAAGATTTTAAATTTATATCGATATTTTCATAGACTGGACCAACAAGATCCTTAGCAATTTGTGGCCCACTTTTTCTTTCAATTGAGTCCCTTAATTTCAATATCTTATCTTCGGCTTTAGTAATTGCATCATCACTACTGAAACTATCTGAAGAAAAAGCAGTTGATGAAATTTCATCAGCAGTTTCGATAAGTTTCCTCAAGCTTGAGGTTTGTTTGACAATATCAACGTAATTAGAAAAATTTGAGGTTCCAGGAGTTTCCTCGAATAAATCTTTAATGTAGGAAGAAAAATTTAAATTTGAATTTTTTTTGATTTCTTCGTCTGAGGAAACAGCTTCTATGAGGGTTAGGGTGTCTAATTGTGTACCCTGATCAGAAAGCTTTTTAATAGCTCTGTAAATTATTTTATTTTCTGCTTGAGTAAAATCTTTTTCCTCAATTTGGGTCGCAAGGTCATCCCATAAATTAGGCTCCAAAAGAAGACAGCCTAAAGCTGCTTTTTCTGCCTGTATTGATGAAGGTAAGGAATTTTTATCGAAGTTCTTCACATTTTCTATTCTCCCATTCGAATAAATAGAAAACAATGAAAATTATTCTTCTGGAGAAACTTTTATATTTATTTTAGCTATGACTTCAGGATGCAATTCTATATCTATCTCAAAATCACCAAGATCTTTAAAAGGTCCTTCTGGAAGTCTGACAGCTTGTTTATCTATATCAAAACCGGCGGTGGTAACTTTCTCAATAATTTCATTGGTCCCTACAGAACCATAGAGTGTATTCTCTTCAGTAACAGCAGATACAATTTCAAAACTCTGTCCATTCAGTTGCTCATAAACAGATTGCGCAGAAGCTTTCTTTGACTCTTCGGCAGCTAGAATTTGAGTTTTCTCTGCTTCATATCTCTCCATGTTTTCTTTATTTGCTGGAATAGCTTTTTTGCCGGGCAGAAGAAAATTTCTACCGTATCCTGATTTAACTGTAACGAGATCTCCTGGAGCTCCAAGGCCGGTGATTCTCTCTAATAAAATAACTTTCATATTTTAAGAATAATGACTATCGGTGTAGGGAAGCAGAGCAAGCTGTCTTGCTCTCTTGATAGCAGTTTCTAATTGCCTTTGATACTTTGCAGATGTTCCTGTGAGTCTTGCAGGAAGAATTTTCCCAGTTTCATTTATGAAGTCTTTTAAAAGGTTTACATCTTTGTAATCAATCTGCTTAATACCAGCTGCAGTAAATCTGCATTTTCTCGATTGCTTTACTAAAGGCTCTAGACCAGTATTTTTCTTTCTTGTATCTTTTTTCCTTCTCATGTTGTGCCTTTGTCTTCTTTTGATTCGTTTTCTGTTTCTGCTTTCGTTTCATCGCCATCATTATTTTCTTCAGAATTGTCTGTTTCATCTGAAGCATCATCTGATTGATCGGCTTCCTCTTTGACCTCAACTTCTTTATCAGAAGTAGATTCGTCTATATTTTTCGTTGCCTCCTTAGGAGTATTATCATTTTTTATAGAGGCTTCATATTCCTCAAGTTGTGTTTCGCCATCTTCTTGAGTTTGTTTTAATAGTGAAGAAGGTTCTGTTTCAATCTCATCTTTTCTGACAATCAGATGTCTTAGAATTGCGTCGTTATATTTGAAAGATTCTTTGAGGCTATCAATTTGATCAGAATCACAGGTAACATTTATACAAAAGTAATTTGCTTTGTAACAATCTTGAATAGGATAAGCTAACTTTCGAGAACCGATATTCTCAGATCTGTCTATAATTCCATCTGAAGATTTAATTTGGTCGCAATACTTATTTAATATCGCTTCAGAATCTGATTTTTGATCAGGATGAACTAAAAAAACAATTTCGTAATGATTCATATTTTTCTTATGGTTTATAGCTAAAATCTTTCTATCTCAGCAAGAAAGGTTGCGATTCTAGAGAAATTAAGCTTTTTTGGCAAGAGCATGACCCATAATACTCTCCAGTAATTCAAGATAGCTGATGCCAGAGAGATGAGATGATTTTGGAACTAAACTAGTTTCCGTCATGCCAGGAACCGAGTTAAGTTCTATAAGGAAATAATCCATTCCGTCATCAATAATATCAATACGGCCCCAATTTTCTGCACCAACAAGTTCATAAGCATTTATGACGAGATTGTTTAAAGTTTCCAACCTTTCTGATTCTATCGCGTACTCTAAATATTTTGTCTTATTGGAAACATATTTGGCATCAAAATCATAAAACTCACCTTCTGGAATTATGTGAATTGGCCTTAGGCATCTTTTGTTAATTATCGGTACCGTTATCTCTTTACCATCTATAAACCTTTCTATTAAAACAGAATCATCATATTTTTTAGCTAGATTAATTTTTTTTTGAAAATCCTCTTTCCCTTCAGGGTTTTTATAAAAGGAGATACCGTTAGAAGATCCCTCTAAATTTGGTTTGATTACCCACTTTTCGAATGAGGATAAATTATCCATTTGAAAGTTTTCCTCATAGATAAAATATTCCGGTGTTTTAATATTATTTTTCTTCCAGATTTCTTTGGTCTTTATTTTATTCATCGTAATTCTGGAAGATTGCGAATTTGATCCAGTAAACACAATGTCATTTTCCTCAAAGAACTTTTGAATTTCTCCATCTTCTCCTCCTCTGCCATGAAGCAAAATAAAGACTAGATCGAACTCGGAATATAGCTCCCTATTGAATGCCTCATTTGCGGTTCTGACATCAATTTTTGAAACTTCATAACCGTTTTCTTTCAGACATTTGTATACGGAATCGCCGCTCTTCAAAGAAATGAGCCTTTCCTCTGACCAACCGCCGCATAATACTGCAATTTTTTTACTTATCATTGATTTGATATCTTTCTTGCAAGCTCAGAGGTCGTGCCTGCTCCCTGAGTTATGATAACTTCATTTCCAGCAGTCATATTTTCAAGTCTTTCAATTACCTCAGCATGATTTTGACAAAATACGACGTTTGAGCCATTTTTTTTAAGAGATTGAAATAGATCTTTGCCTTCATAGCCTTTAATAATCTTCTCGCTTGCAGGATAAATATCAAGCAATAGAAGATTTTCTATATGTAAAAGAGTTTCTATAAATTCATCAAAAAGATCCCTGGTTCGCGTGTATCTGTGCGGTTGAAAAACAACAATCTTTTTTTTGTTTTTCCAAATTTCGGATGCTGTGTCGTAAGAATATTTGATCTCTTTAGGATGATGACCGTAATCATCAACAAGAGTAATCTTTTTTGAAAAGATATCTTGAGAAATAATTTCAAAACGTCTTTCGATTGAAGAGCAAGATTTAAGCGATTTTTTTATACTAGACACATCAATATTTTCTTGAGTAGCCGCAATGATTGCAGACGTTGCATTCATAACATTATGTTCGCCATGCATTGACATGGAAAAGCTATATTCTTTTTTAGTGAAATTATCTTTCAGCTTAAAACTTGTCCCTCTGATGTTTTGTTTTATATCTTTGATTTGATAGTCATTACTTTTACCTTTTCCAAAAGAAAATAGATTCCTTGGTATGTTTTTAGTAATATTTTTAATCGATTGATCGTCGCCATTGGCAATTAAGTAGCCTTGAAAAGGTAAAGAAAGACAGAATTTTTTAAAAGCTTTTTTTAAATTATTAAAGTCATTACCATAAGTACCTAAATGGTCGTTATCTATATTAGTTACTAAAGCTTTCAGAGGCCTGAGATTTAAGAAAGATCCATCACTCTCGTCAGCTTCCGCAATGATATGCTCACCAAGACCTAATTTGGCATTTGATTCGAAAGACTTTACTTTGCCTCCAATGATATAAGTCGGATCAAGACCTGCCTCAGTGAAAATATGAGCCATTATGCAAGTTACGGTCGTTTTTCCATGACTGCCTGCAACGGCAATGCTATTTTTAAGCATCATAAGATTAGCCAACATTTCAGCTCTAGGAATAACTGGTATGCCCATAGAAATTGCTTTTTTAAGCTCAACATTTTTTTTTGATATTGCTGATGAAATCACTACAAGATCCTTTTTTAAGACATTATTTTCTTTGTGACCTTTAAAAATTTTTACCCCTAGTTTTTTTAGTCTTTGTGTCACATTTGTATCCTCTAGATCACTTCCTGAGACGGAATAGTCTTGATTATGAAGAATTTCTGCAATTCCGCTCATGCCTGCTCCACCGATACCGATTAGATGAATATTTTTTATGTTGGACATTAAATATTTAAATTATCAATGATAATTTTCGAGGAGTTAGTGAATGAATTCTTATTAAGTTGCTCATAATAACTTTTTACAGAAGTATTATCTAAAATTGATTCTCTGAGGCTTGATATCAAGTTATTGATATCGGAATTTTGTTCAAAAACCTTTCCAAATCCTCTTTCTTCAAAAAATTTTGCATTTAAAATTTGGTGATTATCAATTGAATTTGGAATTGGGATTATAAATGCTGATCTTTTGACCTTGATTAATTCTGATACTGTAAGCGCTCCCCCCCTGCAAATGACAACATCACTCCATTCGTATGCTTCTCTCATATCATCTATAAATTCGCTTACAGTGAACTGGTTATTTACATTATTTTTCTTATAAGCTTCTTGAGTGATTTCTCTATGTTTTAATCCGCACTGATGACGGATTTTTAAGCTATCTTTATCGATTCCTCCTAGAACTTTTGGAACCAAATGATTTAGAAAATCTGAACCTTGGCTGCCTCCGATTATCAGAAGGTTGTTGAACTCATCAATATTTTTTTGCTTTAAACCTAAAAGTTCATCTCGAATAGGATTGCCACTATCAACAAGAAAATTGTCTTTAGTTTTTTTGAAATAATCAGACGCCTGACCAAAGCCCAAGAATACTTTATCAAGATATTTTAACTTTGAAAGAATCCTAATTGCAGATCCAGGTATTGAATTTTGCTCTTGTGCGTAGATTGTTCTTAAAGGAAAAAATAAAGCGATCAATGAGGTGTATCCACCAAAAACAATCATTTGATCATTTTTACTGGAGAAAACTCTATATTTAAAAAAAAATTTCAATCCAGAGAGAAATAGTTTTAGAACTGAAGAAAATTTATTAATCAAACCCTTTCCTCTGAAACCTACCAAATCATATTCTATAAATTTGATGCCAAGCTTTTTACATATATTTTTCTCAGGTCCTCTGGCTGTGCCAATCCAAATTATGGAGATATCTTTTTTTAATAAGTCTCTCGCAATTTGCTCAGCAGGAAATACATGACCTCCTGTGCCTCCAGCGACTATGAAGAATTTTTTAGAAATTTTTCCTCCTTGATATCACTTTATGTCTATCTGATTCATTTAATTCAAAATATATTCTTTGAATCAGTGAAATCAAAATAAAGGTCAGAAATAAATTGGAACCACCGTAGCTCAAAAAAGGTAACGTCAGCCCCTTTGTAGGAAGTAGTCCGATAGACACGCCGATATTGATAAAAACATGTAACCCAATCAAAGTACCTATGCCATATGCAATAAATGAATTAAACATTTGATTCATTTGTCTTGCTAAACGTCCAATCATGAAACATCTTATGACTAAAACTAGAAAAATAAAAATTAAAATTAATCCAAAAAAACTACCAAATTCCTCCAAAATAATTGAAAAAACAAAGTCAGTTTGAGCGTCTGGCAGTAAATTTAATTTCAACCAACTTTCTCCAAAGCCAGTGCCGAACCAGTCACCTCGGCCAATAGCAGAAAAGGATCTTGTCAGTTGATATCCTCCTTCTTGAGCATTTTCCCATGGATTCATAAATGTAAGTATTCTTTGAAATCTCCAAGGAACCAAAAAAATCATCAAAATAAATGTAAAAAGACCTACCATAGAGATTGCAATAAAGTGAATAATAGGTGCACCAGCGATAAACATAATTGTGAGAGTGACCAAAAAAATTATTGCTGAAGAACCCAGATCTGGTTGCAATAAAATTAAAGAAATTAGTGAAACCATTATGAAAATGGGCTTCCAAAAACCTGTCCAATTTGATTTAAATTCTTCTCTCTTCCTGATACAAAAAGATGAAACGTAAATCAATAATGATAACTTGGCTAATTCAGCAGGCTGGAAACTAAAACCAAGGAATCTTATCCACCTCTTTGCTCCGTTTATTTCTGGTACAACATTCGGCACTAAGAGTAATAACAAAAGAAAGAGTGATAAAAAAATAAGATATAAATCAATATTTCTCCATGTACTCATCTCAAACCTGAATATAAAGAAGAAAAGAACGAAACCTACCAATAAATTAAATATGTGCCTACTGGTTAACTCATTAAATGAAATGCTCGAAACCATCAAGATTCCAAAGAAAGCTAAGAAAATTGATATTGTTATTGTTGTGAAGTCGAAATTATCAAAATTAATATTCCGATCGTGACTTCCAAATAAAATTCTATTTACAAAGTTTTGCTTTCTAGCCGACATATTTTCTGATTAATTCTTTAAACTTAGACCCTCTTTCTTCATAATTTTGAAATTCATCAAAACTTGAACAACCAGGAGAAAATAGGATCAAATCTTTTTTAGAAGAATAATTAATAGCTTCTTTGACAGCTTGAGTCATACTCTCGAGCACGATTGGATTTAACTCCTGTATTTCATTGGAAATCTTTTCTCTGTCCGCGCCATAAACAAAAACTTTCTTAGTATTTCTCTTAAGAACCTCCATAAGTGGTCTAAAACTTAGATCCTTTTTTAAACCTCCCATAATTAAAATGATTTTTTCATCTTTATATTTATTTATTGCAGCATTGAGTGAATGTGGATTGGTAGATTTTGAGTCATTTATGATGGTGAAGTGTTTATTTAAAGAAATATCTTCAAGGCGATGAGGAAGTGGGTTAAAGGTAAGTATTTTCTCCTCAATGGATTTTTTTTTGAGGCCTATGTGTAAAAGAATGCTTTTTACAGCTTCTTGATTATAGATTTCATGATCTGTGATTTCAGGCATTGTGAAATCTAAATCTATTCCTGTGCCTTCAGGTCCAATTTTAAAGTTTGAGTTTTCAAATATCCTTTTTTTTATTTTTGTGTATTGTTCAAAAGAATCGTGAACATCTAGGTGATCAGGAGATATGTTCAATAAAACAGAAACTAAGCTTGATAAAGACTTTGTTCTTTCTATCTGAAAAGAAGATACTTCGATTACAAAATAATCCAGTTGATCTTCAATATGATCAAGCACAGGAAAACCGTTATTTCCAATACTTTTAACCTTAAGTTCCAAGGATTTCATGATGTGTTGAAGCAAAGATACTACAGATGTTTTTCCGTTTGTCCCTGTAACAAGAATTGATTTTTTAGCATGAACTTTCAAAAAGATATCTAAATCTGAAAGGATTTCAATGTCATGCGTGTTCAACTTTTTTACTATTTCATGACTGATATCAAATCCAGGACTCACATAACACGATCGAATCTCATCAAAAGCTATCTCCTTGAAATTAGAAATAATTAGAGGATTTTTACTTTTTTTAAGTAATTCTTTCTTGCATGGAGGATCATCTCTGGTATCAAAAATAATTGGCTCTTGCTCAAATTTTACTAAGTAATGAAAAAGAGATAAGCCTGTCTGACCAAGTCCTAAAATAAGTGATCGAGAAGTTTTTTTTGACACTTGGCTACCTAAGTCTGAGGGTAGCAAATCCAATAAGAATTAGAATTAATGTAATTATCCAGAATCTCACAATAATCTTTGGTTCTGCCCATCCTGATAATTCAAAATGGTGATGCAAAGGAGCCATTTTGAACACCCTTTTACCAGTTATTTTGTATGAAGTAACTTGGATCATGACAGATAACGTCTCGGCAACAAAAACTCCTGCCATTATCGCAAATACTATTTCTTGCCTTATCATAACCGCAATTGCTCCGAGTGCTGCCCCTAATGAAAGAGAGCCTACATCTCCCATAAAGACTTGAGCAGGATAAGTATTGAACCATAGAAATCCAATTCCAGATCCTACAATAGCTCCACAAAATACAAGCATTTCACCTGATAGTGGTAGATATGGAATATTGAGATAATCTGAAATGATTATGTTTCCAGATGCATATCCAAGAACTCCCAAAGCAGCTGCAATCATTACTGAAGGCATTATTGCGAGACCATCTAAGCCATCTGTAAGATTCACCGCGCTACTTGAGCCAACAATTACAAAATAAGAAAAGAAAATAAAAAATAAACCTAACGGTAAAGAAAAATCTTTAAAAAAAGGAATTATTAAGCTCGTCTCAAGGGGATTAGTGGAATATGTATAAAAGATTATTATGCCGATAAAAGCTGATAGAGACTGCCAAAAAAACTTCTGCCTACTTGTAAGTCCATTGCTTGACTGAGTTTTTAGTTTAGTTAAATCATCTATCCAGCCAATTACCCCAAATGAAACTGTCATAAATAATACCAACCACAGATACTTATTTGATAAGTCCCCCCAACAAAAAACTGAAAATACTATAGCTGCTAAAATTAGCAGCCCCCCCATTGTTGGAGTTCCTTCTTTAACAAGATGTCTTTCGGGTCCTTCTTTTCTAATATATTGATTAAACCTTTCCATTTTCAAAAAATTAATGAACCAATTTCCAAAGGATAGGCAAAAAATCAATGAAGTTAGAGTGGCTAAAATTGCTCTGAAAGTAAGATAATTGAAAATCCTCAGGGGACCATAACTTTCAGCTAGAATTTCTAAAATAGGTAAAAACATTATTTAAAAATATTCATGCAGTCTTCTATTTTAACTGATCTAGATGCCTTAAATAATATGGCAGTATTTTTACTCAATAAAGATCCGATCTTTTCTTCTGCATTAGCAATATTTATTTTGACTACTTTTTCCTTCGTGAGTTCAAATTTGGAGTTAAATAAAAAAACATTATCAAATCTCTCACAGGCTTCATCTATTATTTTTTTCATTTCTTTCTGAAAGTCTTTACCTAGCTCTTTCATGTCACCAATAACACAAATTTTATTTTCTTTATCAGTAGACTCTAAGACTCTAAATGCCTCTTTAAATGAATCAGGATTTGCATTGTAAGTATCATCAATTATCAAAACACCCTTAGAATTATAGCCTTGCTCTGTCCTTGATGGGACGACAACATCTTTTGATAAATTATATATTTGATCAAAAGAGATATTTTCTATGCCTAAACTCAATAGAATAGCTTCTACACACTTACTGTTTGATTTTTTT
>CACELJ010000016.1:0-29579 GCA_902560275.1 uncultured SAR86 cluster bacterium | reverse complement strand
AACCCTCTTACTGCCCTTGGGTTTATTGAAACCATGAAAATGGAAAATCACTCTTCTCTTGTTCATACTGCTGCTGCTTCAAACTTAGGTCAGATGCTAATTAAGATTTGCTTGGCAGATAACATTCCTCTGGTGAACATTGTAAGAAAAGAAGAACATGAAAAATTACTGAAAGGTCTGGGGGCTACTCATGTTTGTAACTTTACGAACGACAATTTTATGGAAAGTCTCATTGATGCAATAGCTGAAAATAACGCCACTCTTGGATTTGATGCAACAGGTGGAGGTAATGAAGGTAAATTAGCCGGTCAGATATTATCTGCTATGGAAACTGCTGCAAATAGAAATATGAAAGAATACAGCCGTTATGGTTCAGATACTTACAAACAAGTTTATATTTATGGAGGCTTAGACCCTACTCCAACAGTTTTAAATAGATCTTATGGACTGAATTGGGGGCTTGGTGGATGGCTTCTGACTCCCTTTATTGCAAAAGCAGGAAATGAAATTTTCCAAAAGATGAGGCAACGCGTGGCTGATGAGATTACAACAACTTTTGCTAGTAATTACACTAAAGAGGTTTCTCTTTCTGAGATGTTGGATGCAGATTCAATTCTGACTTATGCAAAACAGGCTACTGGGGAGAAGTATTTAGTTACACCTCATAAATAAAACTAAGCTCGAATCCGATCAATTACTAAGCCTAAAGTCAGTAATAGAAAAAAAAGGATCAGTCTTAAATCGTTCAAGAGAGGTGTCTCTACCGGTATAGCTATTGTTTTCTCTAAGGCTTCTATTTTATAAAGATGTCTTTCATCAAAAATTGGATTTAAGCCAATTTCCAACATATCCTTTCTGCTTCTGTACCTAACGAAAGCAACGTTATCCCATTCCTCCATGCCTTGTGCTGACACAATGTCCATAGCTGGAAAAAAAACTTCTGAGAAAAAAATTGGATGAGATGCTCTTTTAAACATTTCAGGATACATGTATTCCATGTAGTAATTCATAAGATTTAAAGAGGATGCTCCTTTGCCAGTTGCTGGCATTGTTTCTGGAGATTCGTTGTAGTCTAAAAAGTTAACCATGAAGAAATCTTTTCCGTCGTCTTCTTCCATAAATTTTCTTAAACGTTGAATGTTTTGTTCGTCGTTGCCGCTTCTTTCAGAAATGACTTTCATAAAGGAATCAATCTCTTGATCATTCAGCGGACCTGAAAGATTTGAGTACCAAATAAAAAAAATCGAATAAAAGAAAATGAAAAAATACCAATGGAAATTTTTCATACTAATTTGCTTATTTCTTCTCCTATTTTGGCAGGGCTTCTAGTTGTATGAACTCCAGCCTTTTCAAGAGCTAAGAATTTATCTTCCGCGGTTCCTTTTCCACCAGCGATTATTGCTCCGGCATGTCCCATTCTTTTTCCGGATGGAGCACTGACCCCTGCAATATATGCAACCACAGGTTTGGATACATTGGACTGAATGAACTCAGCAGCCTCTTCTTCAGCAGTTCCTCCTATTTCACCAACCATCACGATTCCTTCTGTTTCAGAATCTTCTTCAAAAAGCTGCAAAATATCAATAAAACTTGACCCTGGAATGGGATCTCCGCCAATTCCCACGCAACTGCTTTGACCTAAACCAGCTTGAGTGGTCTGATCAACAGCTTCGTAAGTTAAAGTTCCTGATCTTGAAACAATTCCTATTTTCCCGGGCTTATGAATATACCCGGGCATGATTCCAAGCTTGCATTGATCTGGCGTAATCACGCCAGGGCAGTTTGGACCAATAATTCTGCAACCTGCAGAGTCAGCATTTTGTTTTAACTTCATCATATCCAGAGTAGGTATTCCCTCAGTAATACAAATGATCAACGGAATTTCTGCATCAATAGCCTCTTGAACAGAATCTTTACAAAACTTAGCAGGAACAAAAATTATTGTTGCGTCTATTTCCAACTCTTGTTGAGCCTCTTTTGTAGAATTAAATACAGGAAGATCTAAATGACTTTCTCCACCCTTTCCTGGAGTTATCCCTCCAATGATGCTTGTCCCGTACTCAATAGCTTGGGAACAATGCAATGTGGCTTGAGAACCGGTAAAGCCTTGACAAATTACTTTGGTATCTTTGTTGACGAGGATGCTCATTTAACTATTTCAGCAGCCTTTTCTGCAGCTTCAGATAATTCGGATGCAGCTATAATATTTAAATTAGTTTTACCCAGCATTTCCTTTGCGATCTCAGAATTATTCCCTTTCAGTCTGACAACTACGGGAACATCTACGCCCACTCCCTCTACAGCAGAAATTATTCCATCAGCCACCACATCGCACCTTACAATGCCGCCAAATATATTTACTAGTATTGCTTTTACGTTCTCATCTTCTAAGATGATTTTAAATGCCTCCGCAACCCTTTTTTCATCAACTGCACCGCCAACATCTAAAAAATTTGCTGGCTCTCCTCCAGCTAATTTAATAATGTCCATAGTTGCCATTGCGAGACCTGCTCCGTTAACTAAGCAACCAATGTTTCCTTCAAGGGACACATAGTTTAAATCCCACTCAGAAGCTCTTAACTCCTTTTCTTCCTCTTGAGATATATCTCTTAATTCTAAAATTTCTTCCTGTCTAAACAGAGCATTAGAATCGATATTAATTTTTCCATCTAAGCATACTAAGTTGTCCGATCCATTAAGGACTAGTGGGTTAATCTCAACTAAAGATAAATCTTTTTCGAAAAAAAGTTTGACCAAGTTTCTGAAAATATCTTTGAATTCTTTTGTTTGTTCCTCAGATAATTCAAGACCTTCTGCAAGAGGCAAATGATCTTCATTTCCTACTGATGGAGACTTAAGAAAGACTTTAAATATTTTTTCGGGATGATCCTCTGCCACTTTCTCTATGTCCATGCCTCCCTCAGGAGAAGCCATAACTGCTAGGGATCTTGTTGATCTATCTATTACTGCTCCAAGATAAAATTCTTTTTTTATTTCAGTACACTCCTCTACTAAAATACAAGATACTGGCTGGCCCTGATCATCTGTCTGGTAAGTTACTAATTTATTGTTTATCCACTTGTCAGCGAATTCTTCAACTTCTTTTAAGTTATCCGTTACTTTCACCCCGCCTGCTTTTCCTCTTCCTCCTGCATGAACTTGAGCTTTGACAACCCAATTTGTATCAGAAATTTCTTTTGCAAAGGCTAATACTTCATCGGTTGTGTTTGCAGTTGAAAAGTTAGGAACGGGAAGTCCGTACTCTTTAAAAATCTGTTTTGATTGGTATTCGTGAATGTTCAAGCTTTTATTATAAAGCTCTTTTCACTAATTTTTTCTTTATTTCGTTAATTGCCTTTGTGGGGTTAAGACCCTTAGGACATACGGAAACACAATTCATGATTCCATGACATTTGAAGACACTGAAAGCATCCTCAAGTTGATCTAGTCTCTCTTCAGTTGCAGTGTCCCTACTGTCGCTAATAAATCTGTGAGCCTGAAGAAGAGCTGCAGGACCCAAAAACTTGTCAGGATTCCACCAAAATGAAGGACAAGCTGTTGAGCAACATCCACACATAATGCATTCATAAAGCCCATCTAGTTTCTCTCTGTCTTCAACAGTTTGCTTTATTTCTCTTTCTGGTTTTTCTTCATCGTTGATCAAATACGGTTTGATCTTTTTGTATTGATCTACAAACTGTTTCATATCAACTATCAGATCTTTTATAACTGGTAGACCTGGCAACGGCCTGAGAACAATTTTGTTGCCTTTCAAAGCCTCAGAAAGCGGAGTGATGCAACCCAATCCATTCTTTCCATTAATATTCATTCCATCTGAGCCGCATACGCCTTCTCCGCAAGATCTTCTAAAAGATATGCTTGGATCTTGTTCTTTTGCCATGTTTAAAAGATCCAAAACCATAATGTCTTGCCCTTCAGTAATGTCTATTGATAAATCTTGCATGTAGGGCTTTTTGCCGCTGTCAGGGTCATACCTGTAAATAGAAAGATTAATTGAGGAAATAGACTTTGAGGCAATTGCATCCATCTTAATAACTTCTCACAATTGGCTGAAAGGCCTGAACAGTTTTAGGACGGAAATTGACGTCTCTTTTAGTCACTTCCTTTGTATCAGCAAAATAAATAGAGTGTTTCAACCAATTGTCATCATCTCTTTCTTGGAAGTCATCCCTAGCATGAGCGCCTCTACTTTCTTTTCTTTCATTGGCACACACAGCAGTAGCTTGCGCAACTTCTATTAAGTTCAGAAGCTCCAATGCCTCGACTCTAGCCGTATTAAACCTAGACGATTTATCCGTTAAGTGTATGTTTTGTGTTTTCTCTCTAATGTTCTCTAACTCAACTAACCCCTTCTCCATTAAGTCCCCGGTTCTAAATACACCAAAGTTTAATTGCATATTTTTTTGTAATTCAGCTTTTACAGTTGCAACATCCTCACCAGTTGAACTGATATTCACCCTATTTAAATTAACCAAAGCTTGGTCAATATCGTCATTGGTAGCCTTAGATAAAGTTATTCCATCTTTGAGGGCATTTTCGATATGAAGCCCAGCAGATCTTCCAAAGACAATAAGATCCAAGAGTGAGTTTCCACCTAGTCTATTGCCCCCGTGAACAGAGACGCAAGCTGCTTCTCCTGCCGCATAGAGACCGTGAACTACATTGTCAGTTCCGTCTGTTGCTTGAGTAAGTACTTGACCATGAACATTGGTTGGTATTCCTCCCATTGCATAGTGGCAAGTTGGTACTACAGGAATAGGGTGTTCAACGGGATCAACGTGAGCAAATGTTTTAGAAAGTTCTGTTATACCTGGAAGTCTTTTATGAACAATCTCAGGTCCCAAGTGATCTAATTTAAGGTACACGTGATCTGCATCGGGGCCACATCCTCTACCTTCAAGAATTTCTAGCATCATTGATCTTGCAACTACATCTCTACTGGCAAGATCTTTATAATTGGGTGCATATCTTTCCATGAATCGTTCACCATCTTTATTCACCAGGTAACCGCCCTCACCTCTGCATCCTTCAGTAACTAGAGTGCCGTGACCATAGATGCCAGTAGGATGGAACTGCCACATCTCCATGTCTTGAACTGGGAAGCCGGCTCTTAAAACCATTCCAGTTCCATCGCCAGTGTTGATCATCGCGTTTGATGTCGTTTGGTATATCCTTCCAGCTCCGCCTGTTGCTAAAACTGTAGCTTTAGATTTTAGAAAATAAGGCTCTCCCGTTTCTATTTCGAAAGCTATGACTCCAACGACTTGATTATCTCCATTTTTAACCAGATCGACTGCAAACCATTCACTTAGGAAATTTGTTCCGGCTTTTAGGTTTGCTTGATAAAGAGTATGCAAAAGAGCATGGCCGGTTCTATCTGCGGCTGCGCAAGTTCTCTCTGCTTGACCGCCTTTCCCGTAATCCTTTGATTGGCCTCCAAAAGCCCTCTGATAAATTTTTCCTTCCTCTGTTCTAGAAAAAGGTAATCCCATATGCTCAAGTTCAAAAACTGCTTTGGGGCCTTCTTGACACATGTACTCGATAGAATCTTGATCGCCAATAAAGTCCGAACCTTTGACAGTATCGTACATATGCCATCTCCAATCATCATCCGGATCAGCACTTTGTATTGCGCAAGTAATGCCTCCTTGAGCGGAAACAGTATGTGATCTTGTTGGGAAAACTTTTGAAACTACAGCGGTTTTGAAACCGGATTGGGCTAATTGCAAGGAAGCCATTAAGCCAGATCCACCGCCTCCTACGACAATTCCATCAAACTCTAGTACTTTCAGTTTACTTGCGTCTAATTCCTCACCTTTTCCATTCATTGCCATAGAGTTAACTCACTATTAATAAAATTCCTACCGTAATTGAACCTAAAACTTGTATCCAACATAAAGCTAGAAAAGAGTTTTTTACAAATCCTGATACGTTTCCTAAAAGCCTAGATGTCAAATAATCGTGTGCAATATTCAACATTCCAGACATTGCATGATAGGAAATTGAAACAAGTATCAAGAAAGTCCAAATCCTAAACAAAATGTTGTCAAATAATGCCGTTAAATCCGAAAAATTAACAGGTTCAACCTGAAACCAATAGAAGGATATAACCAAAAAATAGAGCGCCTGAAAAACTGCGGTAAGTCTTATGACAAAGAACTCAAAAACTCCAGTTCTCTTAAATGTTCTTAACTTGGTTACCATATTAAAAAGCTAAAAATTACAGTCATAACTAAAAATAAAAGATAAACAATCATTGCGCTATATCTAGAGGCTTTGAGTGTCTCCCAATATCCAAAATCCATTGCCAAATGTCTTAACCCGGAGAAAAAGTGATAAACAATTGCCGCGACGTATAAGGTCAATGCTGATTTCATGATGAAATGAGCCATTAGAGCTGACGCATAATCAAAACCCTCTTGCGATTGAATTGCAACTAATACCAATGAAATAAAGGGGAAGGTTAAGAAAAATAAAATGACTCCAGAAATTCTATGCGAAATAGAAGACAATGCAGTGATTGGAAACTGAATTGTAAATAAATTTAAATTAACTGGCGGTTTTGACATTTTATTTATCGGAGGGCAAGAGAATTATAATGCTTAAAATGAAACGATCAACGCCTTCTTATCCTTGCCCTCTTTTTTAATTGTCTTTCTGTCAACTTATTCTTTTTATCTTTAAAAGGATTATCATCAGTCTTATAAAAAATTTTGATTGGAACTCCCTTTAAATCCAGTTCTTTTCTGAATTGTTTTTCTATGTATTTAGTGTAGGAATTACTGATATCTTTGAGTTTATTACCATGAATTGAAATAGTGAAAGGTCTATTCGATTGCAATTGGACAAATTTGAGGTTTGGTCTAAATCTTCCTGAAATTGGCGGTGGATTTTTTTCTACAATTCTTTCTAAAATTTCATTTAATTCTTTTTTTGATATTTTGTTTCTTGAATTTTTTATAATTTTAATTAGCCCTCTGACTAAAGCCTTTGTTCCTATATTTTTTTTTGCAGAAATAAATTTACTTTCTAAATGACTCGCAAAAGACAACCTTCTATTAATTTCTTTTTTAAGGATTAATTTATCTGATTTACTTAGATTCTCGCTTTTATTTAAACCTATAACGATTGGCTTCCCTGAAGTAAGGCATAGGGAAATAATTTGAAGATCTTGATCTGAAATGGACTGGTGAACGTCTATCAAAAAAACGACTCCATCAACATTCTTTAGGGTATTTATTGATTCTCTGGTGATCAGATTATCTATTTGATCATTTAATTTACTTTTTCTTTTTATCCCCGCTGTATCTGTAAGAATAATTTCAGCCTTATTCATATCTAATTTATGTGAAATTGAATCTCTTGTTGTGCCTGCTGATTTATCTACTAAAGATCTTTCAGCTTGGAGAAGTTCATTAAAAAAAGTTGATTTTCCGGCATTTGGTTTACCAATTATTCCAACTCTCAAATTACTTTGCATACCCTCTTCTGCCTGCTCTCTTGAAGGAAGAATTTCTTCTATTTTCTTCTCAAGGGTTCTTATTCCCTGTTTTTTTGTTACTGATATTTCAATAATATTTTGTAATCCTTCCTCGTAATAAAGATCTTTATTATTTTCGCTTTCTTTTAAATCACATTTATTTAAAACAGGAATAAAAGGGACAGATGCTTTTCTTATGTAATTTAAAATCTCTGCATCTATTTTTGATAAATTGGTTGATGAGTCAAATAACGCAATAATTAAGTCAGATTCTTCAAATGAACTTAACGATGACTTTGTTACAGCAAAATCAATCTCATTGTTAGTTAAGCCAATTCCACCAGTATCAACAAGAACATAACTGCTATGGTTAATAATTAAATTTGCATATTGTTTGTCTCTGGTAAGACCTTCTATATTTGCAACAAGGGATTCATTGTTTCCTAATAAAGCATTAAACAGGGAGGATTTTCCCACATTTGGTTTGCCCAATATCGTAATAATTGGTTTCATAACTGCTTTAGGATTTATTTTACAGAAAGTAAAAAGGAAGCGCCCTTCGAATCAACTCCAAATAGAAAGTTATCCTGAAAAAATAATGAAACTAGTTTATTTTTAGTAGGCTGTATTCTGCCAACCAAACTACCAGTTTTTAAGTCTACAAAGTGAAGAAAGCCCTCTAAATCTCCAACAACCAAATTATTTTTATATCTAATAGGTTTTGTTAATTCTCTGTATTTGAGTTCAGAATTTTTCCATTCTAAGTCACCATCCACAGTCCGATGTGAAAAAATTTCATCATACTGATCAACGAAGAAAATATCACCTCGATAAGAGATAAAATCTTGAAAGATTGATGAATCTTGTCTCCATACTGTTCTGCTTGATTGAATTTCAATAGCAGAAATACTTCCTTGATAGGCAGCTCCTATTGCTAATCCAGAGGTTACTATCGGTTTAGCATCGACATCTATTATCCTTTCAAATTCTGAACTTGCTTCGCTTAAAGTTAAAGGAATTTCCCATCTAACTACCCCTGAATCTGGATCAATCATAGCTAAGTTTCCGTTGGCAAAACCTATAAATAGCATATTGTTAGAAAAATAAGGTTCTGACGTACCTCTAAGAGTCAATTGAGGAATTACTGCCAAATACTCCCATTTAAATTCCCCAGTTTTAAAATCCAACGCTGTTATTCTTCCGTCAACAGATTGCACTGCAACAATTCTCCCATTTGCTACCGGAGAAGACAGAACTTCTGTATTGACACTAGCCTGCCATTTCAGTTCACCATTTTCATCATCCAAAGCAAAAACATCCCCATCTGAAGAAGCAGCAAACAATGTTCTAAAACTATGTCCCAAACCAGCAGAAAGACTATTGGAAATTTCTTTTCTCCAAATTTCTTGACCGTTTCTTATATCGCCTTTGATTAAAAAACCTTCGGAAGTTATGTAGTAGAAAAAATTATCATCGAAGTGAATATCAAACCTTCCAAAAATAGGATTCTTGAGAATTTTCTTTTTCCAAAGAATTTCACCGCTAACCTCAGATTCTATTTCTTGCAAGGGAGTAGGCAGATTAATTTCCTCTCCATCTGATTCACAACCTAGCAAAACAAAGAAAGTAATCAATAAAATTATTAAATTTGCTATTTTCATGAAATTTAAGATGACGGGAGAAGTGATAATTTTATATTCATCAACTCTATGAATCCTTGATCGCCTGTAGCCTTTATAGCCTCTTCGTAATATGTATTTGCTGCTTCATATGATTCCTCAAAGCTTGCTATATCTCCCAATAACTCAAGTCTCTTAGATTCATAAAAATCCAACCTTGGAGCTAAATTTTTCTTAGCTTCGTCAAAATTTCTTTCTTGGATCAAAATATATCCTAATCTTATAACAGCAATATCGTGCAGTGGGTTATTAGAGTTATTGGCAGTTGTGATTATCTTAGTAAGTTTTCCTTTTGCTAAATCAAGATTAGCTTCGTCGAAAGCTTTCTTGGCAACTAAGAGATCAGATGCTGTCTCGTAAACTGTTTTTTCGATGCTAGACTGCGCTGAATCCATTTGTATCATGAAATCTTCTAGGGTTGATTCCGCATTATTAAAAGATTCAATAATATTTTGATAAGCTTCAAAAGCTTCAGACAATCTTTCTTCGTTTTTATTTTGGAAGTATAGATAGATAAAAGATGCAACTATTAGAACACCTAAAAAAAGAGTTATTGATATTGCATTAGATTTTATCCAAGCAAAAAAACCAGATAGTCTCGCTTCTGCAGATGAACTGAAAGGATCTTCATTCATTTTTGAGCTCTTTAACTAGTTGATCATATTCTAGAGTGAGTTGATCCTCATCCTCTTTTAATTTTTTTAGTGAAAAGTTTTTTGACCTCACTTCTTCCGGGCCGATTATAACCGCAAAATCAATATTATTCTTGTCAGCTTTTTTCAGCTGATTTTTAAGTGAAGATTGGTAACCAGAGAACAAAACTCTTAAATCTTTATTATCTTTTCTTAACTTTTGTGAGAGCTGAAGCCCATCTGAAACATAACTTTCATCTGTAAGTATTATTTGAAGAGACGATGAAGAAGATGATTCGTTTGCTTTAGTAATCAAAGCAAGTCTATCCAGACCAATCGAGAAACCAGCAGACGGACAATCTCTTCCACCAAGTTGTTTAGATAATCTGTCATACCTTCCCCCTCCGCAAAAAGTGTTTTGACTTCCGAGATCTGGAGACGTCCATTCAAAAACGAGGTCGTTGTAGTAATCGAGACCTCTGACTAATTTTTCGTCCTCTTTATACGATATTCCTAATTCTTTAAGGCCTTCTTTGATCAACTCATAATTGTCAGCTGATTTTTGACTTAAAAATGAGGATATTTTGGGCGCATTTTTAATCACTTTTTGAGTTTCTTCATTTTTAGAATCTAAGATTCTCAGAGGATTGGTTTCAAGTCTTTTCAAGCTATCCTCATCAAGAGCTTCAGAGAAATCACTTAAATACTTCTTTAAGTCTGAAGCATATTTTTTTTGAGATTCCTCATCACCGAGAGAGTTGATATTTAGTGAAACATTGCTCATCCCAAATCTTTGGAAAATTTCATTTGCCATCATCAGCAACTCAAGATCTGCCTCAAACCCTCTGACGCCATATGTTTCTGCGCTTACTTGAAAAAATTGCCTTGATCGACCCTTTTGAGGTCGTTCATATCTAAACATTGGACCCGCGTAAGACAACTTAATTGGACCTAAATCAAGCAAGCCTGAATCAATGGCAAACCTCAGACAACCTGCTGTGCCCTCAGGTCTAAGAACTAAATCCTCACCCTTCCTGTCTTGAAAGGTAAACATTTCCTTATTTACTATGTCTGTTTCTTCTCCAACAGACCTGATAAAAAGTTCTTTCTTCTCTACTATGGAAGTTTCAATCTCTTTAAAAAAATAACTATTAAAAATGGTTTTTATTTCATTTAGTAGATTTGATTTATGCTCAAACTCACTCGGATCCAGATCATTAAAACCTCTGGGCTTTGTTACTTTCGACATAATCTAACCTTTAGCAATTATTTTTTTATTCTCAATCTCAATAGATTTTACTTTATCTCTGATTTGTTTTTCCAAATGGTCTACGAGATTTTCATTACCTATTTTGTGATCAGGCTCTCCATCAATGTAAATCAAATTATTTGGATCTGCCCCAGTTATACCAACATGAGCTGCTTTAGATTCCCCGGGTCCATTCACATAACAACCAATTACAGCAACATCAATATTTTCCCTGATATCCTCTAATCTTGCTTCTAATTGATTCATAGTTTCAATTACATTGAAATTTTGTCTTGAACAGCTTGGACAAGCTATGAAATTTATTCCCTTTGATCTCAGTTTTAAGCTTTTTAATAAATCAAAACCTACTTTTATTTCGTCAACAGGATCAGATGCAAGTGACACCCTGATTGTATCCCCTATTCCATCCATTAATAATGCACCCATAGCTATGGATGATTTAACTGTGCCAGATCTGAATCCACCTGCTTCTGTGAGACCAAGATGTAATGGTTGTTTTATCATTTCTGCAATAATCCTATAGCTTTCTACCATCATGCCAACATCAGATGCCTTGATGCTGAGCTTAAAATTTTGAAAATTAAGAGATTCCAATATATCCACGTGATTCATGGCTGATTCGACCAAGGCTTCAGGTGTGGGCTCACCATATTTTTTTTGTAGTTTTTTCTCTAAAGAACCAGCATTGACGCCAACTCTAATTGGAATATCTTTATCTTCCGCACATTTAACTACCTCTTTAACTCTATCGATGTTGCCAATATTGCCAGGATTAATTCTTAAGCAATCGGCTCCGTTTTTAGCAGCCAGAATACCCATCTTATAATCAAAGTGTATATCTGCGATGAGAGGAACATTGGAATCTTTTTTTATCAACTTGAAAGCCGTTGCTGCTTCTTCATTTGGTACAGAAATTCTGACTAAATCTGCTCCAGCATCTTCAAGCTCTTTTACTTGATCTAATGTCGCTTGGACATCCTCTGTTTTAGTGTTCGTCATGCTTTGAACACTAATTGGGGCATCGCCACCAATTTCTACATTGCCAACTTTAATTTTTAGAGAATTTCGTCTTTTAATCTTTAAAAAGTTCAACAACTACTCCGTTCTCAAATAGAAAGTGAGCATAATCGGTGTATTGACTCACAGTTTCTGAAAAATCTATATTTTTTCCGTTCAAGTATATCTTCACAGATGGAGAGTGTCCTATTTTAAATTTAAAAGGGCCATAACCAGTTACTTCATAAAGACCTGTTTGAAGAAGTTCAAACAAAAGAATTTGCTCATTATCAATAATTTCTACCCAACTTTCGCCTTGGACTATTAACTCAATTTTACTGACATTATCACCTGAGAGAATTTTCTTATTATCCCCCCCAAAGTCAATATCAATGGTTGGAACATCTGGATCTTGATCAAAAGCTAATTGGTCTTCAAGAATATTATTTGGAATGTTTACGTCTTTCTCTATAGCGCTTTCAGAAACTAACTCGTCATTAATAATTTCTTGATCGTCTGAAATATTTTCAATGGAACTGACATCTTTTTTTTGATCATCGCCACCAAATATCAAGTAGGAAAGAATTATCAAAGAAAAAATAATAATTGAAAGAATAATAATCTTTCTTTTTAGTAACTTAGATACAAAAATAGAAAAAAAGTTCTCCGATGATTCTTGATCTTCATCTTCATTGGAAATATTTTTTTCCTTCAGAAATTTTTCATATTTTTCAAGAATTATTGAAGGTTCTAGATCGTAAAATGAACAATATTTCTTGATTTGTGATTTAGCAAAAATAGGCGCTGGCAGTTCATGAAAATTTAATTCCTCTATGGCTAAAAGAAATTTTTCTGGAATATTTAATTTAGTAGATATCTCATGAAGTGAAATTCCTTTTTCTTCGCGGAATTTTGCTAGGTCAAAATCCAAAATTCTCTCTAGAAAAGATCATTCATGATAGCAATCTCTCTTTCAGCTGACTGCAAAGAATCAGAGCCATGCACAGCATTCTCTCCCAAAGAAGTGGCAAATGATTTTCTTAGTGTTCCTTCATCTGCTTCAGCTGGGTTAGTGGCTCCCATCAATTCTCTGTACCTAGAAACAACGCCATCTCCTTCTAAAACCTGAATGACGCAATCACCGGATGTCATAAAATCAACAAGTTCTCCATAAAAAGGTCTTTCGGAATGCTCTGCATAAAAGTTTTCTGCTATTTCTCTATCCAAAGTAAGGCGTTTAGATTTAGTAATTTTTATTCCCGATTCTTTTATCTTTTCATTTATGTCTTCAATGAAGCCATTCTTTACAGCATCGGGTTTAATTATGCATAAAGTATTTTCCATATATCCTCCTTAAGAATTAGTCTTTTTCATCAATCCAAGTTGCCTGAATTGCTTCTAATATCTTTTCATTTGATCTGTCTGGGTCATCGGTAAAACCATCCAAATCTATGACCATTTTTCTTAAATCAACAAACAAAATTTTTTCTGGATCAGTTTCAGAGTGCTTTTCAATAAGCTCATCGACGATTTCATAAATATCTGTCCAAAGCATTTTGTCAAAGATTAGAAACTATTTAAGCTCCGCAAATGGTTTGTTAGAAAATGTAAAACTTTCGCCGCATCCACACTCATTTTCAACATTAGGATTTTTAAAGACTAAATTATGATTTACGCCTTCTTGAATATAATCCAATTCTGTACCTTTGAGGAAAATCAAGCTTGTGTCTTTGATATAAACATCAACACCAGAGAAATTTCCATGGTAATCACTAGGATCTTCATCTTTTACGTAATCTAGATTGTAAGCATATCCTGAGCATCCAGAGTCTTTTAAAGATATTCTAATTCCATTTGAGCCTGGATTGGACTTCATCATCTCAACAAGATGACTTACTGCAGAGCTAGAGACACTGAAATCATCCTTGCTGAGAGACTTTTTATCTTCTGCGTCTAAATTATGCTTATTTGGATGTAATTCTGAAACCATATTGATAGTATATCTTGGAAACTGGATTGTAATATCATTAGAGAGATTTCTTAATTGGCAACTCAGTCTAGACCTTTGCTCAAGACCCCATGCCTTATCAAGCATATCTTCCTCGTCATCGGATGATTCTTCCAAAGTATCAAACCCTTCAGTAACAATTACGTGACAGGTAGTGCATGCACATGACATCTCACAAGCATGTTCTACTAAAATATTATTATCGAGTAAATTTTCGCAGACTGACTTAGAGGGTTCAGCTTCTACAACTGCTCCTTTAGGACATATCTCTGCATGTGGCAAAATAGTTATCTTGGGCATTAGTCATTATTTCTTAAACTCTTGAAGTCATCTATTGCGCGATGAATTGCCTCTTCTGCAAGCACACTACAGTGAATTTTAATTGCGGGTAATTCTAAAATATCGACAATTTCTTGGTTAGAAATAGCTTGAGCCTCTTCCAAAGTTTTACCCTTAAGCATGTCAATTAATTGTCCGCTTGATGCAATAGCTGAACCACAACCGTATGTTTTGAACCTGGCATCTACTATTCTATTTTCGCCATCAATGTTCTGGCATTTTATTTGAAGTTTCATTACATCTCCGCAGGCTGGAGCACCAACGATTCCAGTACCTACTCGATGATAATCTTCATCGCCAGGCTTCCATCTACCAACACTGGCCTTTTCAGGATTATTTAAAGTTTCTTCAAACTTATCTACTACTTTTTGTGAATATGCCATTTTTATCCTCTTTAGCTATTAAGCCCACTCTATTTTATCTAAATCTACTCCATCTTGATACATTTCCCAAAGAGGAGAGATTTCTCTCAACCTTTCCACTGAGGACTTAACAAGCAAGGCAGTTTCCCTTACATCTTTTTCAGTAGTATATCTACCAAAAGAAAATCTAATAGAGCTATGTGCAAGCTCATCTTTCCTGCCAAGCGCTCTAAGAACATACGAAGGTTCTAAGCTCGCTGAAGTACATGCAGACCCAGAGGAAACTGCAATTGATTTAAGAGCCATTATTAGAGATTCTCCCTCAACGAAATTAAAAGATATATTCAATATGCCAGGGAATTTGTTTTTTGAATCACCATTGACATAGATTTCCTCAATATCTTTAACTTCTTCCCAAAAAATTCTTTTAAGATTTTCTAACTTTCTTAAGTCATCATCCATTTGTTGGTGAGCTATTCTTGCTGCCTCCCCTAAACCTACTATCTGGTGTGTAGCCAAAGTACCAGATCTAAAACCTCTCTCGTGACCGCCTCCATGAAATAATGGTTCTAATCTAACTCTGGGTTTTCTCCTAACAAATAATGCACCTACGCCCTTGGGGCCATAAAATTTATGAGCTGAAATTGATAAAAGATCAATTTTATTTGAAGACATATTAATGGCGATTTTTCCAATACTTTGGGCTGCATCAACATGGAAGATTATTCCTTTGCTTCTAGTTAATTCACCTATTGCATCAATGTCAGTAATAGTTCCTAATTCATTATTCATATGCATGAGTGATACTAAAATTGTTTTATCAGTGACTGCTTCTGCAACTTGTTCAATAGAGATCTCTCCTGAAGAGTTTGGCTCCAAATATGTAACTTCAAAGCCTTCTTCTTCAAGTTGTCTGAAGGGATCAAGAACTGCTTTATGCTCTATTTTCGAAGTGATGAGATGATTACCTTTATTCTTATAAAATCTAGCTGCGCCTTTAATTGCTAAGTTATCAGACTCAGTTGCACCTGAAGTCCAAATGATTTCTCTAGGATCACAACCAATTAAAGTTGCAAGGTTATTTCTTGCCTCTTCAACTGCCTCATCAGCTTTCCAACCGAAGGAGTGAGATCTGGAAGCAGGATTTCCAAAATTCCCATCGAAGGACATAAAGTCTGTCATCTTTTTAACGACGCCTTCTTCTACAGGAGTAGTTGATGCATAATCTAAATAAATTTGTTTCAAAATTACCTACCAATAAATTTGTGTGTATTCTATTCTCATTCAGGTACAGAGTAAAGAAAAAAGGTACATTAATAGACTACTTTATAACTTTTAATTATAAAGAAACTGGAAAATAGACCAAATACCCCTATTACAAGCCTCTTAGGAGATCTTTTCTATCTTGATATGTACCTTTGAAAAAAAATAAGGTACACTCTAATCAAATTAAATGATTATAGGTACAGAATCATGAGCAAAAACAAGTATCTTTATAAAAGGCATAATACTTGGTGGGTAAAACTTTCAGTTCCAAAAACTCTAAGAGATAAGTTAGGTTATGATCTGAGGCAAACCACAGGAACCTCAGATCTAGACGAGGCAATTTTAAAGAGAGATCAAATTGTCCAAGAGTTTAGAGACGTTATCAATACTGAAAAAAATCTTTTGGAAAATTCTAAATCATCAAAGGATATTTCTGGTAGTTCGGATGTTCCTATAAGCGATTACATGCCCAAAACAGATATATCTGATCCTCAGTATTTTCATAAAGTTGTTGACTGTCAGTGGGCCTGCCCTGCTCATACAAATGTTCCTGAATATATTAGACTGATTGCTCAAAAGAAATATACCGATGCATACATGCTTAATTGGAAATCAAATGTTTTTCCTGGAATTCTTGGAAGAACTTGTGACAGACCATGCGAGCCAGCATGCAGAAGATCTAGAACACATGAAGAACCGGTAGCAATTTGCAGATTAAAAAGAGTTGCTGCCGATAATAAAGAAGACTTTGATAGTCTTCTTCCTGAAATTCCGTCTGAAAAAAATGGAAAAAATATTGCTTTGATTGGTGGTGGCCCTGCTTCTTTGACTGTAGCTAGAGATCTATTGCCTTTAGGTTATGAGGTAACAGTATTTGAAAAGGATCCTAAGCCTGGCGGGTTAATGAGAACCAATATTCCATCTTTTAGATTACCTGAAGAAGTTTTAGACGAAGAAGTTTATAGAGTCATCAAAATGGGTGCGAAGTTTGTTAACAATACTGAAATCAAAAGCATGAAGTCTCTTGTAGATGATGAAAAATTTGATGCTGTTTTTGTAGGAACAGGAGCACCTAAAGGGAAAAATTTAAATATTCCAGGAAGAGATGAAGCATCAGAAAATATTCATATCGGTATTGATTGGCTCACTAGTATTGCTTTTGAACACATATCTTCCATTGGAAAAAAAGTAGTTGTTATTGGTGGCGGAAATACTGCAATGGATTGCTGTAGAACAGCCATTAGATTAGGGGCGGAAGATGTGAAAGTGACCGTAAGAAGTCCTTTCGAAGAAATGAAAGCTTCAGATTGGGAGATTGAAGAAGCTATAGATGAAGGAATACCTATTCTTGAAAATACATCTCCCAAAGAATTTGTTGTAGATGACAATGGAAAACTTAAGGGAGTTAAGTTCGAGAAAGTGGCACCACAATATTCAGATGACGGAAAAAGAAAGATGGTTCCTACTGGCGAGGAAATAGTCATTGAGTGCGATGACGTTTTATTAGCAATTGGTCAAGATAATGCCTTTGATTGGATTGAAAGAGATATTGGAATGGAGTTTGGTGAATGGGATATGCCTATTGTTGATAAAACTACAATGCAATCAACTTTACCAAAGGTCTTTTTTGGTGGTGATGCAGCATGGGGACCTGAAAATATTATTTGGGCAGTAGCTCATGGTCATCAAGCTGCTATATCGATTGATAACTATTGTAACGGAGTTGATCTTCTTGATAGACCTGATCCTCTAACAAATCTTGTGAGTCAGAAAATGGGTGTTCATGAATGGGCATATGATAATGATATCTCTCAAGAGGATAGAAACATTGTTCCTCATGCTGATCATTCCGAAGCACTGAAAAGTTTAAAAGTTGAAGTTGAGCTAGGGTACGACGAACAACTTGCACTAGATGAGGCTCAAAGATGCCTTAATTGCGATATGCAGACAGTGTTTAAAGAAGATCTCTGCATTGAGTGCGATGCTTGTGTTGATATCTGCCCTACCGATTGTATTAACTTTACTGATAACGGTACTGAAGAGTTTGTAAGAGGAAGTCTTAGAATTCCAGCGGTAAATTTAGATCAGAGTTTATATGTTTCAGACAAACTCAAAACTGGAAGAGTTATGGTTAAGGACGAAGATGTTTGTGTTCACTGTGGGCTTTGTGCAGAAAGATGTCCTACTGGAGCATGGGATATTCAAAAGTTTTCTTACACTGAAGCTCAAACGTTGAATTCGAAAGATAAGAAAAAATACAAGGAAGTTGCATAGTGGAAAAACTTCAAACTTTTGATTCCTTAGTTTCTAAGAATGACTTTGTAATTAAATTTGCAAATGTGAATGGCTCTGGTTCAGCGAGTGCTAACCAAATGTTTGCTAAAGCAGTTTTTAGAATGGGCATTCCTGTAAGTCCAAAAAATATTTTTCCCTCAAACATTCAAGGCTTACCAACTTGGTTTGAAATTAGAATTAATAAAAATGGGTATCTTGGAAGTAAAGGAAGTGTTGACCTCTCAGTTGCAATGAACCCTCAAAGCTACAATCAAGATGTTGAAGAGCTCAACTCCGGTGGATATCTTTTATATGATTCTTCTTGGAAAAGAAATTTCTACAGGGATGATATTAACGTGATAGAAATTCCCCTCACTAGCCTCTGTGTTGAGTCTTTTACGAATGCAAAGCAAAGAGCCTTGTTCAAAAATATTGCCTATGTAGGTGCCTTATCTGTTCTTCTAGATATGGAGTATGAAATTTTTGAAGAACTAATATCTGAGCAATTTGCATCGAAAAAGAACTTAATCGAGCCAAACCTAAAAGCTCTTAATATTGGAAGGGACTATGTTTTGAATAATTTGCCTTATCCAATTGGTTTAACGCTGGAAAGAATGGATAAGAATGATGGAAAAATTCTTATTAGTGGCAACGAAGCAGCGGGATTGGGAGCTGTTTATGGAGGAGCAACTATTTGCGCTTGGTACCCAATAACACCTTCTACCTCATTAGCAGAAGGTTTTGAAAAATATGCCAAAAAATTTAGAGTTGATGAAAAAACTGGAAAAAACCTTTATGCAAGCGTTCAGGCAGAGGATGAATTGTCTGCTATTGGTATGGCTATCGGGGCTAACTGGAATGGAGCTAGATCATTCACTGCGACCAGTGGCCCTGGAATTTCGTTGATGAGTGAATTTCTTGGTCTGGCATATTTTGCTGAAGTTCCTGTCGTAGTGTTTGATGTTCAAAGAGGAGGTCCATCCACTGGTATGCCTACAAAAACACAACAATCAGATATCTTAGCTTGTGCCTATGCTTCTCATGGTGATACTAAACATGTAATGCTTCTTCCAGAAGATCCAAAAGAATGTTTTGAATTTTCTGCAATGGCCTTTGATCTAGCAGATAGGCTGCAAACTCCTGTTTTTGTCGTTACAGATCTGGATATGGGGATGAACGACTGGGTTGTCGATGAATTGGAGTGGGATGATTCCAGAAAGTTTGATCGAGGTAAGGTGCTGGACTTTGAGGCTTTGGAAAAAATGGAAGAAAAATTTGGAAGATATCATGATGTGGATGGTGATGGTATTTGTTACAGAACTTATCCAGGAGCTCATCCGAGCAAAGGGGCATATTTTACAAGAGGAACTTCCCATGATGAGTACGCTAGATATTCTGAGGATGGTGAAATAAATGCAACCAACCTAAGGAGGCTAGTCCAAAAATTCAAAACTGCCTCTGAGTTAGTCCCCGATCCTGAAATAATACTTTCAGATAAAAAAAATTGCTCCGGTGTTATTTATTACGGTAGTACGTCTGCAGCAATGATAGAAGCAAGAGATATGCTTAAAGAAGAGGGTATAGAGTTAGATCTGATGAGAGTGAAAGCCTTCCCTTTCAATTTAGATGTTTGGGATTTCATTGAAAAGCATGATTATGTTTATGTTGTAGAACAAAATAGAGATAGTCAGATGAGAACCTTGCTTATGGCTGAAGGTGGTATATCTGCAGAAAAGCTCAGATCTTTGGTTTGGTTTAATGGACAACCTATTGAAGCAAATTTTATAGCAAAGAAAATTAGAGAACGTGAACCAGAAAAGATATAGTCATGACTTATATACAAAAACCAATAAATCATCATCCAAACCTAAAGAAAAATAAACTTGGCTTAACTAGAAGAGATTATGAAGGGGCTGTATCAAGCCTTTGTGCAGGATGCGGACATGATTCCATAAGTGCTGCGATTATTGATGCATGCTTTGAGTTGAATATAGAAGCATATAAGGTTGCAAAGCTATCAGGCATAGGATGCTCATCAAAAGCACCAGCATATTTTTTAAATGATTCTCACGGTTTTAATTCTGTCCATGGGAGAATGCCGTCAATTGCAACTGGTGCTAGCTGTGCAAATGATGACCTTTTATATATAGGAGTATCTGGAGATGGGGATAGCGCATCAATTGGTATGGGTCAGTTTGTTCATGCAATACGTAGACAAGTAGATATGACTTATATCGTTGAGAATAATGGAACTTACGGTTTGACAAAAGGTCAATTTTCTGCAACTAACGATAAAGACTCTCCTAATAAATATGGAGAAGAAAATCCCTTCCCGCCTGTTGATTTGGCTGCTTTGGCTATTCAACTAGGAGCAAGTTATGTTGCAAGAAGTTTTTCTGGTGACAGGGAACAACTAGTTCCATTAATCATGGGAGCTTTTCAACATAAAGGATTTGCTCTACTAGACATAATTAGTCCTTGTGTAACTTTTAATAATCATGATGCTTCAACAAAAAGTTATGATCACATCAGAGAACATAATGATGCTTTGGGTAAAGTAGATTTTGTTCCTTTAGGTAGAGAAATTACTACAAATTATGAAGAGGGAGAGACTGTTGAGGTAAATTTACATGATGGATCAAAAATGTCTTTAGAAAAGTTAGACAGTAGTTATGATCCGACTGATGCTAATCTCGCGTTGAATACTGTAAGAGAGAAAAATGATGAGGGCAAAGTTGCAACAGGACTTTTATATATTGACACTAAAGCTCCTGATTTATACGAGACTCTAAATGCCATTGACAAGCCTCTAAATTTGCTTAATGAAAAAGAGCTCTGCCCAGGATCAGACAAACTGAAGACAATCAATGAGAGTTTAAATTAGTTTTCTAAACTAACTCCTATTCTTGAGGCTATTTCTTGGTAGGATTCAATTACGTCACCTAAGCCTTGTCGAAATCTATCTTTATCAAGCTTTTTTCTCGTCTCAGCATCCCAAACTCTGCAACCATCAGGAGTCATCTCATCGCCTAAGTACATTTTTCCATCTTGTCTCCCAAACTCAAGTTTGAAATCGACAAGCAATAACCCTCCATCTGCAAACATTTTTTTTAAAACGTCGTTAACTTTGAAAGTTAATTCTCTCATCTCTTTTATATCTTCCTCAGTTCCCCAATTGAAGGAAATAATGTGAAATTCATTTACCATCGGATCGCCTAGCTCATCATCTTTATAGAAAAATTCAAATGTTGGAGGATTTAGTTCCATACCTTCTTCAAGCCCCAATCTTTTGCATATGCTCCCAGCTGTAATATTCCTCACAACACATTCAATTGGAACCATTTCTAACTTCCTAACAAGGCTTTCATTTTCTGAGACCTCGTCAATAAAATGAGTAGGTATGCCAGATTTTTCTATTTGTTGCATAACATGCGCATTAAATCTGTTATTTACAGTCCCTTTGCCAGCAAGTTTTTCGATTTTTTTTCCATCAAAAGCAGAAGTGTCATCTCTATACTCCATAATAAGCTGATCAGAATTTTCAGTGGTATATAAAGATTTTGCCTTGCCGCTCGATAAAAGTTCTATTTTTTTCATAATTAATATTTAAGATAGAGATTGATTAATTTCAGACAAAAGACTTTCAAGCTCATCATTCCATTCTTCTGAATCTAACATTATTTGAGTTAGATCTTCTGATGATGATCTTACAATAATTTTATACTCTTTAGGCTCACTTTTTCTGAGTCTTGCGAGGATTCCCTCTTCCTCAGGCAACCCATAATTAATCAAAACATAGCCCTCTTCTCTATTTAGATCTTTAACATTAATTGCTGCTTCTTTAAGAGCTCTGTTCAAAGCTGCCCAAGTTCTAGCAAAACCTATACTCAGCTTGATATATGATTTTCCATCATTTGTATTGATTACCTCAGACTTTCTGCCTTGATTTAAGTTTAAAGCAACCAAAGAAGTACCTTGAGAAACAGTAGCTGAAGAAAAATAATCCAGCAACTTCCTTAAAAATTCATCTGCTTTAGAATTATCATTATCCAGAATAGCCCAACCATTTTCCTGTTTAACCAGCTCAGTAAAAAATAATTCGGTGCTGGCTTGTCTTATTCCATGCTCAACTTTAAATCGATACTTGACCTCTTTATCCTTTCTGTTGAAGATTTCTGTTTCAATGACTCCTTCATCTGGATCAGAAATCCTAATAGATAAATCATTTTCATTTTCAATATATTGATTAAGAATTGGCCATACAGAGCTTGGTAATGACTCAACATATAACCATCTAATTTGACCCAGTTTATGGAGTCTTATTTCATTATTGCTTCCTGAAGAAAAAAACTGTCTTGGTCTTTGAAGCTCATAACTTAATTTCTCTTTATCTATTTCGCCATTTATAGGATACAAATCTAAGAGAACTGTAATGTCCTCAATGACTTCAGACAAAGTTTTATCTTCCTCTTCTAGTAAATATGCATTTCTAGATTGCTTGGATGGATCAGAAACACAGCTAGCTAATATTAAAAGTAATACAAAAAATCTCATCTCAAATTAATTCAAGTTTTAATAATTCCTCTTGCAAGGTTTGTTGATGCTCTTTAGAAAAGTTAGTTAGAGGCAATCTAATTCCAATATCTATCAAGCCCATTCTACTTAAAGCCCATTTTACAGGTATTGGATTAGATTCTAAAAAAAGCATTTCATTTAAATTAGAAATTTTATTTTCTATAATCTTTGCCTCTGAAGATTTTTCAAGAGCAAAATCACATAACTTAGACATTAAATCAGGTACAACATTGGCAGTAACCGAAATATTTCCATGGCCTCCATTTAGAATAAAGTCTGTTGCCGTGGCATCGTCACCTGAGAATAGATAAAAGGTTTCATCTCTAATTAATTTTTTGAGTTTTTCTAATCTTGATAGATCCCCTGTGGCCTCTTTGATTCCTGAAATGTTCTCATGAGGTGCTAACCTGGCTATAGTTTCAGGCAATAAATCACAACTAGTTCTTCCCGGAACGTTATAAAGCACTTGAGGAAATTCAACTTGATCTGCTATCTGAGTGTAATGTTGGAATAGACCTTCTTGTGTTGGCTTGTTGTAATAAGGCGTGACAGATAAAGAAGCATCGGCACCAGCACTTTTAGCTGCCATGCTTAAGTATATAGCTTCCTTTGTACTATTAGCACCCGTTCCAGCAAAAATAAAAACCTTTTTATCTGCTTTTTTGACTATTCTTTCTATAACTGAAATATGTTCTGAAACTTCCAAAGTAGCAGATTCACCCGTTGTGCCTACTGCAATAATTCCTTTAGTTCCTGATTCAATATGTAAATCTACAAGTTTATCGAGAGCCTCCAAATCAAGGTCTCCGTTTGCCTTCATTGGAGTCACAATTGCTACTATACTTCCCTTAACTAACATATTTCTTTTTGCAAAATTGAATTGTATATTATTGACTTGAATAAATTACTTTTTTTAAGAGGAAAAAAATGGGAAAAATTATAGAAGGAAAAAAAATTCCAACTTTTAAGGCAGATGCTACAAGTGATTCTGTTTTTGATCTAAAAAATAATAAGAAGAATTTGGTGATTTATTTCTATCCTAAAGATAATACTCCCGGATGCACGACTGAGGGAGAAAATTTTAGAGACCTTTACAAAAAGTTTAAAAATGTAAATGCAGAAATTTTCGGCGTCTCAAGAGAAAGCTTAAAGTCTCATGAAAATTTTAAAGAAAAATTTAAATTTCCTTTTGAACTAATCAGTGATCCTGAGGAAAAACTTTGTAAACTATTTGATGTTATCAAGGAAAAAAGTATGTACGGGAAAAAATACATGGGTGTAGAAAGGAGTACTTTTTTAATCGATTCAAATAATAAGTTAATCAAGGAATGGAGGAAAGTTAAGGTTCCTGGACATGCGCAAGAGGTCTTAGAAACTCTTGAAGAATATTTAAAAAGTTAATTATTAACTGCAGGCCAAGACTTTATCACTGCTCTTATTGCAGTAGCTAATGGGACCGCCAATAAAACTCCCCAAAAACCCCAAATACCTCCAAAAATAAGTATTGCCAAAACAATTAAAACTGGATGGAGATTTACTTCTCTTCCAATCAAGAGCGGGAATAGAACATTCCCATCAAGAGCTTGAATGATCAGATAGGTAGCAAGGAAAATTAAATAATTCATATCCAAGCCCCATTGAAAATAGCCGACGATAGCAACAGGTATCGTTACAAAAATAGCACCAAATAATGGTATCAAAACCGATAACCCAACCAATATGCCGAGTAAAAGGGAGTAATTGGCACCGAGTATAGAGAATGCGGTTGTTGTAACAATCCCTACAATGATTAATTCAAGAACCTTGCCTCGAAGATATTTAAAAAGTTGAGAATCTAGTTCTATCCAGATTTTGGAGGCTGAACTTTTATCGCTAGGAAGAAAATAAGCAACGTACTCAAGCATTTGCTTCTTATCTTTTAAAAAGAAGAATACTAAAAAAGGAATTAGCACCAAATAAACAAGGGCGCTCATTGCTGCTGAAAACCCAGCATTTAGCTGTAAAAGGGTTTGCTCAAGAATATTAGGCAAGCTAGAGGTTACAGTTACGCTCAGGTTTTCGATTTGTTCTGAGGTAAAAAATTCTGGGTAATCATTAAAGAAATTCACAAGAATGTCTTCTAGGTTTTCTACGATTCTAGGTAATTCATTTACCAATCCAATTATTTGTCTTGAGAGTAAAGGGAAGATTAGAAACAATGAAAGATATAGACCGAAAAACAAAGTTATCGAAATAGTTAGACCAATCGGTCTTGAAAACCCTCTTCTTTCAGTAGTAGTAACTATACTGTTTAATAAATATGCAACAAGAGCACTTATAAATAAAGGCGTAAGAATTGAACCGAAGAAAATCACTATAATTCCTATGAAAACTAACAAAATTGATAAAGAAATTTGATCTTCCGTATGAAAATATTTATCAATAAGATTTTTAAAATATGAAGCCATAAACTTTTGAACTATTTTGTTTTCTAGTAATCAAAAGTAATTATACTGTTATTGTGAAGAGATTTTTTTTATTTTTAACTCTAGTAGTTCTATCTTTCTCGAGTGCACAGGACATTCAGGATGATTTACCAGTTTTAGGAGATAGATCTTCCGCATCTGTGTCGTTATCTGGTGAATTTGAAATGGGGAGATTATGGCTATCTCTTTTCAGATCGCAAGCTAAAGAGCATTCCGATCCTCTTGTGAGGGCATACATAGAAGATTTGATATATAGGCTAGCAGAGAATTCACAAGTAAAAGATAGAAGATTCGAATTCATTATTATTGATGATAAGTCTATAAATGCCTTTGCAGCGGCTGGAGGAATAATAGGTATTAATACTGGTTTATTCTTTTACACAAATGATGAGTCTGAATTTTCGTCAGTTATGACTCACGAATTAGCTCATCTAAGTCAGAGACATTATGCAAGAAGTCAAAATAGAGGATCGCCTTTGGCAAATGCTCTAATGATTCTAGGTAGCATAGCTTTGGCGGCTGCGTCTAATAATCCTCAGGCGATCATAACTGGACCAGCCTTGATGCAACAATTGAATACTAATTTCACTCGCTCTAATGAGCAAGAAGCAGATCGAATAGGCTTCAATAACCTCGTCAGATCAGGTTTTGATCCCAAAGGACAAGGAAGGATGTTTAAGATCCTTCAGGATCTCTCTCGTAATAATTCTGAAGATCAATTTGGTTACTTAAGGACACATCCATTTCCTAAGGATCGTATTACTGATGCTAGGATAAGGGAAACTGAGTTTGTAGAAAAAAACTCTTTTGTATCTTACAGAGACTCAGTTGACTTTCATCTAGTTAAAAAAAGAATTGAAAGCGGTATAGAGCAAAATCCTAGAGGTTTAATAAGAAAATATTCAAGCGAACTAAGAAAAGCAAAAACAAAAAAAGATGAGACTATTTCAAAGTATGCCCTTCACCTTGCGTATCTAAATAATAAAGATTATTCAAAAGCCTTTTCGTTAATAAGAGAATGCATAGAATTAGATCCTATCAATATCAATCTACAAATATCCTTAATGGAAGCTCATATGAAAGCTGGAAATATCCTTGAGAGTGTTTCTTTAGGAAAAAACCTTATTTCCCTGCATCCTAATAATTATTCAATCTCCCTGTTGTTATCTAAAGCATTATTCAGAGATAAAAAATATGATGAAGCTGAAGAAATTTTAAATGACCTTTCAAAAAAAAGACCTACCGACCCTTTCGTTTGGTATGAGTTAGCAGAAGTGCAAGGCTTCTCAAATAACCTTATTGGATTGCATAGGTCTAGAGCTGAGTATTTCTTTTTAACGGGGCGGTTTGAAGCGGCAATCATGCAACTTAGAGAGGCATCAAAGCTGGCTGCAAACTTCTTCGAGGTAAGTGAAAGTATCAGGAATAGAATGGAAGAAATTTATCAGACTACTGAAGCCTTAAAACGAATGGGCTGATTAAGCTGGCAATAAATCGAAGAAATCTCTTCCAGCTAATAAATGTAAGTGAAGATGAAAAACAGTCTGTCCGGCTGAGGCTCCATTATTTATTACGACGTTAAATGAATCTTCTGTTTCAAATTTTCTAGACATCTCTCCGACAATAAACATCAAGTGTCCTAAAATTGATACATCCTCCTCAGAAGCATCTGATAATTTTGGAATTGGTTTTTTTGGAATAATAAGTAAATGTATTGGAGCCTTGGGATTTATATCCTCAATAACAATACATAAATCATCCTCATAATGAGTTGTGGATGGTATTTCTTTATCTATTATCTTTTGAAAGATAGTTTTTTCTTCCGACATCTAAGAAATCTTATAACCCAAGTAAGTTGCACTCAAGCACAAAAGTACATTTACTAAAATGTACAAAAAAGAATTTGTCATTCCAAATGTTTGATACAGCTCTAAGGACTCTTTGGTAAAAGCTGAAAATGTTGTAAATGATCCTAGAAATCCTATGATTAAGAAATTTTTTATATTTTCTGAAATCACTTCTGAAGTCTCTGAAATATAAAAACCAATAAAAAAACATCCTATGATGTTCACTACCAGAGTCCCAATAGAGAAGCTTAGAATTGAATAATTATTCAAAAATGAGGATATCAAATATCTTGATGAAGCGCCTAAAGCTCCCCCGAAAGAAATCATTAAAATAGACATATTAAAGTGGTGGGTCGTATAGGATTCGAACCTATGACCAATTGATTAAAAGCCAACTGCTCTACCAACTGAGCTAACGACCCACGTATTATTGAAACTTTTTCAATTCTTCGGCTGCGAGTATACCAGCTCCAGAGTCAGGGTGATTGTTAATTAAGTAATTAAAATATTCTTTTGCCTTATTAGAATCTTCTGATCTTAAACTTATCATTCCTAATTTAAAATTTGCGTCTGGTACCCTGCTATGTTCCGCATAAGAGGAAATTAGTTCATTAAAAGAATCAGAGGAATCAATGTAATTCTCTTGAAGAAAATATATTTCACCTAACCAAAATAAAGCATCTCCAATAAAATTTCCTTCAGGAAATGAAAGGATCAAGTATCTTAGTTTTTCTGATGCTTCAGCAAATCTTCCATCTTCTATTAGTTGAAGAGAATCTGACCAAAGTTCAAATTCATTACTAGCATCATCTTCTTCGACTAACCCTGCTAAAGGATCTAATTCATCTATATTTGTTCCTTCTATTTCTTCTTGAACTAACAAAATACCTTCTAACTCATGGATTCTTTTATCTAGATCTACATATCTGAGCTGTTGCGTGTCTTCAATCCTATTTAACTTATAGTTAATTTCTTCAAGCTGATTCAAGAGTATTTGAATTTCTTTTTCGAGGGAATTGATCTTATTTAATAACAACCTTTCCGACTCAGAATCTTGTGCCCAAGTCGAAGAGGTAATTAAAAAAAATAAAAGTAAAAGAGATCTTTTAATCACTTAAAGCTAGTAAAGAGATATCTCAACTCTCCTGTTAGCTTTATATGCCGATTCAGAAGAACCAAGCCTATCTGGTCTTTCTTCACCGTATGAAACGACATCAATCTTAGAAGATGAGATACCGTTGACTATTAAAAATTCTTTAACGGATTGAGCTCTTTTTTCACCCAATGCTAGGTTATATTCTCTTGTGCCTCTCTCGTCGCAATGTCCTTCTAATCTAATTGCCTTTGCTCTTTTGGCAAATCTAATGTACTGCTCCAAGGTATCCATGGCATCATCACCAAGGTCAAAGTTATCAAACTCAAAATAAACCTTATCAGGCAAATTTACATCCATTTTCGGTCCCATCTGAGCAGATTGACCAGAAACAGAAGCGTAGCTAGATGCAGATACATCGTCAGCCACATCATTAGCACAACCACTACCTAAACATGCCAATATTGATATTAGAAAAATACTTATTGGTTCCATTTTTATCCTCATCTAGTTATACGTTCTATTATGTTTGACTCAAAATTCTTGAATTAGTTCAAGAAAGGAGACCAAACAGGTTCCCGAATAGCGCCAATTTTACTAGGTATTTTAAACTTTGCCAGCCCATCAAGCGAAATTCCTGCTAAATAGCCGTTTTCAGCGTCTTTCGTGGCATAAATAATGAAGTTATTATTAGGAGAAACGCTTGGAGATTCATCTAATGCAGTCTCAGTAAGCATCTTTAGACCACTTTTTCCGAGGCGTTTTATTGAAATATGAAACTTTTCTTCTGATCTATGAACAAAAACAATATTCTTTCCATCTGGGAAATATCTTCCTCTAGCATTATAGTTTCCATCAAAAGTTATTCTTGAAATTTTTCTTGTAATTAGGCTAACTTCATAAAGTTGTGGAGTTCCTGATCTATTAGAGGTAAATAGAAGTTTCCTGCCGTTTGCAGAGAATGAAGGTTCTGTATCTATTCCGTAATGCGCAGTAATTCTAGAAATCTTTTCCGTTTTTAAATCATATAAATACACATCAGGATTGCCACTCCTTGAAGAAACAAAGGCTAAATAATTTCCATTTGGAGACCAAACAGGAGCACTGTTGATTCCAGGATACCTTCTTAATGAATTTCTTTTCCCTGAGGATAAATCTTGGATAAAAATTTCGGAATTACCATTCTCAAATGATACGTAACTTATTTTTTTCCCATCAGGAGACCAATCTGGAGACATTATCGGCTCAGGTGAGTCAAACAAAGTAATTTCA
>CACELJ010000015.1:0-33262 GCA_902560275.1 uncultured SAR86 cluster bacterium | reverse complement strand
ATGTTCATTGTTTTAAATTTCATTTTTTCATTTATATAAATTTCTGACCAAATAGCTGGTTCTTTGTTGACAGGTGGAATTTTTAAAATTTTAAAAAAAGGATAAACAGCCATTTGATTTAGGGTGCTCAAATAAGGAAGAAAAATAGATTTTTCCCATTTCTCAAAAAATTCACGATTGAAATAGTATAAGAATTTATATAATTTTCTTAATATTCTCACAAGATTATTGTGTTGATATCTTTCAGGAATTATATGAGATTTAAAAAGTTTTGAGTCTATCTGAAGTTTTAAAAAAGAAACGTAAACTTTTTGATCTATGATTTGTTCTTTTTTGACATTTAAGTGAGGAGCAATATATTCAATGGACCAAAAGGGTAATTTCCATGCAAGTCCGAAGAAATCATACACTCTTTGCCCAGAGACAACATACTTAGCTTGTCTATTTTCCCACTCGAAAAAATAAATTAGTTCAAGAGCATTATCGCAATTATATTTATTTTTTATTCTCTTTATTTCCTCCGAAATATAATTTAGAAGAATCGGATTTGGTTTTAATGAACTTTTCCAATTAGTATAAATTTTTTCATAAAGCCTGCTACAAATATCATCGTCTGAAAGGATGTGAGCCTCTTTATTGCTTAAATGACCTCCCGTAATAAAATCTCCGGTGTTTCCATTGATCACAATTGAGTTGTTTATTTCAGACAATTTCATAGATACTGGCAAAACATCTTGATAGTAAAAGCTTGAGACACCTAAATCAGCAAATTTTCTTATTTCACTGAAAAGAGAATTTTTACAGAAATCTCTATGAGCTTTTCTAGAAGCGTTAAAATTTTCCCAAGAGAAACCCAATACTTCTGATGCTATTTTTCCACCTTTAACATCCCATGAATTTTGAGGCCCATAAGAAATGGAGGAAACTATTCCTTTGATTTTGTTTAAAATAAAGCCAATATATCTAGAATCATAACCAGCAGAAATGGGAAGAAAAAATTTCTTATTTTCGACTTTTTTTAAAGATCCGATTAGATTTTCCTCTATTTCCGAATAATTTATTTCATTTGATTTTTCTTTTACAAAATAATTTGAAATATTTGTCTCACCAGAATTTGATATCGAAAATTTTGAAAACGGAGATATCCATTTAACTTCTTTAAAAATTGTATCTTCTCCTAAAGTATAGCCGCTATGGTAAATAGAAGTTTTAGCAACTTCATGGATTGAAAATTCCTCTGTATCTAATTTTGAGATACTGTCTGTAATTGTAATTACATGATCAGTTTCATTAAAAGAACTTATCAAAGGAAAACTGCTAATAGGATCTGTGATAATTTTTAGAGTTTCTTCTTCTATTTTAATAATAGCAAAATGACTAATTCCTTCTTCGATAAGAATTTTTATGATTTCATCTACTTTGCATTCAAGAATTTTATTTGATAGATCAAAATTTAGGTCGCCTACATACCACGTATCCTCAATAAATTTCCATTTCTTGTTTGCTAATTTGATGTCGAAGCTAAATTTTTTCAATTTTGAAAAGTTTAATGAAGTTTATATTTATTTTCTAAAGATGAAATTGATTTTCTAGCATAATCCTAATCTATGTTGGTGATTTTTTGAAATTCATTTCTTAAAAATAAAGAAATTTATTATTAAGAAATTCATGAAAAATAAAATAGAGTCAAAAAATGCCTTGATTAAAATTAAATTTGAGCCCTCGGCTTGAAAATTTAAGAAAATTCCCACAATGAAAGAATTAAAGATAGCTAAAAGAATATATTTTAATGAACCTAAATTTTGTAGTTCTCTTCCTTTAAAGGGGAAAATCTTAATTAGTTGGTAATGAATAAAAATAGATGATGCTCTTGAAATTATGTTTGAGTAAAAAGGATTAAAATCGCTGAATATATTGAAAGATATAAAAATCAAGAACTCGCATAATATTGCAATCATGCTTGATAAACCGTATTTAAAAAGCACTAAATAAATTCTTAATGAGTCTTTGAAAGGCCTAAATGAAGATAACTTATTATTGTCTATGTATATCGTATCAATAGGTATATTTAAAATATGAATGTTTTGACTTTTAGCTATGAGCAGCATTTCTGTTTCAAACTCATATTTTTGCCCCTTTGCTTCTATGATTTTTTTACTGAGATTCATAGGAATTGCCCTTAGCCCTGTTTGGCTATCACCTTCAGTTTTGAGTGCAAAAAAGACTCTTAGAATTTTTGCTGTTAAATAGTTTCCAATCTTTGACTTTAAGGGAACCTCTCCATCAAATTTCCTTACTCCAAGGATCAAACTATTTGGATTAATTAAAGCTTCATTTGAAAGTTTAGTAACATCATTAAGATTATGTTGGCCATCGGCATCGACAGTAATTATAGATACTATTTTTTCTTTTTTTGCATACTGAATAGTCTTCTCAACTGCAGCTTTAATTGCCGCTCCCTTGCCTCGGTTATGTTGAAAATGTATTAAATGAACTTTATCAACCTGAGAACACTTATCAAATATTCTATTAAATGAATCTGGAGAGCCATCATTAACTAGTATTATTTTAAATAGATTCTCAAGATTAGTTAGTTCAGCACAATAAGCTGGAAGATCTTCTGAGGGTTTAAATGCCGGTATGATAATTACATGACTCATTTTTCATCTTTGCATATTAATTTTAAATAATTGCTTTACAAAAAAATTTGAACTTAGAACAATAAATAACGGGAGGAAAGGTAAAATATATCTCCAAGAGGGAACAAGAAATAAAACTAGCATCAAGATGGAAGGTATTATTATGATGGCAAAGGTTTTATTGAAATTTAGAGAAAGAAAAAAACCTAAGACGAAAAAGAATCCATAAAAATATCTTATTATTTCTGCAAAGAATAAATTCGATTCTGATGGATGAAATCCGAATACATAGAAAAATTTCACTATGTTTTTGATGACAGAGGTGCCTGCATGAGAAATCTCTTTGAGCTCAGAATTAGAAGCAATAACATTTTGTTCAACTAAGAAATAAGGAAGATAATAAATTATCGAAAAAAATAAAATCAAAATCATTAAAAACATAGAAAAAAAGTACTCTGAATTATTTTTAAAATAATCTTTAGACAGAAAGAGAGAGCCTAAACAAAAAACTATGCCAGTTGGTTTTGATAAAACCATCAACAAACATAATAAGGGTACAAATTTATAGAATCTACTTGGCTGATTAAGAACTATGTAAAAATAAAGACTCGAGAAAAAATAAATAAATATGTCACTAGAAATTAACAAACCAAACCAAATTGAGTGGGGCATAAACGCAAGCAATAGACCACTAAAAAGGTTTATTTGTTTTTTTAATATATTAAACCAAATAAATATCGTTAATGATTCCATAACAAAAATTGTGATTGAAAGAGCTACTGTATTTTCTGTTGAATATCTTAGTCCCATTAAAAACCAAGAATAAATTGGACCCGGTGGCCTAACCTCTGGATAGACTCCCAAAAAAATCATTTCATAATAAATTAATCCCATCTCCCTTAACCCAACAAAAGATGAGAAGTAAGGAATTGCATCTATATAAGCTGCTAAATCTACTCCTTGTTGATAATGAAGAGGAGATATTGGTGGCTCAGGTCCAAAAGGAATAGGAATAAAAAATGTTAATATTAAGATAACAATCCTAGAAAATATTGCAGTAATAAGTAAATGTTTCCACAAATTAGTATTGTCATTTAAAAGTAAGGATTGCATTTTAAAAAGGCTGTAAAATTTATATTTTATAAGATGAAAAAAGTTATTTTTGTAGGCTTGAATGAGTTTAACATTGATTTGTTAAAGGATATCTCAGAAATAATTCCTAATAAATACCTCAGAAAATTAAATAATTTAGTCCATAAAAAACTGCTTGTTAAGGATGAATATAATTCTGGATTTCTCGAGCCTTGGGTTCAATGGGTAGGCATTCACACTTCAACTTCCTCAACTAGGCATAAGATTAAAAATCTTGGTGATGTTCCTAACCTAGAGGAGAAACAAATATGGGAGAGACTTTCTGATGAAAAATATAATTCAATAGTTTGGGGAGCTATGAACGCCACTTCTGGAAATCATGAATCATCCAAAAATAATATTTTTGTCCCTGATCCGTGGGTTTTTTCTGAAAATACTGTTCCCAAAAATTTAAATAGTTTTTTTAACCTTCCAAAGTATCTTGCTAAGGAATATACATCTATTTCTAAAATTAAAATTTCACTAATGGTTTTTAATTTTGTTAAGAGTTCTGTAAGAGAAATAGGATTTTTAAATTTTTTTAAAGCTTTGAAAGTTCTCGCCGAAGGTTTATTTCTATTTGGATTTAAAAATTTTGTATTTATTAACTTTTTTGATTTTTTATCATCATTAATTTTTTTAAAAAAAATAAATAAACAAAGCTTTAATCTGTCTTTTTTGTTTTTAAACTCTATTGCTCATGTTCAGCATCACTATTGGTATTCAAAAGATCCTTCTAAACTAAGAGAAATAAAATTCACTTATAGAAATTTAGATAGAATCCTTAATGAGTTCGAAAAAAATTTAGGTATATTCGAAAATAAAGTTCCATTCTTTATGCTTAATGGGTTAACTCAAGAAAATACACTTAATGATCCTGATTGGATTTTATATAGAATAAAAGACTTGAGAAAATTTCTGAATCTTTATGATATTAACTTTACCAAAGTAGAAACTTTAATGACAAATGATGCTCATATTTTTTTCGATGATCGAGATGAATTAAATAAAGCAGTTAAATTATTAAATGAAGTTTCTGTAAACGGCATGAATATATTTAATGTTAAACCCGATTTGAATGACTTAAAAATTTTTATAAATATTGAGTTGACTTCAAAAGTTGAAAAGTCCGATTCTATGAGATTTATGGATCACCATTTTAGTTTTGGAGATTATTTTGTATCCATAGTAAAAAGGACAGGCAAACATCTAAGAGAGTGCGATTTGATAACAAATGCATCTGAATTCGATTCACTTTCAAATAATTCAATATATAACTATCAAATATTTAATAAAATTTACCCCGATCTTTTTAAACACTAAATTATTTTTTTATTTAGCATTTGAAAAAAATTCTTGCTAACCTTGTTTAAAAAGGAAATTCTATGAAAATTATACTTTCAATCATATTAATCTTATCCTTCAATGCTATTGCAGATGACCATAAAAAATTGAATCCAATTATCTTTATGTTAGATCTATCAATCAATGAAGGAAAAATAAAAAAGGCAGAGAAATTTACTTACGACATTACAAAAAACGTAAAGAAAATGGAGCCAGATACAGTCATTTATCAATACTATTTTGACTCAGAAGAAAAAGTCTTCTTATATGAAGTATATAAAAGTAACAAAGCTGCTATTGAGCACGTCAAAAATTTTAGAGGCAGCAAATGGGAAAGTAAATTTGGAGAGTTATTTTCTATTGAAAATTTTGCTGTTCTTGGAGAAGCATCCAAAGACCTGAAAAAGTCCCTAGAGGGTTACACAACCGATTTTAGGTACTTAAAAGGAGGATTTCACAAGCCTGCGAAAAAGTTGTCTAAAGAAATTATGAATCTTTAAATCTCCTGTGAGCAATTCAGAGGTTTGGGTAGATAACTCCGATTATGGAGATTGGATGGTTGAATTTATCCCATGTAAAAAAGGGCCAAGTTTTTCTCAAAATAACCTTTTGGACCTGATAAGTTGCTGGAATAAAAAAATAGATGAAGAAACATATGAAATATTAATGGCAGTTATTCTTGAGCCTGAAGAAAAATCTGAGGAATATGATTTTTTATGGCAACAAGAACTTTGGACAAAAGATAGAGATATTTTCTGGACCGAATGGAAAAATAATCATGAAAATAGTTGGAATGAAGATTTTGGATCGATTGCAACTTTTTTGACCGATGAAATATTTGATTTCAAGGCTTATTTGAGAGGAGAACTACAACCAATGGATGAATCTAATTATCATCAAGAGTTCAAATATTGTTCCTTAAAAAAAGGTCATAATCTTTCTGAAGTAATAGATTTTGAGAACGATTACCAAGATTTAATCTCAAAACACGAAATTCAAGGACCAACGTTGACAGCTTTTTTAAAACCTTTATCCGATCATAAGCTAAACAACTTTGATTTAATATGGCACAGTTGTTACGAAGACTCGGATGCCTTAGATGAATCTTCAAAAATAATAGATATAGGCTTAAGTAGCCTTTTTGATATTTATTCAACTCAACATATTGGCAAAAGAATAAGGTGAATTTGGGTGGACACTAATCAAGAAATAATTTTATGGGGATCTGGAACGGCTAGAACACTACGTCCTATATGGATGGCAGAAGAATTAGGTTTAAGCTATGCGCTAAAGCCTATTGGTCCAAGAACTGGCGAAACTCAGACAAAAGAATTTACCAATTTAAACAGGAAACAAAAAATTCCATTAATGCAAATAGGAGAGTTTCATTTATCCGAGAGTTTGGCAATTTGTAAATATTTGCAAAGAGCGTTCCCATCAAAAAAATTATTTATTCCAAACACAGATGCTCAACTGGCTAAAGAAGATGAATGGTGTTGTTTTATTTTAGGAGAGATTGATGAGACATCGCTTTATGTCATGAGACGGCATTATGATCTAAAAGAAATTTATGGTGAATCAAAGACGGTTACAAATGCATGTAGAGATTACTTGAAAAGACAATTTGGGGTTATTGAGGAATATTTGGAAGATAAAAACTTCATCATGAAAGAAGGCTTTGGAATTTGTGATATTTTCTTAATTTCATGTTTAGATTGGGCTATATTTTATGAGTTTGAATTAACCAAAAATATGACTAAATACAGAGACGATATTATTAAAAGGCCAGCATATTCAAAAGCCATGGATATAAACTACTCTACATAAAAGTAATGGGACCGCTGCAAGGAGTTAAAGTTCTCGACCTTACCAGCATGGTTTCAGGGCCCATGGGAGCAATGATCCTAGCCGATCAAGGTGCAGAGGTAATCAAGGTTGAGCCATTAAATGGAGAATTGGTTCGACATATGGCTGCAGATCATAATGGACTCAATCCAGTTTTTTATTCGTGTAATAGAGGTAAAAAGTCAATTGCCTTAGACCTGAAAACAAAACAAGGCAAAGAGATACTATTTAAGCTTGCTTCTGAAGCAGATGTGTTCATGCAAAATTTTCGTCCAGGCGCCATTGAAAGAATGGGTTTTGGCGAGAAAGACCTAAGAAAAATTAATAAAGATATCATTTATGTCTCGATAAGTGGATTTGGTAAAAACGGTCCTTACTCGGCATCAAGAGTTTATGATCCTGTTATCCAGGCTCTTTCCGGCGCAACAGACATACAAGCCGATAGGGACACCGGAAGACCGAAGATGTTCAGAATTATCATTGCTGACAAGGTTACCTCATTGACTGCAGCACAGGCAGTATCATCTGCTTTGTATGTAAGAGAAAAAAAAGGAATTGCTCAACACATTGAACTCTCCATGTTGGATTGCATGCTTTCCTTTTTTTGGCCAGAAGGAATGGCAGGAATTGTCTTTGCTGAGAAAGAAACTGATGTAAGGAAATTACAAGGTTCTCAAGATTTAATTTATAAAGCAAAAGATAGATACATAACAGCAGGAGCTGTCTCTGATGCTGAATGGAAGGGAATGTGCAAAGCCTTAAACAGGGAAGATCTAATTGAAGATGAAAGATTTTCGACACCTTCAGGAAGAGTCATTAATTCACAAATTAGAAAAGAAATTACTGGAGAAGAAATTGCTAAATGGGATAGTGAAGAAATCCTAACCTTATTTCAAAAAGAAGGCGTACCTTGTGCTCCTTTGCTGGATAGAATGGAGCTTCTTGAAAATAAACAAATACTAGCTAACGATTCAATTTTGAGAACAGAATATGAATCTTTAGGAGAGGTAAGACAAGCGAGACCTGCTGCTAGATTTGCAAAAACGCCTAGCGAAATAGTTAGACCTGCACCAAGACTTGGTGAGCATACAAAGGATATCTTATTTGAAGCAGGTTTCAAAAGTAATGAAATCCAAACTTTTTTGAAAGAAAAAATTGTTAAAACATAATTTATACAGTCTTTTCATCGCTACGGAAAAAAGATTCATTTATCTAATTAACCCTATAAACTAATCAATCAAACAAGAGGATATATGCACCCGATAGAAAAATGGCACAAACTGATTAAATCAAATGATCCTAATAAATTTGACGAACTATTGGACGAAAACTGTACTTTTTACTCTCCCGTTGTTTTTACTCCAATTAAAGGCAGAGAGATGACAAAAATGTATTTAATGGCTGCTGGTGGTGTTTTTGGAGAAGGACCCACCAAAGGAGATGAAAGCAAATCTAAGCCTTTTAAATACATTAAAGAAGTTATTGATAAAAATTCAGCAGTTTTAGAATTCGAGTCAACAATTGATGGAATTTACATAAATGGAATTGACTTAGTTTCTTGGAATGATGAGGGAAAAATTACTGAATTCAAAGTAATAGTTAGGCCTCTTCAAGCAGTTAATAAGCTTCATCAGCAAATGCAGGACATGCTTGAACAGATGAAAACTGCATAACTAATTTGATACCAAAAGTCTCAATCGTCGGAGCGGGTATTTCTGGCTTAACTGCGGGGATTTGCCTTTTAAAAAAAAATATTCCCTCAGTCATTTATGAGAGAAACTCAGCCATATCAGAAGTCTCAGCTGGGATAAATTTGTCTCCAAACGCTACAAATCTATTACAAAAAATTGGAGTTCTTGAAGATTTAATTTCTTTTAGTCATCAGCCATCTAAAGTGGTTTTTAGAGATCACAAAGGTAAAAAAATCAGCTCTTATAGGGTGAATATGGGCGACGAAAAGTATCTAACTCTTAATCGCAAAAGACTGATTGGCGTGCTTTATGACAAATATCTAGAGCATGGCGGTGAAGTTGTTTTCAATAACAAGATAGAGGATTTTAAGAAAAATGATATTACATCTAAAGATAAATCATTAGATGCAGAGTTGATTTTTGGTTGCGATGGAATTAATTCCTTATTACGAACAAAAAAATTCAAATCGGTTCCTCCTTTATTTTCTGGATTCATAGCATGGAGAAGCATCAAGGAATCATCATGTCCATTTGAACAAAATAACGGAGGAGACATAAATTTCTATTTAGGTCCAAATTCACACATTGTTACATATCCAATTGGAGAACGAACCTACAGCGCAACATGCATCATTAAATCTAGTGATTGGACTGAAGAATCTTGGATTTTAAGAGGTTCTAAAGATGAGTTCGAGTCTAACTTTAAAGATTGGAATGATGATTTGTTAACTTATCTTTCAGATTCTGAACTTTACAAATGGGGAATTTTTCAGAGGCCTCCATTGGAAAGCTTTTCTACTAATAATTTATTTCTTTTAGGAGACAGTGCTCACGCAATGGTTCCTTTTTTAGGTCAAGGCTCCTGCTTGGCAATAGAAGATAGTTATTGTGTTGCTGAAATTTTAGAAAAAAAGGAACTCATGGATGAAGCTAAAAAAATATTTGATGATTTGAGGCTATCGAGATGCAAAAACATCTACAGAAGATCTCTCAGACAAGCCAAGCTCAATCATATTTCGAATCCGCTATTAACTCTTTTGAGAAATAAACTTTTGAGTTTCCTGCCTTTAGCAGATTTTATGATTCGAGATATTCATAGCTATGATCTTGATGCAGAGCTAAAAAAAATTATCTAGTTACCTGGAACCTTGACCATCATCTATTTTGATACATGTACCTGTTACACATTCTGATGATGGAGATACCAAAAAAAGTAGGGTCGAATCCATTTGCTCAGGAAGTCCAATCCTCTTACGAGGAAACGCCTGACTAATATCACCAACCCTTTCGATCATGCCATCCATCATTTCGGATGAAAAAGCTCCGGGTGCAATTGCATTGACATTGATATTTTTTGCAGACCATTCAACTGCCAAAGCTTCTGACATCCTAACAATAGCTCTTTTAGTTATTGAATATAATGATGCTGCAGATTGAGGTGTTGTGTTGTATGCAGCTATTGATGCAATATTCACCATCCTTCCAGGCATGTTTTTTTCAATTAATCTTTTTGCTACTTCTATTGAGAGCAGATAAGGCCCTGTTAAATTGGTGCCTATGACATTATCGATTAGTTCGTCTGATTGTTTAATGGCCCATTGAGCGTCAGGAATCCCAGCATTGTTAATCAAGGTATCGATGGTTCCCAACTCATTTTCAACCGATTGAACTGCAGCTCTGATACTCTCTCTATCAACCATATCAATGGGAACAACTGTACATTCTCCTCCATCATTTCTTATTTCCTCAGCTAAAGCTTCTAATTTTTCAATCCTTCTAGCAGAAATTGCTACTTTGGCTCCGCATTTTGCTAATACTTTTGCAAATCTATATCCCAAGCCTGAAGAAGCACCTGTCACGAAAGCTACCTGGCCTGTTAGATCAATTGAAAAATTTGGTACCGTATTCTCCATCATTTACTCCTTTTTTTTCTTTATACTATATTAAATTACAATTCATAAAGATGGGGGATCTTTTATGCTTTGGTTGAAAACTTTAATAGGAATCACCGTTCAGGCTTTTTTTTTAGGAGCTATTATTTATTTGCCTGCATGGACTTGGTATTGGGAAGATGCGATAACTTGGTTTAGCATTTTTTATTTCATGACATTTTTTTCATGTATTTATTTGCTGATTTATAAGCCTGAAAGCTTGGAGGCAAGATTAAATGTGCAACCCAGCAGTCAGCCAAGAGAAGATAAAATTGCGACTTCTTTAATGATTACTGCTATCGCGATAGGACTAATTTTTTCTCCCTTAGATGCGTTTCATTTTCAAGTTACACCATCCTTCGAGGGCATTTTGAAAATATCAGGGTTAGGAATTTATGTAATAGGTTATCTCTTCATACTAGCTTCGATGCTTGCTAACGAATTTGCAGAAATGACAGTAAATATCCAAGATGACAGAGGACAAAAAGTCATTGATACGGGAGTTTATGCTTATGTGCGTCATCCTATGTACACAGGGTTTATTTTTTTTATTCTAGGTACAAATCTTTGGTTAGGAACTTACCTTTCATTTGGTATCTCAGTAATAGCTCTGGCTATAGGTCTTTATTTCAGAATTCGGATAGAGGAAAAAACACTGATAAATGAATTGGACGGCTATCAAGATTATTTAAAAAAGGTAAAATTCAAAGTCATCCCATACATCATATGATTTCAAAATTAGAACATCCTTTAGAAATGCTATCAACAGAGGAAATTTCTCTGGCATATGAAATATATAAAACATCAGAGGGATATGATGAAGCAACTCATTTTAGTCAGATCTCTTTAGTGGAGCCTTCAAAAGAGTTTTTAAAAGATTTTAAGTCAGGCGATCCTTTTGAGAGGCAAGTCAAACTGGTTGGAAGAGATTCAGCTTTTGATGGAGGTTTTGAAGCAAAGATTAACTTGTCAAATAAAACTCTCAATGTCGAAAGAGTCTCAGATTCAGCGCAAGTTCAATATACCGTGCAAGATATTTTTACAGCCATGACTCTTTTAAAAGAACATCCAGATTATCAGGCAGCTATGAAAAAAAGAGGCATTACCGATATGGAAAAGGTGCAAATTGATCCCTGGCCAGCTGGAGGTATTGTTCATGAAAAAATCAAACAAGGGCATAGAGCTCTTAAAGGCATATCCTTTTTTAAGGAAGAAGCTGGAGATAATCCATATGCAAAACCCATTAACGGCGTAATCGGGCACGTTGATTTAACACTCGGAGAAGTCGTCTGCGTAGAAGATCATGGGGTCGATCCTATCCCAGATGCTAAATCAAATTATGATGCAGCATCACAAAAAATTTTGAGAGATGAACTAAAAGAAATAAAAATTGCCCAACCCGATGGAGTTGGTTTTAGCGTTGATAGAAATAAAATATCTTGGGAAGGCTGGGATGTACGAGTTTCTTTAACTCCTGATGAAGGGGTAGTTCTTCACGAGCTTTCTCTTAATGATAGACCAATCTTATTTAGGGCTGCGATGTCAGACATGGTTGTACCTTATGGATCAGCTGATCCCATGCACTCATGGAAAGCAGTCCATGACGGAACTGAATATGGTTTTGGTAGGCTTACAAATTCTCTTACATTAGGTTGTGATTGTCTTGGAGAGATTCATTATTTCAATGCTAGTGGTATATCTTTTGATGGTTCTGTAGAAGTCATAGAAAATGCGATTTGCTTGCACGAAGAGGATTATGGGATTCAATGGAAGCACAATGATGGAATGGGAGCGCCTAACGAGGTGAGAAGATCTAGAAGACTTGTGATCAGTTCGATTTCAACAATTGGCAACTATGATTACGGTTTATTCTGGTACTTATATTTAGACGGCACCATTGAAGCCGAAGTTAAACTGACTGGTATTGTTGGTATCAGCGCTTATAACGAAGACAAACATAATCCCAATCAAGATTTAAGAATTTCAAAGGAATTGGTTTCCCCAGTTCATCAACATCTTTTCTGTATGCGATTAGATTGGAATTTAGACGGAGGCAATAATCAATTATTTGAGAGCGAAATTGAGTTGATGCCTGATGATGATAACAACCCTTATGGAATGCAATTTCAATCCGTTTCTACACATTTAAAAACAGAACATGAAGCTAAAAGAGACATTTCTCCTGCAACAAGCAGAGTATGGAAAGTAGTTAATCCGCAGAAAAAAAACGGCATGGGTCTGCCGGTAGCATATAAATTACTGCCTGGAAATACACCTAAAATGCTTGCTCGGGATGATTCTCCGCCGGCAAAAAGAGCCTCTTTTGGAAAACATAACCTTTGGGGGACGCCATTTAACGATGGTGAGTACGCTGCGGGAGGAGCAAACTCAGTGATGCACTCTGGAGAAGGTGGTCTGGAGGATATTACATCTGGGGATAGAGATATAAGCAATTGTGATTTAGTTACTTGGTATACATTTGGAGTAACACACGTACCAAGACCTGAGGACTGGCCTGTGATGCCTGTTGAATACTGCGGTTTTCATTTGATTCCAGTTGGTTTTTTTGACGAGAACCCAACCATCAATTTACCACCAAATTGCTCAAGTGATAAAAATAAATAGGATAATAAGACCTCATTTTCTTTTTTTTACCTTTTTTTATTCTTTTTTTTCATCGAATGCCTTAGCCGATTCGGAATGTTTTAATCCCAGCAACATAAACACAGTAGGCCCTGCCGGCACAGTCTGCGCTGAAATGTTGATTGTTAGTAAAGCTATGTTGTTGGAAGCAGAAGAGGTAGGCAATGGATCTGACTTTTTAATTTCTTTTGATGGCACAGACTATACTTTTGGTAATTCGGCTAACAATGTTTTTACAGGACAAATAACAGATTTCAATTATATTTTTAAAGATAAAGCTAACTTTAATGCCGATATTGGTTATTGGGATTTAAGAAATGCTCTCACTACCCGTTTCATGTTTCAAAGAGCATCATCCTTTAATCAAAACATAAATAGTTGGAATGTAAGCAACGTAAGAAACATGCAAGGAATGTTTCATTTTGCTACTTCTTTTAATCAAGATTTAAATTCTTGGGATGTATCAAAAGTTGATAATTTAAGAAGTATTTTTCAATCTGCAAAAGTATTTAATGGAAATATATCCTCTTGGAACACATCAAATGTCTGGAATCTTGGATATGCATTTGCTGAAGCAGAAGCCTTTAATTCTGATATTTCAATCTGGGATACCTCAAAAGTTACTTACTTTGGCAGGACATTTCTAAGAGCTAAAGAATTTAATCAAGACATAGGTAATTGGGATGTTTCAAAAGTAAGAGATTTTAGAAGAGCTTTCCAAGGGGCAAGCAAATTTAATCAAGACATAGGGAATTGGGATGTTTCATCTGCTACTTTACTTGCAAGAATGTTCAAGCATGCCTCAACTTTCAATCAAGATTTAACTTGTTGGAATGTTAAAAATATTTCATCTGAACCGGTTGCTTTTTGGGGCGCTTCTAAACTTAGTCCTGAAAACAGACCATATTGGGGCGATGATCCTTGTTCAAAAAATACAACTCTAGATAACTTAACAGTATTAACAGGAATTCTTTCGCCAGAATTTGATAAAGATGAGCTTAGTTATTCCATTGACTACAATAATAGCCAAGAGGAAGTGACTTTTACTTTTTCTAAAAAACATCCAGGAGCCACTCTAACGGTCAATGATCAGCAGGTTTTGAACAATCAATATTCTGATAGTCTAAATGTTGGAATAAATGAATTTAAAATTAAAATAACCTCCGAAGATACCTCTCTTTCAACTGAATATATAATTTCTGTTACTCGTGAGGCTGGACCCGATATTGTGCCTCCCGAAATAAAAAATCTTGAGGTATCAGAGGACGGTTCTCAAATTATTATTGAGGTAAGTGAGTTGCTTGATGAGCAGTCAATACCTCCAACTTCAAACTTTAACGTTGTTGTTGATAACCTTTCTTATGTAGTTACAAAAACAATCATTCAGGGTATTGAAATCACTTTGTCAGTATCAAAACCAATAACTAGGGAAGTAATAGAAGCTGATAAAAATGTGGTTTTAACTTATTCAGCTCCTACAGATAATTCATCAATTAAGGATTTATCAGACAATGAACTTGCTTCGTTCAGAATTAAACAAGTTGATAACAAATCAACAATTGACATCACACCGCCAGAGTTAATTGATACTAAGCCGTCTGATGACATGCTTAATGTCTCAACTCAATCAATACTAAATTTGACCTTCTCTGAGAATATTAATCTTTCGTCAGGCGCTATAAAACTCTATAAAGGGAATGATCGCAGCAACGAACTGATCAAAACTTTTGAAGCAAGCCCGTCATCAGAAATTCCTACAGAAATTAAAGTTTTTGAAAATACTGCCGAAATACACTTATCGGGGTATTTAGAGCTTTCTAATCAATATTACTTGCTAATTGATCCGGACGTATTTGTTGATGGCGCTGGAAATAGTTACTCTGGAATAAGCAGAGAAAATCAATTCAATTTTTCAACTCCCTCGGTTTTATTACATCAATATGAAGTAGGAGAAGAAGGAACTTCCGGAACAGCAAGCATTTCTGGGATCGCTCAATTTTCTGATGGACAGACTGCAGCTGGAGTTATGGTTAATTTATACAATAGCCAAGACGTAATCATAAAAACTTCTATTACTGACGATACTGGAAGTTATTTCTTCGATGATCTTTCGGAAGATACATATAAGGTTGAATTTGTTGGGAATTCTGATTCAAAACTCAAAGGACAGGCTGATTCTGGAACCGTAGAAGGGAAATTTGTAACTTCCATAGAGGTTTCCGAAGGAGAGCAAATCTATGGGATTGACGCGGTCTTAATTGATCCAGCGGGCGTTATTTATGATTCCATCTCTAGACAACCTATCAAGGGAGCAACTGTGGAGCTTAATTTTAATGGCAATTTAGTTGATAGCTCATGGCTAGACTTAAACCTTGGTGGTCCTAATTCGCAAATCACTGATTCAGATGGACAATATAACTTTATTCTCAATTCGAATGCAGAAAGTGGGGTGTATTCAATAAATGTTATTCCAATAGATGGATATAAATTCCCAAGTTTATCAATTCCTGCTGAATTAGATGCTTACACCCCAAGTTTAGGCGGTGGAATTGAAGAGATTCAGCCTCAAGATGAAGCCCCAAAAGGCTCAGATCAGACTACTTATTACTTAGATATTAATTTTTCTATCACTAATGAAAGTTCTTCAACCTCAAATGGAATTATCAATAATCATATTCCTTTAGATGAAAGCATACCTCCTCTCATTTCAGGTCCTGGTTTAGAGGATGGAACAATAAAAATAAACGAGGGGGATACGCTAGTAGGAAAATTTTCCTCGAATGAATCAGTGTCATGGATTTTAAGCGGAGAGGATAAGAACTTGCTGAATCTTGATACTGAATCAGGAGACTTAGTTTTTCAGAATGTTACGGACTTTGAAAATCCCAATGATACTGATCTAAATAATGAATATCTTGTGACAATCACGGCTTCTGATAATTTTGGAAATCAAGCATCCATATCTTTGAAAATAATAGTTGAGGATATTATTGATGATCTGATTTCAAAAGTAGAGGAAGAATTGAGTTCTATTTTAAAAAACGATTTTTCGAGAACCATTGAAACTCAGATGGCGCAATTTTCAAGACAATCTAGAGATTCAATTTATAGATTGGGAACTCAGAAAAAGGATCTAGATTGCGGCCCTCAAAGACAGAGCGGTGCCTCATTATTAAATATGGAAGATATTGTTATAGGAGTTATTGATGCAGTAAACAGCAATTCCTTTTCAGGAAATTACTCCAACGAAATATTTAATTGTAAAAATTCATCGATGGATATTATCGAAGGCAACTATTCTATTACTTATGACAAAGATCTTGGCACTCAATTGTTTTTGGGAGGATCTTCTCAAAGAGATTTATTTGTAGCCGAAGATTTTCTCTCGGGAGTCTCTTACGGTGGTTATCTACAAAGAACAAATACTGCATCGAGTGGGAAAGGTCATATTAATGGCTTCGGTGGAAATATTGGTTTTTACCAAGCAAGAAAATTTGATCAGTTATATTTGAACTATTATGTTTCCGGATCTGCTGGTTATCATCAATATGAAATTTTTGTCGAGGACCCTCTAGAAACAATCAAAACTGAAGGTGCTTATCATTATTTTGCTTCTTTTTTTGGTTCCTCTTTATCTGGAAAAGTTGAGAGAGAGACATTTAACTTAAGACCGAGCATTGGTCTAGACATGGCCATTGCTACAGCAAGTGATGCATCTATTAAGGCAAAACAATTATCAACTATTGAAAATGGAAAATTAGATTTACCTTTTCATGATGGCTATAGGTGGTATTCAGAGTTTGCTTTTGATTTTGGCAACATTGCTAACTTATCAGGCTTTTCAAATAATAATCAAAGATTTGAAATTGCTCCAAGATTCTATTGCGATAATAAACTTAATGGTTCAGGCAATGATTGTGGCTTGGGTGCTTATTTCAAATATTCATTCGAAGACAATCTTGGGAGTAAAATTCATTTTCAGTTTGATTATGAGGAAACTGATACGATTAAAAGAAGTAACTTAAAGTTTGGTAGAAAGAATTTGATACTCAATGGTCTGGGATCATCTACTACACAGCTAAACATGGATGAAATGGGAAGATTACAGTTAGAATATCTTTTGGATATTTATTTGTTTTAGAAGGGAGGAATTTTGTTGGATCTAAATTTAGAAGGAAAAAGAGCTGTCGTGACAGGTGCCAGTCTTGGTATCGGAGAAGCTGTTGTGAAAATGCTAAGCGATCATGGAGCTTCTGTTACATTTTGTGCTAGAAATGAAGATGCTATTGATTCTTTATCAAAATACAAACCTGAAAATACAAGCTCTTCACTTAAAGGGCTTATTGCCGATATGTCGAATGGGGAATCTACCGAGAATTTTATAGAAGAAACTCTTAAGGATGGGCCTATTGATATCCTTGTAAACAATGTAGGTGCATCTCCATCCAGGAATTTTTTATATATGTCGGATGAAGATTGGCGGGATTTACATGAGCTTAACTTGCTATCTGCTGTAAGGTGCACAAGGTCATTTCTCCCTCACATGAGAGAGCAGAAATGGGGAAGGGTGATAATGATATCAAGCTCAGCTGGAAAATATCCAAGTGCTGCATTAATAGATTATGGAGCTACTAAATCAGCAATGATTTCTATTAGTAAATCTTTAGCAAAAAAATATGGAAGAGATGGAGTTTTAGTTAATTCAGTTTTACCTGGTCTTATTCATACAGCAATGTGGGAAAGAGCAGCTGGTGAGATTGCTGAGTCAACTGGAAGTAGCGCTGAGGAAGTCATCAAGAAAAACGGTTTTTCTGTGCCTATTGGCAGGTACGGAACATCTGAGGAAGTGGCTGCCTTGGTAGTTTTTTTGTGCTCAAATGCAGCTTCTTATATAAACGGATCAGCAATTGAAGTAGATGGTGGACAAGCGGGGCATATTTAAATGAGTGAACTTAACGATGATCAAAAAAGACTGGCGGATGCTCTTGAAGAGTTAAAAGAGCATAATTTCATGAGAATTCACGAGTCCGCTTGGAAATTTTTGTATTACAACTTACTGAGGGGTTTGGCGATCGGTCTGGGATCTGTCGTGGGAGCAACTTTATTAGTAACTATTCTCATACAAATTCTTGCTCAAATAGAATTTATTCCTATTTTAGGCAACTATGCTCACCAGATTATTGAAATAATCGAGAGACTAGAAAAGAAAGGTTAATTACTTTCCTTCAAAAACAGGTTCTTTCTTTTCCACGAATGCTTTGACAGCATTTTTGTGATCATGAGTTTGACCGCAATGAATATGATGAGTTGCCTCTAAATCTAGACAATCATCCACATCACCATGCATAGCTCTATTAAGGTTTTCTTTCATGTATCTAAATGCAACAGCAGGCCCAGAGGCAAGTTTTTCTGCAATTTCTTTTGTTTTAAGTTCAAGATTCTCTGGCTCAACTACCCAATTAGTTAAGCCTAGCTCAAGAGCTTGATCAGCAGAAATCCTATCTGATAGAAAATATAATTCCCTTGCTTTAGCAGATCCAATAAGTTGGGTCATGAAATAGCTTCCCCCATAATCACCTGAAAAACCAACTTTCGCGAAGGCAGTTGTCATAAAAGCTTCAGAGGACATTATTCTTAGGTCACAAGACAAAGCATACGATAGTCCTGCTCCCGCTGCAGCTCCTGATAAAGAAGCGATAGTGGGCTTAGGCATCTTAAAAAGCTTTCCTGAGGTACCTCTTTGGTGATCACGTTGTTTATGGATTGCTGCATCTATGGTGTTATCACCGACAGTACCATCACCTCTGGAAGCCATTCCTTTAACATCTCCTCCTGCGCAAAAGCCTTTACCTGCTCCTGTCAAAACAATGCATCTGACTTCGTTATCCAGTTCAAAAGCGGTAATAGTATCTTGCATGGCTTTGTTCATTTCTTGAGACATTGCATTTCTTGCCTCGGGACGATTCATCACAAGATATCCAACTCCATTTTCTTTTCTTGCTAATAAATCTTCTGTTCCAGTATCAATTGTTGTCATTTATTCCTCACTCCATTTTTATTTGTTATTCTACAAATATTATGAGGATAAGACAGTTAGTTTTTGTAGCAAAGGAAAGAGATGAATTAGCCCAACAAATTTGCAATCTATTTGAATTAAAAGAAACGTTCAATGATCCTGGAATTATTCATTTTGGGTTAGAAAATGTTCTCATTCCTTTAAATGACACTTTTATAGAAATCGTTACTCCAGTTCAAGAAAATACTACCGCAGAAAGATTTCTTGATAAAAGAGGAGGGGATGGAGGCTATATGGTTATTTTGGATGTAGATGATTTTGAGGCCGAGAAGAAAAGAGTTGAGGATGAAAATATATCTATTGTGTGGAATGCCGACAGAAAAGAAGAAGATATACATGCTAGAGCAATTCATCTTCATCCCAAAGAGACTGGTGGCGCTATTTTATCCTTAGATAAAATGATCCCAGAAGATGCATGGTTATGGGCAGGAACAAATTGGAGGAAAGATATTAGCAAATCCCTAGTCGACTGCCTCACCGGCGTTATCCTTCAGTCAGATGATCCTGATAATCTATGTTCTAAATGGGAAAAAGCACTGGGCAAAACAAAATCTTCAAATGAAGTAGCCATCGAACTTAATAGTTCTAAAATATCTTTTTTAAAAAGTACCGATGGTAGAGGCGAAGGAGTAAACGCTTTTGTTATCAAAACTTCTGATAAAGATGAAGTATTAAAGAGAGCTGATGAAATGAATCTTCTTACTGAAGATGAAATTATGTTAGGTGGAGTAAAAATGATTCTAGAGGATTAAGGATAAATGGAATTAGATTACAGAGACCATTCATTGGTTGAACTTGCAAAAAAAGTTAATTCAAGAGAATTGAGTGCAGAAGAACTTATAAAAGCTTCCCTTAAAAATATTGAAGATGTAGATAAAGAGATTAATGCTTTTTGTTCTATAAATCCTGAACTATCCATTAAGGAAGCAAAAAAAGTAGACGAAAGGATTTCTAAAGGTGAGAACTTACCTCTTGGAGGTTTAGCCTTAGGGGTAAAAGATTTAGAAGATGCAGAAGGTTACGTTACTGCTTATGGTTCTGACTTCCATACAAATGATCAACCAGCAAAAACAGATTCAATTCTTGTAAAAAGGCTTCGTGCTGCAGGAGCAATTGTTGTAGGAAAAACTAATACTCCTGAATTCGGTTATAAAGGAGTTACCGATAATGTTCCCTTTGGAGCTTCGAAAAATCCTTGGAATAAAGAATTTACCCCTGGAGGGTCTTCTGGTGGATCATCGGCCGCTTTAGCTGCAGGCATGGTGCCAATTACTACTGGATCAGACGGAGGAGGGTCAATTAGAATCCCAGCAGCGTTATGCGGGTTGAGCGCAATAAAAACTTCGCAAGGTAGAGTTCCTAATGGTGGTCCAACACCTCCTGGTTCTGGCATTCTAACTGTTAAAGGTCCGATGACAAATAAAATTGATGAAGCAGCCTACTCATTGGATAACTGTATTGGTCCTGAGTCTTCTGATATTTTTTCATTACCTAAACCTAAAGAAAGTTGGTATGAAAATTTAAATGCCGATCTTCCAGAAAGGATTATTTGGACTTCTACTTTTGGTTTCGCAGATGTTGATAAAGAAATTAAAGAAAAATCTGAAGAAGCAATTTCCAAAATTGAATCAGCAGGTTGTGAAGTCATTCGGGATGAAGAAATATGGAAGGAAGACCCCGTTAGTTCTTGGTTAGTTTTCTGGACTGGGGCAAGAGGAAGGGCTCAAGGGCATCTCAGAGGAACCCCAGACTGGGAAAGAATTGATGCAGATCTAAGACCACAAATTGAATGGGGCATGGATAATTTTAGTGCTGCAGATTATGCAGCTGCTTTCGACCAATGTCATTATCTGAGTCTTAAACTGGAGGAAAGATTTCAAAAAGCTCCCCTAATTCTTTCACCAGCTACATGCGGGTTAACACCAAAAATATACGAACAAGGAATTGTTAATGGCGAAGAAACACCTGCCTGGGTTGCTTTTACTTACGGAATTAACATGACTAGAAATCCAGCTGGAACCTTTCCAATCGGTTTAAGTACTCAAGGTTTACCCATTGGCATACAAGTCATAGGTTCTCAGCAAGATGATTTGGGAGTTCTTCAAGGAATTAAGAATTTTGAAAATATAATGAACTTCAATATTAAGGCTTCATAAACAATGTCCAATCATTCTGCTTACAGAACATTTGTAGATAGGCTATCGAAGACTAAAGACTCTGCAAGAGAAAAATCTACAAAGAAGAGAAAAAGTTTAGGTCTTCGAACTGCCAGAGAGAATCTTGATGATCTAGTAGATCCCGGGAGCTTTCTAGAATTTGGAGCTTTTGCGGTTGCCGCGCAAAGAAATAGAAGAGATTATGAAGAGTTACAACTTGAGACGTCTGCTGATGGCATACTGACAGGATTTTGTAATATCAATGAGGACGAGGTGGGAGAAGATAACTCTCATGCAGCAGCAATAATTTATGATTATTCTGTCTTAGCAGGCTCCCAAGGTTTCTTTCATCATCAAAAACTAGATAGGATTTGTGAAAAAGCTGAAGAATTCTCTTTACCTGTCGTAATTTTTACAGAAGGTGGAGGAGGTAGACCTGGAGATACAGATGTCACTATCCAGATAGCTGGGCTTCATATTCCTTCATTTTCTACTTGGGCAAGGCTAACTGGAAAATGTTTAAAAATTGCAGTCAATAATGGTTATTGCTTTGCAGGAAATGCAGTCCTTTTTGGATGTTCGGACTTTATGATTGCAACCAAACAATCCTGGATTGGTATGGCTGGACCAGCAATGATTGAAGGAGGAGGACTAGGAGTCTATGATCCCAAAGAAATAGGTCCTGCTGAAGAACAATACAAAAATGGAGTTCTAGATTATCTAGCTGAAGATGAAAAAGAAGCAACTTTTATTGCAAAAAAACTTCTTTCTTATTTTCAAGGTAATTTATCTGATTGGTCTATTGATGACCAAACCAAACTAAGAGACATAATTCCTGAAGATCGACGATGGGCATATCCTGTTAGAGATGTAATAGAAATTCTTTCAGATAGAGACTCTTTTTTGGAGCTTAGAAAAGTTTATGGACGAAGTGTTATCACTGGGTTCATAAGAATTGAAGGAAAACCATTTGGTCTTGTAGCCAGCGATTGCCAGCAACTTGGTGGAGCAGTAGATTCCGAGGCAGCTGAAAAAGCAGCTGCATTCATTGAAATATGTGACGCACATAATTTACCAATTTTATCTTTGGTTGATACCCCAGGATTTATGGTAGGCCCTGATAGTGAGCTTGAAGGTTCGGTCAGGAGAATGGCAACGCTCTTAGTATCCGGGGCAAAAATAACATCTCCACATATAGCAATTTTCTTAAGAAAAGGTTACGGGTTAGGAGCACAGGCAATGGTTGGGGGTAGTTTTCATGATCCCATTTACACTGCTTCTTGGCCTACAGGAGAATTTGGAGGAATGGGGCTAGAAGGAGCTGTAAAGCTAGGATTCAGGAAAGAACTCGAAGCAGAAACAGATCCAAAGAAAAAAGAAGATCTCTATAATAAATTAGTTGAGAGATCTTACGAGAAAGGTAAGGCTATAGAAGCTGCTGCACATTTAGAAATTGATGCTGTAATAGATCCTGCTGATACTAGGAAGGTGATATTGAAGGCCTTAAAGAATAAATTTATTTAACCTTATCTTCGGTATGCCTTTCACCGTTGAATACGGCCGCAAACTCTAGAAGTTCATCAGACTCATTGAAAACTCTATGGAATGCTCCATCCGGAACAGGAATTACATCCCCTTTGTTAACTTCAAATTTATGGTCATTAATTTGCATGATCCCAGTCCCAGAAGTAAAAACATACACTTCTTCTTGACCATCATGACTATGACCACTAGTGGCTTTATGCGGATTTAATTTGGTAATGCTTGGAACAAGTCTGTTTAATTCCTTATTATCCAAAACGACGTATCTGTCGTCTTCTTTTACTACATACCAATTACTTTTATTCATAAACTCATTATACTAAATTTACAGAAGATAACAGAGAACTAAAATTGAATGTCCGATAATTTATTATTAAAAGGTTTAAAAGTCATAGATGCTGGAAGTTTTATTGCCGGACCAGTTTCAACAACCATTCTTTCTGATTTTGGGGCTGAGGTAATTAAAATTGAGCCACCCAAAATAGGAGATAGCCTTAGACACCTCATAGAGAGAACAAAAAGAGTAAATCCGAGCGCCGAAGAAGATTATTGTTGGCAACTCACTTCTAGAAATAAGAAAAGTTTAGCCTTAGACTTAAGCTCAGAAAAAGGCCAAGAAATACTTCACAAACTCATCAAAGAAGCAGATGTATTTGTTACTAATATGCCTCAAAGGATCAGAGAAAAATTAAAAATCAACTCATCTGATTTATTGCCATTAAACGAAAGATTAATATATGGATCTCTAACAGGTTATGGCGAAAAAGGTCCTGATTCACACAGGACTGCTTTTGACACAATGGCTTGGTGGGCAAGAAGCGGTTTGATGGATATAGTTAGACCTTCGGAGAATTCTGCACCTGCAAATCCTCCTATTGGAATGGGTGATCAACCCACTGGCGTAGCTCTATTTGCCAGCATAATGACTGCACTCTACCGAAGAGAAAAGACTGGGAAAGGAGGCGAAGTACATACTTCTTTGATGGCAAATGGAGCATGGTCCAACGGATCATTTATCCAAGCTGGACTATTTGGAGCACAGTTTCCTGAGAGAAAAGAACCATCTCCACTTCATCCTTTTGGTGGCAGATACAAAACAAAAGATAATAGGTATTTGATTCTTGCTATTATCGATGCAAATAAAGAATGGCCGAAATTACTAAAAGCTCTTGATATTGAATATTTAAATGAAGATCCCAGATTTTCATCCTTCAAAAAAATGAATGAAAACTTTACTATTTTATATGAGGAGCTCGAAAAGATATTTATACAATATTCGTTAAAAGAAATTACTGAAAAATTAAGGTTCTCAGAAGTTACTTTTGGCATCCTAAGTCATTCAAATGACCACTCGAAAGATCAACAATTCATCGAAAGTGAAGTATTGGTAAAATTTGATGAAGGTAGTTTTGATGAGGATTTCTTGACAGTAAATAGTCCTATTTTTTTAGAAAATGAATCAAAAAAAATTCCTACGAAAGCTCCGAAGCTGGGAGAGCACACGAAAGAAATACTCTCGTCTTTAGGTCAAGATGAAGAAGAGATCGCACAGCTTAAACAAGATGGTATTATTGATTTTTAAAAAAAATGCGCGCTATTCACTTTTTTCTACTCTTAATTAGCATCTCTGCTTATTCAATGGATATTAAAATTTCTAAAAATATCTGGGAATTTACACCTGATGGTGTGATGGGAGGTAAATCCAAAGGCTCAATACAATTTCTAAATACGGAAGGTTTTGACTACATTTCCTTTAGAGGAAATGTCAATACAGATGGCGGAGGATTTCTTATGTTCAGATCTAAAATAGATAAAAAGGATTTAAAAGAATTTTCAAAGATAAGTTTCTTGGCTAGAGGAAATGACGAAAAATACTATTTCCATATCAAGTCAAGAGGGCAAGTTTTACCATGGGTCAGACATCTTAAAGAATTCAAAGTTGGAAAAGATTGGAAAGAATACGTTTTAAATATTGCAGACTTTGTTGGATACAGTAATAGTAGGACTTTCAATAAATCCATAAATCCAAAAAAAATAAAACTTCTTGGGATTGAAGCTTATGGAAGAGATCACGAGGTAGAGCTAGATATAGCAAAAATAAAAATTTTCTAATTATGATTACAAAAGCCGACGATTTTCCAATCCATCAGATTTCAAAACCAGTTGCTGAAACAGGAACCGAAAGAAATTTTTATGATAGATATTTTTTTAATGGATATTCAAAAGATGAGGACATTTACTTCGGTGCTGTTTTGTGTGTGTATCCAAATCTTAATATTATGGATGGCTCATTTACTCTTGCATATGAAGGTAAACAATATAATTCGAGGGTATCTAGGTATCTGAACTTAGAACGTCTTGACACCAGGGTAGGTCCTCTAAGCGTAGAGGTAATAGAGCCACTTAATAAACTCAAAGTCATACTCGCTGACGTAGAAAACGACCTAGACGTTTCCATAGAATTTACCAGTAGATTTGCTCCTATGAGAGAACCCCAAATGCAACTTTTCAATGGACCAAGAATGATTATGGATACATGCAGAATGACGCAGCAAGGATCATGGTCTGGAAAAATTGTTCATAATAAAAAAGAGATTAGTCTTGATAATGATTCTTTTATAGGTACAAGGGATAGATCTTGGGGCGTTAGGCCCGTTGGAGCTTACGACAGTCAACCAATAGTTCCTTTTTCAATGCCACAGTTTTATTGGTTATGGGCTCCAATTCACTTTGATGATTCAGCAGCACATATTTATTTTGTCGAAGACGAGAAGGGTAATGCCAGCTCAACGATTGCTATTGCACAAGGTCCTGAGTACGAAGATGAATTCATAATTCAAGATATTAAAAAATCTGTTTCTTATCATCCTGGTACCAGAAGAGTAAAAAAAATGGATTTATCTGGAATAGATGATCAAGCTAAACCCATAACAATTTCAATTGATTGTGGTATGCAGGTTTTTATGTGTGGCTTAGGTTATATGCACCCTGAGTGGGGTCACGGACATGATAAAGGAGAATTAGCCTCTTATTTTGATGATTATGATTTAAATGATGACCCTGGAGATCCTCCCTTTCTGCATGTGCAATCTGTTTCAAATGTGACGATGAAGATAGGAGATAAAAGTAAGATAGGTCGGGGTGTTCTAGAGCAACTCATATTGGGTCCCCACGAACCGAGTGGCTTTAAAGATCTCTTTGATAAACCCTAATGCCAGTCTCAACTGAGAAGGATTTTCAATCTAAGATTGAAAAACTCGAAAATTGGCTTGCCTCTAAAGAAGGCCCCCTCAAATTAACTCCTCATGAATCCTCGATGGCTTCAGGTTTTTCCAATGAAACTTTTGTTTTTGATTTAGAGAAGGAGGATTCAGAGGAGACCCTGGTTTTAAGACTTGAACCAACGGAATATCAAGTTTTTCCAAATTACGACTTGCCCATGCAAGCATCAATAATGAAGGTTTTAAGAGGAAAGAATATGCTCACTCCTGAAGTTATTTATGAAAATTATGACGATAATATTTTAGGTTCTGGTTTTTATATTATGAAAAGCATTAATGGCTCTGCTCCTAGTGATAATCCTCCGTATCATATGGATATGGAAGGAATGATGGGAAGGGCTACTCCAACTGAAAGACATAAGGTGTGGTTGGAATGGCTTGATCATTTATCGCATTTCCATAATTTAGAATTTTCGAGCGATGAACTGAGGGATTGCAAAATTAACACAGAGGAAGATCCTTTGGGAATGCATTTAGACTATTATAAAAGTTTTTTGAATTGGGGCATGGAAGGCGAACCTCATGAAATTTGTCTAAATGCTCTAGATTGGCTTGTTAAAAATAAACCGCCTCTTCAAAAACAAACTTTGTGTTGGGGCGATGCTAGACCTGGAAATGTACTTTATGAAAATTTTTCAGCAAAAGCCTTACTAGATTGGGAAATGGCTAATTTTGGTGATCCTTTAATGGATTTAGCATGGGGATTTGCAATAGATGATGCAAATAGTCTGGCGTTGAATGTTCCAAAATTAGAAGGAACTATGGATGAAGAAGAGGGTAGGACAATCTGGGAAAATAAAACAGGGTTATCATCCGAATTTTTTGCTTACTATCGGATATTAGCTTTATTTAAGTTTTCAGTAATTATGGTAAGAGTTGCAAAACGACTAATATTTAATGAGATAATGCCATTAGATTCTGATTTTCATGTAAATAATCACGTTGTGGCTTTTTTAGACAAGGAATTAAATGAAAATAATTAAAGAAAAAGAGATTTTTCCAGTTAATGCACAAGCGATATGGGATATTATTTCTGATCCAACAAATTCAAGTTGGGTGCCTACCGTTGAAGAGATTTCTTTAGACGGGGACGTCAGATCCTTCTCTATGGAGGGCATGGGAGAGCTAAAAGAAAAAATTTTAAAAATTGATCAAGATAATAAAATTTTTCAGTACTCTGCTATTCAAACTCCTGCTCCAATCGAGCATCATTTAGCAACCATACAGATAAATCCTTTGGATAATGATAATTGTGAATTCTCTTGGACAACAGAAATTGAACCTGAGATCTTCGCCGAAGGAATTCATCAAGGGATGCTAATTTCTCTCAAAGAGCTTAAAAAAATATTTCCTTGATGGCTGACTTTTCGGATGGATTTTTTATGCAAAAAGCCCTTGAACAAGCTAATTTAGCCTATGAAAAAGATGAAGTGCCAGTTGGGGCTATATTAGTTAAAAATAATGAAGTTTTATCTGAAGCGCATAATTTATCAATCACAAAAAACGATCCATCTGCTCACGCAGAAATTTTATGTTTGAAAGAGGCAGGAAAGGTTCTTAATAATTACCGTCTTTTAGGAACAACATTGTATGTGACTCTTGAGCCTTGCATGATGTGCGCCGGCGCAATAATCCATGCAAGAATTAGTAGGTTGGTGTATGCAACCTCAGATGAAAAAACAGGATTCATAAATTCAAGAAATAATTTAGATGAAAATGGATGGTTGAACCATAAGTTAGATATCAGTTCCGGGATACTTGATAGAGAGTGCTCAAAGCTAATTAAAAACTTTTTTAAAGATAAAAGATCTAAATATTAAACTTTGTCCAAACTGGTGCGTGATCAGAAGGTTTTTCCATTCCCCTAATTTCATAATCGATTTCAGAAGAACTAATTAAATCTTTTAAGCTTTTAGTAACCCATAAGTGATCAATTCTTAGACCCCTTTTTGGATTGTCATCGAAACCCCTGCTTCTGTAATCAAACCAACTAAAAGTGTTTTTTTCCTCAGGGTAGAGGCATCTGTAGGAGTCATATAAGCCAAAATTTTTCAAATTTTCTAGCCATTCTCTTTCTTCAGGAAGAAAACTGCACTTACCAGTCTGCAGCCATCTTTTTCTATTATTTTCTCCGATTCCAATATCAATATCTTCAGGTGAAATATTAAGATCTCCCATTACAATTAAATGACTTTCAGGATCAAAATCTTTTTTAAGATAAGTTATGAGATCTTTATAAAATTTTTCTTTGTAGGGGAATTTAATCGGATGATCTCTGCTTTCTCCTTGAGGAAAATATCCATTAAATACAAATAAGGGACCTTTTTTTGTCTTATATTCTAGCCATACAAGTCTGCATTGAGCATCCTCAGGATCTGTTGGCATTCCAATGCCATGATTAATAGGTTGATTTTTGGACATCAAGCAAACTCCGTAATGACCTTTTTGACCATTAATGATCACTTCATAGCCTAAATTTTTAATAGTCTCGAGAGGAAAATTTTCATTATCAACTTTGGTTTCTTGGAGACCAATAATATCTGGAGAGTGCTTGTCTATTAATTTTTCCAGTTGATGAATTCTGGCTCTAATACCATTGACGTTAAAAGATACTATTTTCAATTTAGTTAGAATTTACTGTTAATAAGTTAGTGCTTTGATCAGCATTAAACTCTATTTGGTCTATTAAAATCTTTGCTGCTTCCTTGAGAACCAGATCATTAAATTTCTTATTTCTCTCTTCATCATCTGCATCTAAATATTCATCAAAATTTTTAAATGGCTGTAATTCCAAATTTCTTCTTAACTCATTTTCTAGAGATAATAAATTACTTTCGTATTTATTTTGCTCATCAATTCTCTTAGCCAGATCAAGATCAATAAATTCTCTTGAATCTCTATCCTCAGAAAGACTATTTTTCTTATCAATGTAAGAAGTCAAAAAATTAGCGTTATTCCTATTTTTTGAGTTTGTATCTGTTTTTTTAATGTTTTTAACTTGCCTGAAGTCTGTCACTCTAAGGGGTTTTATGAAATCCTCTTCAAGAGAATTATCGTAAGAACTTTCACCAACTTCTTGGCTGTTAAAAACAAAAGGCAATTCAATATCAGGTGTGACGCCTTTATTTTGAGTACTTTCCCCAGTAACTCGATAGAATTTTTGTTCAGTATACTTAAGTTGTCCATAAGGCAGTTCTCTCAATCTTTGCACAGTACCTTTACCAAATGTTTGACTTCCAACAACCAAGCCTCTTCCGTAATCTTGAATTGCGCCCGCTAATATCTCAGATGCTGAAGCAGACATTTTATCAACCAATATTAACACTGGCCCTGAGTAGTTTTGGATACCAATAGAGTGGCCCAGAGGATATATGGAGCCATTTGAAGTCATCACCTGAAGTACATTGCCTCTTCCTAGGAATATTTTTGCAAGGCTGTAGGCCTCATATAATGATCCTCCTCCATTACCTCTTAGGTCTAGAATCACACCATCAGAATTTTCATTATCTATTTCTTTAATAAGTTTTTTAACATCTCTTGTTGCGCTACGATAATTAAACCTATTTTTCTGATATCCCTCAAAGTCCATATAAAATGCGGGCAAGTCGATAACCCCAAACTTATAGGATTTTTCAATATTACTGACCTCGATAATTTGTTTTTTAGCGGCTTGATCTTCTAATTTCACAAGATCTCTTTTAATTTCAATAACTTTCCCATCCGCTTCAGCAGGAGAAGATGACGGAAGAATTTCTAATTTTACTATTGTTCCTTTAGGCCCTCTTATAAGTTTTACTACTTCATCTACTCTCCAATCTCGTACATCAACTATTTGACTATCTTCTCTTGTGCCAACTCCCACAATTTGATCATTATTCTTTATTAATCCTGACTTAATTGCAGGACCTCCTTTTATAAGTTTTGTGATTTTTGTAATTCCATCATCTGAGGTAAGCATCGCACCAATGCCTTCTAGAGATAAACTCATATTGATCTCAAAATCCTCTGTCACTCTAGGAGACATATAATTTGAATGCGGATCATATAAGGAGGTTTTTGAATTCATTATCCAAGAAAATAAATCATCTTCAGTAAGCTGCTTTAGATTTTTTAATCTTCTATTTAATCTTTTCTTGAGTTTATTGACTGACTTTTCAAATTCTTCTTCCTTAATCATTATTGAGATTAATTCACTCTTAGCCAAAGATTCATAATAATTTTTTATCATCGATAAAGAATTAAATCTTTCTTGATCCTCTCTATTTCGGTGAATTCTTTCCGAGCCAAATAAATCAATTTCATTAAGTTCATTTATATGTTGACTTTGATGGGCAAGAAGAGTTTTGTATCGTTTTTTGTAATCATTGAGAACATCAAAACCAATCTCTAATAATTCTTCATCACCGAGATCAAAATTGGTTTTAGATAAGGAAATGTAGTTATCAACCTCCTCATTGGTAAAAATCAAATTTTGTTGATCTATATTTGAAATTAATTCCTCTATGACGTCAGCGTTCTCAAAAGTGGTATTTTTAAAAAAATGATGTTCACCAAGTATCTTGTCAACTTCATTCAAAGTATCTATGTAAAGGGAAGATTTTTCCTGCGCAGATGCTGGTAGTATTGCAGTGAGAAAAAAAGCAGTAAAAACTAATAATCGCTCAAGAACCATATTTAAAATTTATTTTCATTTATAAGTTTATCTTTTTTGTGCCATATTTCATTGAGCCAATCTTTAAATTCTTTTCTTAGTCCATCATTTTCATGAAGTTGATCATTTTTGAATTTATCAGGAATATCTAATGACTGTACAAATATTCGTGCATTGTTCATATTTCCCCTCAAGAAATCCCAGAAGCTCCTTTTTTTTGATTCGTAAATAATTGTGAAATCAATAATCTTATCAAGTCTTGGCATTGTTGATATTGCAGCAGCCAATCCTCCTTCTTTGGGTTTAAGTAGATTATTGAAGGGACTATTCTGATCTTTGTGCTTTTGTTCTGTGAATCTTGTACCTTCAGTAAAACTAAAAACAGAGATCGGATAAAGACTATACTTTTTAAAAGATTTCTTCATGGATGCAAAGTCTTTGCCTCTGAGAGAGGGATTTCTTTCTAGCTGATCTTTTGTATATCTTTTAAGAAATGGCATATCCAATGCCCACCAACATATTCCGATAACAGGAACGTAAATAAGGACAAATTTCATAAAAAATTTAAGCATAGGAACTTTTCTATTTGTAATCATTTGGACAATAAATATATCAGCCCAAGATTGATGATTAGATAACGATAGATACCAGGATCTTTTATCCATTTCCTCAAAGCCTTCAACGGTCCATCTAGGTTTTAGAATAAACTGAATCCAAAGGTTATTTATGTCAATCCATAATTCACCAACTTTGATTATGAAGCGAGTTAGAAGAAGTTTTAAAGACTGAATTGGGAGAACAATTTTAATGATGCCAGCAAAGATTAAGAAAATCGAGAGAGTAGCTGTGTTGATGCATAAAAGAAAAAAACAAAATGCGGCTTTAATATGTGAAATCTTATCCTCCTTTTTCTGCCCTCTTAATTTTTTCCCACATAGCCGTCTGTTCCTCTTTGGTATGTTTCTTACTTTTATCAAAAACGAAAGGATGCCTCCTGATTAACTTTTGTTTAAGACCCTCAACCACATCAAAGAAGTCAAATTCCTTATTCTCATGCGCTATTTGAGAGTGAAAAATTACTTGAAGAAGGACATCGCCAAGTTCTTCCTTAATATTATCTGAATCATCAGACTCAATAGCTTTTATTAATTCCTGTGATTCTTCTTCAAGGTATGGAATAAGAGATGAATGATCTTGTTCAAGATCCCAAGCGCATCCCTCAACAGGATCTCTAAGTTGTTTCATGACTTTCAATAGATGACTTACATCTTCTATGTTTGCCATCAATAACCTGTCAATTCAGCGTATCTATCTTTATGAAATTGAACGTTACCAAATATCTGCTCAGCCACTCTAGCTCTTTTGAGATAAAAACCGATATCGTATTCATCCGTAACACCAATACCACCATGCATTTGAACGGCTTCATTAGATACTAAATGAAATACTTCACCTATTTTTGCCTTAGCTAAACTAGCTAATCTAGGTATATCGTTTGAACCTTCATCAAATGACGTTAAGGATTCCAATACGCATGATTTACACAGCTCAATTTCACTGAACATGATCGCTGCTCTGTGCTGTAAAGCTTGAAAGGAGCCTATCTTTGCCCCGAATTGATCTCTTTCTTTTAAGTAATTCAATGTTACGTCAAAAGCTTCTTGGATTCCTCCAAACATCTCAGCAGAAATAACCGATCTTGAGATATCTAATACTTCTTCGATAATTTGATCTGAGCAATTTTCTTCGCCAATCAGATCAGATGTAGAGAGTTTTAAATCTTTGAAAGTGATATTGGCAGCATTTCTTGAGTCCACCATGGGAGTTACTTTAATATCAATTCCTTTGGCATCTTTATTGGCAATAAAAAGAGAAGTACCTTTGCCAGTAGCAGCAGCAATTATTAAAAAGTCAGCAAAACCGCCATCAAGAACAAATGTCTTTTGTCCATTTATAAGGTATGAATCTCCATCCTTTTTTGCAGTTGTTTCAAGATTAGTAGGAGAGTGTCTACTTGACTCTTCTATGGCAAAAGCAAGCGTTATATCTCCAGATGCTATTTTAGTTAGATAATCTTTTTTTTGATCTTCATTGCCAGCTTCTTTGATCAAGCTTGCACAAACAACAGCAGTAGAAAACATTGGAGAGGGAGTTAGAGTTCTACCGAGCTCTTCAAAAATAACACCTATTCCAGCAACTCCAAAATCTGAACCGCCATATTCTTCTGGAATTAAGATTCCCGACCAACCTAGGCTGGCCATTTCCTTCCAAATTTCACGATCAAAGCACTCAGGATTTTCTGAGTCTCTAACACTTCTGAAGTGACTGACCG
>CACELJ010000014.1:0-33303 GCA_902560275.1 uncultured SAR86 cluster bacterium | reverse complement strand
TTTGGTATTCCCGCCACCTACAAAGATTGCGTCTTGCGAGGAAATTAACTTTTCTAAATCTGGAGTGCGCTTGAAAAAATCCAAGTGTGTGGGCACACAATTTAAACTAGCAAAAGTTGCGTAGTAGTTGAGCTTGTAAGCTTCTAGATCGCCGGTGGCTGTTGGAATAAAACAGATATTTGGTTTTCTCTTTTTTGTCTGTTCAAGAATATATCGTTCTACGAACCCTTCACCAGGATTTCTTCCAAAGCCTCCGCCGCCAATGGATATAATTTGTCTTGGTTTACTCACTTAAATTCTGGAAAAAATTTGTTTTGCAAATACCGCACTTTAAGTGGTTTCCGAGTTTTCATCTCCCAATTAATATAACAGCTTTATTCCGTCCTTAAAATTTTTGAATCGATTTGAGTGTTTAATTCTTCAGGAATTTCTTCAATTGCAGGTTCTAAATCCATAGGCGACAATTCTCTTGGACATCCAAATAATCTCTCGCAGGGAAGTTCTTTACCCATTTCTATTGGAAAATTCTCGCTTAATATATCTCTTACCTTACCCGTCCAAATAGCGTACCCCCTCGGATTCATGTGCAACATATCTGGGATGTAAAGCTCTCTTCGAGGTTTTCCATCTTCCGTAAACATAGTTTCAGAGACATTGATTACAAAAAGATTTGGATCAACTTTAGCAAGGTCTTCAATGTGATCGTTCCATTTAAGTTGGAGGTTTCTTTGAAAAAAACGACTCGGCGAGGGCTGGATTTCGATAACAAAAAGTTTGGTGTCTGGTAAATCACGCTTCACGCGGTTATAAAAGATTTCAAAATCAAGTTTCACTTTCTCTACCGGGTTATAGGCTGCTATGTCGTTGGTGCCACAAAAAAATATGATAGCTTTAGGTTCGTAAGGCAAAACAATCGATTCAAAATGCCTATTAATATGCTTGATATGGGCTCCACCAAAACCCCTATTGATAACTTCTAAGGGCGCCATATCCTCTGACAAAGATTTCCAAAGTCTTATCGATGAGCTGCCAATAAAAAGAAACTTATTTTTAGCCGGAGGAGAAATTTGATCTTGGGCTACGAATGCGTTGATATCCTCATCAAACTTCTCTATGTCGTTAGAGTTATAAGATTTTAATCTTTCTATCCAAGCTTCTAATTCTTCTTCGGTTAACTGATAGCCCATGGACTTAGCTGTCTCTCTTATAGTTTTTGCATACTGGCTATCCTCATTGCTTAATAATGAAACCGATATCAAAATAAAGATGATTAAAAAAACTTTCATATCTTTTATATATTTTGCATTAAAAATGATATCTTAGACCGCTATGACAGACAAAATAATCCTGATAGTTATTGGCCTGGAATGGCTTATTTTTGGATTAATTGGATTAATCAGCCCTGTTTACATAGCAGCTTTATTGGATATGCAGTTAGGTTCTTCCATTGGCTACAACGAACTCAGGGCAATGTATGCATTTTTTGCGTGCATGGGTTTTACTGCTCTTTTGAGTTTATGGAATGTAAAACTTAAAAAAACCGCCTACCTATTATTTTGTATTGTTCTTGGATGTTTCTTAATTGGAAGAATCATAAGTTTCATTTTTGATGGTTCGCCCACACAAGGAGGCATTATCATTTTTGTGAATGAACTTATTGTTTATGCTCTTGTAATGTGGAGATACAGGAAAAGAGAAGTTCTTTTTTAGATTTAGTTGGGGTTTGGTTTTGCGGTTTCTTATTGTTATTTTTTCTATTTTTCTTATTGGGTGTAATTTTTCAAGCGGAAAGGACACTGAAATCTTGAGCATTCCTCAAGGGGATTTAGTTGGTTTTACAAAAGGCGAAACCGATTATTTTTTGGGCATACCTTATGCTGAGCCTCCTACAGGAGATAATAGATTTGAACCACCAAAATCTCATAAGGGTTGGAGCGATGTTTTAGAGGCAAAGGAAGCGGAAAAGCAGTGTATGCAACCTCAAGGTGAAGAAGGCGAATTAAGTGAGTTCTTTGAGGTTTTTCTTACGAAATCTGGAATGAAGCGGTGGGAACAAATCATTCTAGAAAATGCTGCCTGGCTTTTCGCAAGTTTAGATTTTGAGAAACAGCAATCCGAAGATTGCTTATTCATTAACATCATTAAACCCTCAAAAATAGATAACGGTTCCTTACCTGTTATGGTTTGGTTCCACGGAGGTGGTTATAACTTCGGTAACGGTGATGGACTATACATAACAGATAGATTTGCAAAACGTGACGTTATCTTGGTAACAATGAACTACCGATTAGGTCCATTTGGATTTTTTGCACATCCGTTATTATCTGAAACATCAAAAATGGGTGTCTCAGGAAATTATGGAACTTTAGATCAAATCCAAGCCTTAAAATGGGTGCAGACCAATATACATCTATTTGGGGGCGATCCAGATAACGTAACTATTTTCGGTGAATCCGCCGGAGGAGCAAGCGTTGAAACCTTAGTGTCAACAAAACTTGCAAAAGATCTTTTTCATAAAGCCATAGCTCAAAGCGGTTACACAGTAGGAAGAGCTAGAAATATCAGAGAGCAAAAAGGTGATCTAATTTCTGCAGAATCGCTCGGGGAAAAGTTTTTTTATTCAATATCTGGAATAGATAATCCTTCTGTAGAAGATATTAAAAATCTACCAGCGGATCTTTTTTTTGAAACTGAAAAATTTGAAAAGGAAAACGATAGTGAACAAGCTGGATGGTTTCCTATCGAGGACAAATGGGTTTTTGATTCGCCGACGCAAATAAGTTTTACCGAAGGCAAAACCAATGATGTTATTTACGTTGCTGGATTTAATGCAAATGAGGGTACCAATTTATCTCCTTTCGTATTTGGTGAAAAACTTAATGAGAATGATTGGATCAAACAAACTTGGGAGATGAGTGACTTCTCTTACCTTCCTTTACCTGATGATGTAAAAGCATATGGCGAAAGTCTTGAATATTCGAAGGAACGATCTGCCAATGAATTGTGGGGCGATTTAGCATTTGGAGGAGATGGTTTTTTCATGGTTAATCAGTTTGCATCCAATGGCGGAGAAGCTTATTTATATTATTTTGAAAAAGGCCCGTCATCGGATACCCAAACTCTTGATGCCGCGCACGGCTTAGAGTTGTTTTATCTGTTCGATAACATAGTCCCATTTTGGCCTTGGAAAAAAATAGATGATGAAATTAGAGATGCGATGCTTAAGGATTGGACGGATATTGCAAAATATGGAAAACCAAGAAGTGAATGGCAAAAATTTGATCCGAATAATCCAAAGGCAATGCACTATGGGCAGAGAATTGAATTCAAGACTCCCGAAAAACTTTCTCTTTATAAGAGTCTAGAAAAGGTTTATTTAGAAGAAGGAAAAAATTTCTAGAGCAGGTGCTTTTTCATGAAAGAAAGTGCTTGATCCATAGCGTCTCTTCTTATCGACCAATCTCCGCCCGAATGAGCGCCAAACTTTATCTCGCCGGTTTCAAATATTTTAACTCTATCTTCAAATGAGTTAGCACTCATTGCTTTTCCTTCATCGGTAATAAAAGTGATACTTCCATCGTTTTTTAACTGTGCAAACTTTTCATTTATTGCCAGCGCTTCAGGCCAAAAAGTCACAGGATGAATAGAGTCAAAAGAGTGATGACCTTTTTTAAATTCATACACCTCAACATCCGCACCAGCTTTCTTCATTTCTTTGCAAATATCTTTAACAAGAATGCCAGGCGTATAGTCATCATCTGATCCAATTAAATTTAAAATTGGAGCTTTTGACCATCGGTGTTCATCCGGATTCAAAAACGTTGGAGGATAAAAAGGTAGGTGAGCACAAAATCTCTCACCGTTTGGTGCAAGCTTCTCCATAATAGGTTCCCACGCAGCATAGAAAGCTACCATGCCGCCTAAGCTCCAACCGGTAATTGCGATTTTATTTGCGTCTAGATCAGGATGCCTTGATAAAAATTTCAAAGGTTCTACCACATCAACCATCATCATGGCTGTTGTCACAGAGAGTTGATCTTCGACAGTGGAAGCAACCCCCCTTGAATCAAAACTGTGCGCTTTAAAGACTGCAATTCCATTATTGAGAAAATTGAGTATATGTTCATGATGGTGCCCTGCCCAATTATCGCTTCCATGCGCGCATACTACTACTGGATAGGGTTTTTTCCCCTGTTCTGGAAAAATTAACCAACCAAAACTATCTTGAGTTTCGGCTTCATCTAATTCATTAAATATTTGATAGAACTCATAAGGATTTTTGGATTTATATTCGATGTATCCAAATTCGTTTTCTTTAAAGTTGATTTTTTCGTTCACGTCTTATAATTATTGAGAATAATTCTTATTTGATGATTAAATTTGCTCCATAAAGTGTCATAATGTCCAACCGAACTTTTAAGAACTGAATGAATCATAATATTCCGATTGATAATCTTATAGAAATTGCCCTCAATAACAAGGAAGGCATCACTGCATCCAATGGTGCCCTAATAGTCACCACAGGAAAGAGAACCGGGAGAAGCCCTAAAGACAGATTTATTGTCGAGGATTCAATTACCAGAGATGTTGTTGATTGGAGTGAGAACAATCAGCCTATCAATTCAGAGAAGTTCGAACGACTTTGGAATGAGTCAGCAGACTATCTTAAGGGAAAAGAGACTTATACTGCAGATCTTCATGTTGGGGCTAGTGCTGAGCATTACCAGCCTGTTGTAGTTGAAAATGAGCTAGCCTGGCACAACGTCTTCTGTCAAAGCTTACTCATTAGACCTGAATCCTTTAACCCTAAGAAAAAAGATTTATGGAATCTCAGATGTGTTCCAAGCTTTGTTTGTGACCCTAAAGTCCATGGAACTAATTCGGATGGAACAGTGATGATCAATTTCACTGAGAAAAAGGTTCTTATTCTTGGAATAGCGTATGCAGGCGAAATGAAGAAATCTATGTTTGGAGTCTTGAACTTCATCTTACCTGAACACGATGTCTTACCTATGCATTGTGCTGCAAATGCTGGAGAGAACGGCGATGTTTCACTTTTCTTTGGTCTTTCTGGGACAGGCAAAACAACTCTATCAGCCGACCCAAGTAGATGGTTGATTGGCGATGATGAGCATGGCTGGGGTGAGGGAATTGTCTTTAATTTCGAAGGCGGATGTTATGCAAAAACAGTAAACCTATCGCAAAAAAACGAACCTATTATTTGGGATGCTATTAAAAGAGGCTCAGTGGTTGAAAATGTCGTACTCAAGCCTAATACCATTGATATTGATTACGCTAATCAATCTATTACTGAGAATACAAGAGCGGTCTATCCTCTTTCACATGTAGACAGTCATTTAAAAGATAATTTTGCTGGCGAGCCAAATGCAATTATTTTCCTTACTTGTGATTTAACTGGGGTACTGCCTCCAGTATCTATTCTGAGTAAAGAGGCGGCTGCGTATCACTTTCTTAGCGGTTATACAGCAAAAGTTGGTTCCACAGAAATTGGTTCGACCAAAGATCTGGATTCAACCTTCTCTCACTGTTTCGGCTCTCCGTTTTTTCCAAGGCCTCCTAGAGTTTATGCTGAACTTTTAATGAAAAGAATTGAGAGTTTCGGCAGTAAAGTATTCATTGTTAATTCTGGATGGACCGGAGGTCCATACGGAGTTGGTAATAGATTTGATATTCCTGTTACCAGGAGTGTCATAAAAGCTATACAGGATGGTTCTATCCATGAATCATCTACAGAAATGCTCGATATCATGAATGTTGAAATACCCGTCAAACTTGATGGCGTAGATCCAAAACTTTTAAATCCGTCTGCTACATGGGGAAGTAAATCAGATTACGATAATGAAGCAAAACAACTTGCTGAAAAATTTAGAACTAACATAGAAAAATTTAATCTCTCATCCGAAGTAGTAGCAGCTGGTCCAAAGGTATAATCTTTACCAGCAATGTCCAACAAATTTCTTAATTCTCTAGAAGATCTAGACTCATTAAATCTGTCTGATTTTATAAAATTCTCTCGGAGAGGCATTGAAAAAGAAAATTTAAGATCAAGGAACTGCTCCATATCTCTAGAAGATCATCCTAAAGCTTACGGCTCATCTTTAACCAATCCTAGAATTACCACTGACTTCTCAGAGGCCTTGATCGAGCTAGTCACCAGCCCAAATAAGGACCTTAATAACTGTCTTAAAGAGTTGGAAAACATCGTTTACTTTTGCTTAAAAAATACTGATGATGATTTTTGGCCGGCAAGCATACCTATGTCCATAGAAGATGAATCTGCAATTCCAATTGCAGAATATGGGCACTCTAACTCAGGCAAACTGAAAAAACTTTATCGCATTGGCTTATCTCATAGATATGGAAGCATGATGCAGACGGTTTCCGGTATTCATTACAATTTTTCTTTTGACGATCGATTATTTGAAGAATGGGCAAAAAATGAAGGTGGGTCACTCAGAGAATTCAAAGATAAAAAATATTTGAGTCTGGTAAGAAACTTCCGAAGAAATGCTTGGTTAATTACTTACCTTTTTGGATGCAGCCCTATAGTCCCAAAAGCTTTTGCAAAAGGAAGGGAACATAGTCTTAAAGAATTAAATGCAAATGATCTTTACCTAGAGAACGCCACTTGTCTTAGAATGGGAGAATTGGGATACATATCAAAATCACAAGATAATCTTAATATTGCCTACAATAATCTTGAGGAATATTTGGCCGATCTAAAAAAAGCCTTAACAACTGATCATCCAAGATATAAAACCCTGGGCACAAAAATTGGTGATGAATACATACAGTTGAATACTGCTATCATTCAAATTGAAAACGAGTATTACAGCTCAATTAGACCTAAAAGATTAGTTGGAAGTGGAGAAAGACCAATTAATGCACTCAGGGAAAACGGCATAGAGTACGTTGAGATTAGAGCTTTAGATAATAATATTTATGATCCATTCGGTATTTCGGATGAAACAGCCATTTTCTTAGAAAGTTTTCTTTTTTACTGTTTGCTATGTGAAGATCAGCCGTGCGATGCTGATGAAATAATTAAAATACAAAATAATTGGGGGAAAGTTGTTCTCTCGGGTAGAGATGAAAACACAGAGTTACAGTTCAAAGAAGGCTCAGCACCATTAAAAGAAAGAGCTATTGAAATTCTCGATGCAATGACCAACTTTGAAGATCGAATAGGAGATCTGGGATATCGAAACATTTATAAAAAATCCCTAGAATCTCAAAGACTTAAAATAAGTGATTCAAACATGACACCTTCAGGAAAACTGTTACAAGACATCACAGAATCTGGATTATCTTGGGATGAGTACACTGATCAGATCGCTAAAAGTCATAAAGAAGAGATACTTAAGTCAAAGAGAGATGTAGATTACTTAGAAGAGCAAGCTAAAAAGTCATTAGAAGAGTTCTCTATAAAAGAGACTCTAAAAGAAAAAGACTTTGATTCTTTTCTTGCAGAGTACCTATCTGCAATTGAATAAGGCAAAATATAAATTTAAATTGGAGAGAATTATGAAAGCTTTTGTTTGTAATGAATTTGGACCTGTTGATATTCATAAGGTTGAAGATGTTACAGAGCCAGAATTGTTAGATGGCCAAGTGTTAATTGATGTCAAAGCTGCTGGGGTCAGCTTTCCTGAAGTACTCATAGTCCAAGGCTTATATCAGTTCAAACCTCCGTTTCCTTTCATTCCGGGAGGAGAAGTCGCTGGTGTGATAAGTAAGATAGGAAAGGGTGTTGAAGGTTTTAAAGAAGGTGATAGGGTTATTGCTATGTGCGGAAATGGAGCGATGGCTGAGAAAGTTGCTGCATCTGCAGCCTCGCTTACTAAACTGCCAGAATCAATGAGCTTCCCCGAAGGAGCTGCATTTCCCATGAACTACGGCACAACAATTCACGGCCTTAAACAAAGAGCCAATCTTCAAGAGGGTGAAACCTTAATGGTTTCTGGAGCTGCCGGAGGCCTAGGAATAACTGCTATCCACGTAGGAAAAGCGATGGGTGCAAAAGTAATAGCAACTGCATCATCAGAAGAAAAATTAGAAATCTGTAAGCAAGAAGGAGCTGATGAAGTAGTTTTGTATCCCAGAGATATGGATAAAGACAAGCAAAAAGAATTTTCAAATAATCTGAAAGCAGTTGCTCCCAATGGAATTGATGTAATTTACGATATTGTTGGTGGTGATTATGCTGAGCCTTCGTTGAGAGCAATTGCAAGAAACGGCAGATATCTGGTTATAGGATTTACTGCAGGCATACCAAAAATGCCTCTGAACTTAACACTACTAAAAGAATGCCAAATCGTCGGAGTATTTTGGGGACAGTTCCAAGGCTTGGAGCCTGAGGTAAACAAACAAAATTTTGATGATTGTTTTAAGATGGTGACTGATGGAAAATTTAAACCTTTAGTGTCACACACTTATAAGATTGAAGATTCAGTAGAAGCTTTAAAATTCATTCAAGATAGAAAAGCGACCGGAAAAGTTATTGTAGAGTTTTAAATTTTTTTAAAAAAAAAAGAGGAGCCGTTGCTCCTCTTTTTTATTGAAAATTTTTAGCTTCTTTTGATCCAAATTCCGCCAACGATTATTCCTAGAATAACTAAGTACCAGATCGCAAAAATAGGATCTGCAGGTATCAAACTAAAAGAAGAATCTCCAACGCCAACGAAATCAACGAATTGTTGAGCTTCGCTCGTAAGGTTATCCACTTCTGCTAGCTGATTAACTGTCCCCTGCCAGTTGGAATAAAGGAACCCGTTTATTTGAAGTAAATAGTAAACAGATCCTAAGCCAAACAAAGTAGCTAAAACTTTATTTAAAATTGGTGCACCGGGATCGCTTTGAATGTTAACAACCATTCTAAAAGCTACCCATAGTATAAAAAACCCAGCAGCTAAGTAAATTGCGTTACTTATCATGAAAGTATTGAATTGATTAAGTATTTCCATTTCAGTCATATTTCTCTCCTTAATAATTAAACTGAGCTGACATAGTATCACCTACTAATAAAAAAGGGAGTAAGAAATTACCCCCTTTTTTATTTTTAACCAGAGACTTAATTGCTTGGTTTAAGCCAAGTACTTCCAAGAAGAATTACAAGAACTGCAATCCACCAAACAAATAATATTGGATTATTTGGAATTAAACTAAAAGTTACTTCTTCAGCGCCTACAAATTCAACAAATCTCTGCGCACGGTCAGACAGTTCTGGTAACTGGCTGAGATCGAAAGCGGTACTCTCAAAATTCACTCTTACAAATGCCAAAGTTTGCAAGTTCAGAAAAACTATTCCCAGTGAAAAAATAGTTGATAAGACCTTTTGGACAACAGTTGCTCCTTGATCTTGAATCCTTAGCACTCCTCTAAAAGCAACCCACAGTAAAAATATATTTGCTGCGCCAAATATTGCCGTGCTTGTCATAGCCCCATTAAAAAGGGCATAAATTTCATATTCAGTCATATTTTCTCTCCTATAAAAATTTAAATGTGATCATGATAAATAAATAAAAAATTTATTGCTATAAAAAGAGAGACTTAATATCTCTCTTTTTATAAAAAAATTAAACTATTGTTTAGTCCAAATTCTTCCCATCAACATAACAGTCACAACTGCCCACCAACCTGTATTGATTGGATTATTGAATAACCCGCCTTGAGCAACTTCTCCTGTACCCCAAGTGTCAACAAAAGCTTGTGCTGTTGGCGATATAGCCTCGAGTTGACTCATAGAATAAGCTGAATTTTCAAGGGTTGCGAATAGAATCGCGCCAGTATTAAGACCATTGAAGATTATGCCTAAACTAAAAAGAGTCACTAAAACTTTGTTAAGAGCATTAGCATCTTCAGCTCTCACTTGATTTGCAGCCCTAAATGCTACCCAAAGCAAAAAGAATACACCAGCTTGATAAATTGCATTAGATGTTAAAAAACCAGTTAAGGTATCGTAAATTTGATATTCCATAATTTCCTCCTATTAGAAAATCTAATAGTTAATTTTAACAAATCTAATGTATTTATTTAGGAGTTTATTAAAAATATCAAATAAATATAAACTTTCTCTTACAAATGAGTATAGTGAATATATGTTTGAAATTTATTTAGATAAAGCAAAAAAATACCGTTTCCGACTGAGGGCAAAGAATGGAGAGAATATCTGTGCAAGTCAGGCCTACACATCAAGGTCTTCTTGTATTAAAGGGATAAAATCTGTTGCAAAGAACTCAAAATCTAAAGATAACTTTATTTCCCAGGAGTCTAAATCTGGAAAATGGACTTTCAGGCTAAAGTCTGGAAACAATAAAGTTATTGCAACCAGTCAATCATATAAAGATAAATCATCCATGAATAAAGGGATTAAAAGTGTAATGACTAATGCTCCTAAGCTCGTAATAAAGTAATTTTTTCCTTTTATCTATGTCGGTGCTCTGGATGAATCTATTCATTTGGTTCTGGTTCGCTATGAAGTCGACAATACCAAAGTCTCAAGACATGTAAAAGGCTAAAAGATAAAGACATTATCTGTCCTCAAAAAAATAATTCTTTTTTTCTGCTAACATTTAAGGATGAAAGTAAATAACTACCTAATCTTCTTAGTATCGGTTTTTTTTCTATCTGCCTGCGGTGTGAAAAGCGTTACCTCTGCTTCGGTTCAAGCTGATATTGTGTCTGTTGCTGGATACAAGGATTATTCATGTAAAGAGCTGGCTATAGATGCGCTTAATATCCAAAACAGAATTCCTGAAATTTCTTCTGTTATCGATAAAAAGAAAAAAGATAACGATGCATACATAGCTACCGCAGTTGTGTTTATGCCAATATTGGCTGCAGGGATTAAAGGTAATCAAGAGGAAGCGGCTCAGTTAGCCCTTTATAAGGGGCAACTAAACGCAATTAGACAGGCAGCAATAATGAAGGATTGCGAAATAATTGTTCAATAATTTAGATTATATCCCCTAAGGGGAGCTACTTAATTTTATTGCCAAGTAACCTTTGCAAAAGTACCAGTTGTACAATAAAAAATGTCTCTATTGAAACCAGGCGATAAAAACATACCGTTGGCTAATCTTGCGTTTACATCGACTTTGCTGAGTAATTCTCCAGTTTGAATATCTACAACAATTAAATAATCTTTGTCGTTTTCAAAACTATTAATGACCAGTTCTTTTGTATCTGGGAAAACAACCGGTTGCATGGTTGGTCTTGCGTCTAAATTCCAAGATAAATCTAGATTTCCATTTTTTGTTGAAATTCCTGCGAGCCCACCGTTAAGACTGTCCCATGCGATGCAAGTTTCTAATTCTGGAACATTCACCGGCGGTGCAATAATACCTCCGCCATTTCTTTCAAAAGGTTCAATGTAGGATAGATCTGATGTTGTGAGATCAAGCTTTAAAAGTCTTTGTTTGCCAGTCCATGGTGCAGGGCTTCTCCAACTCAAATGAGTATTTTCCTTGACTCTACCGTTGGGATGAACACCGTAAATTTGTCTTACTGAATCTATATCTCCGTTATCCATCAACCAAAGGCACCCATCAGAAATGCACCCATCCCATGCCAAACCTTGAATGCCCTTTTCTTGTCTGTATTGAGGTTGCCACTCTTGATCAATTTCTAAATTTCTTTCATGAACTCTTAGTCGCCACATTCTTGAAATTCCCGGAATGTAAATGAATTCACCCTGTGGAGTTATATCGCTGGCAATCCTTCCCATGGAGCCTTCAGGAAGCTGAATAGTCTCGATAACCTCAAGATTATCAGGGTTTAACCTAGTTATTGAAGAATTACTTTGATTTTCAAGTCTGCAGTCTTTAGTGACTATGCTTCCATCAGATAAAACTAATAATCCATTGTGAGCCTGATCAATAGGAAGCTGTTTTTCAATTAAAACTTGGCACTCACTATTTAAGACATGCATGAAATTTCCGTTAACCTTGATAATGTTTCCGTTTTTGTGGGCAGCTATAGCTCCGCACCACACATGATCTCCGCAAGGTAGATTAGGACTTTCACTTATAGTCTCAAGAGTTACAGGATCTATTCTTTGCAACCATCCGAAAGGTTTTGGTCCGTTGAAGTATGGCATCGTTCCCCCAAGATAAAACTCATTCTCATCTCTTCTTACAACCATTACATTCCATTTCCCTGATAGAACCGATTCAACTTTTGCCTCAGCACCCTTTGCAAATAGGCCTCCTTTGGCTGCTTTCTGTCTTCTGTTCCCACCACACTCAACAGGCCATGGAGATTTAAAATAACCAGGATGTTGGTTTTCTCTATCTAATGAGTTTCTCAATTTTTATGCTTGGTTTTTAGTTAATTTAAAAACTTTAATCTATAAGATTATTCTTTATCTTATTAACGATTGTAAGTTAAAACGCTTTCCAAAACAGTGACCATCTTATTTGGATCAACAGGAGATTTAAAGAAGCCGTAATATCTTCCAGATGGGCTTAATAGTGCAAGATTCATGCTGTGATCCATATCATAGTCAGTACGTTTTGAATCTACTATCGGCACAAATGGAAGTGTTAGCTGAGTTGCTAACGTATAAATAGTTCCAATGTCACCGCTTACACCTATAAAAGAAGAATCAAAAGATTTAGCGTATCTATCGATTAGTTCTGGAGTATCTCTATCTGGATCAACAGAAACGATCATAAAGTTGATCTTATCTCTTAATTGAATATTTCTTTCAGCAAGAAGATTAGAAGTCTTTTTCATTTTTGCCATCGTCATTGGACACATATCAGGGCACGAGGCAAAACCCATAAACACTAAATGCCATTTCTCAAGCAAATCTGTCTGTCTAAAAACATCTGAACCTGATCGAAGTCTAAAATCTGTTAATTGTCTTGGTGCAGAGAGTTCATAAAATTTAAGCTCTTTATATTCATCTTTGGTGAGCTCTTTGGGTGAAACGATGCTGTAGACAAAAACACCGATCACTAACGATACCAATACAAGGCAAGATAAAACTGTTAATCGAATATTTGAAGCTTTAGACATAAGTTGTTACCGCCCTATCAACGATCATCAATAAAAATATTAAAGTTAAATAGACAATGGAATATAAAAATAAACTCATGGAATTATCTGCACCGATGCTTTTCTTTAATTTCCAAGATTTTTGTATAAATATTCCTCCGAGGATCAAAGCGCCTACTAAATAAAGATAACCAAAATATCCAGTTGCAAATAAAAGTAGCGATATAACCATTAGTAAGATTGAATAAAGAACTATTTGAATCTTAGTGTACTCAATACCTTTGACCACTGGCATCATCGGAATTCCAGCTCTTGCATACTCATCCTTTTTATTTATAGCAAGAGCCCAAAAATGAGGCGGGGTCCAAATAAAAATTAAAAGTACTAGTAAAAGTGGTAACGGATCTATTGAACCTACTACAGCGGTCCAACCTAATAAAGGAGGCATTGCTCCTGCGAGGCCGCCGATAACAATATTTTGTGAGCCAGAAAATTTAAGCACTTTTGTGTAAAAGAAAGCATAAAAAATCCAAGTTCCAAAAGTTAAAGCCCACGTTAAAAAATTATTAAAATACAGAATCAAAACTGATCCAGATAAGAAAAGAAAACTTGCAAAGACTGTTGCAGAAGTCACGCTTATCTTCCCAGTCACAATAGGTCTTTTTACAGTTCTTTCCATCACAGAATCGTATTTAAAATCTAGAATTTGATTGATAGCAGCTGAAGATCCAGCAATGAAAGCTATGCCTAAAAAACCTGTTAAAGCTTTGATGATATCAAGGTTAAAGTTGGTTGCTAAGATCATAGATGCGCCAGCAGTGATCATCAAGAGGTATAAGACACCTGGCTTCGTGAGTTTAAAAAATTCAGAAATAGTTAGGCTCATGCGGGGCTTATTGTAGATGATTTTAGTCGAACAAAGGATAAATACATGAGAAGGAATAAAGCTCCTAAATTATGTGCGATTGCAACGTATAAAGGAACTTGAAAATATATATTGGATATACCTAAGACAATTTGAAAGGTAATTAGAGAGGCGAAGCCTAAAGATGTTAGAGGATAATTTTCCTTGAAAAAACGCCACGATAATAGGAGGAAAACAATTGATACAGCAATTGCGCCTAATCTATGAACAAAATGAATCGCTATTCTAGATTCCACGTCCATCTGTCCCCCAAGGTAATCAGGTCCAATTTGCTGAAAGAAATTAAAGCCTTTTGCATAGTCTGCTGGAGGCAGCCACGTTCCATGACAAGTTGGAAAATCTGGACAAGCCAATGCAGCATAATTCGAACTCAGCCAAACTCCTAAAACTATTTGTGCAAGAAGAAAGGGGAAGGCCCAATTGAGAAGAGTATTCGTGTTTGGTAATACTGAGAAGTTGATATTAAATGATGCTCTTAAGTGGGATGATCTTAAAAAGATCAAGAAAACTAAAGTAGTGGTAAAAAAACCACCTAATAGGTGCAAGGTAACAACCTGAGGCCACAGTTTCAGGCTTACAGTTAGATATCCAAAAAGCGACTGAACACACACCAACAGAGTGGCGGCAAAAATGAGGTTTTTGAGCCATTTGTCTTTGGTCTTAGCAATAATGGCAATAAAGAATAAACCAAAAATTAGCAACCCAAGAGTTCCAGCAAAATATCTATGTACAACCTCTGGAATCGCCTTTTCAACTTCAAATTGTCTTTCTGGATAAGCAATGTTCGCTTGCTCAATTTCAGATTCTGTTTCTGGCATCCAAACGTATCCGTAACAGCCAGGCCAATCGGGACAACCTAATCCAGCATCGACTAATCTCGTCCATGCTCCCAAACCCACCACAACAAACGCTAGGAAAATTCCTATTAAGCTAATTACTTGAATTCTCTTATAGCTATCCAATTTTTGAAACCCTCAATAATTTCTTTAAGTCTTCAAGGATTTGCTTAAAGTTTTCATTTTTATCTTCTTTAGGGCCATAAAACATGATGATGTTTCCTAAAGGATCAACTATAAATAAAGATCCTTCCTCAAAAGGATTAATATTCTGACTTTCAAATTCTTTAGCTATCAAGGAGCCCTCTCCATAAGTAGCATGGTTAAGAGGCTTATATTTTTCCAAAATATCGTAGTCTTTATCTGACTTGCTGAGTAGAAATCTTGACACTCGGATACTCTCTCGATTCAAGGCTATGTTTGCTTGTCTTGCGACATAAGCTGCATCATCGCAAGTTGATGAGCAATCGTCTTTAATAAACTGAAAGATCATCCAATCTCTTTCGATGGTTTCAATGTTAAAAGGTTGATACTCATAAGTGACCCCAAGCTCACCAATATCAATCGGCGGTGACAGAAGTTGACCATTGTTTACCCTTCCCTCTGGAAGGGATGCACCTGAGTAGTACCATACAGTGCTTGATAGGATCACCAAGATTGGAGTCAAGAAAATTAACATCGCTATAACGAAGTTCTTTTTAATCATTTTTTCTAAACCCTACAAAAATAAAACCTGCCAAAGCAACCAAACTCAAGCCTAACCATTGAATTGCGTAACCAAAATGTCTATTAGCAGATAAATAAACAGGTTGCCAAATCCTAGTGAATCCATCTAATGAAAATTCATCAAGTTCAAAGACTACAGCCGGATAGCTTGTATTCCACTTCAAGTTAATGCTATCGATATCAAAGGACTGCATTTCTAAACCACTTTTTTCTCTTTCATAAATTGAATTATCTAACGTGAAAGCTTTTTCGATTGGTCTGAAAACTCCTTGCAATAAATAATTCTGATCTAAGGTTTTTTTTGATTCATCAAATGACTTTGACCATCCTTTAGATACTATCAATGACAACCCTTTATTAGATAAAAACTCTTGATAAACAGAAAAACCACGAACTCCTTCATGAATTGCATTGTCTACTATAACTGTCTTTTGACTGAACTCGCCTTGCATAAAAAAGGGTATGTACCATTGGCCGGGAGTTGCATATTCTAATGAAATAAATTCGGTTGGGGGCTTTGATTGCTGATTATTAATAAAACTTTCAAGCTTAGATTTTTCTAATCCTCTTTGATATTGCCAAAAACTTAAACTTAATAAAATTGGTAATATAATTGCCGTAAAAATTGTAAACTTCCAACCAGGATTAAAATTTCCAATGTTTGTAAAAATACTCATCGTCGTTTTAATGATCGCTATGCTGATCAGCCTCTTTTCTAGCGCTGCTTTTATGATCAAAGATAAAAAAGGAGCAATGACCAGAAGTTTTATGGCTCTTAGGGTAAGAGTAGTAATTGCGGGTCTTCTTCTGTTGACCCTCGCATACGGTCTTTATAGCGGTCAAATAGTTGTTAATAGCCCTTGGGGTTAGAATACGTAAACAACCAACACCAACAATATCCATACTACATCCACGAAGTGCCAGTACCAGGATCCTGCTGCGAGACCAAAGTGATCTTCTTTAGAAAAGGCTCCTCGAAACCCTCTTATGGTCATAATTGTCAAAATGATTGCTCCTAAACATACATGAAAGCCGTGGAAACCAGTAAGAAGAAAGAAAGTAGTTCCATAAATCCCAGCACCTAGAGTCAGACCCATGTGATCGTAGGCTTCGTAATACTCAAGGCCTTGTAAGTAAACAAAAGTAAATCCAAGAATAAGAGTCATTACCATCCAAAACTTAAATGAAGTTCTGTTGCCTTTTTTCAAAGCGTGCTCAGCAATCGTTATGGTTCCGCTTGAAGTTACCAAGCAAAGAGTGTTCCAAAACGGCAACCAATGCCCTACGTTTGCAAATCCAGGAAAATTCATATTCTCTTTTGGGCCTTGAAATAAAGACTGATCTGGGGTCTGCATAACTGGCCAAGTTGCTTCAAAACCAGGCCACAACATATTGGTGATGGCCTTTTCTCCTTCACCACCAAGCCAAGGCACTGCAAAAATTCTTACGTATCCTAGCGCTAAAAAGAAAGCGAAGAAAAACATGACTTCACTGAATATGAACCACTGCATGCCCATGACAAATGATCTATTCAATTGATCGCTGTACATTCCTTTGTCGTTTTCTTTTATAACTTCGCCAAACCAAAAGAAGAACACTGAAAAAATAACGGCAAAAGCAGCGATTAGGATCCAATATGAATTTGAATCAGGTTTGTCTAGATCGTTAATAGTGTAACCAGCACCTAATACAAAAAGCATCAAACCAAAAGCCATCCAAATTGGCAGTCTGCTGCTTGCTGGAACAAAATATGAAGATTGATCAGACATAATTAATTACTCGCTTGTAATTTTATATGAGATTCAGTGATATCAAAAAGAGTATAACCAAGGGTTAACACAGGAACATCATCGGGGAGATCAGGATCAATAATAAATCTGACCGGCATGGTTAACTTTTCTCCAGGTTGTAGAAGTTGTTCCTCAAAACAGAAGCATTCAGTTTTATGAAAATATTGTGCACCTTTTCCCGGAGATACGCTCGGTATTGCCTGAGCTACCATGGGATAATCTGTAGGGTTTTCAAAAGTATAATCAACTGTATAAGCTGTTCCCGTTTCTGCATCTAATGTTCTTTTCTCGGAAGTAAAATTCCAAGCCATATTTTCATTATTCTTAGTAACAAAGAGAATTTTGATTTCCCTGGAATCAAAATTTTCATCATATTGGGTAATGGTAGGTCCAGATACTTTTCCATTTAACCCAGTGATTTCACAAAAAACATCGTAAATAGGAACCAAAGCAAAACCAAAGCAAAACATACCTAAAACAAGACTTACTAATTTTAAGTTTGTTTTAGTAGCTGCTTTCACTTAACTTCTGGTGGAGTTTCGAAAGTGTGATATGGAGCTGGCGATGCAACAGTCCATTCCAATCCTTTGGCGCCTTCCCATACTTCAGAAGTTGCCTGTTTTCCAGCAAAAATACTCTTAAGAATAATAAATAAGAAGAGGAGTTGCGTTAAACCAAAAATGAACGCACCAATAGAAATCACCATATTAAAATCTGCAAATTGAAGAGCGTAATCAGGAATTCTTCTAGGCATACCTGCTAATCCAACAAAGTGCATGGGGAAGAAAGTAATGTTAACCGAAATAAAAGACATCCAAAAATGAGTTTTCCCTAAAACTTCGTCGTACATGTTACCCGTCCATTTTGGTAACCAATAATAAACACCAGCGATTATTCCAAAAATAGCTCCGGGAACTAAAACGTAATGGAAATGAGCAACAACGAAGTAAGTATCGTGGTACTGAAAGTCAGCTGGAGCTATTGCAAGCATCAACCCTGATAATCCACCAATAGTAAACAAAGCTACAAAAGCTATAGAAAAAAGCATCGGAGTTTCAAAAGAGATAGAACCTTTGAACATAGTCGATAACCAATTGAATACTTTCACTCCTGTTGGGATTGCAATCAACATGGTTGTGTACATGAAGAAAAGTTCACCTGCGATTGGCATTCCAACTGTAAACATGTGATGCGCCCAAACAATGAAAGAAAGGATTGCGATTGATGCTATTGCATAAACCATTGACGTGTATCCAAAAATTGGTTTTCTTGAGAAGGTTTCAATGATGTGCGATACGATTCCAAAAGCAGGCAAAATCATGATGTAAACCTCAGGGTGACCAAAGAACCAAAAAATATGTTGGAATAACACTGGATCTCCACCACCGGCAGCGTTGAAGAAACTGGTTCCAAAATGGATATCCATGAGCATCATAGTTACAGCCCCTGCGAGAACTGGCATTACAGCAATTAGAAGATAGGCAGTAATCAGCCAAGTCCAAGTAAACAAAGGCATCTTCATGAAAGTCATTCCAGGTGCTCTCATGTTTAAAATTGTGGTTATGATGTTTATAGATCCCATAATGGAAGATGCTCCCATGATGTGAACAGCAAAAATAAAGAAAGTTACGGTTGGCGGTGCATAAGTAGTGGATAAAGGTGCATAGAAAGTCCAACCAAAGTTGGGACCTCCGCCCTCCATGAAAAAGGTGGAAATTAAAATTCCAAAAGCCACTGGAAGAATCCAAAAACTTAAGTTATTCATTCTTGGTAATGCCATATCTGGGGCACCGATTTGCATAGGTATAATCCAGTTAGCCAAACCAACGAAAGCTGGCATGACGGCTCCAAAAACCATAATCAGGCCGTGATTAGTCAGCATTTGATTGTAGAATTCTGGAGATACTATTTGGCTTCCAGGCGCAAATAACTCGGCTCTAATAACCATTGCCATGGCGCCACCTAAAAATAACATCAAAAAGCTAAACCAAAGGTAAAGCGTACCGATGTCTTTATGGTTAGTAGTGTATAACCATCTAGTTATACCTTTTGCTGGGCCGTGATGATGATCATCTGAATGTGAATCTATTACTGCGCTCATAGTCCTTCCGTGTATTAAAGTTTGTTATTTTTATAATCCAAAATTTCTTTTGGAATTACGATTTCTCCGTCACCGCTAGCGTCGTTACCCCACGCCTTCCTGGTATAGGTTATAACGGCTGCAATGTCGACTTCAGAAAGCTGTTCAGCGTATGACTGCATAGCAGCGCCTTGAACACCTTCCATTAAAATTTCTATTTGTTTGGCTTTATCATTTAGCACAAGATCGCTTCCTGCTAATGCTGGAAATACAGGAGGTAATCCTTCTCCATTGACTTGATGACAAGCTACACAATTGGTTTGGTAAACACCTTCTCCAATTTCATAAAGTTCTTCTGTTGACCAAAGCTTTTCAGTGAGAAGCGCTTGTTGAATTTTTGCTTCTTTCTTCTCGTTTACCCAAAGTTCGTAATCTTCAGGTGATACTGCTTTAACAACGACTGGCATGTAACCGTGATATTGCCCACACAGCTCAGTGCATTGACCTCTGAAAATTCCTTCTTCATCAACTTGCGTCCAAGCTGTATTTATAAACCCAGGGATTGCATCCTGCTTTACTGCAAAATCTGGAACCCACCATGAGTGGATTACATCGTTAGCTGTGATTAAAAATCTAATTCTTTTATTAGTTGGTATGACTAAAGGTTCGTCAACTTCCAAAAGATAATTATCTGATTTGGGGGCAATGTTGTTTCTTTGATCTAAATCTGTGGATAAGTTACTGAAAAAACTTACTTCGTCTTCAAGGTACTCATACTGCCACTTCCACTGATGTCCGGTAATTAGAATGTTGATATCTCCTTCTGCATCATCGTATGCACGAATCATCGTGAAGGTTGCTGGAATGGCCATAACCGCCAAAATAACAGCAAATAAAACGGTCCAGGTCATTTCTAAAACTGGATGGTCATCAAACTGAGCTGGTTTGTCACCATCTTTTTTTCTAAAGGCAACTATGAGATAAACCATAAAGCCGAGCACTAATGCTCCAATGACCACGCATATCCAGAAGATAGTCATGTGCAGATCAAAAATTTCTCTGCTGAGGGCATTAACTCCTGGAGTCATATTCACGTCTCCCCAACCAGCAAAAAGTGGAAGGGATGCGCAACAGGTAATTAATGCCGCAAAAATTCTTTTAATCAGTACCATTTAGTAATCTTTCTTTAAGGCAGGCAGCGTAATTTTACTTCAAAAGTATGAGGAAAACTAACGCAAAGCCAATAAATTATTGGTCTTTGGAAGTTTTCCTGTCCAAGTTTCAAATGAAGCAGCTCCTTGCTCAACGAGCATCCCCCATCCGTCTGAAACTGATTGTGCACCGTTGTTTTTAGCATCAATCATAAATTGGGTATCGGCCTGAGAGTAAGCTAAATCATAGGCTAGAGCGCAGTTACCATATAAAGATGAGTCTATCGGTAAGCTCTCATTTTCAAGGGTGGACATTGAAGTAGCATTGATAATCAGATCAAAAGAATGAAATTCAACCTGAATTGAATTAAAACTCGATGCTATAAGATTAGAATTTTTCCCTGAAGACTGTCTGTATAAGGATAAATCCCTAACTAGTTCTTGAGCTTTTTCAAGAGTTCTATTTGCTATACAAATGGTTTTCGGATTGAGATCTTGCAATCCAAAGGCAGCTCCTTTGGCTGCGCCTCCTGCTCCGAGGATTAAAATCTCTTTGCCATAAAGATCAAATCCTAAATTTTGATTAATATCCTTTGCTAAGCCAATGCAATCTGTATTATCTCCGACGATAATATCTCCCTTCCTATATAAATTATTGGAAGCACCTATCATTTGGGCTTTTGTTGAAGAATCATTTGAAAATTTCAAAGCTAATTTTTTAAAAGGCAGCGTGACGCTTAATCCGACACCAGAATTAAAAAAATCTTTAACAAAATTTTCGAAGTCTTCCTCGTCTACTAGATATTTTCCAAATGAGATTTTAATTTTTTGCTGATCAGCAAAGTGGTGATGGATCTCTGGCGATCGACTATGTCTAATGGGATTACCAACTACTCCAAATTTTAAACTCTTCATTTTCTTACCCACTCTCCAGTTTCTAGATTTTGTATTGGAGTAGCACCTCCGAAATTGCCGATTTCTCCCCTAATGAGCGTTACCTCATTTCCAAATATCTTTGTTACTTCGTCTGCTGACATAGCAGGAGGATCGTTAGAAATATTTGCTGATGTACTGGTCAACACCTTGCCAATTTTTTCTGTCAGTTTTATCACTTCAGGATGAGAGCTATGACGGAGGGCAACCAAATCAGAATTTCCTTTAATCCATTCTGGGACATTTTCATTTGCTCTGACAAGCCAAGTGTGAGGACCAGGCCACGGCCTTTTAAGTTTATCTATATCTTCTTTATCAAGATGATTTATATATTTTTCAAAATGCTCAAAAACTCCACTTATCAGTATTAAGCCTTTATCTATTGATCTTTTTTTTAACTCGCAAAGTTTAAAGACATCCTTTTTTGAGTCAGGATCACACCCTAGCCCATAAACTCCTTCGCATGGATAGGCATAGATCATTTTATGTTTGGTTTTATTGATCCTCTAATAAGATTCTTTTTTGTTCTTCTCTTTGATCAGCTATTTTTTTAGCCAACTCCTCATCTCCGGTTCCTAGCATTTGGGCAGCTAAATGGCCAGCGTTTACTGCGCCTGCCTTTCCGATGGCTACGGTTGCAACCGGAACTCCTCTAGGCATTTGAACGGTTGAGAAGAGAGCATCTAAACCATTTAAAGGTCCGCCATCCCCTGGAATTCCAATGACAGGTAAAGTCGTATGAGCAGCAATATTTCCCGATAAATGTGCTGCTAAGCCAGCAATTCCCACGAAAACTTTGGTGCCGTCCTTGATGGTATTTTCTATAAACTCTTTAAGGGCCTCCGGAGTTCTGTGAGCGCTCAATACTTTAATAACTGAACCAATTCCATAACCATCCAATACTTCTTTTGTTGCTTCTGCCAAAGCCATATCAGACTTTGATCCCATCACAATTGCTACACTATTAGTCATAATTTCTAAGATATTTAGTTTTTGGTAATTACCCACATATAATATATGCAAAATAAATTTATAAAAATGAAATTATTAAAGATTTTAGAATTTCCTGATCCTAGGCTCAGAACAAAAGCAAAGCCTGTAAAGGAAGTTACTAATGTCCATAGAGAACTAATCGACAACATGATTCACACCATGTACGAAAGCAAGGGTATTGGTCTCGCTGCTACACAAGTGGATTTTCATGAAAGGATCTTGGTTATTGATATAAGCGAAGAAAGAGATGATCCTCAAGTATTTATCAATCCTGAGATAGAAATTCTCAATAAAGATGAAAAGTCCAGCTATGAGGAAGGTTGCTTATCTGTACCTGGCTTTTATGAAGAAATAATTAGACCTGAAAAAATCAAAGTCACCTACTTGGATAGAGATGGCAAGAAACAAACTCTTATGCCTGAAGGTTTACTAGCTGTTGTCATTCAGCATGAAATGGATCATTTAGAGGGAATCCTCATGGTTGACTATATATCAAACATTAAAAGACAAAGAATAAAACAAAAACTCCAGAAATCTGCTAAAGAAAAATTAGCCTCCTGATAAATGAAAATAGCTTTTGCTGGAACTCCAGAAATTGCCGCTACAATTCTTCAATCAATTATTGATAAAAAAGATCATCAAGTTGTATGCGTTATAACGTCAGTTGATAAACCTTCAGGCAGAGGCAGAAAATTAAAGCCTTCGCCAGTAAAAAAAATTGCCTTAGAGAATAACTTAACATTGATGCAGCCTGATTCACCTAAATCTGAAGAATTCATCGATGAGTTTAAAAATTATCAATGCGATGTTCTTTTAGTGGTGGCTTATGGTCATATTTTGACAGAGGAATTATTGGAAACACCTCAGTACGGCAGCGTAAATATCCATGCATCTCTTTTACCAAAATACAGGGGAGCTGCTCCAATACAAAGAGCCATTCTGAATGGTGATAAAAAAAGTGGACTGACTTTTATGAAGATGACGAAAGGACTTGATTCGGGACCTATGTCTAAACGGTTTGAAATTAAGATAGAAAAAGACGACACCACTGCTGATTTAACATCGAAGATGGCTTCTATAGCGGCAAAAGAAGTTAATAAATTTTGTTCTGATTGGCCAAATTTAATTGATAGTTTGGAGGAGCAAAATGAAACAGATGCGTCTTATTGTCCGAAGATTACAAGAAATGATGCGGTTATTGAATGGTCTGATGAGGCCAAAAAAATCAGTAAGACTATTAACGCAATGTACCCTAACCCAATAATATCTATCGACGTTAACGGTGTAGAGATTAACCTCTGCAAATCAAAGGTGAATAAAAAGTTAATTGGCGACCCTGGAGAAATTATTGAATTTAATAAAAATATTCTTGCGATAGGTTGTGGAGATTTTGCAGTGGAAGTTACTGAACTTTGTAGGACAGGAAAAAATAAACTTTCCATTAAAGATTTTTATAATGGGGCTCAAAAACTTTTGAAAGAAGGCGATATTATTTCTTGAATATTAGGTGTATAAATATCAATAAAGTTATAGTTACAAAGAAATAAATTGGAAATTTTAATTCTCGGAGCTGGCCAAGTTGGCACTGAATTATCTGAGCTCCTTACAAATGATGGTCATAACATTACCATTGTTGATACAGATGCTGATCGACTTCAAAAAGCCTCCTCTCACATAGACTTAAAAACTGTGGAGGGCAATGCTTCCTATCCTAGAGTTTTAGAGCAAGCCGATATAAATAATATAGATGTTGCTGTTGCGATGATGGAATCTGATGAGGTGAATATTATTGCCTGCCAGATGATAAAACTCCTCAATAAGGATACGAAAACAATGGCAAGAATTCGTACCTACGAATATTTAAAAGGTAAGGGGAAACAAATCGTCGAGGGAGAACAAGGTATTGACGTCATTATTAGCCCGGAAGAATTGATAACTGCGCAAATTTGTAGGCTTATTGAAAATCCTGGAGCTACTCAGATTATGGATTTTGCCAACGGTAAGGTATCCATGGTTTCAGTGAAAGCTAAAGAGGGCGCCCCAATAACAGGTCACAAAGTAGCAGAGCTAAGACAGCATATTCCCAAGGTTGATACGAGAATTGCAGCAATTTATAGAGAGGACAAAGTTATAGCTCCAGAAGGAGATGACATAGTTGAAACAGGAGACGAGGTATTCTTCATAACAGAATCAAGAGATATAAAGAAAGTTATATCTGAGCTTCGAATGAAAGAAATAGCTTCGAAAACAATCATGATTGCTGGAGGAGGAAGAATAGGAAGAAGACTTGCAGAATCTTTGGAAGGAAAATTTGATCTTAAGATAATTGAACTTAATAAAGATAGGTGCATTTATTTGTCAGAAAAACTGGGTTCCTCTTTAGTTTTGAATGGCGATTCATCAGATAGTGCTCTGCTTGAGGAGGAAAATATTGAAAAAACTGATTTCTTTTGCTCTGTTACTAATGATGATGAAGCGAATGTAATGTCTTCTATGTTGGCTAAAAAGATGGGTGCTAAAAAATCACTATCTTTGGTTAATAAAAATGCATACTTAGATCTAATATCGAAGGAACAAATAGATATCACCATTAATCCCTCAGAAATAACAATCGGATCGATTTTAGAAAATTTGTCCGATGAAACGCAATTGAAAACATATTCTTTTAAAAGAAAAGGCGAAGCAGTTGAGCTAATTGCAACATCAAGAAATGGCTACCCAGGAGTTGTAGGAAAACAAATTGATCAGATAGAACTACCTAAAGGATGTGTAATTGGGGCTATTTTCTCTGAAAATGCAATTAAAATCGCTCATCATGATACTAAAATCAATGAAAACGATCATCTAATTACTTTTATAGCTGATAAAAAGAATCTTGAAGAAGTAACAGACATAATTTGTTCATAAATAGAATTTAATGAAAGTTAGACCCATTTTAAACCTTTTAGGCATAGGTTTAGTGTATTTTTCGTTTTTTCAGCTGCTTCCAATAGCGATATCCTTAATTTACGAAGAAAATAATTTCACTGACTATTCTGGAGCCTTTTTTATAACTCTTATTACAGGAATAGCGTTTTGGGTAGCTACTTATAAAGAAAAACAAGAAACAATTCGAATAAAAGAAGGATTCATCCTAACTGTTGCCTTTTGGGTCTTATTTACCGTTTTTGCATCTCTACCTTTCCTTTTGAGCTCAACACACGATTTCTCTATCGTAGATGCCTATTTTGAAACAACATCAGCCCTTACAACCACTGGATCTACAATATTGGTTAGCCTGGAATCGTATAGTAAGTCCTTACTATTCTATAGAGCCCTATTACAGTGGCTTGGGGGAATGGGAATAATTGTATTAGCAGTTGCAATCTTTCCACTTCTGGGAGTTGGAGGTATGCAATTATATAAAAACGAGGGCTCTGGGGTGATGGGAGACAATAAATTGAGGCCCAAAATTGCGGAAACAGCTAAATCTTTGTGGTTTATATACCTAATTTTGACTCTAAGCTGTTGTTTTTGTTACTTTTTTTCAGGTATGAACCTCTTTGATGCTGTGACTCACTCATTTACAACAGTAGCCATTGGTGGATTTTCAAATTACGACGAGAGTTTTGCCTACTTTGATAGCAATGCAATCTACTTAGTCTCTATAATATTTATGTTTCTTTCTGGTGCCAATTTTTCCCTTCATTTCCTTGCCTATACAAAGTTAAACCCTAAGTATTACTTTCAAGATTCAGAATTTAAGTTTTATGGCACAGTTATTCTTTCTGCTTTTCTTTTAATAACTGTTGCGATGATTTTTTACGGATCAACTAATAATTTTGACTTAATTGTTACTACCGCTTTTCAAACAGTTTCTTTTGCAACCACAACAGGTTACGTAAATTCAGATTACTATCTATGGCCTTCTTTTATTCCTTTCATGCTTTTGATGCTAGGAGCAATCGGAGCTTGTGCTGGCTCCACGGGAGGTGGAATAAAGATGATTAGAGTTTTAGTTCTCTACAAACAAGGTGGAAGAGAACTCAAAAAATTGACTCATCCACAATCGGTTGTTCCAGTAAAAATTGGCGGGAAAATTCTTCAGCCAGAAATAGCGGAATCGGTTTGGGGTTTCTTTTCTGTGTACATGTTGGCGTATGTTTTTCTTACAACTTTTATGCTCTTGTACGGCTCAGATTTCATCACTGCATTTTCTGCAGTTGGTGCATCAATTAATAATTTAGGTCCTGGACTGGGAGATGTTTCTCAAAACTATAGCTCTTTAAATGATATCTCTAAAATAACTTTATCCTTTTCTATGATATTAGGAAGATTAGAAATTTATACGCTTCTTGTCTTACTAACTCCCTTCTTTTGGAAAAGTTAAGTAAGTACTTACTATCTTTTAAACGTAATCAATATAACCCTTAAACCTTTTATACTCCCATGCATATTGTTCAGGAGAAGCAAGGATATCTTCTTCCAAAACTTTATTCATTGACTCTAGGGACTTAGTTAGATCATCAGAAAAAAAGTTCTCCCCTACCTCTCTTATATTGATTTGATATCCTTCTTTGCCAAGCGTACAACTGCAATAAATAACATTACAGTCAGTCCTTTTGGCGATATTTGAGATTAAAGAATTGGTGTAGCAAGCATTGCCAAAAAAATTAGCTGTGTGTCGATTTTTGTTTTTCGGGACCTGATCAACTGCCATTGCTATCGTTCCTTTATTATTGATGTGTTCGAGCAAAATTTTAGTGCTTTTAAAGCCTATACTAACCATCTTTGCTCCATAATTTTGTCTTCCACTTTTTACAAGATTATTGACAGTTTTATTTTTTACTTTTGTAAACGGAATAATAAGATTTTCTGCTTTATGTGCCATCCATGAAATTAATAATTCCATATTACCAATATGACTTGAAATGATTATCAAGCCTTTGTCTTCACCTAATAATGAATCAAATTTATTTTCATTATTAACTTTAGAAATTAAAGGATAAATTTTTCTAGAGAAATCCCTTGAATTTGACCAAACATAAATAGCTTCCATTAAAGATAAAGTTGTTTGTCTTACACTGCTTCTTGATAAATCACCAATCTCCTCTTTAGTTTTGCTTTTAAAGACATGTTTAAGATTTGTTGAGCTTGTTTTAAGGCTTTTAGGGTTTGAAAAAACCATCAGAAAACCTAAAAATGACCCAAAAGCTTGAAAAACTCTAAAAGGGGCAATTTTAGCCAAAAAAAACAGTATTTTTATGAACATTTCAGTCCATTATATTCAACATTCAAGTAGAATTAGAAAGAAATCAGTCTATTTTATTGAATCTAACCCGGATTATCGTATAAATGTCAGCTAAATCAATGGATGAATTAGTCTCTTTATGCAAAAGAAGAGGATTCATTTTTCAATCTAGTGAAATCTATGGTGGCTTACAAGGTATGTATGATTTTGGCCCGCTTGGAGTTGAATTAAAAAATAATTTAAAAAGTGCATGGTGGAAATCCATGGTTTATGAAAGAGATGATGTTGAAGGATTGGATGCGTCCATTTTAACAAATCAACTTGTATTAAATTATTCTGGCCATGAAGATACTTTTACAGATCCTTTGGTTGACTGTAAAAGTTGTAAGTCGAGATGGAGAGCAGATCAAATTGAAGATGCTTGCCCAAATTGTGGCAGTAAAGATTTGACTGACCCAAGACCTTTTAACTTGATGTTCAAAACAAACGTTGGCCCTCTTGAAGATGAAGGATCCATTGCGTATCTCAGACCAGAAACTGCGCAACAGATTTTTACAAACTTTAAGAATATAGTTGATTCAACATCAAGAGCTTTACCTTTTGGTATTGCACAAATTGGAAAAGCTTTTCGGAATGAAATAACTCCAAGAAATTTTATTTTTAGGGTTCGTGAATTTGAACAAATGGAATTGGAATTTTTTGTAGAACGAGGAGAGGATAATCTCTGGCACGACAAATGGATTGAGGAAAGATCAAAGTGGTGGGAGAGTCAGGGAGTCTCTAAGAAGAAAATTAGATTTTTAGAAGTGCCTAAAAATGAACTATCTCATTACTCAAAACGTACTGTTGATTTAATGTATGAATTCCCTCACGGCGAGGAAGAATTGGAGGGCATAGCAAATAGAACTGATTTTGATTTAGGCTCACATTCCAAAAATCAAGATCAACTAAATATACAAAGCAAGATAAGAAAAAATTCGGACTCAAACTCCAGATTGGCGATACAGGATAAAGATTCAAATGAATGGATTGTTCCATTTGTTATAGAGCCATCTGCCGGTGTCGAAAGAGGAGTGTTGGCTATTTTGAATGAAGCTTACAAGGTTGAGAAATTAGAAGACGGAAAAGAAAGAATAGTTCTAGCTCTTAAACCTCATCTCAGTCCAATAAAGGCCGCCGTAATTCCTTTGAAAAAGAATAATGAAGATCTCGTGTCCTTAGCTAAAAATGTAAAAGACGAACTTCAATCTTTAGGTAAGGGCAGAGTTCTCCTGGAAAATACAGGAAATATCGGAAAGAGTTATAGGAAGCATGATGAAGTAGGTACTCCAATGTGCATAACAATTGATTTTGATTCTCTTGATAATAACACAGTTACTATAAGAGATAGAGATACTATGGAACAAAAAACTGTCCAAATACAAGAGCTTACAACTTATTTCTCTAATTTTTTTAAGTAAAAATATTCTTGAATTACTCAAGTAAATATATTGTTTTAGATCGTGATGGTGTCATCAATGTTGATCTATTTGACTATGTAAGAGATCCAAAGGAATTTGAATTTGAACATAAAAGCGTTCAAGCAATAAAAAAATTATCAGACAAAAATGTAAAAATTGTTGTTCTTACAAATCAAGCCTGCGTTTCACAAAAAACGGCAACTGAAGAAATGATAAATAATGTTCATGATCATATGAAAAATGAACTAAAAAAAATTGGGGCTGAGATTGAGCTAATTCTATTTTGTCCGCATGCAAATGAAGACAATTGTGAATGTAGAAAACCCAAAACAGGTTTGTTAAAAAAAGCTGAAGCTAAGCTTGGAATTTCACTCAAGGATTGTTTTTTTATTGGTGACAAAGAATCTGATTTACTTGCTGCAAAAAAGCATGGATGTCGTCCTGTCTTGGTTCTTACCGGTTATGGAATGCATACCATTAGAACAGCTGAAAGTTTGATAGGTGTAAAAATTTATGAGAATTTATTCGAAGCAATAGAGAATAACTTTTGATGGTTTATCTTAGATCGGGTATTTTTTATTTTTTCCTTATTATTGGATTGGGGTTAATTTTCATTGGCATACCTTTCCTATATTTCACTCCGTTAATAAAGCGACAAAAAGTTATTTTAAGCTGGGTATGGTTAGTAAGATTTACATTGAAATATATTTGTAATGTTGAAATTGAATTTAAGGGATTCAAAGATTATCCTAATGGCAAATTTCTTTTTGTCTCTAATCACCAAAGCACATTGGAAACGTTGGTCTTACATCATGAGTTTCAACCAATGTCAGCGATTACAAAAAAAGAAAATTTGAGCGTTCCAGTTTTTGGTTTAGGTTTTAGATTGCTTGAACCTATTTACATAGAAAGAGATATGAAGCTGAGCTCTACCAAAAAAATTATAAGAGAAGGAATAAAAAAAATTGAAGCTGGATTATCTGTTTTATATTTTCCAGAAGGCACGAGGATGCCAGTAGGAGAAATAGGAAGATTTTCTAGAACTGGTATTGAAGTTGCAGCCAAAACAGAAACCAGCATCATCCCGATAGTTCACAACTCAGCAGAGTGTTGGCCGCCCAGTTACTTAATACAACCAGGAAAAGTTATTTTTTACTTAGGTGATCCAGTTGAAACATCCGGTAAAAATATAAGACAACTTACAACTGACCTTCAATCATGGATGATTGAAAATTATCATCTAACGTCCAAGTCTTAAAAATATCTTTAAAAAAAGTTCTCAACCCTTAAATTCATAAAAAACTCCCTTTTTTGCTACTTTTTGCTAAATTTATGACTTAAATAGTGTAAAAGTGCCATTTTGGGGGAAATATGCTGAAAAAACTGTTTAGTCAGGCTACAAATGACAAAATTCACTGGACAACACTCATAAGTGAGAAAATCCTTTTAGCACTTATTGGAATTGCTACATGCATCGCAGCAGCCCTTTATTTATGGGAAATGTTCATTAATAGACGTATTGAACTGTCGGATTTATTCTTATTATTCATCTATGCTGAAATTTTAGGCATGGTGGGGTCTTTTTACAGCACGAATAGAATTCCAGTAACTTTGCCAATAATTATCGCTATAACGGCTATTTGCAGATTAATTGTTATGCAGAATAAAGAAATGGAAGCTACATTAATTGTTGGTGAAGCTGCAGCAGTTCTTATTCTGGCTGGCGCTGCATACGTGATGAGCCTAAAAGATAAGATAAGTTTAGAAAAATTAAAAAACCAAAATAATGAAGATATCCAAAGCTAATGTTTTTTTAGTGGCTTTTCAGATTCTTCGAACCAACCGTCTATAATTTCATTGTTCTCATCTATCCATCTTTCGATTTGAAGGATGACAAAATCTTGCCCAGAAATTAAATCAAAATTCTCTTGCGGCATTGATTCCTTTTCTCTCTCAAGAAGCTCTTTCAATGTAATAAGATTTTCCGTTTGTTGTTGATATTCCAAAAGAGTAGGATTTTTCTTATCAGAAAAAGTATCTTGGATTTCATCCAATAATTGGTCTTTGAATTTTTGAATCTCTTTTATATTCAAAAATCTTTTATCTCTCTGTTCCAAGAAACTTTTTTTATTTTCCTTTCCGAATGTGTAAGGATCTTGATGTGAAATTCTTCTCTTAATTCTTTTATACTTTTATCAAGTAACTCCTCTGAAAAATAATAATTCCAACGCTTCTTCATTTTAAAGCATCTAAATAAAATCATTGGCCACTTTCTAATCATGACTTTTAAGTAGAGAAAAAAGTACTTTGTATAACCAACTTCTTTTAAAAGAATTTCTACTTTTTCAGTAGTTTCTTTGAAATTTATTTTTCCAGAAAAATAATCTTTTAATGTTTGAAAATAGTTTCCACCAAAAAATACCCAGCAATCCAACATTGCTTCCTCTTCTAAGGTTGTATCTAATCCAAAAATTACATGAGTTGCATCATGGCAGAGAATACCCCACTTTTCTGAATCGCTAACTTGTTCTCCAAGAACATATCTATTATTTTTTCTTAAATAACTTCTATATTCTTCTATTCCTTCTTGCAAAGAAGTGTTGCAATCTTGGTTCTGAAAATTAAGCATTTTTTTATTATAGTTTAATACTTTTCACTCATTACAAAATTTAGTTTAAATTTTTGTTTTAAACTCACTGAATGAATTTAAGTATGTTCATTATTGGAAGCGCGGTTTTCATTGTTGCTTTTTCTTTTTTTAAAGTTACTGCTTTGCATAAAACTAAAAATCAGAATGAGTCTTGGTTGAAGCTTATTTCTGTTTTTTTCGTGGACCTTATTGTGCTCATGGTGGGCACTCTTGGAGTAGGGATATTTTTTGTCTCTTTGTTTAACGCGTTTCATGGATAGGCTTTTAAGGAGTAGTTTTCTAAGTAATCTTTTTGCTTATCTAAAATATAGATATTTCTTACAAGGTATTGAATTTAATGAGGATATTTCTATGTACGAAGATTTATTCTCTAATGGGCAGAGAGTTTTTCATGGAGTGTTATTAGATGATGAAGGAAGTCTTATAAAGGACAATCAAGAACCTGAAAATAACTGCCTGGAAGACTTTTTACTCAAGCAAAGAAATTGAAGTTAGGATCTTGAAGATCCTATAGCGACCGGTCTGATTGGTGAGGCCGCGCTACCCTTCGTTTTTAGTGGGAGAATCATCACGCATGAAAGATCAACAGAATCCTGAGCAAGTAAATCAAGCTTTAAGTTTTCTATAGTGTGAATGCCAACCTGAGTTAAGAAATAATAGTGTGCCGGTAAAACAACGCCATCAGGATTTTGAGACACCTCTTTACCCATTTCGCTTGGATCACCAAAGGCATCTACCCCCCAATTATCTACACCTACTCCTACAACTTTTTTAGCAGCTAAAAACTTTGCGGCATTAAAAGATATTCCCGGTGCCTTAGAGTAATAAATTTTATTTTCGTCTGGATCCTCATATTGATCACTCCATCCAGTGTAAATAAGGACAACATCACCAGGCAAAATTCCTCTTTTTTTCAGCGATGATTTTTTTAAAGTTTCCTCGATATGTTTTACGGTTACGTATTCACCAGCCTTCATAGATCTTCCACCAAAGGAATGTTTTCTAACGTCTAGCAAAACAGCCGTCGTGATGATAGGAGGAACTGTTTCAATTCCTAATTTTTGCAATGGAGATTCTGGAAATGGTTTAACTTCTTTAGCAGTTAAACCTTTGAAGTATCGAACACCAGAAAGATCCACCTCGCCTTTTCCATCCCAAAATTTATCTGAATGTCCAAAGTGTCCAAGAGCGTCAATTTGGGTTCCTTGATTTCCGTCATTCACGTTTTCATTGAGTACGTCCATCGTATAAATGTGATTAGAGTTTTCGAAACCCAGTTCAGGTAAAAATTTTGGTTTGTACTCACCTGCAAATGGAGACAAAGGCATTGTTGAGGTTCTTTCGTATGAAAGCTCATAAACCTTTACATTATTCTGAGACATCTCCGTTGCACATCTCGCCCAAGTTTCTGAACCGAGTAGGTTTGTCATTCCTCTCTCTGAAGAAAAATCTGAAGCAAAAAGAAAACTTGATGAACTTAAAAATAATATAAAAATGATTTTGACCATC
>CACELJ010000013.1:0-36901 GCA_902560275.1 uncultured SAR86 cluster bacterium | reverse complement strand
CCACTGATTTACACGTTTTGTTTCATAGATCGTTGCCATTAGGAGAAGCAAAAATCACAGTTAAATTCATAAAAATCGGAAGGCAAATAGCCACCATGGAAGCCAGAATTTTTGATGAAAATGACAAGTTAGTTGCAACACTAATGCACACTGCCGTTAATTTTGCGATACCTAAGCAAGAAGACTAATTAATTCCTTTTCGATAGAATAGTCACCATCTCCCGGTAGCTCAGCTGGATAGAGCATCTGCCTTCTAAGCAGAGGGTCGCAGGTTCGAATCCTGCCCGGGAGGCCAGAGTGGTGGATGTAGCTCAGTTGGTAGAGCGCTGGTTTGTGGTACCGGTTGTCGTGGGTTCGAGCCCCATCATCCACCCCATTATATTGAGAAGAAACTTAGGTTTTTATGATAAAGTTTCGCGCTCTTTAAGATTTAGGAATAGCAATGTTTGGGTTAGGTAAAAAAAACGAGATAGAAAAAAAATTAAAATTCACGCTTCCTAAAGAAGAACTGCAAAAAGAATACGACAAAAGGATTGCAAGCCAACAATTTTCATCCACTGTCAAAGGATACAGAAAAGGAAAGGCGCCTAAGGAAATAATTGAACAAATGTATGGAAGTCAGATCAAGGCTAACGTTATCTTTGATGCGATGTCTGAGAGTTTTTTCAAAAAAATTAGTGAGGAAAATATTCCAGTCGTTGGGCAGCCTAAATTTGATCCTAAATCTATGGAGCTAGATAAGGATGTTAAATTCGAGGCAACTTTTGAAGTTTATCCTGAGATCAAAATAAAAAAGATTTCTCAACTTGCTTTTAAAAAACCGGTTTCAGAAGTTGCAGAAGTTGATATCAATAAAACAATTGAAAATATTCGTAAAAGATTTTCTCAGTTGGAATCTAAAGAGGGAAAATCAGAAGATAACGACGTGGTAAAAGTTAATTTTGAAGGGTTTATTGATGATGAGCCTTTTGAAGGCGGCAAAGCGGATGAGGTAACAATTGAAATCGGTTCCAATACAATGATTCCTGGGTTTGAAGAGGGCCTAAAGAATTTATCTAAAGGCGATAAGAAAGATTTAAATGTTGCTTTTCCTGAAGATTATCATGTGGATCATTTAAAAGGAAAACCAGCAGTTTTTAAAACTGAAGTTCTAGATGTTCTTAAACCAAAATTACCAGAAATGAATGAAGAGTTTTTCACCATGGCCGGGATACCATCAAAAGATGAAGCCGAATTTAAACAAACCTTAAAAGAAAGATTGTCTGGCGATTTAGAGTCGGCGCTTACCGGGTTGAAGAAAGAAAGAATTTTCGATGCACTCGCTGAAATGAACGAATTTGAAATTCCTGAGTCTATGATAATGAATGAAATGATTAATCTCAGGAAAGGGAGTGCTGCCCAAATGGGAAAAGAATATGAAAAATTAAAAGATGAAGAATTTCCCATTGAAAACTTCAGAGAAAATGCACAAAAAAGAGTGAAGCTTGGCATTATTCTTAATAAGCTTATTGAAGAGCATGAATTAAAAGCAGATGCTGAAAGAGTAAAGAAGCTTATAGAAGAAAGATCTAAGAACTACAAAGAACCCGAAAAAGTTGTAAATTGGTATTATAGTAATGAAGAACAATTAAAAAACATCGAATCATTGGCGCTCGAAGAACAAGTAACAGAACTTTTAGAAAAGGAAGGAAAGTCAACTGAAGAGAATATGGATTTTGATAAAGTTCTAGGAATAAATGTATGACCGATAAAATTTATAATCAATTAGTGCCTATGGTGGTTGAACAAACCCCAAGAGGCGAAAGGGCTTTTGATATTTATTCTAGACTTTTAAAGGAAAGAGTAATTTTTATTACAGGACCTATTGAAGACTATATGGCTAACTTGATTGTGGCGCAATTATTGTTCTTGGAAGCAGAGAATCCTGATAAAGACATTAATGTCTACATAAATTCTCCCGGCGGCTCCATAACATCAGGGATGTCTATATACGACACAATGACTTATATAAAACCAGATATAAGTACTCTTTGCATTGGACAGGCTGCCAGCATGGGGGCAATTCTTCTTGCGGGCGGAACAAGTGGCAAAAGATTTGCTCTTCCTAATTCAAGAATCATGATCCATCAGCCTTTGGGAGGATTCCAAGGTCAAGCTTCAGATTTCGAAATTCATGCAAAAGAAATATTATCGATGAAGAAAAAGTTGAATGAAATCCTGGCCTTCCATACTGGGAAAGAAGTTGATCAGTTAGAAAAAGATACGGAAAGAGATAATTTTATGAATGGCGAAGAAGCTAAAGATTATGGTTTAATTGATAAAGTAATTTCAGAAAGAGAGCAGGTAAAATGACAGATATCTCAACTACTGATGAAAAACTTCTTTTCTGCTCGTTTTGCGGAAAAAATCAGAATGAAGTAAAAAAATTAATTGCTGGTCCATCCGTATATATTTGCGATGAATGTGTCTCTCTATGTAATGACATCATTAAAGAAGATTTAGAAAGTAAAGAAGCAGAAAACTCTGAAACAAAAAAATTACCAATTCCTGAAGAGATTAATTCATTTTTAAACGACTACGTAATTGGTCAAGAAGACGCCAAAAAAACTTTATCCGTTGCCGTTTACAATCATTATAAGAAATTACAAAACATGGATGTTGATTCAGAAGTTGAGCTTGGTAAAAGTAATATTCTTCTTCTAGGACCTACAGGGAGTGGGAAAACCTTGCTAGCCCAAACTCTTGCTAGGTTGCTTGATGTTCCTTTCACTATCGCTGATGCTACAACACTAACTGAAGCTGGATATGTTGGAGAAGACGTTGAGAATATCATTCAAAAACTTCTTCAAAAATGTGACTACGATGTTGAAAGAGCTCAAAAGGGTATCGTTTACATTGATGAGATTGATAAAATTTCGAGAAAATCAGACAACCCTTCCATCACTCGTGATGTCTCTGGTGAGGGAGTGCAACAAGCACTTCTTAAATTAATTGAAGGTACGGTAGCTTCTGTTCCGCCGCAAGGAGGAAGAAAGCATCCTCAGCAAGAATTTGTTCAAGTAGATACTTCAAATATCCTTTTCATATGTGGAGGAGCTTTCGCAGGCCTTGATGAGATTATTAGATCAAGGAGTGAAGAGAGAGGCATGGGTTTTGAAGCTACAATTTCAAAAAATTCCAATGCTTCATTTTCAGCGGATTTAGTAAAAAAAGTTCAACCTGAAGATTTAGTCAAGTATGGTCTCATTCCGGAATTCGTTGGTAGACTTCCTGTCACTGCCACATTAGAAGAACTGGATGAAGAATCATTAATCATGATCTTGACCGAACCAAAGAACTCTCTAATGAAGCAATTTAAAAAACTTTTCTCGATGGAAAATGTTGACCTTGAGATAAGAGAAGATGCTTTATTAGAAATTGCGAAAAAAGCTATCGAGAGAAAATCCGGAGCTCGTGGTCTTAGATCTATCATGGAGAACATTTTATTAGATCTGATGTATGACATACCTTCAGATCAAAACATTGAAAAAGTCGTTCTCGATTCATCTTCCGTGACCGGAGAATCTGAGCCCCTTGTGGTTTACTCTCAATCAGAAGCACCGAAAGAAAGCTCTAACTAATAAGCTATTGTTTTTTACAAAACACTCCTCATATAAATATAAAGCGAGGCAAAAATGCAATTACCTTTAGTACCCTTAAGAGATGTCGTTATTTTTCCAGGAGTAGTCACTTCTTTATTCGTTGGCAGGGATAAATCAATCAAGTCTCTGCAGACGGCTATGGAGTCAGACAAGTCAGTGATGTTGGTTGCCCAAAAAAATTCCTCGCAAGAGAACCCTAAAGTAAAAGATTTGTATGAGGTTGGTTCTGTTTCAACTATTTTACAATTAATAAAATTGCCAGATGGAACTTACAAAGTTTTAGTGGAAGGCATCAAGAGAGCTAAAATCTTATCGGTTGCAGAAAACAATGGATACATGGAATCTGAAGTGGAAGTACTTGAAGATTATGAGCTTGATGATGATCTCAAAAGTAGTTACCTAAACACCCTGCAAACACAATTCAAAGAGTTATCTAAAACATCCTCAAAGATCAGGCCCGAAGTGATCACTCAAATTAGGGCAATTGAAAGATTAGAAAAATTGATTGATAACTTGGTTGGATATTTATCATTGCAAATTTCTGATCGACAAAAATTATTAGAAGAAATAAATCTCGAAGAGAGAGCAAAATATTTAGTATCTTTTCTCGAAAATCAGTTAGACCTTACTCAAATGGAGAAAAAAATTCGAGACAGGGTTAAAAAGCAAATGGAAAAAAGCCAAAAGGACTATTACCTTTCTGAGCAGATGAAGGCTTTAAAAAAGGAAATGGGCGAAGATGAAGATCAAGATGAAATAGAAACTATTACTAAAAATATAGAAAAATCTGGCATGCCAAAAGATGCCAAAGATAAAGTGAATAGTGAACTCAATAAGTTCAAAATGATGCCACCCATGTCAGCAGAAGCTTCTGTGGTTAGAGGGTATATAGATTGGATGACAAGCATCCCTTGGAAAAAGAAATCAAAAATTCAAACAGAGATAACTAAGGCATCAGAAGTCTTAGATTCCGATCATTATGGACTTGAAGAAGTTAAGGAGCGAATTCTTGAGTACTTGGCTGTTCAGCAGAGAGTATCAAAAATCAAAGGTCCTGTTTTATGTCTTGTTGGTCCTCCAGGAGTTGGAAAGACCTCTCTAGGAGAATCTATTGCAAAATCTACTGGCAGAAAGTTTGTCAGGATGTCTCTAGGCGGAGTCAGAGATGAATCAGAGATCAGAGGACATAGAAGAACCTACATTGGTTCAATGCCTGGAAAAATTCTTCAGAAAATGTCCAAAGTAGGAGTTAAAAACCCGCTTTTTCTTTTAGATGAGATAGATAAGATGGGAATGGATTTCCGCGGCGATCCTGCCGCAGCATTACTGGAAGTTCTTGACCCAGAACAAAACCATACCTTTAACGATCATTACCTTGAGGTCGATTACGATCTATCAGATGTGATGTTTGTTTGTACGGCTAACTCAATGGATATTCCACCTGCGCTTTTGGATAGGATGGAAATAATTAGATTGCCTGGTTACACAGAAGACGAAAAGGCAAGCATTGCTGACAAATATTTGCTTCCAAAGCAGTTAAAGATGAACGGCTTAAATAAAGAGGAGATATCAGTTTCTAAAAAAACCATTCTTGATGTCATAAGGTACTTTACAAGAGAGGCAGGAGTGAGAGCATTGGAAAGAGAGATTGCAAAAATATGTCGAAAAGCAATCAAAAAAATTGGTGAGTCAGCTAAACCAAAAAAAATTACTGTTTCATCATCTAATTTGGAAGATTACTGTGGAGTGCGAAAATTTGATTTTGGTGAAGCGCAAGAGAAGGACAAAATTGGTCAAGTGACAGGATTAGCCTGGACTCAGGTTGGAGGCGAACTATTGACTATAGAGGCATCTAATTTCAAAGGTAAAGGTAAGATAATTAAAACTGGTCAATTAGGTGATGTGATGCAGGAATCAATCCAAGCCGCCATTTCGGTAGTCAGAAACAGATCAGAATCTTTAGGCATTGATCCAGAATTCTATGAAAACCAAGATATGCATATCCATGTTCCTGAGGGCGCAACACCCAAAGACGGACCAAGTGCAGGAATTGCGATGTGTACTGCTGTAACTTCAGTATTAGCTCAACTTCCCGTTAGAGCAGATGTAGCTATGACTGGTGAAATAACTCTTAGGGGAGAGGTATTAAAAATAGGAGGCCTTAAAGAAAAATTGTTAGCAGCAAAAAGAGGCGGAATTAAGACAGTCATTATTCCTGAAGGCAATGTCAGAGATCTGAAAGAGATTCCCGATAAGATTACTGACAAATTAACAATTAAGCCTGTTAAATGGGTGGATGAAGTATTTAAAATTGTTTTTACTGAGGAACCTCAACCATGGTCTGAGAGAAATGCCAAGTCTTCTGAATCTAGATCAAAAAAAACTAGATCAAAAAAAACTTCTCAAAACACACTTAATTAGGTAATACAGCCCGATATACTTGTTGAATAAATCCTTTTCTAAGGGTATAAATGATCTCAAGTTTTAATTTATTTAGGAGAGTGTAGTGAATAAAGCTGATTTAATTGATTCTGTAGCAGACGCTACTGACATGTCTAAAGCTGAAGCAGGTAGAGCGCTTGATGCAGTTCTTAATGGAATAGCAGGTGCACTATCTCAAGGTGACTCCGTTGCTTTAGTAGGGTTCGGGACTTTTAACGTAAGAGAAAGAGCGGCAAGAATGGGAAGAAATCCAGCCACTGGCGCAACAATTCAGATTGCTGCTTCAAAAGGTGTTGGTTTCAAAGCTGGAAAAGCATTAAAAGATAGCCTGTAAGAACATATTAAAAAAGCGCGTCTTATTGGCGCGCTTTTTTTATGGTAGAGTCCACAAATGTCAGCTTTAGAGAATATAAGAAAAGGTTTATCTAGCTCAGGATCCACTCTAATTGTTGGAATACTTATCGTTGGATTGGTAGCTACCTTTGGAAATTTTTTGGGTACAGATAATGCTTTCAGCAATCAAAAGGTTTTAGAAATCAACGGGCAAGATATTTCAATTCAAGAGTTTTCTTTAGAGGCTAACAGACTAAACTCAATTTTTTCTAATCAAGAAATTAATCTAGAACAAGATCAAGTCACCCAGATTGCGCAAGATTCTTTAATTCAAAGAATTCTCCTAGCACAACAATCAGATGATAGCGGCTTTCATGTTACTGAGACTTTCGTAAAAGAAATTATTCAGGCTGATCCTACTTTTTCCAGAGATGGAGTATTTAATTTAGATGTTTTTAGAGGATTCTTATTAAGATCTGGTCTTGGAGCTGAAGAGTTTCAGAATATCTTAAGCACACAATATAAAAGCATACAGTTGAATGAGGCTCTAAATGCTTCTGCTTTTGTTCCTGATGATCACCTCAGTAAATTTATTTCATCAATTAATCATCATAGAGATATTACTTTTCAGAAAATATCATTAGCTGAGGAAGCAAAAAAGGAAAGCCTATCGCAAGAAGAGATAATGAATTACTACAACGAAGAAGGGTCTCAATTTATGGTTGAATCTAAAGCTTCTTTCTCAATAATTGACTTAAATACAAATTTTCTAGAATCAAAAGTCCAAATTACTGATTCTGAGGTATCGGCTGAGTTAATTAATCTAGAAGAGCAAAGTTCAAACTCAGGCCAAAAAAGAATCAGTCACATTCAAGTTGACTTCGATAGCCTGTCTAAAATTGAGGCTCTTCAGGAAGTTAATGAAATTAAAAATCAAATTGATTCCGGATTAATTAGTTTTGAAGATGCTGTAACCAACTTTTCTGATGATTTGGGATCTAAAAGCCTTGAAGGTGACTTAGGATATACTGATGGCACTATCTTTCCGATTGAGTTTGAAGAAGTGATAAAAGATTTGTCTCTTAATGAAATATCATCAGTTGTTGAGCTCAGTTCTTCACTACATTTAATTAAACTTACTGAAAGTAATGTAGAAACTTATACAGCCAGAGATGCAAGAAATTCTTTGATTGATCAAAAAACTCAATCGCTTTTTGTTTCTATCGAAGAAAATATCTTAAGTTCAATTGACGGAAATAAAAATCTAAAAGAAATATCTCAGTCAGTGGATCTTCCCATTAAATCTTTTTCAAATGTTTCCTTAAACGATGCTCCAGAATATTTGAAAACATCAGAGGTTTTTCTGGATGCTTATGATTCTTTATCGCCAGGCGAGATTCTTGAATTTCCAATAGATAATGATCGCTTAGTTTTTTTGGAAGTAGAAGAATTCTTCCCAGAAAGACAAAAAACTTTCGAAGAGGCAGAAAAAGATATTTCAGAAATATTAAAATTTCAAAAGGTTCAAAGTAACCTTAGTAATTTAGTTGACGAATCAATACTCCTTTTTGCCAAATCTAACTCACCTGAATTAACAAGCTACGAAGATTTGAAACGAGATACCAGCTTGTTGCCAAATTCTATGGTCTCAGAGATCTTTTCTCTGAGAAAAGATCAAATAAATCAAATAAGAAGATTTGATGCCTTAGAAGGAGATACCTACGTATATACATTAGATTCAATAGATGAGATTGAATTAGATGATTCTTCGGAAGATGATCAGCAAAATGAATTTGCTAAAAGTACTGTTATAGACATTGAGGACTCTTTATTAATGGAGCAATTGAGATCTAATGCCACAATAAAACTAGGAAATCTCCTCTAGATCTCCCATAGCTGTAATATTAAAACCAGCGTCCACGTAAGTTATTTCCCCTGTTATCCCGCTTGCGAGATCGGAACATAAAAATGAAGCTGTATCACCAACTTCTCTGGCTGTTATATTCCTTTTCAAAGGAGTTCTTTCGGCATTGTAGGAGAGCATTTTTCTAAAATTTTTAACTCCAGAGGCTGCCAAGGTTCTCACCGGTCCTGCTGAGATAGCATTTACTCTTGTATTTTCCTTTCCAAGACTGTTTGCTAGATATCTCACTGATGATTCGAGAGAAGCTTTTGCCAAACCCATAACATTATAATTTGGAAGGGTTCTCAAGGCACCAAGATAAGATAAAGTTAATAAAGAAGATGATCTGTCTGTCATCAATTCTCTGCTGGCTTTTGCTAAAGCAATAAAGCTAAATACGCTGATATCATGAGCAATTGCAAATCCTTCTCTGGTAGACGCATCGACAAAGTTACCATCTAATTCATTACCTGGAGCAAAACCAACGGCATGAACAACCCCATCTAAATGTCCCCACTTATTCTTTATATTTTTAAATGTTTCATTGATTGCAGAATCATCACTAACGTCACATTCTGTCAATAGACTGCAATTCCAATTTTCAGCCAAAGCTTCAACTCGTGATTTAAGTTTTTCAGATTGATATGATAGTGCAATTTCTGCACCAAAATCGTTCATTGATTCAGCAATACCTGCAGCGATTGAATTTTTATTAGCAACTCCCACAATAAGTATTTTTTTTCCTTTAAGAATTGTCATGATGATTGTTTCTCGCTATTTTGTAGTTTTTTTCCTATAATTGCCGACATTATTACATTTTTAAGGGGTAAAAATGATTTATTTACGTAACTTACTGTTACTGACCGTTTCTTTGTCAGGACTAACTTTTGCAAGTTTTACATTTGCACAAAGCGACGCTGATCAAGAGGAAGTAGTTGTTACAGGTTCAAGAATTGAAAGACCTGAAATATCTTCTAACGTTCCAGTTACAGTTTTAGATAGAGCTGATATAGAAAGAACAGGTCTATCAAACCTTGGAGATATCTTAAGATCTACTCCATTGGTTCAAGGTTCAGTATCAAATAGTAATACCAGTAATGGTGGAGATGGTACTGTTAAATTTTCTTTAAGAGGAATAGGTACTGCTAGAACTCTTATCTTATTAAACGGAAGAAGACTCCAGCCTATGGGCACTGGTGCTTCATCCTCTCCAGATTTATCTGCTATCCCATCTGCCATGGTAGAAAGAGTCGAGGTACTTAAAGACGGTGCTTCAGCTATCTATGGATCGGATGCGATCGCCGGTGTTGTTAACATCATTACAAGAGACGATTTCGATGGTGCTGAATTAAGCATTCAAGGTGGAGCTTCTCAAGAAGGTGACGACCGAATGGATGAGATGTCATTTGTTGGTGGAGTCCAAGGCGATAGAGGAAGTATTGTTTTCTCAGTATCTATGGCAGAAAAACACGGACTTCTCATGGGTGCCAGAGGAAACTCATTTTTTGAAGTTTATGCTGGTATCGAAAGTTTAGCTGGAACGACTATTCCAGGATCAAACTGTCCTGATGGTTGTGATTTCGGTGGAAGTTCGGCACCTCCATGGACAAGAGTTAACGTTCCAGGTTTTGGATTTGCTACTCTTGGCCCAGAATTTTGGAAAAACGCAGGCATTGATGGAGATAAAGTTGGCCCACAAGCAGGGTTCATAGATCAAAGCGTTGCTCCTGTATACCCAACTCAATCTGACTGGAGAGCATTTGATAGTGATTGGTATAACTACAATCCTCTGAATTGGCTATCATCTCCTCAGAAACGATGGAACGGTACGGTTCACGGAAAACTAAATCTTCCTGACCTTTCAGTCTTCCAAAATACTAAAGTATTTACAGAAGTTATGTATTCAAACATAAAGAGTCAATCAAGAATTGCTCCGCAACCTCTTGCACCATTGGCTTTCTATAGCAAAGCTGCACCTTACTCTCCAGATAACTACTACAACCAAACTTACGGTCCTAAATTTGCTACGTCTTATGAAGCAAACACCGACGGTGAAGGTGGGTATGACTTAGTTGGCGGTGAATATGTGGTTAACGCTGATGGCGAAGGTGCTTTTGACATAGTTCGAACACTTGATGCTAACGGTGAGACTATGGAGATTAAAGATTGGAGGAGAAGAATAGTTGAAAGACTAGGAAGATTTGACGATCGTGATGTTCATAACTACAGAGTGTTAGTTGGACTAGAAGGAGAATTCGGTGATTCTGGTTGGAACTGGGATCTAACTTATCACTACGGTAAAAACGATAGTGCTGCTGTCGCAAAAGGTTACTTTAACTTAGCTAAAGTTGCACAACAGGTTGGCCCAACATACACAGATGATGCTGGAGTGCTCAGATGTGGAGTTGACAAAGATACAACTATTCCTTCTTCTTGTGTTCCATTAAACATATTCGGTGTTAACTCAGTTACCGATGAAATGATTGCCTACAGTAGTGATAATGCAACTGTTGGTGGTTTGAATGAGCAAGAAGTTACTTCAGTTAATTTCAACGGACCGATCGCTGAATACGACGGAGGAACTGTTTACATGGCGGTTGGTTATGAAAGCAGAACTGAATACGGTGAAACTCTTCAAGATTCTTTGATTATTCAAGGACTTCTTACAGATAGAAGTGGTCTTAACACTTCCGGTGCTTATTCACTTGAAGAAGTATATGCTGAGATTATTGTTCCAATATATGAAAGAGCTGAGCTTCAATTTGCAACGAGAAGTTCTGATTACTCTTCATTTGGTACCAATACTACTTCTGAATTTGGATTTGAAGTTTTTGCGACCGATACCTTTACTTTAAGAGGTTCATATTCTGAGGCTTATAGAGCACCTTCAACACCTGCTCTTTACGGTGGTCAATTTACCACCTTCCCAGAAGTTACAGATCCTTGTGCGCAAAAAGGAAAAGGAACCGGTGAAACTGCTGCTGAATATGAAGCAAGATTAGCTACTCTTCCTGGTTGTGCCTCAGTTGGAAAAGGTTATATCAATGAGCAAGATCAATCTAATGAGCTTGCCGGTGGTAACCCAGCGTTACAGCCTGAAACTGCTGTTTCATCTACTTTAGGTTTCGTATTTCAACCTACAGATGGTTTAGATTTAACTCTTGATTTCTGGCAAGTTGATATTGAGGAAACCATAAGTACATATGGTCCACAAGTTCTGCTTGATCAATGTGCTCAAACTGGTTTACCTGTCTACTGTGGAAAAATTGAACGATACGATACTCCACCAGAATTGAAAAACTACATAAAACTTATCACTAACTTAAATGCTAACGTTGGTGAACAGTCTTATAACGGTGTTGATCTTTATGTTAATTACGATCACCCAGATACAATCAATGGATGGAATATGTCTCTTGGAAGTTTGATTGCTTACACTGCTAAATACGAAGAAACGATTCTTGGAGTTGCTACTGACTACGCTGGTACACAAGTAGAAACTAAGTTTGGTTTGATTCCTAACATCAGAGCAAATGGATTTATGACTTGGAGCAAGGATATTTATTCTATTGAATATGCAATTCGATACATTGGTCCTGCTGAAGAAGAAAACTACGGTGGTACTATGTGGGATGTTGATGCGGTTATGTATCATGACATAAGAGCTAGCTTCGATTTTGATCCATTAACTTTGACTTTCGGTGTAAACAACTTGTTTAACACTGAACCACCATTTGTTGATACAGCTTTCAACGGTAACACTTCCATTGAAAACTACGACGTGATGGGTTCTTTTGGATATTTAAGATTAACTCTTAGATTCTAAAAAGAGTCAAAAATAAAAAAAGGCGGTTAAATACCGCCTTTTTTTATATCTCAACGAGATATTTTTTGTCAAATAAGTGACATATTCTTGAATTTAAGTGTAAAATTGCGTTTTTTAATCACATTTGGGGTATAAAAAGTGAAATATTTGAAGTACTTTTTTATCGCATTGGCCATAGGATTTGCGTCAATTGCGTATTCACAAGACACTACAGCAGATTTGACGGCCTCCGTTCAAACATCTTCTGGTGCAGACATTAATAATGCCACAGTATCTGTTACAAACGTAGGTACTGGATTATCTAGATCAGCAGTATCAACTGGCGGTTCAGTTAGATTTGCAGCTCTTCCTCCAGGAGAATACACTGTTTCATCTTCAGCACCTGCTCTTGATTCTGTATCTTCTACAGTAACGCTGCTAGCTGGAGCAAATGCAATATCAATAACTATGACTTCTGTAAATGCAGAGGATCTTACTGTTAGAGGTGAAATTGTTAAATCTTATGCATTTGAAGTAACAGAAACAGGAATCAACGTAGACGTGGAAGATTTGTATTCCAAAACTCCACAATTTAATAGCTTAAATAGCATAGTACTTCTTGCCCCAGGTACTACAGAAGGAGATTCTGCTTTTGGTGGATTAGCTTCAATTAACGGTTCATCTTCAGCAGAAAACCAATATTATGTTAATGGATTAAACATAACTAACTTCAGAAACTTTTTGGGATACTCAACTGTTCCTTTTGAATTCTATGACTCAGTAGATGTTAAAACAGGTGGTTATCAAGCTGAGTTCGGTAAAGCTACCGGTGGTGTAATTTATGCAACCACTAAATCTGGTTCAAATGATTTTGAGTTCAAAGTAAAAGCTTTTTACTCGCCTGACGCTTTAAGATGGGATAGTCCAGATACATTTGCTGCAATCAATCAACAAGATCAATATGATGATTTCACTTACAACGTATCATTTAGTGGGGCAATTGTTCCTGATAGACTGTTTTACTATGTTTTAGCACAACCAAGACAATCAAAAAATATTTATGCAGGCTACTTAGCAGATCAACAGTATGTAGATTCATATGACGATACTTTCTACGGAACAAAAATAGACGCATATTTTGATGATAATAATATTTTAGAAATAACTTATTTCTCTGATGCATCAAGAATTGAAACAGACACTTACAATTACGATGACACCACTTTCACTCGAGGTAGCTACATTGGAACTGGTTACAATTTTACTGGTGGTGAAAACACAATCGTTAACTATACTTCGAATATAGATGACAACTGGACTGTTTCCGTTCTTTACGGGAAGAATATAGCTAATAGGACTGCACAAAGTTCTGCAGACACATGTCCTACAGTTTACGAAAGAAGAACCTCAATTACTGGTGGTTCATTTCAACCTAAAGGTTGTTGGGTTAATTGGAATATTGGCTCAGGCTCCGATGAAAGAGAAATTGGAAAAGTTACGGCTGAAGTTAGCTTCGATGAGCACGTCATCAAATTCGGATACGAACAAGAAGCTCTTGTTGCAGTGGACGAAACCACTAACTCAGGAGGAGTCTATTTCCTATTAATCGAAAACGATTATATTGCTGATCATCCCAGAACAACTGGTGGTACTGGTGGTGTAGGTTATACAGCAGCCGGATACACGGATGAAGAGATTGTTAGAAAGAGAACGTACATTTCTGGTGGAACATACAAAATTGATAACAGTGCTCTTTTTGCTCAAGGTAGTTTTAAACTAACTGACCAATGGTTACTTAACGCAGGAATCAGATCAGATAGTTTTGATAACGGTGATGCAGGTGGTTCATCTTTCATTTCACTTGATAACCAAATAGCATACAGAATAGGTGCTACTTACGACGTTAATGGTGACGGTTCTGAAAAATTAGGTTTATTCCTAGGAACTTATTACCTCCCGTTTGCTGCAAATACAAACATCAGAATGGCAGGAGCGGAAACATATATTCAAGAGTACTTTATTCTCGAGGGAATAGATGACTCCAAAGGTGAATTTAGACCAATCTTTGATGAGTCTACTAAGTTCTATCAAGATACTTACTCAACAGGTGCAGTTCCTGATAAAGAAGAATTAGTGGATCAAACCATTGAACCTATGTATGCAACAGAATTTATCGCTACTTACGATTGGATCCAAGACGATTGGAATCTAGGTGTAGCTTTAACTTATAGAGAACTTTCTTCAACAATTGAGGATGTTGCCATCGATGCAGCAATTCTTAAATATTGTGAAGCAAACGGGTATGCTGCTACCAATGACGATGGAACTGGTTGTGCTCAAAACTGGTCAGGGTTCCATCACTATGTTCTTACAAATCCGGGCACAGATTTAGTTTATGAAACAAATGAGCTACCAGGAGAAACTGGTTACAAGGAAGTAAAACTGACTGCAGCTCAATTAAACTATCCTGAAGTTGAAAGGGTTTATCAAGCCTTGGATTTCACATTCTCAAAAGAATGGGATGACATGTACTTCATTGATGGTGTTGTTACTGTCAGTTCAACAAAAGGTAACTATGAAGGCTCAGTTAAGTCAGATAACGGTCAAGATGATGCTGGTATTACCCAGGATTTCGACCAACCTGGATTAACTGACGGTTCATATGGTTTATTGCCTAACCACAGAGACTACAGAATTAGCGTATTTGGCGGATACCAAGCTACTGATAATCTAGTCTTAGGTTTTAATACTTCCTTAACTGCTCCAAGAAAATTTGGTTGTCAGGGTACTCACCCAACCGATGTATTTGCACAAGCTTATGGAGATGCATCATGGTTCTGTGGCGGAGTTATAACACCTAGAGGATCAATTTATGAAAGTGATACTATCTTCCAATTAGACTTTTCGCTTGCATTTGATCTAGGAAGCTCAGGAATTATAAAGGAATCTGCTTTTAAAGTAGATATTTTCAATATTCTTGGACAAGATGGAGTTGACGATACTTATGAATTTGGTGAAAGTGGCGGACCTAGCTCTTATCCTTATCAGTATTATCAATTGCCTACATCTTACCAGTATCCAAGATCTATTAGGTTAGGTATCGAAGCTAAATTTTAATAGCTTATACAAAAAAAAAGGAACCTTTTAGGTTCCTTTTTTTTATAATGTTTATATGAAAAAAATAACTCTCTCACTAATAATTTTTGTGATCCTAGGCTGTTCTAGTCAAGAATCTCTAGATGTTGAATCAGCAAATAAACAAGGAATACTTCTTTTAGATAACGGTACTGAGCCTCAAGGATTAGATCCACATATCGTGACCGGAGTGACTGAGCATAAAATTATTATTGCACTTTTTGAGGGTTTAACTATGCAGAATCCTCAAGGAGAGGGAGTAATCCCAGGTGCAGCTGAATCTTGGACTATATCCAGTAATGGTAAGGAATTACTATTTAGAATTAGGGATGATGCTGTTTGGTCAAATGGAGATCCACTAACGGCTGAAGATTTTGTTTATTCATGGAGAAGAATTCTCACACCTGCCCTTGGTTCAAAATATCCAGATATGCTTTATGCAGTAAACAACGCTGAAGAATTTAATAAAGGACTTATTAAAAATTTCGACCAAGTTGGCGTTGAAGCGATTGATGAAAAAGTTTTAAAAGTTACTCTCAGGACAAAAACTCCTTTTTTTCTGAAGCAACTTGCGCACTACGCTACTTTTCCAGTTCATCCAAATACTATAGAAAAGTTTGGAGGAATTTCAAACAGAGACAGTCAATGGACCAGACCTGCTAATATGATTTCAAACGGTCCATTTACACTTACTGAGTGGTCAATTAATAAGGTAATCAAAGTAACTAAAAATGAAAGATATTGGGACAGTGACAATTTAAAACTTAATGGAATACATTTTCTTCCTATCGATAATGAATCAACAGCTGATAGATATTATAGGTCTGGAAAAACTCATAATTTAAATATCATTCAAACAGAAAAAATTTCAAAATATCAAAATGAATTTCCTAAAGAATTTAAACTTGAGAAATATTTTGGTACCTATTACTACAGAATAAATACTGACATTGTCCCATTAAATAATATAAAAGTCAGAAAAGCATTGTCCCTTGCCATAGATAGAGAAGTTATTGTTGATCGAGTGACAAAAGGAGGACAAAAACCTGCATATTCTTTCACTCCTCCAAGCAAAAACTATTATGATCCGCCAACATCTCTGCCTTATGATCCTTCATTAGCAAGAAAATTATTAGCGGAAGCAGGCTTTCCAAATGGAAATGGTTTTCCCGAATTTGAACTTTTATACAATACCAATGAGGGTCATCAGAAAATTGCTCAAGCGATTCAACAATTTTGGCTGAAAGAATTAGGCATTAAAGTCACTCTTACAAACGTAGATTGGAAAGTTTATCTTGATAGACAGAGTCAAGGTGAATTCGAGATTACAAGAGCTGGATGGATTGGTGATTATGTCGACCCAAATTCTTTTCTTGATATGATGGTAACAGATAGAGGAAACAATATGACTGGTTGGTCTAACAGTCAATACGATGATTATTTAACAAAAGCTGCATTTTCTGAGTCTGAGGAGGATAGGATTACCTATTTTACCGAAGCTGAGAAGATATTAATGGATGAATTGCCGATTATTCCTATTTATACTTATACTAGGGTTTATATGTTGAAAGAGGAAGTTAAGGGATGGTTTCCTAACATGTTAGACACTCATCCTTACCAGTTTATCTCTCTAGAAGATTGACTTTCTTCATCCTTAAAAGAATTCTTACCTACGTTCCGGTGATGTTGGTTGTCATCTCAGCAACATTTTTTATGGTTCATGCTGCTCCAGGAGGGCCTTTTGATGATGATAGAGTTGCGTCCCCAGAGATTCTTAAACAATTAAATGAAACCTATAATTTAAACGATCCATTAATAAAACAACTAGGCAATTATCTTTTAAATGCTCTACAAGGTGATTTTGGCCCTTCATACAAGTATCCTGGAAGAACTGTTTCAGAATTAATAGCATCAGGATTGCCCATAACTGCAGAACTTGCATTTTACTCAGTCCTTTTTGCATTATTGTTAGGAATACTTTCCGGGATTATAGCCTCACTAAATCCTGGTAAATTTCTTGATCATTTTCCTATGAGCGTTTCAATGATAGGTATATGTGTTCCTTCAATTATCTTAGGGCCAATTTTAATTTTAATATTTGGAATTTGGTTAGAAATTCTTCCGGTGAGTGGATGGGGAGAATTTTCTGGTGACAAAATTTTACCTACTATAACTTTAGGATCAGCGTATGCAGCTATTTTTGCTAGGCTTACAAGAGGCGGAATGCTAGAGATTCTTGCTCAGGATTTTATTAGAACTGCACGTGCAAAAGGGCTAAATGAAACAAGAGTTGTTTTCTTTCATGCCCTGAGAGGTGGAATTATGCCAACTATTGGTTTCCTTGGGCCTGCTATAGCAGGACTTTTTGCCGGCTCATTTGTTGTTGAAACTATTTTTCAAATAAATGGTATTGGTAGATATTACGTCCAAGCTGCTTTCAACAGAGATTACACTTTAATTTTAGGCATCTCAATTTTGATAACCTTTTTTACACTAACATTCGTATTACTTTCAGATATTTTAGCTACCTACCTCAATCCAAGGCTAAGAGAAAAAGGATCAATGAATTGATTATGATTTTTTTAACTAATTTTTATAAAAATCATAAATTAGCTTTTTTTAGTTCTTTTTTTATTTTTGGATTAGTTTTTCTAGCGTTGGTTACCCCAATTATTTCTCCTTACAGTTATTCAGAACAAAATCTTCTATTGGGTGCAGCACCACCTTCATCAGACTACATGTTAGGAACTGACGTTCTAGGTAGAGATCTTTTTACTAGAATGCTCTACGGTAGCAGAGTCTCTTTATTAGTTGGTTTTCTTGCGACATTGGTAGCTCTAACTATTGGCGTTCTATGGGGATCCATAGCTGGATATTTAGGAGGTAGAACTGATTCTATTATGATGAGAATAGTTGATATTCTAGATGGATTACCCTTTGTCATTTTTCTTATTTTAATATTAGTAATAATAGGGAGAAGCATGACTTTGTTATTTTTAGCAATAGGTGCTTTCGGCTGGTTATCGATGGCAAGGATTGTAAGAGTTCAAGTCCTTGGGCTAAGACGTCAGGACTATGTCTTAGCAGCACAAAGTATGGGAGCCAGCAACTTTAGAATTTTATTCAGACATATCATTCCAAATGTACTCAGTTCAGTCATTGTTTATTCAACTCTTTTAATACCTCAATTTATGCTATTAGAAGCTTTTTTGAGCTTTTTAGGTCTGGGCGTTCAACCTCCTGAAAGCTCTTGGGGAATATTGATTAGGGAAGGGGCTATCACAATGGAAGAATATTGGTGGCTTTTAATCTTCCCATCGATAGTTTTTTCTCTGACTTTATTCGCCCTTAACTTCCTTGGCGATGGACTTCGTGATTACCTAGATCCCAGAAAAACTCAACAACTAAGTTAATTAACTTTCAAATCCGAAAATTTAATATCTAGAACTTGTCCAGGGAAGATTATCTCTGGATTTTTTAATTCATTCCATTGAACTATCATGTCACCGGTTACTCCAAATTTTATTGCAATTTTAGAAATTGTATCGCCTCTTTTAACCGGATAAGTGAGATCATTTAAATTAACTTTTTTCTTTTTTTTGGGAACAAAGTACTTAGGATAAATGTTTATTTGTTGATTTATTTGAAGGAATCGCTCTGTAGATAAGTCATTCCAAACAATTAAATCTGAAACTTGAACACCATATTTTTTAGCTATAGACCAAAGAGTATCTCCTTTTGAAACGAAATAGATATCTGGCTTGTTAAGATAATCTTTTAACCATTCAGGCCCCCTAGGAACGGTCAACTCTTCATTTTCAAAAATTAAATCATCATCAAGATTATTAATCTCTTTTAAAAGAGCTTGTGAAATCATATATTTTTTTGATATTGACGTTAATGTATCTCCCTTCTTTACGATATATTTATCCCATTTTACGAGTTCCTCTTCACTCATAGAATTTAGTTTAATTTCAAAACGATCTGCAATACCAATAGGCAATAATAAATAGAAAGGTCCGTTTGGATCAGTAGCCCATTGATTAAATCCAGGATTAAGCTCATATACTGCTTCAATACTGAGACCAGAAATATTAGCTACTTGCATTAAATCTACTTGAGATGGTATGTCTATTACCCGAAAGTAAGGCCGATTTGGCAAAAAAGGAAAGTCAACATTATAGTCTTCTGGATTTTTTATTACCTCAAGTAAAGCAAGCAACCTGGGCAGGTATTTACTAGTCTCTTTTGGGAGTTTTAAAGACCAAAAATCAGTATCTTTTCCTTGGTTTTTATTTTTTTTAACCTCTCTTTGGATTCTTGCTGGACCAACATTAAATGATGCAATGGCAAGCATCCAATCATTAGTTTTTCTGTACATTGAATCGAGATAATTAAGAGCTGAATTAGTTGAGGCAATAATGTCTCTTCTACCATCGTACCACCAATTTCTTTTTAAACCTTGCTCTCTGGCAGTGCTAAGAATAAATTGCCAAATTCCTGATGCTCCTGCAGGAGATTGAGCGTAGGGATCAAATTGGCTTTCTACAAAGGGCAGAAGAGCTAGCTCAACCGGCATATCTCTTTTCAAGGTTTCATCAACCATATGATAAAGATACCTTTGGCCATTTTTTGAAAGCCTATCAACAAGATACTGATTATTTTGATAAATTTTCAAAGCTTTTTGAATTTCAGATCTATCTGCAGAATATTGGAAATTTGAATTTTCCCTTATTACATCCCACAAATCTTCTTGACTATGAATGGGCATAATAAAAAAGGATATAAATATATAGATAATATATTTCTTCATTTCAATTTAACTATTATCTTTTAGTGATCTTACAGCCGTAAAAGTTTCTAAATCATTAGGATGATTAATTTTAGCAAAGTCTTTTATATTCTCTTTAATCTCTAATACATGAGATCTTAAAAATGGATTTATATCCTTTTCTAACTTTAAATTTGTAGGTAGAGAAATCTCATTTTTTAATCTTTTTTCATCTATTTTGTTTTTATATTCAACGAGATTATTATTATAAGGCTCAACCTTAATTGCAAAATTTAAATTACTTTGGGTATATTCATGGGTACAATAGATTTTAGTGGTTAGATCTAAAATAGATAATTTAGATAAAGATTCGAACATTTGACTTGGAGTTCCCTCAAAAATTCTTCCGCAACCACCTGAAAACAAAGTATCACCACAAAACAAGACATCTTGTTCTGCCGAATAGTATGCGATGTGATCTAAGGTATGACCAGGAACCTCTATAATCTTAAAGGAATAGCCATGGATTGTAATTTCATCGTTTTCTTTTAATTTTATTTCCACTCCTTTAAAAGGTGACTCGTAAGGCCCGAAAACATTGCATTCATAAGATTCTTTCAATTGCTCTACCCCACCAGTATGATCATAATGATGATGAGTTATTAGTATGTTCTCTAGTTTTAAGCCTTTTTCTTTTAGATAACTATCAACAACTTTTGCATCTCCTGGATCAACTACAGTAGCTTTTCCATTTTCTTCAATAAGCCATATATAATTATCAGTAAAAGCTGGCAGAGGTAAGATATTCATAGAAATATGATTTTACCATCTGTAATCAAAATTTTTTATCTAGATTTGAATTGAGTATCAAAATTTATACAGACGGCGCTTGCAAAGGTAACCCAGGAGATGGTGGTTGGGGAGCCCTAATAATTTATCCAGACAACGAAGAAGAGATCTTTGGCTATGAAGAAAATACTACAAATAATAGAATGGAACTTCTCGCTGCTATAAAAGCTTTAGAAGTGGTTAGAGGAAAAACAGATGTAACTATTTATACTGATTCTATGTACCTTCAACAGGGGATTACTAGTTGGATAAAAAATTGGAAGTTAAACAATTGGAAGACAGCTTCAAAAAAGAATGTCAAAAATTCTGATCTTTGGAAAAGGTTGGATAATTTGTCAGACACTTTAAGAGTAAATTGGAATTGGGTAAAAGCTCACAATGGACATCCAGAAAACGAGAGAGCAGATTTTTTAGCAAATAAAGGCATATTACTTAAATGAGGCAGATAACTTTAGATACAGAAACAACAGGACTAGATGTTTCCAATGGGCATAGAGTGATTGAAATAGGTTGCACTGAAATCATAGATAGGAAATTTACAGGCAAAGAATTACATTTTTACTTAAATCCAGAAAGAGATATAGATCCTGGAGCAGTAGCAGTTCATGGCCTATCTAAAGAATTTCTGTCAGATAAGCCTTTTTTCTCAGATATAGCAGAAGATTTACTAACTTTTTTAGAGGATGCTGAAGTTCTTATGCATAATGCAGAATTTGATTTAGGGTTTCTAAATAATGAAATAAATATTTTACAATCTGACTATCCTACGATTGAAACTGTTTCTTCAAATATTATTGATACTCTTCAATTAGCAAGGGCTATGCATCCAGGCCAAAGAAATAGTTTAGATGCCCTTGTGGATAGGTATCAAATTCATGGTTACGATAGAAATTATCACGGAGCATTATTAGATTCTAAAATCCTTGCAGATGTATATCTATCCATGACTGGAGGGCAGACCAGCATAGGTTTTAGCCAAGAAATATCTCAACCAGGTAATACGATAAGTAAATCAAAAGAAAAGAAAGTCTACATAGTAAGTGTTTCTCAGGAAGAAACGAACCAACATCTTAATTACTTAAAATCAATTAGAGAATGACAGAAAGAACTAGATTTGCGCCGAGTCCAACAGGCCATCTGCATATTGGTGGCGCCAGAACAGCATTGTTTTCATGGCTATTCGCAAAATCTAAAGGCGGCCAATTCCTTCTTAGGTTCGAGGATACTGATACAGAGAGATCTAAAGATGAATTCAAAGACTCAATTTTAAAATCATTAGAATGGCTTAATTTAAATCCTGATGAGGAACCAATACATCAATCAAGAAATTTAGAGAGACATAAATCTTTAGCATTGTCTCTATTTGAGAAAGGTGCAGCTTATTATTGTGATTGTTCAATTGAGGAGTTGGAAGAACTTCGTGCTACTCAGATAAAAAATAAACAAAAGCCAATGTATGACGGGCGAAGCAGAGAGAAAAATTTAGAATACGAAGGAAAAAATGTTCTTCGCTATAGGATGCCTGATGCTTCAACTTCATTTGAAGATCTAATTCTTGGCGATATTACTGTAGATAACAGAGAATTAGATGATTTTATTATTTTAAGAGCAGACGGAACTCCTACCTATAATTTTTGTGCGGCAGTAGATGATCTCGATATGAAAATATCAACGGTTATTCGAGGAGACGATCACTTAACTAATACTATTAAGCAACTCAACATAATTAAGTCTCTTGAAGGAAACCTTCCTAACTATGCTCATCTTCCCATGGTTTTATCAGAATCAGGAAAAAGACTGTCTAAAAGAGACGGTGCTTTAGACATAATGGACTATAAATCTGAGGGATATTTAAGCGGAGCACTATTGAATTACATAGTTAGATTAGGATGGGCAAAAGATGAAGTTGAAAAATTCACAATGAATGAACTTATAGATTTTTTTGATTTATCAGATGTCAATTCTTCACCGTCGAAATTTTCTCTGCAACTATTAGATTGGTACAACAATGAATATTTGAAGGAAATGGATAACTCAACTTTACTAAAATTATTAAGTGAGATTGGATCCAATATAAATGAAAACTTTAAAAACATTCACGGCATAATCGATGTTCTAAAAGTGGGAGCAAAAAGTTTAAAAGAAATTGAGGAAAACTTCGATATGTTTCTTAAGAGTCCCTCAATAGATAAGTCGGATTCATTAGCCAGCGAAGAAAATAAAAAAATTATTAAAGATTTTTTTGATAACTTTGATTTTTCTAAAGATGAAAATTTAGAGTCTATCAGTCAAAGACTGAAAGACTATATTAATAAAAATGATCTTAAATTTCCTCAGTTAGGCAAACCTTTGAGATATGCTCTTACCGGAAGAACTAATGCTCCAGGTATAGGCGAGCTTTTATACCTTTTAGGAAACGAAGAGTCGAGGAAAAGGATTAAAAATTATCTTGATTAAAAAAAGGAGCTCTGAGAGCTCCTTTTTTAATCAAATATTATTAATTGAAACTAGTATTTCCTGGAAGAGGAGAAGATAGCATCAAAGAATTTTGGGTACAATCTTGTAGAGGTTCAAATAATGAACTTTGCATCGCAGCCCCGCCAGTAGACATTAAAGTTGCAAGCTCCCCCAGGGCGTCATCATCTCTGAGAACCATCATTGTTGCAAAATCATAATCTGAAGTTTGGCCAGCTACCGGAAAGATATTAAACATTGCTACTTTGTCAGACATACCTCCAGCATCTAAAAATGCATTCATTTTTGAGTAGGCTGAATTAAAATCCATCATAGAAGTATTCTCTTTCGCTGTACACAGTGAAGTGAAAACAGGCCTTACATCAACAGGCTCCCATCCTTCAGCTTGTCTTGTTGGGAACATGACTCCCATTAAATGACCCAAGCAGTTAGAAGGACCCATAACCTTCTCGAATTTTTTTGACATTTCTGCACCATTTCTTACCCAATTAAAGTGGGATTTAGTAAAGTTTTCCCAGTTATTGGCAACACCAAACCACATTGATGTTCCATGCAAAGAAGCACCAGCAAAGTCGGCAGTAAATATCCAAGCATTATAATTTTCTCGACCAACTGGATCATTTTCTTCTTGCCATTCTCTCCAATCTTCACCTACTTCCATCATATCTTCTATGTCTTTACCTTTTTCATAAGTACAGCCGTAGTACATTTCGACTGGAAATGTGGGAGGCATGCTTTGTGAAAAGGCATAGCCCGAACCTAATAAGGCAACAATAAGTAATATTTTTTTCATAATAAATCTCCTATTTATTCTTTAGTTCATTGAATTAAAAGTATTTTCTACAAGGACAAGATTTCTCTCGCTGCAAGTAGCTACTTTTAGCCATTGTGAAAAGATTTTATCTCCTTCACCGCCAAGAAAAAAATCCTGGAATCCATTTCCCATTGTTGAGAAATCAGTCCAAGCTGTCATTAATGCAAATCCATTAGGATTCATATCACCCATGAAGGTAGTAAAAATCCACTGACCGCTTTTCATTTCGTTCTGCTTTGCAAATTTTTGAACATCGCTTGAAACCTTTCTTACATCATCCATTGAGTATCCTTGATTTAATTCACACATCCATATTTCAGCAGGCACTGTTGAATTTTGCTGAGCCAAAGTATTGAACGAGATAAAAGTAAGAATACCAACGATTAAAATCTTATATAATTTCATTAATCTTTCTCCAAAATTAAGGGTTACTTATATTAGTTATTAATCTAACTTATTTTTAGAGAAAAGAAAGCTTTAATTTATATGGTATCGAAAAAACTTCTCGACATTCTCGTATGTCCTAGATGCAAAGGAGAACTTTTATTAGAAGAAAATAAGCTGATATGCCCAAAAGGTAATATCGCTTTCCCTATAAAAAACGATATACCAATCATAGTCATGAAAGAAGCGATTGATTTAGGGTCAAATTAGTCCTTCTGTTCTGCTAAGTCTCTTAAACCTTCTTTGCTTGCTAAAGATGCATGGTTCAATATGTTTCTTCCCATCGAAGAAGTCTGTTCTTTTGAAAAATTAGCATAAATAGTATCTCTTGCTTCATGAACTTTGATATTGCTTGGGTCAGAGTAAAATGCAGTTTCAATTAAGTGTGCTGCTAACCTATATTCGTTTTGGTTGCTCAATTCGATTGCTTTTGTGATCACAACATCAAGTGAACCAACAAGGTCAATCCATAATGACGCTTCAACAGACCTTTTGGCTGGAAATAATCTATCATATTCACCTTCCCACCAACCTCCATAACGACGCCAAATCATTCTAATTAAAAATTCTGGGTCATCATAAACTGGTTTCAACCAAGGTAACTCCATTAGATTTTTTTTAAACTCAACTTTATGAATAATAAAATTTAAAGTTTTACCCTGATTCATTAGTTTTATGACTTGATCCTCTATGTCATCAAGAAATTCTGCAGTAGATGTTAATGCCTGCTTGATATTTTCTTTGCCAAACATCGGATAACCGTGGCCTGGAAGCATTATCTCAGCGTCTAGTTCACTCATTTCTCTTAGGGCATCAGCCCAATCAGAAATATATCTTTGCACTTTCTGTGGATTACCTCCGTTTGGTACAGCCCATATAAATAGATCACCAGGCAGTAATATTTTTTCTTTTGGAATAAAAGCCCATAAATGATCATCAGTTTCACCTCTGGCAGGGTTAAGCAAAAATTCTGTATCGCCAACTGTAAAACTTGTTTTACTTTCTACTAAAACATCTGGATATCGGTAATTTTCTGGCCAGGAAAAATGCGGAACGTTAATCGCAAACTGTCGTCTGTTAATTGCCGTATTCCAACCAAGTGTTTTTAAGTATCTATCAAAATGTTCCGGCATTAATTTATTTGCATACACCGTTGGTCTATCGTTGCCATCAGATAAAGCCTCCTCATCGAATTTTTCAACGGCAAAGATATGATCTACATGATGATGAGTAAATATAGCTGCGACTAAGGGTTCATTAGGTCGCCATTTTCTAATTTCTTCATAAGCTCGTTCAATATCAATGATATGGCCTGCATCAAGCATGACTAGACCGGATCCTGTATCTAGAACAAAGAAACCAGCTATCCCTTTAAAAGCTAAAAGATTATCTTGGATTTCTGTAGAGCCATCGACAAAAGAATGCACAGGATGATGTTCGAAAGTTAAGTCCAATTCTCCCTTGATCGCTTTACTTGCTAATTCTTTTAAATCCATATTAACCTACCTATTTAATTAATTTTGTTGTTGGAATAATCTTATCAAAGTAACTGTTGGAATCTAGAAATGTATTTTCATCACTCAGGAAAAACTCAGGAACTCATTGAAAAACTTAATTACTTTATGGATGAATTTATTTACCCAAATGAATCAACATATGTGTCACAAGTTTCAGAATTTAGAGAAAAAGGAAATCCCTGGCAGGCAGTTCCAATTGTTGAAGAACTAAAAAAAATTGCAAAAGAGAAAGACCTTTGGAACTTCTTCCTTCCCACGAGTGAATACGGTTATGGTCTAACTAATCTAGAATACGCACCACTTGCTGAAATTATGGGAAGAGTGGGTTGGTCCTCTGAAGTTTTCAATTGTTCTGCTCCAGATACAGGAAACATGGAAGTATTGGAAAGGTATGGCAGTGAGGAGCAAAAAGACAAGTGGCTCAAGCCTCTTTTAGAGGGAGAGATAAGGTCATGTTTTGCTATGACTGAACCAAACGTAGCTTCATCTGATGCTACAAATATCTCTTCAACCATAGAATTGGATGGTGATCACTACGTTATCAATGGAGAAAAATGGTGGGCTTCAGGGGTTGGTCATCCAAACTGCAAGTTTTTAATTTTCATGGGCGTTAGCAATCCTGATAGTCCTAAACATCAGCGTCAATCACAGATTATTGTTCCTTACGATTCTCCTGGAATAAAACTCAAAAGATATCTTACTGTTTACGGCGCAGATCATGCACCTCATGGCCACGGTCATCTTGAGTTTAAAAACGTAAGAGTTCCAAAAGAAAACATTATCCTGGGGGAGGGCAGAGGATTTGAAATAGCTCAAGGGAGACTCGGCCCAGGAAGAATCCATCATTGCATGAGAATTATCGGTCTTGCCGAAAGAGCTTTAGAGTTATTGTGTAAACGCTCTCTTAACCGAAAGGCATTTGGTAAACCTCTAGCCGAACTTGGAGGGAATTACGATGTAATTGCGAATTGTCGGATAGATTTAGAAATGGCTAGACTTTCTACTTTAAGAGCTGCGTACATGATGGATGAAGTTGGTAACAAAATTGCTAGGAGCGAGATAGCTCAAATCAAAGTTTCAGTTCCTTCTATGGCAGTTAAGATCATTGATGCAGCTATTCAAATTCACGGAGGAGAAGGCGTCTCACAAGATACTATTCTGGCAAGTCTATTCCAATCAACAAGGTATCTAAGAATTGGAGACGGTCCGGATGAGGTACACAGAAGAACGGTAGCAAGAGAAGAGTTGGGCAAACTTAGAGCTTCAACATAAAATATTATTTGTTAGAATTCGCTAATGAAAAAATCTTTCCTATTAATTTTTATAATATTTTCTCTGACTTCAGTTGCTCTTGATTACAAAGATTTTGGAAAGCTCCCTTTTTTTAGCAACGTGACCATATCTCCTGACGGAGAAAAAATTGCTGCTTTAGCAAACATTGATGGCATGCCTTATATCGTGGTGACAGAATTTGGATCAACTAATTTCAACCCCATTGCATCGCTTAAAAACGAATACGATCGACTTGAATGGATAGAATGGGCTAATAACAAGAAGATTATTTTTCAAACAAGTAAAGCAGAAAAGGTAAGAGAAAGAACGTTCAGAGTTTACGATCTGAACACAATAGATTCAGATGGTTCCAATTTTAAAATTATTGAAAATAAATCCATATACAAAGATAAGCAAAATTCTAATATTTCAAAATACGAAAGCATTTCTTTAGTTGATATTTTAGAGAACGAAGAGAATAAAATATTGGTCTCTAACTACGATCCAAGAGAAAGAGCCGTTGCTATTTTTGAAGTTAATTTAAAGAATAATAGATTTAAAAAAATTGAATCACCGTTTACTGATTCTGATGGTGACAGAGTAACTAATTTCATCGTTTCAGAGGGCAAGATTCAATTTGCAGATTTCTATGATTCTGATGAGGGTATAGCTAAGATCTTCTATCGACCTAATAAAGATGATAGTTGGACTGAGATTTACAGAGCTAACACCGAAGATCTTGCAACCGATAACTTTTACGTTGGCGGCGTTGATAAAAAAGACGGAAATTTATTCATTTACTCAAATTTCGATAGCAACTTTTCATATATTTCAAAATTTAACGTTGAAACTGGAAAATTAAGCAAGCCAATTTATTCTAAGAAAGATCATGAAATTGCATCTTTAGAAGTAGAAGATGGTGAGATTAAGATGGTCTGCTACGAGAGATTTACGAGGGAGTGCGACCTATTTGATCCTGAAGAAAATGGCATCATTAAATCTTTGAAAAAATCATTTCCAGACCATTACATTAATATTAGTTCTTACAGTAAAGACTTTTCTAGATTTATTGCAACGATCCGCAATTCAAACTCTCCAGGCAAATATTTTGGATTCGATAAAAAAACCGGTAAATCTTTTTTTATCTCGAGTCAGTATCCACAATTAGAAAACAAAGTTAACTCTATTACTAAAGTTATTGAATATAAGGCGCGTGATGATTATCAACTATATGGTTTTTTAACCCTTCCACAAGGAATCAAAAATCCACCCGTCATACTTTTTCCCCACGGTGGACCAACCGCAAGAGATAGGATTGATTATTTTGATCCTTGGCTTCAAGCAATGGTCAGTCAAGGTTATGCAGTTTTCCAACCACAGTTCAGAGGCTCAGCGGGGTGGGGCAAGGATTATCAAATCTCTGGTTACAGAGAATCCGGCAAGAAGATGCAAAACGATATGATCGATGGTTTTGATTACGTAGTCCAAAATTATGATCTCGATGGTAAAAAAGCATGCATGGTAGGTGCAAGTTACGGAGGTTACGCAGCTTTAACAGGAAGCTTTCAATCTCAAGATAAATTTAAATGTTTTGTGAGTATTGCAGGTATTTCAGATTTTACTAAGTTATTGAGATCTGAAACATTTTTTAGGGGTTCTGCAAAAATGAATAAAATTATGCACGGTGATGCTTTTGAAGATAAAGAATATTTAGATTCAGTTTCAGCAATTAATTACACAGATAAAATTAAAAAACCTATTTTGCTTATTCATGGAACATACGATACACAGGTTCCTCATAATCAGTCCTCAATGTTTTACAACAAAATAAAAAATAGCAATGATTCTGTAGAATACTTTGAAATACCAAAGGCCACTCACTACTTTGATGAGCAAGGCAACAGATTAATTATGTTTAGAGAAATTGAAAGATTTCTGGCTGAAAATCTGAATTAGACCTCTACTAATTGCTTACCAATATTTTGGCCTGTGAATAATCTATTTAAAGCATCCGGACAATTTTCGATTCCAGTTAAGATGTCTTCTTGATGTTTCAATTGATTATTTTTGAGATATTCCTCCAATTGTTCTAAGGCCTTTTGAGAATTTGGTAAATAATCCATCACTAAAAAACCCTCTATAGTTGCTCTTCTTATAACTAAATTCATAAGATTTCTGGGGCCGGGTAAGGGTTCGGTAGAGTTGTATCCTGAAATACCGCCACACAATAATACTTTGGCATTTAAATTTATATGATTGAGAGCTGACTCTAAAATTTCCCCTCCAACATTATCAAAAAATAAATCTATTCCATTTTTAGCCTTTGTTTTAAGTTCATCAGCAACATTAGAATTTTTATAATCGATGACTTCGTCTAGGCCACAATCATTTTTCAGCCAGCTGCATTTGCTTTCTCCACCCGCAATCCCGATAACATTACAGCCATTAAGTTTCGCAATCTGAGCAGCCACAGATCCGGTTGCTCCAGCTGCACCCGACACTAATACATTCATACCTTCTTTTACTTGACCAAGTTCAACCATTCCGTAATAGGCGGTTATACCAGTAGCTCCCAGAACATTTAATGTTGTTGGAATGGGAAATTTATCACTTAGCTTTCGAAATCTACCTGTATCCGAAGGAACTGTTTTGTTATAGGTTTGCCAGCCTGTAAAACCAATTACTAAATCTGCAACTTGATATTGATCGTTCTTTGACTCAACTACCTCTCCGACACCCATAGCTCTGACAACCTCATCTATCTGAACTGGAGGTAGGTACCCTGGAGCATCATTTAGCCAGCCTCTTTGAGTAGGATCGAAAGAAATAAATTTATTCTTCAAAATAATTTCATTTTCAGAAATATCATCCATTTGTTCTTCTTGTAATTCAAAATCAGACTTTTTTGCCATTCCAATAGGCCTTTTTTTAAGAACCCATTTTTTATTTATGATTTCGTTTGAAATTGTCATATCACTCCCAATACTTTTTAATTTTATTTATATCGTCTTTAACGTTACTATTTAGCTTTATGAAAGTCACTAAAAACATAGATTCCTATAATTTTGGCGCAAAAATTGAAGGTATAGACCTATCCAAGGAATTATCAGAAGAACAAATAAACGAGATAAGGCAAGCATGGATTGAAAATCAGGTTGTCTTTTTTCCAAACCAAAAAATTACGAATGAAGAGTTTGCACGATTTGCTAGGTATTTTGGAGATTACGGTGAAGATCCTTATCTAAAAGCGATGCCTGAGCATAATCATATTGTTGAGGTTAAAAGATCTGCCAAAGAAAAAACGTCACCTTTTGGTGGAACTTGGCATTCTGATTGGTCTTTTTTAAAAAATCCTCCTGCCATGACTCTACTTTATTCAAAAATTATTCCGCCTGTAGGAGGCGACACACTTTTTGCTTCCACGAAAGATGCTTGTATCGATCTAGAGCCTAGCCTCAAAGATAGTATTAAAGATTTGTCCGGTGTTCATAGCGCGATGTTGCCATATGCTGATGATGGATTTTATGCTACAGAATTAGAGGATAGATCCATGAACATAGTTACGAGCAAAAAAGCCAAAGCCATGCAAAATCATCCGATCATTAAAGAACATAATGAATCTAAACTTGATACTCTTTTCGTTAATCCTGTTTATACAGTTGGGATTGATTCTAAGAGCGATGATGAAGCTGCAAGTTTATTAGCATCTCTATACGAGCATATTCTTCAAGATAAATATATTTATCGACACAAATGGACTGAAGATACTTTATTAATGTGGGATAACCGCTCTGTCATGCACATGGCTGAAGGGGGTTACGATGGCCATGACAGGCTTTTACACAGAATTACGATAGCTGGTTAATTACCAGAAAGTTCTAAACCTTCTAATTTTCCTTCTTTACGCCATTTATTCATCATAGAAAAGAACTCCAATGGTCCGCCGCCGTAAGGATTATTTTGTGGTTCTAAATTAGGTTTACCTTCGTTGTTGTAATAACCAGGAGTACAACTCTCTCTGAAATCTCGCATATCACGAGACTTAGCTATTATTGTATCCACCCAATCTGCTTCAGCCTGTTTGGAAGCTTCTACATAAGTCAGTTTATCTTCTTTCATTTTCTTCAATATGTAAGACAGATGAATGCTTTGTTCATCGAGAGAGTGCGTGTAGTTAGCAGTGAATGCGCCTTGTTGAGGTCCAAAGAAAAAACAATTAGGAAAACCATTTGCGTGCATTCCGTGAAGGGTAGATAAACCATCTTGCCATTTTTTGGAAACGCTTAAACCGTTCTTGCCGTAAATTTCATAACCGCATCTTCTGGTGTACTCAGTGCCAACCTCAAATCCAGTAGCAAATATAATGCAGTCAACTTCATACTCCTTGCCATTGAAAATTATTCCTTTTTCAGTGATCGTATCCACACCTTTGCCGTCTGTATCAACTAATTCAACGTTGTCGTTATTAAAAGCAGACAAATATTCATCATGAAAACAAGGACGTTTACAGAATTGTCGATAATAGGGTTTAAGTGATTCTGCAGTTTCTGGATCATTGACAACAGAATCAGCCCTGGCTCTAATTTGTTCCATTTTTTCAAAGTCAGCCATTTCAACTTGTTTGGCTAAATTTTTAACTCCAACATGGGACATGAATTTACCTTGAAGATAAGATCTTAATCCCTCGGTATAGAGTTTTCTTGAAAATACAGAACCCAAAGTCCAAAGAAAAATTCTAAATCTGGAAGGACCGTTATTTAACATGGCACCCAATATTCTCCTAAAAACTTCCGTCCATCCATCGTTGACTAAATCTTTGCCATTAACATTTCCTGTTAAAAAACCTTCAAAATTTTCTCTTCTTTTAGCTTGCCAACCGGGCGATTGATTTAGAAACCAATCTTCGTTGGTTTCTGTATTATTTCTTTCATCGATAGAAGAGGGCGTCCTTTGAAATACATACAATTGCTTTGCAGACTCTGCTAGGTGAGGTATGCATTGGACTGCAGTGGCGCCTGTGCCAATAACAGCCACTCTTTTATCTTTAAGGTTAGATAGATTTCCCTTTGAAGATCCTCCTGTGTATTGATAATCCCATCTACTGGTATGGAAAGTATGCCCCTTGTAGTCATTAATTCCATTTATTGCAGGTAATTTAGGGCGATTAAGAGGTCCATTGGCATGAACAACATAATTACATTTAATCTTATCTCCCTTATTAGTATTTATTTCCCAGAGTCTTTCGTTGTCTTTCCATCTAACGTCGTTTACTTCAGTTTGGAAAATAGCATGCTCTTTCAACCCAAATTTTTCTGAGATAACATCAAAATATTCTAAAGTTTCGGGTGCGTTGGTGTATTTTTTGCCAGGTATGAATTTAGTTTCTTCCAACAAAGGAAAATAGATATAGGATTCTATATCGCACGATGCGCCTGGATATCTGTTCCAATACCAAGTACCTCCGAAGTTACCGCCTTTCTCAATGATTTTAAAATCAGAAAACCCAGCTTCTTTGAGTCTAGATGCAGCCAGAACACCACCAAAACCGCCTCCAATGATCACTATTTCATAAGAATCAGTTAAAGCTTGCCTTTCTATTGTATTTTTTATGTAGGGATCATCAACAAAATAAGAGAAATCTCCGCTTACTTCTTGATATTGATCATTCCCATCTTCACGAAGACGTTTATCTCTTTCTTGTCTGTATTTATCTCTGAGATAATCGGGATCAAAAGAATAATTTTGCATTTTTATTTCCTCACGCAGGGATAATTTATCATATTCACACGCAAGCAAAAAATATTCAAAAATAGTAAAGTAGCTAAACAAATTATATAAACGGGGCTATAGCTCAGCTGGGAGAGCGCTTGCATGGCATGCAAGAGGTCCGCGGTTCGATCCCGCGTAGCTCCACCATTAAATGCTAAAAAACCTTTGATGTTCGTCGTCACCACAATTAATTTCCGATGAAAAACCTAATTGTTATTAAATGATTTTAGGAATTTGGCTTGCAGAGAGAGGCTGGATTCCAGATTTTTTGTTAAGAATTGCAGTAAGGTTTATAAGCAAAGCAAGAATAAAGAAGTCAAACAGAGTTTCTGAAAAACTTACTGTATTAAGTTCTTTGAAAGATGGACCAATAGCTGAATCAACTCCATCTGCAAATAAACAACATTATGAAGTTCCTCCAGTTTTTTTTGAAAAGGTTTTGGGAAGTAAGCTCAAATACTCTTGCAGTCTGTTTAGCGATAATCAAAAAAGTTTAAATGATGCCGAAACAGAGATGCTTAATTCTTATATTGAAAGAGCTGACATTAGACCAAAGCAAGAAATTTTAGATCTAGGATGTGGATGGGGTAGTTTCTCTCTTTACGCTGCACAAAAATTTCCAGACTCTAATTTTACAGCAGTCAGTAACTCTGACGATCAAATTAATTTCATTAAATCTAAGGCTTCAGAATTAGGAATGACAAACCTTTTCGTATTAAAGCAAGATATGAATCAGTTAAATTTAAGAAATAATTTTGATCGAATTGTTTCGATAGAGATGTTTGAGCATATGAGAAATTATAAAAGTTTATTAAAACGACTATCTAATCTTATGGTCGATGAAGGTCAATTGTTCGTTCACATTTTTTGTCATAGACAATCTGCATATCTATACGAAATACAAAATGAAAGGGATTGGATGACAAAGTACTTCTTTACGGGTGGCATAATGCCTTCAAAAGATATATTTGAGTTTTTTGATGAAGATTTGACTGTCGTAAAGTCGTGGCAAATAAATGGAGAACATTATTCTAAAACCTCAAAAGCATGGTTAAAAAATATGGATAAAAATTCTAGAATTATTAAACAAATTTTAAACCACCATTATGATGAACAAAATATATGGTTTTACAGGTGGAGGATATTTTTCTTAACTTGTGAAGAATTTTTTAAAATTAATAATGGGAAAGAATGGTTCGTATCCCATTATTTACTTAAGAAAAAGAATTGAGCTAGAAACATACAAGCAAAGGGATTTTGATTTCCTGTAGGACCAAAAAAGGACTGCTTTGCTTAATTTTGTTATTAGTGATTAAAATGGGGCCTAGAGCTATGGCATGTAAGAGGTCCGCGGTTCGATCCTGCTTAGTACACGACATAATCAAAATATGGAATTATCAAATAAAAAAATTTCTTTTCCTTGGTGGTTTTCTTTAATTTTATTTTTATTAGTTTCACCGATGTTTTATGGTCCGCTCATCGCATTCGTAAATCCTTCATTTTTTGTAGGGATCGGCGTAACTGAACTTAATCTCGGTACTACACTATTTATTGCAAGAAATCTTGCAATTGGATTAGCCTTTCTTTTTGCTATTTATATTAAGAATGCACCAATGCTCTTTATACTAATTTTAGTTAGATTAATTACAGATTTAATCGATGCGCCAGCATTTCAAATTTTCCGAGAACCTCCTTTGGTAGCTCAAATGATAATTTTTACGTTGCTGTGTTATCTACCAGCCTTTTATGGATTGCGTTACCTTTGGAAAGAAATGAGGAATGACTGATGGAGATATTTATTAATAGGAGATTCAATGGTCCGCCTAATTCAGGAAATGGCGGCTACGTTGCAGGGTTGATTGCAAAAGAAATAGGAAAATGCTGTGAAGTGAAATTAGTTGCGCCACCACCGCTTGAGAAAAAATTATTACTCAAAAAAAGTAATGAAAATTATGAATTGTATGACGGCGAAACTTTAGTGTGTATTGCGAACACAACTACAATTGATAACGATCCGTGTGAATTTGTCAGCTTTTCAGATGCTCTTATTGGTTCTAAGAATGGATTAAGTAAATTTGAACCCATTCATGCAATGCCAGATTGTTTTGTATGCGGCCCAAATAGAAAGGAAGGTGATGGATTGAGACTATTCACAGGTCCTCAAGATTTAGATTCCAAACCTTCTGAGGATGATTTAGTTTCAACAACTTGGGTTCCTAATAAAAGCCTCAGCTCTGATGGAAATCATATTAACAGCGAGTACCTCTGGAGTGCCATGGATTGTCCAAGCGGATGGTCTGCCCACTTTGGAAGACATAGAAATGAATTAGAAGGGCAATTAGTTGTTTTAGGAAAATTAGCAGTAGAGATCATAAGAGTTCCAAGAGTAGAAGAAAAATGCATCATCACAGCAAAGTATTCTGACAAAAGCGGAAGAAAAGTACTTACCAATATATCTATGTACAGCGCTCAACAAGAATTACTTGCAAACGGAAATGCTACTTGGATACTGATTTCCTAATCACATTCAGATTATTTATAGATTAAAATGAAACAATTATGTTTATTGCATCGGTGATACTTTTATCCATATGGGAGATATATTGGACAGCAAAAGCCTGCTGGAAAGCAGCCCAAGCAAAAGAGGGTTATTGGTTTATTTTTATGTTGGCGTTTAATCTCTTAGGAATACCGGAAATCTATTATCTGCATTTTAGAAAAGATAAAGATGCGTTAGAAGATATGAAAAATCGCTAAAAATTAGTAAAATAATATCGAGAGGTACAACTATGGCTGAAAAATTAGCAAAATTCACAACGATGACCAAAGGCACAGCTGAGGATTATCAAATAATCGCAGAAGCCAGTATGCAGCATAGCGTCAATCTTCCAGACCGAATGATTGAACACCTAGAGTTATTGAAAGGCGATCACGGTGGTTTTGCAGTAGATAGGTACACTCACTGTTTGCAAACTGCAACTAGGGCAATGCGCGATGGAAGAGATGAAGAATATATTGTTTGCGCGCTCCTTCACGATATTGGAGATACTTTAGCGCCAGCGAATCATGCAGATTTTGCAGCTACCATGCTTGAACCATTTATTTCCGAAAAAAACTATTGGATTCTTAAACATCATGGAATTTTTCAAGGCTATTACTTTTTTGATTTCCTAGGATTGGATAAAAACATGAGAGATAAATTCAAAGGTAATCCGCATTGGAAAGATTGTGCAGAATTTTGTGCAAAATACGATCAAAATTCTTTTGACCCGGAATACGATACAGAGCCTATTGAGACATTTATTCCTATGTTAAGGAATGTACTCTCTCAAACTAAAAAATCTATTTACAAAGCTAGTTAAGATTTTTTTGGTTCTGCCTTTTTTTGAACCTCAGAATCATGGTTCTTTTTAGTTTCAACAAGGTTTCCAATAACTCTGTCTAATTGATCTAGAGACCATAGTTCATCTGATAAGAAAGACTCAATTACCGCAGGCTGCTGCATAATTCCTACCGTTCCGTTTTGAACATGAATGATTTGGTTGGTTACATCAGATGCTTCATCACAGCATAACCAAGTAATAACTGGAGCTAGTTGTTGTGGGCCTTGTTTCCAATCATTCACATCAACATCCCTACCTGCGGCTTTAATCAAGTCAATGGTCATTCTGGTAGCTGCTCCAGGTGAGATTGTATTTACAGTACACTTATACTTTGCCATTTCAAAAGAT
>CACELJ010000012.1:0-47134 GCA_902560275.1 uncultured SAR86 cluster bacterium | reverse complement strand
CGTTCAAGATTATCTATCCCAAATGAGAGTTTATGCTTTTGCGCAATCCATGCTTCAAATATTAGGTCTTATACCTAGGGTGATATTAGAAATCTTATTGGTAACTTTTTTATGTATTTATGCTGTCAACAATATTGATCAAGTATTAGATCAATTTTTTCTATTAGGGGCTTCCCTTTTTAGATTAATACCCAATTTGCAAGTAATTAGTCAAAATTACGCCAGGTTATCATTTGGTTCTGTAGTCGTAAAACTTACCTTATCTAGACTAAGAATTAAAACAAATGATCATAAATCTTTATATGAGGAAATTGAAAGTAAAAATAAGTTGGCAGAAATAATCAATAAAAATTCGAATAAAGTTAAATTTGAATTCGAAAATAAAACAATCGAGAAGATAAGCTTACCTAATCATGGGAACGTATTGATAAGAGGTGAAAGTGGGGTTGGCAAGACAACTTTGATTGATCAATTAATAGGTATAAATGCCCCAACGAATTATTTAATCAAGAAGACAAAATCTTTTTCTTTAGAAGATATATTTTTTGTACCTCAAGTAATTTCACTTTCATCTGGAACTTATAAAGAAAATCTATCTTTATTAATCAATCATGAGATCAATGAAAAAAGTATAAAGTCTATATTTGAAGACCTGCGAATAATTCACTTATACGAAAGGTTAATTGTAAATAATGAGAAGATAGGTTCCTCAATAGAGTTCTCTGGAATAAGCGGAGGAGAGTTAAAAAGAATTTTTTTATCTTTTTGCTTTTTAAGTAAAAGAAAAATAATTATTTTAGATGAAATTTTTTCTGGAATAGATAATCAATCATCTGAGATAATATGTAAAATTTTTAATTCTCTTAGAAATACAAAGCTGATCCTTATTGTGGCGCACGAAAAATTTAAGAGCTTGGAAGTAGATTATGAATTCACCCTTAGAAAAGATCTCTAAGAAGAACAATTTTTTTAAAGAATTTTCAAATGATCTGGGTCCTCATAGGCGAGATCATTGGGAAAACTTATATCTTCAAACAAGCATTCCAGTCAATTTATCTGATGTTTTTTCAGTCATTGATTTTGGGAGCGGCAGAAATTTATCAAAAGCTATAGTCGAACACTATGGGATGAAGTATTCAACAGTTGATGTTGTTGATACCTTCCATCCTGACTATCTCTCTCCTATTAAAAAAAACATTATTGGCCTTGAAAAAGCAGATTTCGTTGGATGCTATCAGTGTTTGGAACACAATCCCTTTGTTGAATTTGGGAGTTTAATGGAAACTATCGCATCATATTCAAATAAGTATGTTTGCATTTCTTTGCCTTATGATGGAATGTATATTTCTATAAAACTATCTATAAGATTTCCTTTAATAAGAAAAAGACTCTCTTTATTTTTTAAAAAATGTGGTTTTGGCGGAAGAGATATTTTGCATGAAGAAGAAAAATTAGAAAAAGATCCTTATAGATATCATCGTTGGGAGGTTGGAAGGCCTTCTTATCCGATAAGTAGGATTATAAAAGAAGCAAGCGATAAAGCAGATTTAAAATTAGAAAAGGTAGAATTCAACAAAACTTATTCGAGTCATATATTCTTTTTATTTTCAAAAGAAAAATAAAATTTATAAAATTTTCTAAATTTTATTTTTCCCTTTAAATTTATTTATATCTCAATTAAGGAAATAATTTCATTTATGTCTTTTTGATGCACTTCGTCAAAATTTTGAAAAGATGGGGCCTTTAAGTCTTTCTCTGGTCTCAAAAAGTTATTCAATCTATTAAAGAAAGAATTTTTGCTTACGTAATATTGATTTAAATTTTCGGGCAAGTATTTGATGTGTTTATCGTAAAGATAGATTATTTTTAATCCAAGTGAAAGACACTCTATTTCAGAATTTCCTAAACAACCAAGTTTATTGCCTGAGATCATCCACTTTGATTTACTTATAAAAGCATATTTACTCTCATCGTATATAAAACCTCTAGAATCAATATTTTCTTCAATACCTTCTAATTTTAATCTTTTGCAAATTCCTTCGACGTTTTTATGATCCGCACCTATGATTGTAAGATGAGTTGATGGTGCTTTTTCGTTTAAGCTTGAAAAAAACTTTATTGCATCTTCAAGTCCCTTTTCGTCATCACCCCTTCCTAGAAAAATAAAATTATGAAAATTTAAAGAATTGTCTCTGATGTAATACTTAATATCTTCAATACCATTTATTCTAAATAAACTTTTTTTTGATTTTAAATAAGAGTATTGACCATGTGATGAGCCATCGTTTGTTGATATTAGAAGATCTAGCGGTTTTACATTTGTTAAAACTAGCAAAAGATTCCTGTATGAAAGCAAAGATTTTGACTTTAGTCTTCTTGCTGTACCTAGCAAGCGAACAATATGCTTTTTATTAAATAATATTGAGAGTAAGATTCCTTTAAAAATATTTGTTCTATCAGAAATAATTAATTTACATCTACTTATAAGTTTTATTTTGAGATATAAATCATTAGAAACTATCTCGCATTTGAAAGGAAATTCAGAAGAATCTGGAACATTGTCTTGTGATCTACTATTGAACATTAATATAATTTTGAAATTGGCTTCGCTTAATAAGGTCAGTAGACGAATTAAAGACTTAGGGCCAGTAATCTTATCTCTTTGAAAATATGAATAGTTATTTAAAAGTACTACGATCGAATGGTTAGGCATTTATTTTTACCAGCATCTTTTTTTCCTTCAATTGGCGGTGCTCAAGGTTCAATGCTCAATTTTATCTCATTATTCAACGAAGATGACTTAGTTTTCGTCTCTTTAGGTTTAAGAGGTTTCTTTTTTAGTAAAAAATTAAAAAGGAATTTTTATCTTTCATTGCCATATATTGGCGCATTAATGAAATTCAATTTAATTAGAAAGATCTATTTCTATATGCTCGCCTTTTTTTACAAACCTGACATTATTTGGCTTTATGGGGGAGGGTTCCTTGCATCAGAACTACTACATTCTCGAGAAATTTTTGGAAAAAAAATAAAAATTATCTTGAGAAGCGCTGGTGAAGATATTCAATATTTGGAAGAGGTAAACTATGGTCATCCAGAAGATTCAGAATATAAAAAAAAGCTCAAACAAAATTATTTAAAGGCTGATTTTTTTTGGAGTTTGAGTGAAGAAATATCTAATCTTTATAAGAGTTTTCTTATACCTTCAGAAAAAACATTTCAAATAGGAAATTTAGTAAAATTACCATTTAATTTAAGAAAAAAAGAATCAAAAACTATTAAAATTGGAGTTATAGGACGTTACCACGCAAAAAAACAATTTCATTTAGGATTAGAAGTTGCATCATTACTTGAGTCTTCTAACTTTAGCTTTATTTTTAAGACTCCAAATTTCCGTTTTAAAGAAAACCCATTAAATGTCTCAAGGTATCCAGATAGTCAAATAAAAGATCTTTCTTTTTGGCCGCCACGGGATGTTTGGAATTTTTACGAAGATTGCGATGCCATTTTAATTACGAGCGCAATAGAAAGTTTTGGAAATATTACAGTAGAAGCAGGATTGGCAGGCTGTACTATATTAATTAACGAAAATGTAACTGGATATGAAATAGCGAAAAACCTGGGATTTAAGGTTATTGGATTCTCAAATTTTGAATCTTCTGAGATTGTAAATGCTATTAATAAGATAGATCCTAAAAGAGAAAATGAGATTGTTCGAAAACCTATAAATGAATTAATGCTAAGAAAATTCATAAAATTTGTAAAAAATGAACAACAGAAATAAACAGATACATTTTCTTCCATCAATATCGGTTGGAGGCGCTCCTATAAATGCTCTAAGATTAATAACTGAGTTAAAAAAAATAAATTCTAATTGTACTTTTGAAATTTGGAGTCCAAACGATAATGAAAGTTTTAAAGAAAGGATCGTTAATGAAGGAATTAAATTTGTAGATATTAGGAAAGTTAACCCATTTTCTTTGCCTTTCCTAAATCAAATTTGTTCAATAATTTTTAGCTCAAAGGAAAAGTCTACTCAATTCATAACTCACGGGAGAGGCTGCGGACTTATTATTAAGCCGCTTATTTTGATCTCTGGAAAAAAAAGTGTTCATTTTTACAGGGGTTTCACTCCTTCTTATGGAATAAAATACAAATTTATTCAGAAATTTTTGACTGTTTGGGAAAGCATATTATCTAAATTTGGAATTGTAATCTGCGTAGGAGCAGAAGAATTAAAGCAAGTAAGAAAAACATTAAACCCAAGAAGGTATGAGCTTTTATATAACCCAGTAAAAAAAATAAATTGGGAAAGAAACAATAATAAAAATACATTTTGTTTCATAGGTAGAAGGAGTTATCAAAAAGGATTTGATAGAGCATTAAAAGTTTCTAAAAATTTACCCGATATATCTTTCACTTGGTTTGGGGAGCAGGAAAAAAACTTTCGTAAAAATGCTGTTACACCAGAAAATATGAATTTAGCCTCATCGGATAATATAGAAAATATATTTAGTAAATCTAATGTGGTTATTATTCTTTCCAGATGGGAAGGAGCTTCGACAGTCGCAATAGAATGCTTGCTTTCAAAAAAGCCATTTCTCTCTATAAATTGTCCAGGTGTAAACGAATTTTTTTATGATGGTTTCAATGATATCAATAAATTTGATTCCCTAGAGGCGCTTGAGGAAGGAATTAAAAATTTCGATTTGGAATTTAATCTTAAATTATCAGAAAAATTATATACCAATTTTAAGGATCAATTTGATTCAGCATTTCTAGCCAAAAGGTATGCCGAAATATGCAAAATTTAAAGATTCTACAAGTCTCAAAATTTGCATTAAGTGAACCAGGGGGGATTGAGCAAGTTTGTAGTGAATTTCATAATATTTTTGAAGATAATTTTTCTTGTACAAGCCTTGTATTTCTATCAAAAAAAAAGAGAAATAATTTGCATGACAATGAGGTAGGATTTACAAGCTCTTTTAAAATATTAGGACAACCTTTCTCATTTGGATATTTTAATTATTTAGTGAAGGAATCCAAAAATTACGATATTTTATATATTCACTATCCAAATCCTGTAGCGCTTTTTTTATGTATTTTGACTAAAAGAAAGTTTCAAAAAATAATTTTACATTGGCATTCAGACATAATTAAAAATCCCTTCATTAACTTTTTAGCGCAACGATTTGAGAGGTTCTGTTTAAAATATGTCTCTACGATTATTGCAACGAGTAAAATTTACTCTGAGCATTCAAAATCTCTAAGATACTTTCTTGATAAAGTAGAAATAGTTCCAATTGGAACAGAGGAAAAATTATTGGAGGCAAAAAAAAAGTTTTTACATAATGGAAGGTTAAAACTTATCTTCATAGGAAGATTGGTAAAATACAAGGGACTTAAGTTTTTATTAAATACTTTAAAAGATTTTAAGAATATTGAACTAAAAATTGTTGGAAATGGACCTCTTCTCGGCTGGATATTAAATCATATTAAAAAATTTCAACTAACTGACAGGATTATAATCCTTACAAATGTCAGTGAAGATGAAAAATACGAACTATTAAGAAATTCAGATTTTTTAATTCTTCCATCAATATCTAGGGCAGAAGCTTTTGGGGTTGTTCTTCTTGAAAGTATGTCGGTATGCACGCCACTAATTACATCAAATGTGCAAGGTTCAGGGATGAATTTTGTTAACAACCAAGAAACTTCAGAAAAATGTGGGTTTACTTTTGAAAATCAAAATTCAAATGATCTTAAAGAGTTACTCTCTCGCATACACAAGTTGAGCAATGATGAATATCATTTTTTATCTAAAAATGCACTGTTAAGGCATAAAAACCTATTTTCTAGACAGGAAATAAAGAGAAAAATTACTGATATAATTAAAAATGATAAGCATTCCTAGTTTCTTTTATCCGTTTCTCCTTTTTGGATTTCTTATTATCCCTAAAGTTTCTCTAGGCTTTTTATCTTTTTATATATCTGAATTAGTAATCTTTTTATTATTTTTAATAATTTGTTACAAAAATAAGGGTTCTTTTTTATTTGAAAATAAGCATTTCTTCCCCTTCAAATTACTTTTTTTCTGGTTATCTTTTAGCTTTTTTATTGTCCTTGTTTCTTCTGTCAACAATATAACACTGGAGACAATGGAACCATTTATTTTGATTGCAAAATCTTTTTTATATTTCTTTATTTTTACTTTGATCTGCAGTCACACAAGCTTCCCAGCTTTTGTTAACAAACATCTTAAAAAGCTTTTTTTAATATTCTTTATTTCTTCTTTTGTCTTAACCTTATGGAAAGTTGTTAGCTCAGGAATCTCATTGTCGACTTTGCTTTGGAGTAATCAGGAGTTAGGAGCCAGGTTCGTTGGATTTACAGGATTTGCTTTTAGCTCAGAGGGCTTGATAAATTTAGGATCTACTTCAAATTCAGTAGGGATGTTTTATTTATTATTCACCAGTATTTTTTTATATGGTCCGAAACATCTAAGATCTATCACTTTAGGAATGCTTTCTGTTGCTGGAGCAGTTCTTACTTTCAGTCAATCCGCAGTTCTGGGTATAGCGCTTTTGTTTTTATTTCAATTTATAAGGTCCAAAATACCTTTATATATTTTATTTATTTTTGTTTTCATTGTTTTCACGATAGTTTATTTGTATCTATATTTTCCTCAGATATTCTCAAATTTAGGTGTTAGTAGAATTTTAAACAGCTTAATTTTGTTTGCCTCTTCTGGTCAATTACCAGGAACCCTTGGAGATAGAGTAATTCAAATGTCACATATCTTTTCATCATTTAATGAATATCCTGGAAGTATTTTTATTGGACAGCCTTTTTTTTGGGATCACGGGCTCAAAAATGTTATCTCAGAAGGATTTCTCTTATACCAGTTTAAAACTTTCGGAATCATTGGCCTTTTACTTGGATTGCTTTTCCAAATAAATTTTTTTAAGGCTGCATTGAAAATAAAGTACAATCCTGTTCCGAAAGAATTTTTTATTATATTTTTTTTAATAAATATTTTTTTGAACAACTCTTTTCAAACCGATTTTCTCTTGATGATTCTTATCCCCCTAATATTTTTTCCCAAGGCTATTAAAAATGAAGTTTGAGGATTTCTTTTTAAAGATCAAGGAATATAATTTCAAACAATATAGCACCTTAGCTCAGGCTGATCAGTATAAATATTTATTCAATATCTTAAAAAATGAAAAAGGAGACAATCCCATATCTCTTGATTGGGGAGGAGGCCAAGGTCATATGAGTGCTATGTTAGTCTCTTTGGGCTATAAAAATACACTTTTATCTATAGCAGATTATATTGATAAATGGACTGAAATTAATAAGAAAATAAAATTTGAATGGAAGCATTTCGATGAAAGCGTTATCAAAATACCATTCAACGATAAAACATTTACACATGTAATCTCCTGTGGGGTACTGGAACATGTGAAGGAGACTGGGGGAGATGATATTGAATCACTGAAAGAAATTCATAGAGTTCTGAAAAATAATGGAAAGTTCATTGTTTATCACCTGCCAAATAAGTTTTCTTGGATTGAATTTTTAAGCAGCTTTTATAAAAAAGATTCTCACGAATTTAAATACAGCTATAAAAGCTTCAAAAAAATACTTAATAATTCTAAAACTAACTTAAAAATCCAAAAACATTTTAGATATGGGATCCTTCCAAGAAGGTCAGCTAGGAATATTAAAAATACTTTTTTTAGATTTATCTATGACTTGATAGATAAGGTTCTTGAAAAAACTCCTCTAATTTATATTTCACAAAATCACTGTTTTATTTTAGAAAAAATAGATGATTAGCAAACAAACTTTTGATCAAAAAATGTTAGAAGCGAAAAGATCGATTTTTAACTTTTTTTATAACGAGGCAGATAAATCTTTAGATTTTGACTTTTCATTTCTTGAGCAGTTTATCGGACAGCTAGTTGTATATAATTTAACAAATGAGACGCCTAATAAAACATTTCTAAGTTCACTCGAAAAAAAGTTAACTTTTTATACAAAATTGAATCCAGTTTTTTACCTCAATCATTTTCAAGTAAAGATACCTTACTTTTTTTCAGGTTCTTTTTTATTTGGATTTTCCACACATAGTGCAAATCAGTTTTTAAAAAGAAGAAAAAAAAGCAAGTTAAGATTTACTAGGATTTTTTTATCAGAGCCTATTCAAATTGAATTCGATAATAATTTAATATTCGAGAAAGAGTTAAAATTAAAAGAAATCTTAGGATTAAATTTTTCAAAAGATTTTTTAAACAAAGTCGAAGATATAGCAGATCTTGATATTTCAAAATATCTTATTTGGCGAATGCTATCATTTAAAAAATTAGGTAAAGGATATTGTCATAACTTAAGAGGAAAAAAGATAATTTTTCCAAGGCCTTTTGATTTAAATTCTTTAAATTTCAAATCTATAGCTACAAACTATGATTTAACTGTACTTGGTCATAATGGTGCTTATGAAGAAATATTTTTTAATGAACTTACTGAAATAAGACCTTTTATTTTTTGGGAATATTTAAATGAGAATGATCAATTATCCCTATCAGAAAAAGATAAATACCCAAAGAGTTTGAAAAAGAAAAAGACAAAAAACGTATTAATTAATTTATTTCCATTTGGTTTATTTGGTTATCCAGAATATGAGTGTAATGATTTCTATCAAAAATATGTGATATTCGATATTTTAGAATTTTTAAATGATATTAAAGATATTAATATTTTAGTGTCTCCTCATCCATCTACTAAAGATCTAAAATACATAGATAATATTTTTGCTTCTTTTCCAAAATTCAAAAAGACAACCTATGATGAAAGTATTGGAAGTGTAGATACTGTGATAAATACCTATAGGTCAACATCCACCTTAGTGGAATCAATAAAATTAATGAAAAATACCATCCTAATTTTATCTTCTAACCCAAAAAAAATAGAAGAATTTGAAGATTTGCTGGATGTTGTAAACATAAATGACTTAAGTTGGAAAAAAAAATTAAGGACATTGTTATAATTAGTTAGATTTTAATTATGTTTAAAGGAAAAAATATTTTAATCACTGGCGGAACAGGTTCTTTTGGACATGCCTTTGTTAAAAATTGCCTAAAAAATTTCCAAGCAAATAAAATTATCGTTTTTTCTAGAGACGAAATGAAGCAGTGGAATATGGCGCGAAGATTTAACGATCATAAATCCCTCAGGTTTTTTATAGGCGATGTAAGGGATAAAGATAGACTCTCAAGAGCGTTGTGCGATGTTGATTTTGTCGTCCATGCAGCAGCAACAAAAATTGTTCCAACGGCTGAATATAATCCTTTTGAATGCATTAAAACCAACATAGTTGGCGCAATGAACGTAATAGAGGTATCGCTAGATAGAAATGTGAAAAAAGTTGTTGCACTTTCTACGGATAAGGCATCTTCGCCAATAAACCTTTACGGTGCAACGAAGCTTGCATCAGATAAACTTTTCGTTTCAGCAAATAATTATTCTGGTAAATCGGGGACTATATTTTCAGTTGTTAGATATGGAAACGTGATGGGTTCAAGAGGATCTGTAATACCATTTTTTTTATCTCTAGAAAAAGGTAAGAAAATTCCTATTACTGATTCAGAAATGACTAGATTTATGATTTCCCTTGATCAGGGAGTCGATTTAGTGAACTTCGCTTTCAAAGATGCTTTGGGTGGAGAGATATATGTCAAGAAAATCCCCTCAATGAAAGTTATTGATATTGCAAATGCAATTCTCCCTTCCTCAACTCATGAAATCATTGGGCTAAGGCCTGGAGAAAAAATTCATGAACAAATGATAGGCATTGAAGATTCACAATATACATATGAATACAAAGATTACTTTAAAATTCTTCCCTCTATTAATGATTGGTTTAAGGACTCAAAAAGAATTAAAAATGGAAAAAAGGTATCGCCAAACTTCACCTATACAAGTGATAACAATAGAGATTGGATGACAAAAAAAGAACTCAAAGCATGGGTCCATTTAAATCTTGAGTCAATGAAGGAACTCAATGATTGATAGAGAGTAACCCTAAAATTTATGAAAAAATCTAGCAGAATTTCTTCATAAATTTAAATATTAACTTTAATGCTATCAAGAATAACTAACTCTATAGATGAAATCTTCAGCAAGAAAGATACTGTTTATATTCAAAAAAATAAACAACTTAGAGAAGTATTAGAGCTATTGAGGAAAGAAAAAATACTAGGAATTGATACGGAATTCAATTGGAGATCAACCTATTTCCCTAGCTTATGTTTGATTCAGGTATCCACTTTAAAAAATATCTTTCTAATTGACTGTCAGCAAGTTGACGCAAAAATTATCAATGAAATCTTTCAAGATAATTCTATTACTAAAGTATTTCATTCAATAAGAGGAGATATTACCGTTTTGAAATTATGCTTGAACTCCTTGGTTAGAAATATCTTTGATACCCAAATTGCTCATAGTATTTTAAACCCTTTATCTCAGCAAATAAGTTACAAAGACTTAGTCAATAAATATTTTATTAAACTCTTAGATAAAAAAGAAACTAATTCAGATTGGAGTAAAAGACCTTTGTCTGCCACACAACTAGAATATGCGTCTGATGACGTAAGATATTTACTCAAGATAATGAGCATTCAAATTAAGGCCATAGAAAAACAAAATCTTACTACGATTTTTAAGGAAAATTGTAAGGAAGAGAGGAAGTTAGGAGAACAGGATTTGATAATTTCAAGAGTAAATAAGTACAAAAAGTCAAAGAATATTTCGGATTTAGAGATCACTCTTTTCACGGAAAGAGAAAAACTTGCTCAAGACTTAAATATTCCTACTTCCAGAATAATGAAAAATAGCTATCTGAAAAAATACTCTAAAAGCATTACAGAAAACAACTCATTAAAAGTTCGAGAATTATTAGAAGATATATGTAGAAAAAAATCTATCCTATGAACAACCAAAGCCTTTCAAAATAAAATTTATGATTTATTTATTCTGGTCTCTATATATTTTATTCGCGTTAATTATATCTTCTCTAGTTAGACGGCTTTTCAATTCAAGTTTGATTAAGTCTTTAAGTTTTTCCCTAACTTTAAGCCTTTTTATATCTATATGGTTTTCGCGCCCAGGGAATACCCAGATAGCACCTATATTTTCAATTTTAATTTTTGATTTTTTTCAAGATGGTGAATCGAATCTTATGAGATTAATAAGACCTTTCTGTACATTTTTTCTGATTATTATTTTTTTTGATTTCGTAACTAAAATTAGAAGAAAGAAGATTAAAAATTAATAATATCCATTCCTGGCAAAGAAACATTTATTATCCCAATCGCGTTCTTCCCTTTAATAAAACCTGCACATTCCCCAGGATTAAAAATAAAAGTATTATTAATTACTTCATTTCTGTACCTATGAGTATGGCCATGAAGAATTATATTTCCTCTTCCGTAAAAACTTTCTTTAATGTCCAACGGATCATGAACAGTGAAAATCTTTTTATCTAGAGCCATATCTAGTCTAAAAGTCTCATTAAAATCAAAATTATACATCGAACATATTGCACTCAATCCTTCTATCTCTCCCTGATCATTATTCCCAAATACACCTTTCAAAGGCATATTAAGCTTCTTGAAAGCCTCAAGAGATTTTGGAAGCGTTATGTCTCCTGTATGAATGACAAAATCAACTTTTTCCTCATTGAAAAGGGAGCATATCTTGCCAATATTTTTCAGATTATTGTGCGTATCGCCTGTGAGGCCAATTCTCACAATTAAGAATTTTGATTAACTTGTTTTTTCAAGTATGTGAATTCCACATGCCGTACCAAGTCCAATGACATGAGTCAATCCTATCTTAGCTCCCTCAACTTGCCTGGCTCCAGCTTCTCCTCTTAAATGAGTGCAAACTTCATAAATATTTGCAATTCCGGTAGCACCGAGAGGATGACCCTTTGAAAGTAAACCTCCAGATACATTTACTGGGACTTTACCTCCAAGCTCAACGTGTCCTTCATCGATCATTCTGCCAGCATCTCCATCTTCACATAGACCAAGATTTTCATAATGCAACATTTCAGCAGTAGCAAAACAGTCATGAAGTTCAACAAGATTAACATCCTCTGGACCAATACCGGCTTGTTCATAAGCATCCTTAGCTGCAAGTCTAGTACAGGCATTAACATCTGGCATCACAAGATCTCTATCAGTGTATGGATCACTTGCCATTGCAGATGCTCTAACTTTCACAGCTCTAGCCATTCCTAATTCTTTTGCTTTCTTCTCAGATACAAGAACTGCTGCAGCTGAACCATCAACGTTTACCGAACACATCAACTTAGTATTAGGATAAGAAATCATTTCTGCATTCATCACTTCTTCCAATGGAGTTTCTATTTGATACATAGCTTTAGGATTCATTGTCGAATGATGATGATTTTTAACGGAAATTTTTGCAAATTGCTCGAAAGTAGTTCCATAATCTTTGGAATGTTCCATGCCAGCTTCTGCAAAAACGCAAGGCATGGTTCCAGAACCTAAAAGACCCTCTTTAGGAATACCGTCTCCACCACCAGCGCCTCCAAGAAGTCCTTTGCCCATTTGTTCTACACCAACAGCTAAAACAACATCATACATACCTGCTTTAATTGACATCCACGCTTCTCTAAAAGCTGTCGCACCGGTAGCACAAGCATTTGCAACATTTACGACTGGCATTCCAGTTTGACCTATTTCTTGAAGAATTCTTTGTCCTACCATTGCATTTGCCTGACCAAGGTTTCCACAGTATAGAGCTTGCATATCTTGGATACCTAAACCAGCATCATCTAAAGCCATTAAGGCTGCTTCTGCCCCTATATTTGGAACACTTCTGTCTGGAAATCTTCCAAATTTAATCATATCAACACCCATTACATAAACATCACTCATAATTTCACCTCAATTAAGCTGGTTCAAAAAAATAACTCAGATAAGAATTTCCTTCTTTATCTTTTCTGCCTAAGGCATCACCATAAGTTATTTTCACTGGCATATTAAATTTTATTTTATCAGGATCTGGTTCTATGTTAATCAAATTTCCTTTGATTGTTCCTCCTCCATCAAGATCCACAATTGCTGAAATATAAGGGACATCGATTCCTGGAAAAGACCTAAAAACAATTGCGTAGCTATGCAAAATACCTGTTTCAGATAACTTTATGACTTCCATTTCGTTTCTTGCAAAACATTTAGAGCATACATTTCTTTCACCTAAGTATATAGAACCACACTTTTTGCAACGGTAACCTTCTAAGTAAGGATTCCCATCATCAGGAATCTTAAGGTAATCGACCACTGGAAATGGTTTTGATTCAGACATGTTTCCCCCGATAAAACTTAACCATGTACAATTATTAAACCATAGCAATGCATAAAAATTAAGAAAAAATGAGTTTAATTGGTGGAATTGTCGGAGGCATGATTGGCTTTACTTTGCTAGGGCCTTTAGGCGCTCTTGTCGGAAGTGTCATGGGCTCAAGAATGACAAGCCGAGCAAAATTAAGAAGAAATACTAATAATTTAGATCATCAAGTAGCTTTTTTTACAGCTTTATTTGCGTGTTTAGCAAAAATAGCAAAAGCAGACGGGAGAGTGAGCGAAGAGGAAGTTTCAAAAATTGAGAGTTTCATCTCAAATAAATTCAACTTTAGCGACCAAGAGAGAAATTTTGCTATTAATATTTTTCAGAAAGCCAAATCAGATCGAACTACTTTTGATGCTTATGCTAAACAACTTCATCATCTCTTGGGTTCTAGTCCAAATTCCCTATTGGTTTTTTACGAGCTTTTATTTGAATTAGCCATGGCTGATGGAGTAATGCACGAAAATGAAGAGAAGTTGTTAAAGAAAATCCCCAACATCTTTGGGTTTGATAAAAATGTATATAAAGATTTATATAACAAATATGTTGGAAAAATTTCTAATGCTTACGAAATTTTGGGAGTTACTAAAGACATGACCTTAGCTGAAATAAAAAAAGTTTATAGAGTCAAAAGAAAGGAATTTCATCCAGATGCATTGGTTTCTAAAGGTTTGCCCGAGGAATTAATTGAAAAAGCAAAAGAGAAATTTATAGAAATACAAGCAGCATTTGAGATAATAGAGAAAGAAAAAAATGATTAGTTTAATTTTAAAAATAGATAACTTTTTAGGAAACTTAAAAGCCTTTGACTTCATCGGGTTATTTTTTTTAAGGGCCTACTTATTTTTTATATTTTGGAACGCTGGGGTCAGAAAAATAGCATGGGAAGATGGCATACCAAATGTTGATAGGTTTTCAGAGTTCTTGGGTCCTGGAGGGAAAGATAATCTCAATTTAATTCTACCCGACCTATTTGCTTGGCTAACAGTAATTGCCGAAGCAGGAGGGGCAGTCCTCTTATTGATAGGCCTTTTTTCAAGATGGGCAACCGTCCCTATTTTAGTCTGCATGGTAGTTGCCACTTATTATCATTCTCCAAACGGCTGGAATGCAGACGCTGGCGGCTATGAGATGTCACTGACTTATCTCTTAATGACATCAATAATTTTATTGTTTGGTCCAGGCAAATATTTATCACTAGATTTTTGGGTTCAAAGAAAATAAATGAATTTTGATTCTATTTCTCAAGAACCTTTTCTTGAAGTCAAAAATTTCCTTGAGCAGGCCAGAGATCAAAATTTGAGTGACTGGAATGGTATGACCGTTTCAACTGTGGATGATGAGCAAAAACCCACTTCAAGGGTCGTATTGTTAAAAAAATTTACTGACGACGGTTTATTCTTTTACACAAACTATGAAAGTAAGAAAGGCAAAGATATTTCAAAAAATAAGAACGTAGCATTAAATTTTTGGTGGAGAGAGTTGCAAGTTCAAATCAGGATTAATGGATCAATATTAAAAGCTTCCAGATTAGAGTCGGAAGAATATTTTAATTCGAGACCAAAAGGCTCAAGAATTTCGGCTATTGTTTCTGAACAGAGCAAAGAAATTGAATCTTTTGAAAGCTTTCAAAAAAAGGTACAAGATGCCATCGAGACATTAAAAGATGAGGATATCAAATTACCTGATCATTGCGGCATGTACAAAATCATTCCTCAGCAGATTGAAATTTGGAAGGAGGGAGAATTCCGCCGACATGAAAGAACACTTTTTAAGTTAGAAGCAAAAAAGTGGATTAAATCTTACCTTTCTCCTTAAAAAATAATGATAATAAAGTAAAATAAACATTGTAGGCCCCTCGTATAGGTCAAAAAATGATAGAAATTACACTTCCTGACAAATCCAAGAGAAATTTTAAACAGCCTTTAAGTATATTTGAGCTTGCTGAAGATATTGGTCCAGGTTTAGCTAAAGCAACTCTTGCAGGTGTTATAGATGGGAAAGAACAAGACGCCTGTGATCTGATAGATAAAAACTCTGAAGTGTCTATCTTAACCAATAAAGATCAACAAGGTATGGATATTATTCGACATAGTTGTGCTCATTTATTTGGTCACGCTATAAAACAGATTTTCCCTAAAACCAAGATGGCAATTGGACCAATCATTGAAGATGGATTTTATTATGATATTGATCTTGATCACAAATTGACTCAGCAGGATCTTGAAAAGATTGAAAAACGCATGAAAGAGCTTGCTAGTTCATCTTATAAAGTTGAAAAAAAAGTGGTTCCTCATAAAGAAGCAGTTAAAGTCTTTAAAAAAAGAAAAGAAGATTACAAACTTGAAATACTAAAAGATATTGATACATCCGAAAACGTTGCTCTCTATCATCATGAAGAGTATGTAGATATGTGCCGGGGACCGCATATTCCAAATATGAGTTTTGTTAAGGCTTTTAAGTTGACACATGTTGCTGGCGCCTATTGGAGAGGAAAATCGGACAACAAAATGCTCCAAAGAGTCTACGGAACAGCATGGAATTCTAAGAAAGAACTTGATGATCATCTGCACATTAAAGAAGAAGCATCTAAAAGAGATCATAGGATACTTGGAAAAAAATATGATTTATTTCATTTACAAGAAGAAGCTCCTGGAATGGTTTTTTGGCATCCGAAAGGGTGGAGTATCTATACAGCAGTTGAAAAATACATGAGAGAGAAGCAAGTTAATGCAAATTATGCCGAAATAAAAACTCCTCAGTTAATTGATAGAAAATTATGGGAGAAATCAGGACACTGGGAAAAATATCGAGAAAATATGTTCATCACTGAAATTGATGAGGAGCATGCAAACGAGAAAAGAACAAATGCACTTAAACCAATGAATTGTCCTGGTCATGTTCAAATTTATAATCAGTCGTTAAAGTCATATAGAGACTTACCAATAAGGTTTGCAGAGTTCGGTAGTTGCCATAGATACGAGCCTTCAGGGACCATGCATGGACTCATGAGGGTAAGAGGTTTTACTCAAGATGATGGACATATATTTTGTACTGAGGACCAAATCCAGGAAGAGACTGCATCATTTATATCTCTTCTTTATGAGGTTTATGAAGATTTTGGCTTTAAAAAAATTGATATAAAGCTTTCAACTAGGCCGGAGGTAAGAGTAGGGTCTGACAAAATTTGGGATAAGGCAGAAAAAGCTCTAAAGAATGCCATTGAGGCATTAGATATTGATTATGAGATTTCCGAGGGCGACGGAGCATTTTATGGCCCAAAAATAGATTTTGTTTTAACCGATGCCCTTAAGAGGGAATGGCAATGCGGAACTTTTCAGGCAGACTTCAACTTGCCTGAAAGGCTTGACGCTTCATATGTAGGAGAGGATGGAAAAAAACACAGACCAGTGATGATGCACAGAGCTATTCTAGGATCCTTTGAAAGATTTATAGGTATTCTGATCGAACAATACGATGGTTCCTTTCCTTTATGGTTATCTCCTGTTCACGCAGTTGTGATGAACGTATCAGAAAAACATACTGATAGAGTTATTGAAATCACTGAGATATTGAAAAAAAATAAAATAAAAGTCATTTCGGACTTGAGGAATGAGAAAATCACTTATAAAATCCGCGACCACTCTATACAAAAGATACCTTATCAAATTGTAATAGGTGATAAGGAGGTTGAAGAGGGTTCAATAAGTGTTAGGGACAGAGAATCTCAAAAGCAATCTTCAATGTCAGAGAGTGACTTCTCAAAAATGGTTTTGAGGAAAATAAGATCCAAGGAGGTCTGATTGTTAAAATTTTTCGCTAGAGGTTTAAAATAGCCATTTCAAGACAGCCGTCTTTCAAAAAAAGACAACCTGTAAACCAACAAATTTCTGCCTCAAAAGTAAGACTAATATCTGAATCAGGGGAACAACTTGGAATAGTTGCCATTGAAGAGGCCATGAAAAAAGCTTCAGCAGCAAGCCTTGATTTGGTTCAGTTAGCAAACGACTCGGAACATCCTGTTTGCAAACTCATGGATTATGGAAAACATCTCTTTGACAAGAAAAAACAAAAATCTGCTTCAAAGAAGAAACAAAAAAGGACACAAATTAAGGAAATAAAATTTCGACCTGGGACAGAAGAAAACGATTATCAAATAAAGTTAAAAAGCATAACCAGATTTATTCAAGATGGCGATAAGGCGAAGATTACGATGAGATTTAGAGGCAGAGAAATGATGCATCAGGACTTAGGTCTTGAGCTTTTAAAAAGAATTGAAACGGACCTTTCTGATCAGGCTATAGTTGAGCAAGAGCCTCAGTCAGAGGGAAGACAACTTGTAATGGTTATGTCACCAGCTAAAAAGAAAAATTAAAAATGCCAAAAATTAAAGTACATAAAGGAGCTGCCAAACGTTTTAAAAAAACAGGCTCTGGACTCAAAAGGAAACAAGCTAATAAAAGACATATTCTTACAAAGATGTCGACAAAATCTAAAAGGCAACTCAGAGGTACAACTCAAATAGCCGCTGGCGATGAAAAATTGGTAAAAAGAATGTTTAGGGAAAGATCATGAGTAGAGTAAAACGTGGCGTTCAAGCCAAAAAAAGACATAAGAAAATTCTTAAACTAGCCAAAGGTTATAGAGGAGCACGCAGCAGGACCTTCAAAGTTGCTAATCAAGCTGTGTTAAAAGCAGGTCAATATGCATATAGAGATAGAAAAGTTAAGAAAAGAACTTTTAGATCGCTTTGGATCATTAGAATTAATGCTGCAGTACGAGAGCATGGTATTAGCTATAGTGTTTTCATGAATGGTCTGAAAAAAGCTAATATTGATTTGGATAGAAGAGTTTTAGCCAACATGGCTGTTGAAGACAAAGAAGGTTTTGCATCTCTAGTTTCAAAGGTTAAAGATATTGCTGCATAATGGGCTATGGATTTAGCCCAAGAGAAAAAAACTTTCTTAAATAAATTTAAAGAAGCAGATTCTCAAGATTCTATTAATTCTCTAAAAATTGAATACCTCGGCAAAAAGGGCGTTTTATCGTCTTTAATGTCACAGCTTTCAAAAGCTCCTGCTGAAAAAAAACCTAAGCTAGGTAAATCGATCAATGAATTTAAATCTTTCATTGAAGAATCGATCAGTTCACTATTGAAAAAAGCTGAACAATCTGCTCTGGATAAAAAGTTATCTCAAGAAGCAATTGATGTTACTTTGCCTTTAAGACCAGACGTAGGAAGTTATCATCCCATATCTTTGATAACTCAAGAAATCTCAAATTATTTTAAAAACAAAGGTTATGTTCTTCGAGAGGGGCCTGAGATTGAATCAGAGTACTTCAATTTCTCCGCATTGAATATTCCTGACAATCATCCTGCTAGAGATATGCATGACACCTTCTATTTTGACGATGGCAACCTTTTAAGAACTCATACTTCGCCCGTTCAAATCAGGTCTATGGAATTAGAATCTCCCCCCTTAAAAATATTGTGTCCGGGAAAAGTTTTTAGATGCGATTCAGATCAAACTCATACTCCTATGTTTCATCAGGTGGAAGGTCTTGTTGTCGATAAAGATATAAATTTTGCACATCTAAAAAATGAAATTTTGGAGTTTGTCGAATCTTTTTTTAAAGACAATCCAAAAGTTAGGTTTAGACCTTCATACTTTCCTTTTACAGAACCCTCAGTAGAAGTAGATATTCAGGGAAAGAATGGTTGGCTAGAAATAATGGGATGTGGAATGGTCCATCCAAATGTATTGAAAAACGTTGGGTTAAACCCAGAAGAATACTCAGGTTTTGCTTTCGGTATGGGGATAGAAAGAATGACGATGCTCAGATATCAGATATCTGATATCAGAATGTTATTTGAGAATGACTTGAGGTTTATCACAAAAGGATAATGCAATTCTATAAATCTGACCTAGTTCAATATATATCAGGATCAATTTCTGATAAGGACCTCTTAGAACAGCTTACAGAGCTGGGGTTAGAAGTTGACCAATCAAAAAAGGAAAAAAATGATTTGCTTATCAAACTAGATTTAACTCCCAACAGAGGAGACTGTTTTAGCCTGATAGGTATAGCTAGAGATGTTTGTGCAGTTAATAATTTTAAATTAAAACTTCCAAAATTAAAAAAGCAACAGCAAAACCTTAACTCAAAAAAAACTATCTTTTTGGATAAGAGCTCCTGTTCAAGCTATTTTGGTCAAATCATCAAACTTAAGAAAAAAGCTAAAACTCCGCAATACATCAAAAAAACTTTGAAGGCTGCTGATATTGGCCATGTTAATCCAATAGTTGATATTACAAACTACGTAATGCTGCACACAGGACAGCCTTTGCATGCTTTTGATAATAAGAAGATTGGCAAAAAAATTTATGTCAAATTTCCATCCAAGAAGACAAAGTTAAAACTCCTTGATGGAGCTTCTCATGAAATTACAAAAGATTACTTAACAATATCCGATGAAAAAAAAGTAATAGCTCTGGCTGGAATTATGGGTTGTGCTAATTCTGAAGTAGATGATACAACTCAAGAAATTTTTTTAGAATCAGCTTGCTTTGAACCTGCAAGCATTAGAGGAAATGCTAGAAAGTTAGGCTTTCAATCTGAGGCATCACTGAGATTCGAAAGGGGAGTTGATAAACAGATCCAAGAGTATGCGATCAATTTTGCAGGACAACTTTATGATGAAATCTTTGGAGGAGATTTCTCAACGATTTTTAAAAATTCTAAAAAGCATACAACAAAGAAAATATCGATAAGAAAGGAATTCATTGATTCAAGACTTGGTACTCAAATTCCTATCTCTAAGGTCATTAAATTTTTAACGGCGCTAGAATTCAAAGTTAAATCAAATGGAAATTTAATGGAGATAACCTCTCCTTCACATAGATACGATATTGAAATAAAAGAAGATGTAATCGAAGAGTTAGCAAGAATAATTGGTTACAACAATTTACCTACTAAAAGATTGAAATTGCTAGCTTCCTCTCCAGAAGACATATCTATCAAAAAGGAGATACTAAGTAGAGATATTTTTGTTAATGCTGGCTTTAATGAAGTTATTAATTACGCTTTTGTTGATTCATCTTTTACCCAAAAGCTTGGGATAAATTACGACTCAATTGAACTTGCTAATCCTATGTCCAGTAATCAGGATGTAATGCGACCCTCTCTAATTCCGGGCCTGTTGAATAACTTTGAATATAATTTTAACCGGGGTGCTCAAAAATTTAGAATCTTTGAGGTTGGGAATGTATTTACCAGAGAAGATAATTGGAAGAGTCTTGCTGGTCTGCTCTTTTTTGATAAATCCTCATCTGATTGGTCAGGTTCTTTTCAGAGTAGCTTCTTCGATCTAAGAAAATGTCTAGATATGTTTTTTTCAAGATTAAATATTGAACCTGTTTATCAAAAAGCTTCAGTAAATTATTTGCATCCAGGTGTATCTGCTGAAATAAAAATGAAAACTAAATCTATTGGAAACATTGGTATTCTGCATCCAGTGATTCAAAAAGAATTCAAGTTGCCTGATATAGTTTTATTTGAGATAAATTTAGACTCCATAAGTTTGCCGAAAATTAATTCGATAGCTCAACCACCAAAATTTCCTGGAAGTGAAAGAGATTTGTCCTTTCTTGTCTCTAAAGAAATTCCTGCTAATGATTTTATAAAAGAGCTTAAAAAAGCTGGAGGCACAAATTTAAGGTCTGTTTCAGTGATCGATGTTTATCAAGGCAAAGGAATTGATGCATCTTTAAAAAGCTTAACGTTTAGACTTTTTTGGCAAGCGACTGGCGCAACTTTAGAAGATAAAGAAGTAGATCAATTTGTTGAGAATCAAGTTAATCATGCAGCCCAAATGTTCAAAGCAAAATTAAGATCGTAACAATGGCAATAACTAAATTAGAACTAGCTGATCACCTACATAAAAAAATGGGGTTACCTAAAAAAGACTGTCTAGAATTTGTGAATTCTTTTTTCAATGAAATTTCCAATAGTTTAGAAAAAGGTGAGGAAGTGAAGTTAAGTGGTTTTGGTAATTTTTCTCTGTTAAAAAAGAAAGCGCGTCCAGGGAGAAATCCTAAAACAGGCAAAGAGCATGTAATTTCTGCAAGAACTTCTATTTCGTTTAAGCCAGGTCGAAAACTAAGGGATAAAATTGTCTGATATTGATTTTTCAAGTCTGCCCAATAAAAAATATTATTCCATTACTGAAGTCGCCTCTCTGCTAGGAATAAAGCAAACAGAAATAAGATACTGGGAGAAATTTGAGCCCAAGTTGAGGTCTAAAAGCTTTAAAAGAAGTTATGACCTCAAAGGAATAAAACTTCTTCTTGAAATGAAAACACTCATTAAAGATAAAGGAGTCAAACCCCGGAATATTACTTCCTATATAAAGGCTACAAAAAATCCAAGCACCCATCGATTAGAGATAAAAAAAGAATTAATAAACATCAAGAAAATTATTAAAAATGCTAGCAAAGTATAGATTAAGTAGTATTATCGATATTAGTAAAGGAGATATTATGAGTAAATATGGGTCAATATTTTTAATTATAGTTTGTTTAATTCTTGCCTCTTGTGGAGGCGGAGGAGGAGGAAGTACTTCCTCTTCTGTAGGTTCCTCTGGATCAGCTTCAAGTTCAGGTTCGGGTTCAGGTTCTGGTTCAAGTTCGGGTTCAAGTAGTGGAACTGGATCAGGAGGATCAGGATCTACTGGAGGTAACTCCTCAAATATAAATCCAGCTGATTTCGTTTTACCAACGAAAGTTGAAGCAATTGCTGTTGAATAATTAAAATACTCGGAGAAAAACTATGAAAAAACTTATTTTTCTTTTATTAATTTTGAGTCCTTTTGGGCATTCCCAATCCTACAATGAAGATAAAAAAGAAATTTACACTGCTAATAATGAAGTCGAGAATACTTTGGGTGAAGCAAACAACATTCTGTGTACAATTTCAAAATTAAAAGTAGAACAATTCATCGATAAAGGTCCTTATAGAGCTCAAGTATACGATTCAAGGTGTGATGTAAGTGCAGCCAGGCAGGCGGCACAAAACGCTGCTCAGCAAGGAAATCAGCAACAACAGGGTGCATCAGAAGTTGAAATACCTAGTTCATTTGTTTTAGACGTTAAGTCAGCTTTTAGTGAAGTAAGAAATAAAGATTACATAGAGGTTAGAGGTTGGTTTTTCCAACAAGGTGATTATTCAGAGGCCCAAGCAGATTACGAAGGAATGTGGGATGCAGAACCCGATATGCTCATTTATTTTCTGGCGAAAGTTCTTTCAGGCGCAACAGAAACGGATCCCAATGGAGATATAGAGCTTGATTTTGTGGCCGAGTCGAATTGTCAGAATGCGCCCTATCAATCTGAAGAAGAAGCTAGGCAAGCTGCCTTAGATGCAGGCGTAGCAGAAGGCACTCAAGCCTTCTATAGTGACTACATGGAACACTATTATAAGTGTCCTCCTGCGGGAGAACAGATGGGAGCGGGCAGATTGGATACAACCGATGCCCAAACTTTATTTCTTGGCCCAAGAGGAAGAAGCATTTTGATGAGTGATAATGCAAATGGACGAGACGGAATTTGGAAATCTTATGCTTCTGAGTGTTTCATTGATGGAAAACTTGTTGAGTGGCAAGAAAGACAAGCTGATCCTTCAATTTGTGGAGAACAAAGTGATGCAAACCCAAATTTTTGGGACGGTGAGCTAATTCTTGCATTTTCTTATGATGAGAATACCAAAGCATCATGTACAAAATTAGTTGGTGCAAATAGAAGAACTAGACAAGACAATCAATCAGAAGCTGTAATTACGCCTGATCTGGAAAATTATTTGTCTTATGATTTTAGAACAGATGAGTTTCCCTGGTTGGCTCAACAAGGACCTGCACAGGGCGTTCAGGAAAAATGTGAATCTACATCTGCAGCGGATGCAAAATTAGCTGTTTGGGAATACGGTCTTTATACCACAGCAGATGATCTTCGTTATGACATGAAAAATCCTGGTTTCGAGCTTAAAACAGAAGAGGAATTTACTTCACCTTACGATGACAATAGAACTGAACCAATTTATGCTTGGGCTGATTACTGGGGAACACATATTTGGGAGGAAATGAGATCTAATGTTACTGATACGACAGTATTTAAGAAAGTAAATTCAGATGATACTTCAACATACAATTTAAAACAGAGAAAAATGACCCTCAGAAAAATGTCTATCGATAAGGTTTCTTTGAATAGCCTTTCAGGCGTTGAATTAAACCTTCATATTGAGTGGGACAGAACTGAGTCAGGAGATAACTGTTGGTGGAATGATTACAAGGTATGGACTGGGACTACTCTTGCAGATAACGATATGGACACTAATTCGAATGGTGAAGATGATAGATGTCCGATAGAAAGATGGCGAGAATTAGGAGTTCCAACTGAGTCTGTTGATGATAACGGTAACTCCTATAACATATTCATGGGTTATTGGGATGCAGCTTATGGTGCTGGTGGAACCGGTCCAGTAGGCGCTTTTGTCTTCGATAGAGCGGTTAAAGAAGTAAACAACAGATGGGTTGCTGAAGTTGACATAACACCTTTTACTTTTACACCTGCAGAATATCTCAAAATTTGGGACGATGACAGAAACAGTGCTAATGGCTATGAAGTTTGGAGAAACTTGTGGGCTCATGGTCGAGGTCAAGGTTATGAAATCAGGGGCGATGCTCTAGCTGCTCCAGCTGATGAACTAGTGAAAAGAAGAACTGAGAAAGATGTAGCTCCTTCTGAACTTGCTGGATTGACTTTAGGATGCATCGAGAGATGTCTGTCCGGTCCGAGCTTCACAGCATATTTCAATGAAGCGTTAGCCTTAATTGCAACAGGTACTGAAAATTCTCCAGCTACAGGAACGTTAAGTAATAATCCTTACTCGAGTCCAGCTTTAGCTGGTGGTGATACATCCGCTCTTCCAACAGGACCTTATGTCCGAGCTGGAGCGGATAAGGGATATTGGACACAAGAAGGTGTGCTGTCTAATGAGGTTATGCAATATCAAGTTTCCGGGGAAACAATTGCTGATACGGTTACCAATGTACCAATTGTTTTGCCTGCTGGAATGTATGAACTCAATAATCCTTGGAGTAAATTCGAAGGAAATATTTGCATTACAGAACCCAATGGTGTTGATACAGACTGTTGGGGCATGAAGAATCACATGACTCTTTTTGACATGGCAAAAGCCTCAGAAGTTGAATGTGAAAAAACTCGAGATACCAATAATGACGGTATTAAAAATGCTTATGAATATCATTCAGATTCTACTGTTCAGTCCTCAGAAAATTTTAGATACTGCAATAGTAGGCTTTGGAAGATGACAGAATACTATGAGGTTAATTGGGATCCTTGGGTAAATTATCAAGTTTATGACTCCAATGGAGCATTAGTTGAAATTTCAAGACCTGAAGCAGTCACCTTAACCCTTCCCAACGATGCAAGTTTTGGCTCTGATGCTGGCAGGAAAAAGACACTTGAATATGCGGGTTTTGGAAGACTTCATGGTTTTGAATGGACTAACTTTAATATTGCAACTTGGACTGAGCTTGGTGAGTACCTCGACTGGGATTCTCTATCAGAAACCGACAGACAAAATACAAGAGGTTTCCCTACATATGTAATTCCTGATGGCACTATAGTCATGAGTGAAGACGGAGAAACTGAGCTTAAATCTAAGTTTTTGAGAGGTGAGTATTATCTCAAACCCCTACCAGGAGCTGTAGGTCAAAATATTTATACTACTTTAGTAACTGGCCTAGACGATGTTCAACCACAAATTTATGATTCTGCCTTTATTGGAGCGGTGCCCGATGACTCAACACTACTAAATTCAGGTGAAGTGTGTGTTGACCACGGAGAAATTATAGAAGTTTGTAAACAGTTTGCCATTGATGGCACAACGCCAGTCTCAAACTGATTTTATCTCGGGGCGTGGCGCAGTCCGGTAGCGCACTTGACTGGGGGTCAAGTGGTCGCTGGTTCAAATCCAGCCGTCCCGACCAAATAAAATATGGATAGGGAGTATCAAATAATTTTGTATGGTGCCACCGGATTTACCGGAAGGCTCTGTGCAGAGTACCTCAGGGATAATTATCCCGAAATAGAATGGGCAATTGCTGGTCGCAATAAGCAAAAACTAGAAGATCTCAAAGTTTCATTGGGACTGAATTGTAAAATTTTCGTTGCCGATGGAGAAGATGGTGATTCAATCGATCATTTTGTTAGCAAAACAAAAGTGGTGTTGTCTACTGCAGGTCCTTTCGCCAGATACAGTAATTTAGTTGTTAAATCTTGTGTTGAAAATAAAACACATTACACAGACATAACCGGAGAAAATCATTGGGTAAAGGACTTAATTGATGAATATCACGAAAAAGCTTCTGAAAATGGAATAAGAATAATACCTTCATGCGGTTACGATTCTATTCCATCAGATATGGGTGTTTTTTATTCAGTTCAGCAAATGGCAAAACCAGTAAAGAAAATAACAGTTTTTCACTCGGGGCAAGGCGGAGTTAGCGGAGGAACGACTGAAACAATGTTTACCATTGGTCCATTACCGAAGGAAAAAAGAGATCCTTTTCTTTTAAACCCAGAGAACAGTATTACTGAAAAACAAAGAGAGCTCAGCAAAGATAGTTTTGAAATTAAGCGAATAGAAAATACAGATTCATATTCAGGAATCGGATTGATGTCTTTTGCCAATACAAGAGTCGTAAGAAGAAGTTCAGCTTTATATGAGGCTGATCAAAAAAGCTATGGCTCTGATTTCATTTTTAAAGAGCTTGGAAGTTATCCATCAAAAAGATCGGCAAGAATGGCGAGTTTTGGATTAATATTTGCTTTTTTAGTTATCTCTACGCCTTTAAGACATATTGTCAGAAAATTTTTACCTAAGCCCGGTGAAGGTCCAAATAAGGAAACCAGAGAAAATGGTTGGTTCAAAGGATTATTTAAGGTCGAAGCTGAGGATGGAGAAATTAAATATTTTGAAATTTCCGGAGAAGGAGATCCAGGTTACAAGGCAACTGCACAAATGGTTTGTGAGTCTGCTATAACTTTGGCACTCTCTGAGGAACTTGATTTTGGTGGAGTTTTGACTTCTGCTTATGGGCTTGGCAAGCCACTTTTAGATAGGTTAATTAGTTCTGGTATAAAATTTGAAGAAGTCATTTATAACTAAACATTAGCACTTTATAACTTCATCCTACCTTTTTTTTATATAGAATGCATCTGTTCAGGCAATCTTTCTCCCCCATAATCTCTCCTATTACCTGAACATGGCGGGTTTAAAAGACCCGCCAAATTATGGTAGGTTAGTGGGTATTAATTTTAATAGGTTGGGCGAAATATTCTCGCTAATCTACCACCAGCTTTATGAACCTTTTCATTTTTTCAGACGATCTTAGAATTAAGGATAACAGAGCACTTTACGAAGCTTCGCTAGATCAAAAAGGTTTGGTTGCTTTATTTATTATTGATAAAACAAAAAATAAAGATCATGGAGATAGCTTAGCAAAGTTAAAACTAAAACTTTTAGGGCTAGAGAAAATCACTACATCTCTGACTTCTTTGAATATTTCACTGAAAATTCTATATTCAAAAAAAATTTCAGATGAACCTGGAGATATTTTAGATTTCTGTAAATTGCATGGGATCAAAAAAATTTTTCTAAATTCCGAATATCCATTCAATGAAAAACAAAGAAATAAACATCTAGAGAAAATTTGTCATCAAAAACAAATAGCTTACAGAGAATTTAATTCTCAATTAATTGACCCAGACTTAGTTAGAAATAATTCAGGACTACCTTTTAAAGTTTTCACCCCTTATTCAAAAAAAATAAGGTCTCTGTTGACGCCAGATATTCTCATAGAGACTCCTTCTCCTCTGAAACAAAAAAATAGAGCACTTGATCAAGATGAGGTTCCCCAATTCCAAGATGCTTACGATGAGGAACTTAACTTTTCTTTTGATGATTTCCCCATGACAGAAAGCTCTGCAAGTCAAAAGCTAGATGATTTCATAGACTCATCAATTCAAAATTATAAAGAATTGAGGGATATTCCAAGTTTATCTGCAACAAGTAACCTATCCTCTTCATTTGCTATAGGTTTGATTTCCTCAAAACAAGCTATCAATCATGTGCTCAAAAGCCTTCCTGACGAAAACGGGACTGGTCAATTTGCATGGATAACCGAAATAATATGGAGAGAGTTTTATAAGTACATAACCTATCACTTCTCACATGTGTCTAAGGGAAAATGTTTTAATCCAAAATATGATCATATTTTGTGGAGAGAGGATGAAGAGTCTTACATAAAATGGTGTGAAGGAAAAACTGGAGTACCAATTATTGATGCAGCTATGAGGCAGTTAAACGAGAGGAAATGGATGCATAATCGTCTAAGGATGATAACCGCCATGTTTCTTAGTAAAAACTTATTAGTCGACTGGAGAAAAGGTGAAAGGTACTTCATGGAAAACTTAATAGATGGTGATTTTTGTTCGAATAATGGTGGCTGGCAATGGAGCGCGTCTACTGGAGTTGATGCATCACCTTATTTTAGAATTTTTAATCCGATTACACAGTCTGAAAAATTTGATCCTGAAGGTAAATTTATTAAAAATTTTGTACCCGAGTTAATAGAATGTCCATCTAATGAGATACATAACCCCTCTAAAGAAATTAGATTATCTTTAAACTATCCAGAAATGATTGTAGACTTGAAATCCTCAAGACTTAGAGCAATAGATGCATTCAAATCAATCAAATAACTCAGATAATAGACCAGTCTATCTAGATATTTTCAATGCCAAAGTTGAGAAAATAGATAAGACAGAAGAAACTCTCTTAATGAGCTTTGAAGCTTCATCAGACTTTTGCCATACTGGCGGAAGAATCCTTCAAGGTGGTTTTGTTGCTACTATGCTTGATTGTTCAATGGCATTTCTTGCATTTGAGCTAACGGATTATGAAAAATCTCCAATGACGATTGATATGAATATCAATTATTTATCATCCGGAGCTCCTGGCAAATATTTAGCTAGAGCAAAAGTTACAAAGATTGGAAAATCAATTGGATTTCTCTCTTCAGAACTATTTCAAGACGATAAACTGATCGCTTCAGCCACTTGCACAGCAAAAATGGCAGATATTAATAAAAAATACCTAAAGCAGATGAAAGATACTGTAAGAAAATAATTTAAAAACCAAAGTCCCAAGAAAGACCTTCATGATATTTTTTCAAAATTTCCTTAGCTATTAATACTCTATGAACTTCATCAGGTCCATCAGCTAGTCTCAATGTCCTTGCTCCCTGATACATTCCTGCAAGGGGTAGATCTGATGAAACACCTTTCCAACCGTATACTTGAATTGCTCTGTCTACGACTTTGTGCATAGCATTTGGTACATAAACTTTTAGTGCAGATATATCAACTCTTGGGTTACCTTCAGCTTCCATAACCTCAGCACAATGAATAGTCATCAGTCTAGCTGTTTGAATATCTATATATGAATCGGCAATGAAACCTTGAATAAGTTGTTTGGTTTCTAATTTTCCACCATGAACTTCTCTTTCAATAGTTCTCTTGAGCATCAAATCAAAAGCTCGCCACATTTGTCCTATAGAATTCATGCAATGAAAAACTCTTCCTGCACCCAATCTATCTTGGGCAGCTTGGTGACCTGATCCTCTTGCGCCAAGAGTATTCTCTATTGGAACTCTGACATTCTCATATTTAATTTCTACGTGATCCCCACCGGTATGTCCCCATATAGGAACTGATCGAACTATATTGAATCCTTCTGAGTCAGTAGGAACAATAATTTGAGACATTCTTGAATTAACACCTCCAGATCCATCCTCTTCTTCTGTTCTGCACATGACAATAGCGAAATCAGCTCTGATTCCATTAGACGTCATAACTTTATGACCGTTTATGACCCAGTGGTCACCATCTTTTTTTGCGGTTGTTTTAATTGATCTGGGATCAGAACCAGCATTATCAGGCTCAGTCATGGAAAAGCATGACTCCATTTCTCCCTCTATTAATGGGAGCAGCCATTTTTTCTTTTGTTCATCCGAGCCGTATTTAAGAAGCACTTTTTGGTTACCCGAATTTGGAGCTATCACTCCGAAAAGTCTATTGGATAATGGGGACCAGGCTAAAATTTCATTCATGTAGGCATGAGCTATGAAGCCTATTCCCATTCCTCCATACTCCTCTGGTAGATGAGGCGCCCATAGCTTTTCTTTTTTAACCTCTTGTCTAATATCTTCTCGGAGAGATTTAGATTTGTCTCCACCTGAATAAATGTCTTTTTCATTGGGAATAATATGTTCAGCAACAATATTTGCGGTTCTAGTTCTTATGTCATTAACTTCTTCTGAAAGTGTGGGTATTGGTTTTATATCCATAATTTATCTCCTTTCAAAGATTCTATCATTGCCCTTGCAAGCTGCAAGAATTGAAAGAATAATAAGTAAAAAGGAGTTTTTATGAAGGAAGTAGATTTTTACTTTGATTTTGCGAGCCCAAATGCTTATCTTTCGTTAATGGCTGGTAAGGAGCTAGAAGAAAAGCTAGGTTTTAAATTCAATATTAAATTAGCTTTACTGGGAGGAATATTCAAATTGACTAATAATCAACCCCCCATGGTAGCTTTTGCAGGCATCAAAAATAAACTTGATTATGATGGTGTTGAAATGCAGAGATTCATAAATAAGCATAATCTTTCAGACTTTAAAATGAATCCAAATTTTCCTGTGATTACTCTTCAGATTATGAGGGCAGCTGTTGTAGCCGAAAAAGAAGGTTTCCTTATGGACTACGTACAAAAAATTACAAGATCCATGTGGGAGAGAGAAAAGAAAATGGATGATCCTGAGGTTATCAAGGCTGAATACGATCATTGGGGTTTTGATTCTTCGCTGCTAATGGATGGTATGAACGATCCTGATATTAAATCATCTTTGATGGATAAAACTTCTGAAGCAGTAGAAAGAGGAGTTTTTGGAATTCCAACTTTCTTTGTTGGCAATGAAATGTTTTTTGGAAAAGACAGGTTAGGACAAGTCGAGGAAGAAATCTTAAAGTAAATCTTGTGGATTTTGATCTACTGGAATTGTTTAACTCTCTGAGAGGTCAAAGCAATCTTTTAGAGAGTTTAATGCAAACTCTAAGTAATAATTTGTTTGGATTGTTTTTGGCCTTTTTTGTTATCCCTTATTTTTTTTATAAATCTCAGGAGAAATTGCTTTGGGTTTTTATAGCTTGGATTTTAACCATTGGAATAACCGATTTTAGTGCAAATTTTTTAAAAAGTTACTTTTTAGACTTTAGGCCATGTTTTTCTGATTATTCATATCTTTTAGATGGCAAGGGTCAACTTTTGAACCAATGTTCTGCGACTCTTACAGGAATGCCTTCAAACCATTCTGCAAATTTTTTTGCAGGTTCATTATTCTTATTAACTATTTTTAAAGTTAATAGATATTCTCTAATTTTTCTTTTAATTTCTTGTTCTGTAGCTATATCTAGAATTTATCTTGGAAAACACTTTCCTTATCAGGTTTTTGCTGGTGCTTCTTACGGAGCTATTCTTGGCGCTTTAGGAGGATATGTGTATTTAAAAATTTTTAGGAATTCTCTAAATTAAATCTATATCTTAGAAATATCAAACTTACAAAAACTAAAAGAAGCATGGAAACTATCTCTGATACGCCAATTAATTCAAGAGTTACGCCGGTTAGAGCAAGCATAGATGAAATTATTAAAACAACGAATGAAACTCTTAGACCCTTTAGGCCAAGTCTGTCTAGCGCATGATGAATATGACTTCTATCAGATGTTAGAGGAGATCTTTTATTCACAAGTCTAATAATTATTGTAGATATTGCGTTAAATAAAACAAATCCAACGATCCAAACAGCTGTAATAGGATTCATATAATCAGCTCTTTCCATTGCAAAATAAATTAAGCACCATGCCACAATGTATCCACAAAACATTGAGCCATGATCTCCCATAAATATTACGAATCTTTTTCCCATAACTTTCAAATTCATAAGCGCATAAGGGAGAAAACAAATAACTAGAAATAAATATATCTGCTCAATGAAAAGGGAATTGTAAGTTGATAAAAGTATTAAAGGCGCCGTAATTCCTACCAGAAATTGGCTGGTCAAACCTCCATTAAAGCCATCAATCCAATTAAAAGCATTCAGAATTCCTATTACACAAAAAATTGTGAATAAAACTCCAAACGCAGGATTGAGTTCAATAAAACCTAAACCAAATAAATTTCCTAAATTATCTATATATAAACCAGACTGAGTAATAAGGATTAAACAGGCTACAGCTTGGGATAAGAATCTTGTTGAGACGCTTAATCCCCATAAATCATCAATTAAAGTAATAAAAGCAAGAATGATCCCTGTTATCAACATCCATATAAAAAAAGGCGGAACATTTACATTAATTTTTTGATAGTAGGTTGACTCATTACCATTGATATTCACAGTAACTTTTGGAGGTAACAATGTGTCTTGAACGTAATCTGAGTTTGCCTCGAAACCATTACCTTTTATTTTGAAAGAACCAGATTCATCCTTATATACTTCCATCAACTCCGTTTCAAAAGTTTTCTTGTTTATGACTACTACTGCTTGAGAATTTTCATTAATATTAACAACTTCGATCTCAAAAGAGTCATTACCGATAAGATCAATTTTCTTATCAAGATTTTGATTTAACGAGTTATCTTGTTTAATAGAGTCTCCAACAAAAAAGCCATTCCAGGATAAATTGAAATTTACCCCTGCAAAGAAATCAAAGATTAGAACTGCAAAAATTAATGATGATATGAAAGATATGCCACCAGAAAGAGGTATATCATTTTTGTGAAGTTTCTTTACTCCGTCGGGCTTATCTACCCAGCGAAAAGATTTGAAGATTTTCCTAAATGCAAAATTTGCAAGAAAGGAAAAAAACAGTACTACCCCAAGCAGGTAAACCAGAAACATAATCTAATTTAAGAAGCTTGGATCTTTCTCTAGCATTAAGTCATACAGAGGCTGATAACTAGCCCACATTGCCATATCTGAACCAACCTGTGATTTTGTCAATTGAGCTACATCATCAGGAATTCTTTCCATTTGTCCAACGGATTCCGCCAAAATTTGAGATTGACAGCATCTATCCATTGACAAGAAAGCCCAAAGTGCTTCATCAACCGTCCCACCTGTAGTTAAGAGACCATGATTTTTGAGAATAGCAGCCTTTTTGTTGCCCAAAGCTGCAGCAATTCTCTTACCTTCATCTCCTTCTAAAACCACACCTGTGTAATCATCAAATAGAACATGATTATCAAAAAAAGCACAGGAATCTTGAGTTATTGGCTCAAGAAGTCTGCCAAAGGTTGAAAATGTTTTGCCATACATAGAATGAGAGTGGGCTGCAGCATTTACATCTGGTCTTGCATCATGAAGAGATGAATGAATTGCAAAAGCAGCTGTATTTACTGGCTTATCTCCTAGTACTACTTCACCGTCCTTGTTTACTAGTATTAAATCAGAGACACAAATTTGATTGAAATGCATTCCAAAAGGATTTACCCAAAAATGATCTTCATGTTCAGGATCTCTATATGTAATGTGACCAGCTATTCCTTCATCAAAACCAAAATGAGCAAACATTCTAAATCCTGAGGCTAATCTTTCTAGGTTATATCTCCTTGTTTCCTCAATGGATTTACATTCTATTGGAAGTAAGGAACCTTTTTCTTTTTGATCCAATTTTCCTTTTGAGACATCGATATTAAGGTTATTTGTCATATATTTCTCCTACCTACTTAATTTCCATATTACAATTTTACTAGTTTAAACTAATCAATAAAATATACATAAGTCCCATGGCAAAAAAAGGTTACAGAGAAGAATCAGATAGCATTGGAATAGTTTACGTTCCTCGAAAAGCTCTATACGGCGCACAAACGCAAAGAGCCATAGACAACTTTCCTATAAGTGGTATCAAAATGGATTTTCCTTTTACCAAATCCTTTGTTAGCTCTTTAGGAGTAATTAAAGATGCTGCAGCTAGAGCTAATAATAAATTGAAGCTTCTGTCCAACAAGAAGGCCAGAGCAATATCTAAGGCTTCTAAAGAGGTGTGGCGAGAAAAACATCATAAAGAATTTCCTATCGATGTCTTTCAAACAGGATCCGGAACCAGTTCGAACATGAATGCAAACGAGGTTATAGCTAATTTAGCATCAGTATTTTCTGGTGAAGAGGTAAGCCCGAACGATGACGTTAACATGTCTCAAAGCAGCAATGATGTGATACCAACTGCAATAAAAATCAGTGCACATATGGATTTAACTAAAAAGTTATACCCCAACTTAGAAAACCTTATTAATGCAATCGATAAAAAAGCAGTTTCTGTGAGAGGGTTAATAAAAACAGGAAGAACTCATCTCATGGATGCAATGCCTGTAGATTTAGCTGATGAATTATCTGCGTGGTCCAGTCAATTAAAGACTTCTCTAAAAGCTCTAAAATTTATTGAGGCTAGACTTTTGGAACTTCCTCAAGGCGGAACAGCTGTTGGAACAGGAATTAATGCTCACAAAAGATTTGCCAAAGTTTTTGCTCAGGAAATCTCTAAGTTGTCTGGGAACAAATATAGAAGTGTTGCAAGTGATAATTTCTTTCATGAGTTAAGTTCTCAAGATACAGCAGTGCAATTATCTGGCGAACTAAAAAACTTAGCTGTTGCTTTGATGAAGATTTCAAATGATTTGCGATGGATGAATAGCGGACCTTTAGCGGGACTATCAGAAATAGAACTCCAGGCTTTGCAACCAGGAAGCAGCATAATGCCAGGCAAGGTAAATCCAGTAATTCCAGAAGCTGTAACCATGGTCTCTGCAGATGTTATAGGAAATGATGTGAGCATTACTGTTGCAGCGCAAGCAGGTAACTATCAGTTAAATGTGATGCTTCCCGTTATAGCCTATAACTTACTTAAAAGTATTAATCTCCTCTCAGGTGCTTGTGATGTTCTAGCAAACAAAGCAATTAAAACCTTCAAAGTAAATAAGAAGAATTTGGAATTATCCTTAGCAAAAAATCCAATACTTGTGACAGCCCTCAACCCAATAATTGGTTACAAGAAAGCTGCTGCAATTGCTAAAAAAGCTTATAAAGAGAATAGACCGATCATTGATGTTGCTGCTGAAGAGACAAACCTTTCCGTAATAAGATTAAAGAAATTATTAGATCCAGCTAAGCTCGCAAAGGGCGGAATCCAATGAAAGTTGATTACCTTTTAGATTCAAATTGCGAAGCATGTAGGGCAGATGCTCCTAAAGTAACCAAAGAGGAATTAAAAGAACTTAAGCCTTTAGTACCTTCTTGGGAAATTATTGAAGTAAATCGATTGAATAAACTGGTTTGCTCTTTTGCCTTCTCTAACTATGAAGAATGCGTTAATTTTGCAAACAAAATCGCTGATCTAGCTGAAAAAGAAGATCATCACCCAGAAATTCTAATTGAATGGGGGAAAGTCACTGTGACGTGGTGGTCACATAAAATCAAAGGTCTTAACAAAAATGATTTTATATCTGCCGCAAAGACAGATCAGATTTTTTCAGGCTCTTGAATTTGACTTGCTAAAACGACTGCAACTAGAGCAACACAACCCATAATATTGAAAGCCACGAAGTAGGTATCTTGGAAACCTATTAAGATGCTTGTTATCAAGATTCCAATTGGTTGAAGCGGAGAAACTATAGGAGACGAAATGCCTCTAGCTTTGCCAAGATTATGCGCTCCAAAAGTCCTTAAGTAACATGCAGTCATAAGGGGCATTGCAGCTCCAAAACCTAAACCAAAGATAAACGCACTTAAAAGAAATATGTTTGGTTCATTAATATAAGTAATTCCAAAGATTCCAAGCGCTTGGAGAAACATTGCCATCATCGAAGGATAAGCTGCCTTCATTACGTCCATGAGATATCCAAATAGAATTTTCCCCAACACTCCACCAAAAGCAGACAGAGCGTATGCAAAAACATATTGTTTAACTGGCAGACCTAAAAGATTCCAGGTTTCGTCTAATCCCATCTTGCTTGCGTGTATAGGCAAAAAAGAAAGCACACCCATCATGGAGAGAAATTGAAAAGCAAAAGCTAAAGAAATTATCCAAAAAACTTTTTTGGATAATAGATCTTTTGCAGTCATCTCTTGAGGTAATGATTCTTCTTCATTTTCTCTCTTAATTCCATCTTTAGCTTGGTTGATGCTCTTTGGATCATCAATCACGGTAAAAAAGATAAGAGGTAAAATAATGAATAGAATTACTGAGGCAAAGATTACGTAAACATTTCTCCAGCCTACCAAGTCAAGAAGCGGATCAACAACTAAAGGAAGCACAACGCCTGAGAAAGAAATACCAACTGCAGCAATTCCTAGAGCTCTGCCAGCATTTTTATCAAACCAATTTGAGATTAATTTTGCTACTGCTAAATTTCCCATCATGATTGACCCCAACGCAAGAATAGTAAGATAAATTGTCAGAAGCGACCAATAAGAATTTATGAAACTTAGAGAGAAAAGTCCTATGGCATAAATGACAGCTCCAATCATCATAAAATTTTTAACTGAATACTTATCAAGAGCTCGGCCGATAACTATTGCTAAAATTGCTACGGGCATAAAGTAAAAAGCGGAAACCATTCCTAGCTGACTTTCAGTCATGCCAAGCTCTGATATAAGGTATGGCCAAATCACTGGGAAGCTATAAAAAAGGAATCCTATAACAGTGAATTCAACAGTAAGACCCGTAAAAACCATTCTCCAACCAAAAAACTTCATTTTTCTGTATTTTTTAGAAATTTATTAAAATTCTTGCAATCCTGTATAATCTATAAATGTTGCGGCTTAAAGAAACAGCTCTAACCTTTGACGATGTCTTATTGCTCCCTGACTATTCAGAAGTCCTGCCCAATAGCGTTGATTTAACCACACGTCTGACAAAAAACCTAAGCATAAACATTCCAATAATTTCTTCTGCTATGGATACTGTCACGGAATCCCGAATGGCTATTGCTTTGGCAGAGCTTGGAGGTATTGGAATTATTCACAGGAACTTAAGCATTGTAGATCAAGCTAATGAAGTTCGGGCAGTGAAAAAATTTGAGAGCGGTATTGTAAGAGATCCAACAACTATCTCATCAAGTAGCACAGTTGGCGACCTTATTCAGCTAACTAAAGAATTAAACATCTCTGGTATGCCTGTGGTGGACGATGACAATCTGGTTGGAATTGTGACTTCCAGGGATTTTCGGAATGAATCCAACATGACCGCCACCGTAAGTTCGATTATGACCCCGAAAGAAAAACTTATTACGGCTAAAGAGAGCGAGAGCATTGATAATATAAAAACCTTACTCTATCGAAATAGAATAGAAAAAATATTGCTTGTTGATGACACTTTTGGTCTGAAGGGTCTAATCACTCTGAAAGATATAAATAAATCAAAAGACTATCCATCTGCAACCAAGGACTCAGAGGGGAGACTTCTAGTTGGTGCAGCAATCGGTAACGGCACTGATACAGATGAGAGAACTGAAAAACTTGTTCAAGCCGGTGTCGATGTTTTTGTTGTTGATAGCGCCCATGGACACTCACAAGGCATTTTAGAGAGAGTAAAAAAAGTAAAAAAAGATTATCCAAATATAGATGTCATTGGTGGAAATGTTGCTACTGCGGAAGGAGCTACAGCCTTGATGAAAGCAGGAGCTGATGGAGTAAAAGTTGGTATTGGGCCAGGTTCTATCTGCACTACGAGAATTGTGACAGGAGTTGGTGTTCCCCAAATAACAGCTATTGCAGATGTGGTATCAAGCATGAAGAAAAAAGGAATTCCAGTTATTGCAGATGGTGGAATTAGATTCTCTGGAGATTTTGCCAAAGCAATTGCTGCAGGAGCAGATAGTGTCATGCTCGGTAGCATCTTGGCAGGAACAGAGGAAGCTCCTGGTCAGGTGGAACTCTTTCAAGGCAGAAGCTATAAAGCATATAGAGGCATGGGGTCTGTTGGCGCAATGTCAGGTGAATCCTCCTCAGGGGATAGATATTTCCAAGATAATCAACAAACCGACAAACTGGTACCCGAAGGCATAGAGGGAAGAGTTCCCTATAAGGGTTGGGTAGAAACTACCATTCATCAAATGTTGGGCGGCTTAAGACAAAGCATGGGTTACACCGGATGCAAAGACATTAATACGATGAAAACTAAACCTAAGTTTGTTCAAATCACTACTTCAGGAATGAGCGAGAGTCATGTACATGATGTCAGCGTCACTAAAGAAGCGCCAAATTACCGAATTACTTAATCTAAATGCAGAAAATTGATCAAGATAAGATAGTTATCCTTGATTTTGGTTCGCAATATACTCAGCTTATTGCCAGAAGGATAAGAGAAATAGGAGTTTTATCTGAAATTGTCTCATGCGAAATAACCCCAAAAGAACTTTTAAAATTAAATCCAAGAGGCATTATTTTTTCTGGCGGTCCAGAATCGGTTAATTCCAAGTTTAAACCTAAATTTAATTCTAAGATTCTTGAAATAAACCAACCTATTTTAGGGATTTGCTATGGAATGCAATTATTAGCGAACCAATATAAAGGAAAAGTAGATTTGTCGGCGAAAAGAGAATTCGGTCACTCAGAATTAGCATTTAACAAAAATATTCTTTTCAAAGGAGTAAATGGGAAAAAAACAAAAATTGATGTATGGATGAGTCACGGCGATAAAGTTGTAAAGCTTCCGAAACAATTTAAAAGGATTGCCTCGTCGACAAATTCTAAAATTGCAGCATTCGCTTCGAATGACAAAAAACGCTTCGGTGTGCAATTTCACCCCGAGGTGTCTCACACCGATCAAGGGCAAAAAATATTAAGTAACTTTGCTTTGGATATCTGTGGCTGTAAGAAAAATTGGACTTCAAAAAATATTATTGATGATTTGGTTCAGAACATTAAAAATCAGGTTGGTAATAAACATGTTCTCTTAGGAATTTCGGGCGGTGTGGATTCCAGTGTCGTAGCTGCTCTGATTTCAAAAGCTATCGGTAAAAGATTGCATTGTATTTTTGTCGATAACGGACTTTTAAGGAAAGATGAATCTATCCAAGTTAATCGTGATTTAAAAAAAGGTCTTGGCTTGAAGATTGCGACGGTAAATGCCGAAGATATATTCCTGAAAAAACTCAAAGGAATGACAGATCCTGAGGAAAAAAGAAAAATAATAGGCAGAACTTTCATAGATGTATTTTCAAAAGAGGCAAAAAAAATAAAAAATATAGATTTTTTAGCCCAAGGAACTATCTATCCAGATTATATTGAATCAGCAGGAAAAAAGGGCGGTAAAGCGCATGTCATAAAATCGCATCATAACGTTGGAGGATTACCTGAAAAATTAAAGTTTCCCCTTGTTGAGCCGCTAAAATTTCTATTTAAAGATGAGGTTAGAAAGATAGGAAGAAAATTAGGATTGCCACCTTATCTAATCGAAAGGCATCCTTTTCCAGGTCCAGGATTAGGCGTTCGATTATTGGGTGCGATAGACAAAAGTAAGTTAGAGATATTAAGAGAAGCTGATGCAATTTTCATGGAAGAATTAATCAAGCAAAAGCTTTACAACAAAATCAGTCAAGCTTACGCAGCTTTTCTGCCGGTAAAATCAGTTGGTGTTGTTGGAGATGCAAGAAGATATGAATACGTAATTGCTCTTAGAGCGGTTGTAACTCTAGATTTCATGACAGCTAATGTATTTCCTTTCAAACAAGAATTTCTTAATCATGTTTCAACAAGAATAATGAATGAAATAGATAAAGTTTCTCGAGTTGTTTATGATATTTCAAGCAAACCTCCTGCAACTATTGAGTGGGAGTAAAAATATCGTCTGAAACCCCTATAAAATAAGGATTCTTCAGATACAAACTTAATACAAACTTTTGACAATACCCTTATTCTTACAGTATCCTTGTTCTGTAGATACAAACTTCAGTGCAAAGTTTGGTCACTTACTGCAAAACATAGTAACTGTTGTGAAGTCAATTGTCCTGAAAGCTGCACTGGTGATGGCGATGTCGCTGCTGGTGGCTTGTGTGACACAGGAATCTCAAGTGGTGATGCAGCAAAAAGAAGGCTACGCCGTGACTCACGACGGCGTCAAAATCAGCTATGAGCTGATCGGCCCTTCTGATGCGCCTGTGCTCTGGGTCGGGTATCCCTGGTCGAGGGGGTGGACTGAGTTGATGGCTGAGATGACTGGAGGAAATCTGGAGAACGATACCGTCAACGATCAACTGCTGCAGCTGCTCACGCGTAAGTACCAGGTTCTGTATGTGGACTATCCGCGAGGAGTTGGCAGAACAACAGGCCCTTTGCCAGGAGACCTGCTCCCGGAGACTGCGGCGAAAGACTATGACGCGGTTGCAGAGGCAGCCGGTATTGAAAAATTCGTCGCCCTGGGGTTCTCCTGGGGCGGTGCTCTGGGGGTTCAGGTTGCACTGCATTCGGAGCGATGTGCAGGTCTCGCCATTGGGGGTTGGCCTGTGCTGGGTGCACCCTTTGAAGAGATTATTCCCCAGGTCATCAGCAATACAGCAGTGCTGCCGCCAGGAAGAGCAAAAAATATATATGCTTCCAACGTCAACTTTTATAAGGCAAGTCTCGCCGGTTGGGATGACACAAGAGTCCTGGAATCCCTGAGCGACAAGGCGGGGTTGCTGTACCTGTATATAGGTTCTGAAGACGTTGCGGTACCGGAAGCAGGTCTGGACCTGCCGCTCGCAGAAAGGATCATCGACAACAAGGAAAGACTGGAAAATGCGGGCTGGAAGGTCGACGTGTTTGAAGGCTACGACCACCTGAACCTGCCAATGGATGTCTGGGTGACCGGTGTCCTAGATTTCCTGGAAGGCAATGCCTGGTAGACACATCCATGTCTCAAGATTGAAAGGATCGATGATGTTCGTTCGACTAACATTGCTAATGTGCGGTTTGTTTTGGGCGGCCTCCCTTTTTGGCGCCGAACCTGGAGAGGAAACGGCCGAACTCTTCAAGTCCTATGGTGTTCAGATTCCAGACCAGGCACCGGATCGTCGCACCGGTGAAGGTAACGGTCCCTTTCCACGATTGGTGATCGATGGCGCCATGTTGGTTGACGGGCTGGGTTCGCCCCCTCGTGGACCTGTTAGTATCGTCATCGAGGAAGACAGAATTTCCTCGATTCATGATAGCGCGCCGAAATCGGTGCCGGGTGAAGAGCGTATCGATGCCACTGGCATGACAGCATTGCCTGGTTTCATTGATGCGCACGCTCATGCAGGTTATCCCGGACAGGGTTTAGGCGGTCCGGTCACACCACCAGAGTACGTCTTTAAACTCTGGTTAGCCCATGGCATCACAACAGTACGCGATGTCGGTTCTATCATGGGGCTTGGGTGGACAGTGGAGCATGCCAGGCGCAGCGAGAGCAACAGTATCGTTGCCCCGCGAATTATCCCTTATGCCATTTTTCCAGGGACCATCATTACCGACGCAGATGCCGCCAAGGTCTGGGTGAGAGCCGTTAAGAAAAAGGGGGCCTTAGGCGTCAAGCTTCGTGGCGGGACAAAGGAAGCGTTGACGGCCGTCTATGAGGAAACTGCCAGGCTGCAGATGGGAACCGCAAAGCATCACGACCAGAACGGGGTCTATCACATGAATGTTCTGGACAGTGCACGGTTGGGATTGGATAGCATGGAGCACTGGTATGGTCTGCCTGAAGCCATGTTTACTGATCGAACTATCCAGGATTACCCACCCGACTACAACTACTCAGATGAGCAGTGGCGGTTCGGTGAAGCCGGTAACCTCTGGCTTCAGGCCGCGCCGCCTGGCTCCGATACCTGGAAGGCCACGATCCGGGAACTGCAGGAACTGGATTTCACCTTGGTTCCGACTTTCACGATTTATGAAGCGAACCGGGATGTGATGCGCGCTCGCCGGGCTGAGTGGCATGATGAGTACACGTGGCCCGCATTAGAGAAATTCTTCCAGCCGGACCCGCGGTTACATGGTTCCTATCACTTTGATTGGACAACAAGTTACGAAGTGGCCTGGAGGAACAACTTCGCTCGCTGGATGCAGTTTGTAAATGACTACAAGAATGCCGGTGGCAGGGTTGCGGCTGGCTCCGATGCGGGTTTCATCTTTAAGTTATACGGTTTTGCGTACATTCGTGAACTGGAACTCCTACAGGAAGCTGGTTTCCATCCGTTAGAGGTTATTCAGGCGGCGACGTTGAATGGTGCTGAGTTGCTTGGTATGGACGACCAGATCGGTGCCATCACAAATGGTAGACAGGCAGATCTGGTGCTAGTGAAAGGCAATCCGGTCGCGAACCTCAAGCTGCTTTACGGTACAGGCCACATGTATCTTGACCGGGAAGCTGGTGAGGTGACTCGTGTTGGTGGTGTCAGCCATGTTGTTAAATCAGGTGTTGTCTATGATGCTAAGCAGCTATTAGACGATGTTAGAGCGATGGTTCGAGAAGCCAGGGATGCAGAGGAAAGTGAAACAGTGAACGCGGTACTCGAAACGACGCTCGGTGACATTGAAGTCGAAGTTTTTGTTGATCAAGCCCCTCATTCCGCTGGCAGCTTTCTCGAGTTTCTGGATAGCGGACGTTACAAGGACGGAGGCTTTTATCGTGTCGTCAGACCAGACAATGACAATGGCGACCCAGCGATCAGTGTCATCCAAGGCGGTTTACTAGATACAACAGAGCTTCAAGCAGAAGATCTTGTTCCCCATGAGACGACAGACCAAACCGGTATCAAGCACACGGACGGTGTACTTTCACTTGCACGTAGAGATCCAGGTACGGGAAGCGGTGGGGTCTTCTTTATCTGTGTCGGCGATCAACCTTCATTGGACTATGGTGGCAAACGTAACGAGGACGGTCAGGGATTCGCATCGTTTGGTCGTGTGGTGTCAGGGATGGAAGTTGTTAGAAAGATCAATGCGATCAAGGAAACACGTGCTGTGGATGATCCCTATATGCGAAATCAGATTCTTGTGGAACCTGTTGTCATCAAGAACGCATATCGTAAAGATGATTGAGAAGGAATACAGACTTTGCGGATCTCAGCGGCGTTTACCGAGTCGGCGCAAGAATGTCTCCGACAAGGGACCGCAGGAGCGACGCAAGACGGTCGCATCTATGCCCTACCATAGGGGTTCGAGCTCAATCAAATCGACATACCCGTTACCGTCTGGCAAGGCTCGCTGGACGTCAATGTCCCGCTGTCCAACGGCCAGATCCTGGCAGAGTCCATTCCTAACGTATCTTCCAATTTTATAGATGGAGAAGGACATTTTTCTATACTGATTAACCATGGCAAAACGATGTTGACCGAGTTAATCGGTTGACGCCACTATAATGACAAATATCATATACAAAGTTAATACAAACTTTTTTGAAACCCCCTTTATTAAAGGATTTCAGAGGTTATTACTCATTTAGTGGGAGTAATATAGATCAACGAAAGCTTAAAAGATTTATTTTTTTTTTGATATATTAAAAATCACTGCCTAGGAGAATGCTTATGAAACGAATATTATTTTTATTATCAATATTTATTTTATTATCCTGTTCAGATAATCAATCTCAAACAAATTTAGATGAAATAGTGAAAAAGGCTAATGCACCTTTACTGGAGGGATTAGGCAATCACTCATTCAAGATTTCTTCAAACATTAAAGGCACTCAAGAGTATTTTGATCAAGGTTTAATTATGACATTTGCTTTTAATCATGCGGAATCAGTTAGAAGTTTTAAAGCGGCCCAGAGATTAGATCCGAATTGTGCCATTTGTTTTTGGGGCGAAGCTTTAGCTTTATGTCCAAATATTAATGTGACAAGTGACGGAAAAGCAGTTATGTCTCCCAAAAATAGAAGAGATGCCCTTAAAGCTTTGAAGATTGCTGAAAGTTTGAAAGAGGGTGCTTCAGCAATAGAAAAAGATTTTATAGAAGCTCTGAAGCCGCGATATAACGGAAATCCAGAGACCCCGAGAGTTGATTTGGATCTAAATTATGCTCAGTCAATGGAGTACTTATACAAGAAGTATCCTAATAACACTGATGCAGCTTCTTTATATGCTGAAGCTCTTATGATTACCATGCCCTGGAATTATTGGGCAGAAGATGGAAATCCAAAGCCTGACACTGTGAAAGTAATATCTACCCTAGAAAGAGTTTTAGAGCTAGATGAAAATCATCCTTTAGCAATTCATTTATATATTCATGCAGTAGAAGCCTCCAGTGATCCGGGTCGAGCCGAATCTGCTGCGGATAGGCTTGGTAAATTAGTTCCTGGAGCAGGCCATTTAGTTCATATGCCCTCGCATATATATTGGAGAGTTGGCAGATACAAAGATGCAGCGCTGGCAAATATAAAAGCTGCAAAGGTTGATGAGGACTACATAGCTCAATGTAATGCTCAAGGTTTTTATCCTGCATTATATTACCCACATAATATTCACTTTTTATGGGCTGCTTCAACTATGGAAGGTAAAAGTGCTTTATCAATTGAGTCTGCCTTGAAGGTCTCAAGCTATGTATCTGAAGATCAAATTAGATCAGTTCCCTTTTTAGAATTTTTTCATACTCCGCCTCTTCTTTCTTATGTAAGGTTTGGAAAATGGCAAGAGATTTTCGATTATGAAAAACCAATTGAAGATTTTAAATATTCCCAAAGTATCTTTAACTATGCGAAAGCTGTTGCTTACGCTGCAACTGGAGATATAGAAAAAGCAAAACATCATCAAAAATTAATAACTCTTCATATTGATACTATTGAAGTAGAGGCAATGGTGAAAGCAGGACACCCAACTAAACAACTTATAGAAATAGCTAATAAATTAGCTTTAGGTTCAATAAGTATGTACCAGAAAGACTATTCATCTGCAATAAACCATTTGGAAAAAGCGGTCATAATTCAAGACAAATTGCCATATACGGAACCACCTTTTTGGTATTACCCCACAAGACAAACATTAGGCCATGTTTTGATAAAATCTGAAAAATTTAATGAAGCAATTAAGACTTTAAAAAAAGATTTAATAGATTATCCAAACAATGGTTGGTCTTATTATGGACTTCATAAGGCCTATGATGGAATTGGAGATACTTCAAATTCCCAAAAATCTTTGAAAATGTTTGAAAATCTTTGGCAAGAATCAGACATCAAAGTTTCATCTTCTGTAGTTTATTAATATGAAAAGCTTAAATGATGAAATTAAATTTCCTTGTGGCTTATCTATGAAAAATAGATTTATGCTTGCTCCATTAACTAATACTCAGAGTCACGAAGATGGAGTTCTTTCTGACGATGAGTTTAATTGGTTAACCATGAGAGCCAAAGGAGGTTTTGGACTCACCATGTCTTGCGCTTCCCACGTTCAGGCAGTTGGTAAAGGTTTTCCTGGCCAATTGGGAATTTTTGGTGATGAACACATAGAAGGATTAAAAAGATTAACCGATAAAATTAAATCTCACGAAAGTTTAGCAGTTGCCCAATTACACCATGCGGGAATGAGATCTCCTGAAGATATTATTGGAGAACAGCCTGTCTGCCCTTCAGATGATGAGGAGACAAACTCGAGAGCTTTAACACTTGATGAGGTTAAAAGATTGAGAGATAACTTTATTGAGGCTGGAGTAAGAGCAAAAAAGGCAGGGTATGAAGGGGCAGAAATTCATGGGGCCCATGGCTATATCTTGTGTCAATTTTTAAGTTCTGATATCAATAGGAGAGACGATGAATACGGAGGAACTTTAGAAAACAGATCCAGAATCATTTTTGAGATAGTTGACGGTATTAGAAATGAATGCGGTCCTGAGTTTCTATTGGGAGTTAGATTATCTGCAGAAAGATTTGGGATTAAATTGGGAGAAACAAAAGAAGTATGTAAGAAACTTATCGACACCAACAAAATAGATTTTTTAGATATGTCACTTTGGGACTCTTTTAAGGAGCCCGTAGAAGAAGAGCACAAGGGTAAGAATCTGTTGGAGCATTTTACAGAACTTGATTTCAAAGATATTCAGTTAACGGTAGCGGGCAACATAAGAACAGGTGAAAACGTTCACGAAATACTTAACAATAAGGTAGATTTTGTAACTGTAGGGAGAGCGGCAATTCTTCATCATGATTTTCCTCTTAAAGTTATAGAAAATTCAGGCTTTGAACCCATAGAGCTTCCAGCCCCAAGATCTCACTTAATCAAAGAAGGGCTGAGCGATAAATTTATAGAATATATGGGGGCTTGGCCTGGTTTTGTAGGTGAATAAAGAAGTTGAATTAACTTTTAAAATCTTCTGAATTTTTGAGCATGTGAGCAGGACCATGATTGAGATTAATAGCTGCATTTTCGCCGAATAACATTTCTTTTTGATAGCCAAAGTTTTTTCTATCGGTTGCCAGCGGTGCCAACTCTTCAGCTTTTTTTAAGGCCAATTCAGGCAATTCTTCAAACGAGCTTGTTGCTTGAACAATCCCAGCATCAAGCGCATCAGTTCCAGTCCATCTTTTTGATAATTGAACTGTTTCATAGAAGGCGTTTGCAGGAATTTTATGCTTGAATAAAGATAGCTCAGGTCTTGGAATAGATAAGCCTAGTTGCATTTCATTAGCGCATAAAAATCCTCTATCTTCTCTCATAATCCTTACATCATGGGTCAGAGCAAGCATAAATCCGGCTCCAAAAGCATGACCGTTTATCGCGCAAATTGTAGGTATTGGCAACGTTATAAAACGGCCCATCAGATGCATAAATTCTTTTCCAAAAACATCTCTGTCGCCTCCACCAGGATTACTTTTGGGGTCTTGCATCCAATCAAGATCTAAACCATTTGAAAAGAACTTAGGATTCTCAGATGAGGTGATTAATGCTCCAGGACCTTCATCATTCCCAATTTCATCAAGGGCTTTGGCTATTTCTCTTACAAAAGTAGTGTTCCAACGATTTTCATTGGCATCTAGGTTTAAAAAATAGATTGATTCTTTTTTCTCTAGTTTTATCACAATGTTTTTTTAGTAGATTTACTAGTAAAACATCATACATAAAAACGATAGAATTAGATACAAACTTTTTTTAGATGCTTTAATATCTCGCCCTAAGGAAATAAAGGAGAGGGGTTATGAGTGATCCATTAAATTTAAAAAAACACATTAGAGAGGTTAAAGATTTCCCAATTGAAGGCATCAATTTTAGAGACATAACAAGCCTCATAGAAAATCCTGAAGCTTTTCGAACTGCCTGCAAGGAATTAATAGAAGTTTCGAAAAATTTTAATGCTTCGGTCATCGCAAGCATTGAGAGCAGAGGTTTTATTTTTGCAGGCTCAATTTCTTTTGAGCTCGGAGTTCCTTTTGTTCTAGCTAGAAAACCAGGAAAACTTCCTAATGAAACGTTTAAAAAAGACTTTGATTTAGAATACGGGAGCACTTCTATCGAGATTCAAACAAATACACCTTTTGAAAGCTCGGATAGAGTT
>CACELJ010000011.1:0-47563 GCA_902560275.1 uncultured SAR86 cluster bacterium | reverse complement strand
CGCCCTTGCAGCTAAGATAATTCTTGATACTTGGCTTAACAAAAAATAATAATGGCTCAATTACCCAGAGATTTTATTCAAAGAGTTTTAGATTCAACAGATATTGTTTCTTTGATCGATAGCCATGTTTCTCTTCAGAAAAGAGGTAAAGATCACTGGGCACTTTGTCCTTTCTGTGATGATGGCAGTAAGCCTTCTTTTAGTGTAAGTCAGCATAAGCAGTTTTATTATTGTTTCAAATGCAGAGCGAGTGGAAATGCAATTTCGTTTCTCACAGATCACCAAGGGCAAACTTTCATGGACGCCTTAGAATTTTTAGCAACTAATGCAGGCATCGAAATTCCTAAAAACTCAAACAGCATAAATAATGAAGATTTTAAAATTTTTGACAAAATCAATGATCTTACTGTGAAGTTTTTTCAAAAAAATCTTTCTGAGCAAACAGAATCTAGTTCTGTTTATAAATATCTTAAAAGTAGAAATATTGAAGGGAATTCTTCCCAAAATTTCTCTTTAGGATACGCAACTAAAAGCTGGGATGATTTATACAAATATCTACTTAAAGAGGGTATATCTAGAGAAGATATTTTGAAAACAGGATTAATCAAAACCTCTGATAAAGGTAAAGATTATGACTTCTTTAGGAATAGATTAATGTTTCCGATACGAAACAGAAGAGGGCAAGTTATAGGTTTCGGTGGCAGAGTTATTGAGAATGAAGAACCAAAATACCTTAATTCTGCTGAATCTCTGGTTTTCAAAAAAAATAGGGAGCTGTATGGCCTTTATGAATCAATTGAGCAAAATAGAAACATAAACAGAATTTTAGTGGTTGAAGGTTATACAGACGTCATTGCTCTGTTTGCAGGTGGTTTTCCATATGCGATGGCTACACTTGGGATAGCGACATCAAAATATCATCTTGAAAATATTCTAAAAATTACTAATGAAGTTGTTTTTTGTTTTGATGGTGATCAAGCAGGATCAGATGCAGCTAGAAGAGCAGTAGAAGTCACATTGCCTTTCATTGATGATAATAGAAAGTTCAACATTTTGTTTCTTCCTGAAGGGCAAGATCCTGCAAGCATTATTGAAGAGCATGGTACGAATAAATTTGAGGAATATTTGAGTAAATCAGTGGTACTTTCCAAATATATTCAAGATTCATTTCTTGCTGGGACTGACGATTCAATAGAAACAAAAGCAAACGCCATGAGAAGTTTTCAAAATTTTATAAAGTCTATCCCACCTTCAAATTTCAAAACTTTACTGGTTGAAGACTTTTCATCGAAATTAGGTTTCAAAGTTGACGAGGAAATCCAACCATCAATAAAGAAAAAATATTTTACGATGAAAGAAGACGAAACCTTCATAGAAAGTACAATTTTAAAAAAGATTCTAGGGGTTGTATTAGATTTTCCTGGAAGAATCAATTTAGATTTGTTCTCATATTTCGACGTCAAGTCGCAAACAAAGGAAGAAGAAACAATCGCTAAAATAATTGAATTTTGTAAATCAGCCCCCAACTATAATGCAGGTCAATTAATTGAGGAATACCCTGAATTAAAGGGAGATATTACTTCTATCGCTGCTGGTGAGAATATAGTTTCCGAAGCCAAAGCTAATGAATACATTGAAGAATCGATTAATTTTTATCTAAAAAAAGAGAATTTTTCGAATCATGCATATCTACAAAAAAAACTCATGGATGGAGATATTACGGAAAAAGAAAAGATCGAATTGAAAAAAAGTTTGCTTGAGAAATTTGAAGCATTAGATGATCAAGAAAAGGAGCTTCTAAAGTCTTTGTAACTTTTTTACATATTTATTCAAACTTTAGCTCTTAGAAGATATAATCAACGACCTTTTTTAGAAACACATGTACGACGACGATTTAGAGAGTAGCGGTTTAAGAGAACTCATTGAAAAAGGGAGAGAGCAAGGATATATCTCTTATGCTGATATCAATGATTTCTTACCAGAAGATGTATCAGACCCTGATCAACTTGAAGAAGTTATTTCTCTTATAAATGAATTAGGGCTTGAAGTTTTAGAAAATCCTCCAGCCGAGGGCTCAGATTTCATGCCTGCTGCTGAAGATCCACAAGAACAATCTGACCCAGAGGGTGAAATAGCAATTGAGTCAGAAGTAGGCAGAACAACAGATCCAGTAAGGTTGTACATGAGAGAAATGGGATCCGTTGATTTGTTAACCAGAGAAGGTGAAATATCAATAGCAAAACGAATTGAGGATGGCGCCAGAGATCTACTCAGCGCATGCGTTCATTATCCTGGAGTAGTCGAGGGAATAATTGAGGATTATAAGTTAACTAAAAAAGGAGAAAAAAGAATTTCAGATTTGATTGTTGGTTTTATGGATGAGGATGAGGCTCCTTCGGAAGCTTCTGCCAATAAAGATATAAATGAAACAGACGATGACGTTGAGGAAGAAGATTCTGGAATAAATGAAGAAGAACTAGAAAAAAGATTCGCTTCCATAAGAAGACAATTCAACAAAACTGAAAAAACCATTGCTGCTAGCGGAAGAAGCAGCATAAAAGCTCAAACTGACTTGGAAAAGTTAGGAGAAATTTTTAAGTACCTTAAATTATCCCCAAAAAAATTCGAAACAATCGCTCTTCCTGCAAGGTTAAATTTCCAACAAGTTAAAGAACTAGAAAGGCTTATCTACGATATCTGTGTCAGAGAGTCAAAAATGCCACGTAAAGAATTTATTGATATTTTTGTAGGTAATGAAACAAAAGCTAATTTTCTAGATTCGACTTTAAGACAAAAAAAACCTTTTGTGAAAGAACTTAAAACTAGAAAGCCAGAGATTAACTTAATTCAAAAAAGAATAAATGCTTTAGAAAAGGTATCCGGTCTGTCTGTTCCTCAATTAAAAGAAGTGAATATGAGGATTACAAAAGGTGAATCAAAAATTAGAAGAGCAAAAAAAGATATGATTGAAGCCAATTTAAGGCTAGTTATATCAATAGCAAAAAAATATACCAACAGGGGTCTCCAATTTTTAGATCTTATCCAAGAAGGAAACATCGGTCTTATGAAGGCAGTTGATAAGTTCGAATACAGAAGAGGCTACAAGTTTTCCACTTATGCAACTTGGTGGATACGACAGGCAATAACTAGGTCTATAGCTGACCAAGCCAGAACAATAAGAATACCTGTTCATATGATTGAAACAATCAATAAATTAAATAGAATTTCTAGACAAATGCTTCAGGAAATGGGAAGAGAACCAACTCCAGAAGAGTTGAGCGAAAGAATGGAAATGCCTGAAGATAAAGTTAGAAAAGTTCTAAAAATAGCAAAAGAGCCAATCTCAATGGAAACACCTATAGGAGATGAAGACGATACGACTCTTGGAGATTTCATTGAAGATCCTCTTCAGAGTTCGCCTATAGACGCCGCTACTGAAAATAACTTAACGGAAGCAACTGGGGATGTCTTAGGAAGTTTAACTGCAAGAGAAGCTAAAGTTCTAAGAATGCGCTTTGGTATTGGCATGAACACCGATCATACTCTTGAAGAAGTTGGAAAACAGTTTGATGTAACTAGAGAAAGAATCAGACAAATTGAAGCGAAAGCTTTGAGGAAACTTAGACATCCATCAAGGTCCGCACACCTAAAAGGGTTCCTGGACGAATAATTTCTCTTAATTCGAATTTAACCTATATAATTCCTATTCCTAAGGGCCTGTAGCTCAGTTGGTTAGAGCAGCGGACTCATAATCCGTTGGTCGGAGGTTCGAGTCCTCCCGGGCCCACCATCACTCATATTAATTCTTCTCAGGGAAGGGGTCGGTGAAATGATTATCTTCTCTTTTGGGAAGAAAATCTGCATCATAAGCTCTTTCTGGATTTTCTCTGACCCTTCTATCAAGAGCTTTAGCATCCGGCCCAACTAAAATTCTCCATTGGTTTTTTTTCACTCCATCTAAAATAATTTTTGCTGCATCTTGCGCCGAAGTAAGCGCATTATTTTTGAAGTCATCTTGTCTTTGAATAATAGCCTCCCTAAATATTTCGAGTGATAAGTTATGGATTGGAGCACCTGCTTTCATCCAACCCTCCTTCATGAGTTGCAACTCATTTTCATCCAAATCTTCAGGTCTTTTTCCTAAAATTATTCCTGTATTTTGACTAATATCTGTTCCTATGTGGCCTGGCATAACTAAAGAAACATTTAAGTGCGGTGCATTTACTTTGAAATCATTAAGCAATGCTTCAGAAAAACCCTTCACGGCAAATTTAGCTGCTGAGTATGAAGTATGAGGTACCCCGTCTCCTAAAGATGCCCAGAATCCATTTACGCTGCTTGTATTAATTAAATGTCCCTCGTCACTTTTAATCAAAGCCTCCATAAAAGCCCTAGAACAAAAGTAAACACCGTACCAACAAACTGCAAAAACCTTCTCCCATTCTTCTATATCACTTTTTATAAAACTTTGACCACCTCCGATGCCTGCATTATTGAAAAGTAAATTAATTGAATCAGATTGCTGTTCATTTAAAACGTCGTCTCTAAATTCCTCAACTTGTTCTTTGATGGAAACATCGCATACATGCTTTGTTATTTTGACATTTGGGTTTATTGAAACTGCCAAATCCATTGTCTGATCCATATTTTCTTCTATAACATCGCACATAGAGACATTGCAGTTTGCTTTTGCTAATTGCAAAACAAGCTCTCTTCCCATGCCTGTGCCACCCCCAGTGACAACAGCAATTTTATTTTCAAAAGATTTCATAAAACTATCTTATGACTTATCGAAGTATAAGGAAACGATAGAATATGGTAAAAATAGTAGAAAAGGAGTTTAAAAATGACTAAAAAAGTTTGTCTAGTTATAGGAGCAGGCGGTGGAATTGGAGCAAACATAGCCAGAAAATTTGCAATTGAGGGTTATCACTCCTGCCTAGCAAGGAGAACAGATCAAGATGGTCTCGATAAATGGCTCAAAAATATTGAAGCTGAGGGAGGAGAGGCTTCAGGATTCTTAATTAATGCAATTGAAGAAGGTGCAATAGAAAAGCTGATCAAGGATATTGAAGAAGGTATAGGACCAATTGATACTTTAGTTTATAACCTAGGAGCTCAAACTGGAATGAAGCTTTTGGATCAAACAAGCCTAAAAGAATTCGAATGGGGTTGGAAGATGGCTACTCAAGGACTTTTTAGAGTGGCCAAAGGGATTTGTCCTATTATGGCCAGCAGAGGAGAGGGTTGTCTACTAGTCACTTCGGCTACTGCAGCTGTCAGAGGAAATAAGACTCAACACTCTCATGCTGCTGCAATGGGAGGAAGAAGAATGTTATGCCAATCCTTAAATGATGAATTTGGTCCGCAAGGCATACACGTTGCTCATATCGTTATTGATGGTGCCGTAGATGCTCCTGATACACTTGGAAAAATGCTTGGACCGGATATGTACCAAAAGATGAGAGAAACTCGAGGCATGGAGCACGATGGATTAATCCTTCCTGAGAAAGTAGCTGAAACTTATTTTCATCTTGCTAATCAGCATCGATCCACTTGGACCCACGAAATAGATATAAGATCTTTTTCAGATATGGCTTGGTGGAATACTGATAGTAGCTTTACAAGAGATTAAAAAAAGGCGGTGTTTCCACCGCCTTTTTTTGCATTCCCAAAAATTTAGAACCTGTACTGAAGTCCTGCCTTAACAATAGTACCAACAGGTGAGTGAGAATAAGCATCGTAACCAAGTTCAGATGGCGCCAAAGGCGGATCCTCACCTAATAAGTTATATGCACTTAAATTTATTCTTACTCTATCGTCAGCAAGCCTCACTGAATAGTTAAAATCGAGTGTGTTCATTGAATCGATCTTATCTATAAACTGATAAGCTGCAGTAATAGTGTCAGGAACATCATATTCTCCAACGTGTCGAACATACATATTAATTGAGTGAATATCTATTTCGATACCTAAACCAAGATAAAGTTGAAGTTCAGGGACAGATCTTAGGTTAATTGGAGAGTCAGCTGACCTGGTATTGAATTTACCAAGAGCGTCATAAGTTCCGCCACTTATAGCGCCTGCAACATCATATTGTGTTAAGTAAGTTCCACCGTATGAAAATTGCATTACTGTATTTCCAGCATCAAAACCAACAGTTCCCTCAAAATCTAATCCTGAGATATCAACGTCATCTCCATTGATAAGTTCAGTTTCAATTCTTGCAATTCCACTATTAGGATCGCCAGGAGTGACATAAACAATTTCTGCACAAGGGCATGTAGCTGCCTCGGTTCCGAAACCATTTGTAAAGGCTATACTAAAGTAATCAAACGTGATCTGACTTCTTTCGTCTGGCCTTATGATGAAACCTAAGTTCATGTTTTGTGACTCTTCCGGTTGAAGAGATGACGCAACAGGAGTTGCAATTGTTACATATTCACCTAAAGGAGCGTAACGTTGTAAGCTCTCTTGAACGTTGTTTGATAACAAAGGAACTCTATATGTTTCTTCATAGGAAAATCTCAAACTGAAAATATCAGTAGCATCCCAAATAAATGACGCTCTAGGTTTGGTTACACTAGAAGCTTCATAATCTGAGTATCTGACTCCTAATTGAATTTCAAAGTCATCTGTAGCAGGAATACTCACCTCACCAAAAAGTGAAGTAATTTCCTGATCAAGTCTTTCAGTTGTATCCATTGTTAAGAAGTGGAACACAGTATTACATTTACCGTTATCAGGGCATCGGTTATCCCCAGCAGCTCTGTAGAATTGATAATACTTTCTGTATTGAACTCCTAAAGCCCAACCAACATCATTCGCCCCAAATCCTGAGAATACAAACTGACCAGTTGTGAGAGATTTTTTCGCTTCACTCTCTGGGCCACCCCAGAAGAAATCCCATGCATCAGGATGGTTGTAGTAAGGGTCAGATGGACTAGCTCCGATTGCAGCTCCAATTGGACTGTAGTAGTGACAGTTTCCTTGACCCGCAGCAGCTAAAGCAGCATCGGTACCAACTTCGTAAAATTCACCAGTAGAAACATCTCTACAGTTTTCACCTCCGATACCATGCAAAGCCATAACGAATCTATCGGTTAATACGTCACCCCATGCATTGCTCCATTCAGTAGCTGAATAGTTTACAGATGCATCAAACTGAACTGAATCAGTAATATCTCCTCTAACACCAACGATTGCTCTATCAGAATCGTGATAATTAGGTCTTTCCATTCCGGGTCCTTCTACAGCTCTAGCACGACCCCACCAAAAAGCAGAAGAGCCCATATCTTGACCAGTTGCTCTTTCAACTTCTTGGAAGCCAGGGTTATGGTCTGGGATTGCAATGTAAAATCCTGCTGCAGTTGGAGGATAAGAAGGTGATCCTGTGTAAGTTGTATCTAATCCAGCATGAAGATATTCAAAATATAGTTCAGTTGTATCGTTGATATCCGAACTCGCAGTAACATAAAGTTTGTTTCTGGTTGTTGGATCAATCATGTTAGAAAAAGGAACAAAGTTATACCCACACTTAGAGTGAACGTTAAAACCTGTATCTGGTGAAGGGACTGAGTAGGACAAGCCACCATTTTTTGAAGCCTCAACAGCCTTAGTCATTCCACAAGCAGGATCCATAATTGCATCCGCTCCTTGAGCAACTCCACCTACGTGAAAAGTACCTGGGTTACCAAAAGATGAAAAACCAAGAGGCCAAGTGGTTGGACTACTCCAATCTACCAAACCTCTATCGATGTTCATCAGTCTACCGATTTCTTCATACTCATAAGCAATAGTAAATCTGTTATCACCGTTTTGATTTCCGTAAATAAATCCGAAGTTATAACCAGGATCAGCATTGTCGATTTGAGTTGTATTTACGTTTAACTCAAAACCCTCAAAATCTGTTCTGGTAATCATGTTGAAAACACCCGCAACCGCATCCGAGCCGTATGTTGTAGAACCACCATTTTTAAGTAATTCAATACGTTTCAAAGCAATTGAAGGGAAGTTACCAATATCCACTGGAGACTCACCCGCGTTGGTACTAACATTTGTTGGCACCATCCTTTTACCGTTTATTAAAACAAGAGTCCTTCCAAGTCCTAGACCTCTTATATTTACGTTTTTAATACCGGTTATTGTTCCCCCTTCTATGAATTGCTCAGACTGATTCACTACTCCAGATACAGCAGTTAGATTTCTAACTAAGTCTGTTATCTCAGGCTGACCAGCTGATTCAAAATCATCCCTATCGTAAGAATCTACAGGAACTGAAAGTACTTCTCTGTCAGTAGCAATTAAAGAACCAGTTACTACGACTTCTTCAGTATCATCATCCTGAGAATTTACAAATGGAATACAAAGGAGGGAGATTAAAAATAACCTTAATAAATAGAATTTATTCATAATTTTCCCCCTAGAAAATAATCTATATTGATGCAGAATATTCAACTCTTTAAAAAGCGTCAAACCCTTATTTTTTTGTGCATTACAAGAAAAAAGAAAAAGGTCAAGACTTTTAATTCTTAATTTTTACTAGAAAGTTATAAAGATATTTCTAAAAGCAATTGATAATCATTCTCATTTATATATAATTGAGAACGATTCTCATTATCATTATGAGATTTCACCACAAATATTGGAAAAATTATGAAAAAATTTATTTTCACTACATTGTTTTTATTAGGATCGCTGTGCACATTTGCTCAAAACAGCGACGACGTTGAAGAAGTTGAGGTAAAAGGAAAGGTTTTATACGTTGATCAAGTTAATTCTCTTAAACCTCCTTTACCAATTCTAGACGTCCCTCAATCAGTTTCTGTTATAACTGATGAAGAAATAAAAAACCAAGGCTTTAGGGAGATAGGAGACATAATTCGTTATACTCCAGGTGTAAACACCTCTCAAGGTGAAGGCCATAGAGACGCAGTTGTCTTCAGAGGTGTTAGATCAACGGCCGATTTTTATCAAGATGGAATTCGAGACGACATTCAATACTATAGATCGCTTTACAACGTCGAACAGTTGGAGATCTTAAGAGGTCCAAACGCTCTTCTTTTCGGAAGAGGTGGAACAGGTGGATTAATCAATAGAGTTACCAAAAAAGCTGAGATCGGAGAAGCTTTTGGCTCTTTTGATGTCGGCGCTGACTCTTTTGGAGCTGCTGATATCGCAGTTGATGCAAATTTTGCAACTTCTGAAAATACCGCTGTCAGGTTGAATTTGCATACTGACTCTTTAGCCAATCACAGAGACTTCTATGAAGGAGAAAGATACGGCATAAACCCAACCGTGAAAATTCAAGCGGGAGATACCACTGTAGATCTTTCTTATGAGTACGCAGATCATGAAAGATTTATAGATCGTGGTATTCCAACTGCAAACAATACCCCTGTGGAAAGCCTTAAAGATGTGGTGTTCGGCGTAGAAGGATTAAACTTACAAACTTTAGAGGCAAGCATTTTAAGAGCTAATATTGCTCATGATTACTCGGATTCTGGAAAATTTAACATGAGTGTTACATCTAGTGATTTCAAAAAAATGTATAAAAACCTTTATGCTGCTGGCTATGACGGAACTGCTAACACTGTGAAGCTAGACGGATATTTAGATCCAACAGAGCGACAAAATTTAATCCTTAATGCAAACGTTGTTAATGAATTTAATAACGGTTCAACTTCTGGAACAATCCTCGTAGGCTTAGAATTCGTCGATACTGATAATAAAAATTACAGATACAACACTTTCTTTAATAACAGAGAAGGTAGCGATGCTGGGGAGCCTACAGATCAGCAAATATTTAATATAACTAGGCCTCTTGATATTTCTGTAACTTCAACAGGTCTCGCATCAACTGTTGACTACACAACTGATTTAAAAAGTAGCTCAGAGTCAGATATAACTGTGACTTCGCTTTATTTACAAGGTGACATAGATTTTTCCGATAATTGGAAAATGATTATCGGGGGTCGTTTAGATAACTTTGATATTACAGTCACTGATGTCAAAAAATCACAGGACCAGTCTAGGAAAGATGATATGTTCTCTCCAAGGTTTGGTGTAATTTATAAACCTGCAGAAAACATGTCTCTATATGTGAGCTACAGTGAGAGCTTTCTTCCAAGATCGGGTGAGCAATATAAAAAGCTGGATGCAAGCGGAGCTGCCCTTGATCCAGATGTCTTTGAAAATACTGAAATCGGTTACAAATATGACATCAACGATGCCCTTATGTTTACAGCAGCAATTTTTGATTCCAAATCGACTCGAGCTGAGAAAGATAACGAAACTGGAGAAATGAATGAGATCAGAGGTCTTGAAGTAGAAGGAGTTGAGATCGAATTATCAGGTGATATTGATGATCAAAATAACCTAACTTTTGGATACACTTCACTCGACGGAGTTACCAGCAAAGGCACTAAACAACCAAGAGAACTTCCTGATCAGATGCTTTCACTCTGGTATTCATACCAAGCAAATGAAACTATTGGTTTTGGTTTAGGGGTCACTCATCAAGGTGAGTCATTCATTAAAGATACATCAAATGGAAGCACAGGACCTGCCTTGCCTGACTATACTAGAGTTGATTTTGCACTTTACATAAATGCATCTGATAACGATGTGGTGAGAATTCATGTAGAGAACTTGACGGATGAATTATATTTCCCTCATTCGCATAGCACCCACCAAGCCTCTGTTGGCGAATCTCTAAACGCAAGGATTTCATATTCTAGAAGATTTTAAATTCGAAATATTTAAATTATGAACTTTCTTGCTCTGAAATCTAAAAATTCAAAACCGTTGGCGGAGCGGCTATGAAGATCAATACCCTGGTAATAATTTCAGAGCAAGTCAGGTTCAAAAAACTCAGTTCTTAATTAGGAGAAAGAACTGAAGGGAAAATCAATCTTACCATCTGTACCTACCATCAAGATTGATTTTCCCTACACTTTTAAAAATTTTGGAAGAGTTTTTTTATTCGTTCCTTACAAACACCCCTAATGAAAAATTAAGCTCTTCCTCTCTTTATTTGGTAAATTATTGTAATGAATGAATTCATCATTGTTTTTAGAGAAACGCTCGAGGCTTCTTTAATTGTCGGAATTATTTATACGATCCTTATAAAAAACGAACTTTACGAATCGATTAAAAAACTTTGGATAGGTGTTGCTGCAGCACTTGTATTCAGTATTCTTGTAGGTTATCTGGTCTATGTTCTCAAAGAAAGCTTCAGCAACGAATCTGCTAGAGCTCTTTTTGAATCGGTGTTCATGTTTATCACAGCTGGATTGATTTGGTATGTAATTTTTTGGCTATCAAAACACGTCAGTGATAGAAAGCAAATTGAAGCCGAAACTAACACGGCTGTTCAAGCATCAACTTGGGGAATTTTCTTCGTAATTTTCTTCTCTATTCTGAGGGAAGGATTTGAGACAGCTATTTTCCTTTTGGGAAGTTTTTCAATGACAGGATCTTTTAGCTATCTAGGTTTCACAATAGGTGCAGCATTGGCAATTTTAATTGGCTATCTTGTCGTTGTTCAGGGGAGGAAGATCAACTTAAGATCTTTTTTTCAAGCAACAACATTGTTACTAGTTTTCTTAGCATCGGGAATGATCGCTTACGGTACGCATGAAGCTGAAAGTTACTTGGTTAAATCAGATAATTTGCAACTGATTGGCTTAGAAGATAAATCAGATATTTCTCGTCCTTGGGATATTTTAAAACCAAAGGACAGTCTTGATGAAACTGATAATTCTTTCTTCTATTCCTACGACTTGAAGGGCAAACAACAGTACACGCACATCATGCATGACAGCGGAAGAGTTGGCGTCTTTCTTAAAGGTTTTTTTGGTTACAACAGTAATCCTAACTACATTGAATTACTATTCTGGATTATCTCTTTGATTGGTGGGATAGCTCTTTGGAGATCTTTCTACCGCCCGACAACCTAAATTATTACTTCAAATTTACTACTTTGCTATCTGCTTCGACCCTTTCTAGTGACATTTCTGACCAAACATCGTCAATAGCATTTAAAAAGTTTTGAATATCTTGTGCATTATGTTTTGGCGTAATAGTAACTCTAAATCTTTCATCCCCTTTTGGAACTGTTGGGAAAAAGACAGGCTGAATATAGATACCGTGCTTTTCAACCAAAAGATTTGCTGCGTCTTTACACAGGACAGGATCTTTAATAAGAATCGGAATTATGTGACTATCATTTTCGATAAATGGAATATTGAGATTTCTTAGGCCAGATCTTATTTGATCGGAATTAAATTTTATTTCTCTTCTCAGATGATCTGCTTTTTTTGCAAGTTTAATAGCTTTGATGGAGCTAGCTACAATTGAGGGATTGACTGAAGAGGTGAATATAAAGCCAGGCGCAAAACTTCTAATGAAATCTATGATGTCTGCGTTAGCAGCTACATAGCCACCTAATTGACCGAAAGATTTTGAGAGAGTTCCGTTAATAATATCTATTTTATCTGAAACTCCAGCTTCGGCAGCAATACCTCTTCCTTCCGGACCGTATAAGCCAACAGAATGAACTTCATCTAAGTATGTAAGAGCATTATATTTTTCGGCAAGCCATATAATCTTTTCAATAGGAGATCTTAAACCCTCCATAGAATAAAGGGATTCAAAAACTATCATCTTCGGGGTATTTGCATTTGACGTTTTTAATAATTCTTCCAGATGTTCGGTATCGTTATGTCTAAAAATATGAACTTTAACGTTGGCATTTTTTATGCCTTGGATCATCGATGCGTGATTGAGTTCATCAGAATATATTTCAATTCCTTCTAACTTTTTACATAAGGTCCACAAAGTAGATTGATTGGCTGTATAAGCAGATGGAAATATCAAGGAAGAATCTTTTTTATGCAATTCAGCAAGTGTTTTTTCAAGGTCTGCATGATATGAAGAAGTTCCTGAGATATTTCTTGTGCCACCAGACCCTGTTCCTAATTCTTGAGTAACTTTTATGGTTTCATTAACAATTGCAGGATGTTGGCTCAAGTTTAGATAATCATTGCTGCACCAAACTTCTACTTGTCTCTTAGAATCTCCATCGCGTTCAGTTGCTTTTGGAAAAGTCGAACGTGTTCTATTTATTTCGCGAAATTTTCTATACAAACCTTGCGACTTGAGAGATTTAAGCTCGTCGCTAAAAAATTTTTCATAATTCATTTACTACCTACCATTTAATTCAGCTTGCTTTATAAGACGAATTAGTGAGAACTATAACACATCAGAACTTCTTCCAACATTCGGGTATCATTGTGTTTTTGTTAAGAACAAACAGTTATATTGAATACTATTAGAATACTTTCAAGAAATAGCAGTCTGGCTAAAATACAAGCTCATCTGGTTGCAGATGAGATCAAAAAAAAATTTCCTAACATCAATGTCACTCATTCATATAGAGATACCAAGGGCGACATAGATTTATCAACTCCTTTAAGCAAAATGCCCGAGCAAGGAGTATTTACATCTGATTTGAGAGATGCCCTTTTAAACAATGAGACCGACATGGTTGTTCATTCATGGAAAGACTTGCCTATCGAAATGCCAAAAGGCACTGATATTGTCTCAACACTTGCTAGATCTGACAGCAGGGATATTCTTTTTTTTAAAAAAGACTCAATTAAAAAAAAATCAATAAAAATTTATTCATCCTCTCCACGAAGGGAGAGAAACCTTTCAATGTCGTTGCCTGATTTATTGCCGTGGAAAATATCTATGACTGAATTTCATCCAATCAGAGGAAACATTCAAACTAGACTTTCTAAATTTTTGAACGATTCATTGGACGGAGTAGTCATTGCCAAAGCAGCTATTGACAGGCTTGCAAGGGATGAGGATTTTGTAAAGCTTTACAAAAAGAATTCTGATTCATTTTCTTGGATGATATTACCAAATTCAATCAATCCGTGTGCTCCAGGTCAGGGTGCTCTTGCTATTGAAGTTGCAGAAAACAATGATTTTGCAAATTCTATTGCAGCCTCAATCAACGATGAAAGTACCTTTGATGCAGTATTCAGAGAAAGAGAAATTCTTTCTCAATATGGAGGAGGATGTCATCAAAAAATAGGCGTATCAATAAGAAAGATTAATGTAGGTGAGATAACCAACATCATCGGTCTCACAGAAGAGGGCGTTGAATTAAACGAAAGCACTTTTAATCGGATACCAAAGCTAAACATTGAACAAAAGGTAAATAAAAATGCAATTTTTCCAGAAGAAAAAGCAGAGAGTGTTTTTTTTAAGCGCAAATTTATTAAAACCACTATAAAAAAAATAGAAGCAATGGAGAACAAAGGAATTTTTATTTCCAGACAAGATGCTTTGTTGGATGGAATTAGAATTAACGCATCAAATATTTTGTGGACAGGTGGAGTTGAAACTTGGAAAAAACTTGCAGCGAAAGGCTACTGGATAAATGGTACATCAGACAGTTTAGGAAAAAATAATGAACCGCCTTGTAGTTTATTTGATGATTTAGATTGGTTGAATTTTACGCATGATAGAAATCAAGAAAAAAGTTCAATGGAAAAATTCATCTCATACGAACTGATACCAAAAGAGGATGAAATAAAAATAAGGGATAAAGAATATTTTTATTGGATGAGTGGAAGTGCTTTTGAATATGCGCTTGAATTATATCCTAATATTATCGAAGCTAATCATGCATGCGGTTTAGGGGCAAGCTATGACATAATTGACCGCCAAATTTCGGGAAAAGTTGTACCTTTTCTAAATTACGAAGATTGGAAACATCAAATAACTGCTAATACAGATGAATAGAAAATTTCCAGATACTAGATTGCGAAGGTTGCGCAGTAATCCGTCACTGCTAAAAATAACTGCAGAAACCAACCTAACAGTCGACGATTTAATACAACCTATCTTTGTCAAGGAAGGGATTAAAAAAGCTGAAGCAATTGAATCGATGCCAAACGTAAACAGATATTCAAAGGAAGGTGTGATTGATTATTGCAAAAGCTTAATGGATCTGGGAATAAAAGCTGTCGCTCTTTTCCCTGTGATAGATTCTAAAAAAAAGGATTTAGAGGGCATCGAAGCATTTAATCGAAAAAACTTAATATGTGGGACTGTCGAGTCGATTAAAAAAAAGATTCCAGAATTAGTTCTTATTGTAGACGTTGCCCTTGATCCCTATACCGTGCATGGTCACGATGGAATATTGGACAAAAAAGATTACGTTGATAATGACAAAACAGTCGAAGTATTAAAAAAGCAAGCCTTAGTTCTAGCAGATGCAGGAGCAGATGTAATAGCACCTTCAGATATGATGGATGGGAGAATTGGTGCTATTAGAAAAGAGCTTGAGCTAAATAATTTTTTTAACACAGTAATTCTTTCTTACGCTGCAAAATACAGTTCAAAATTTTATGGTCCCTTCAGAGAAGCTGTTCAGTCATCATCTAATTTAGGCAAAGGAAATAAAGATTCTTATCAAATGTCGCCTCATAATATTAGTGAAGCTCTGCATGAAGTTGAGATGGATCTTAATGAAGGAGCAGATGCCGTAATGGTAAAACCTGGCATGCCTTACTTGGATGTAATACGTGCGGTAAAAGAAAAATTCAAAGTACCAACATTTGCTTATCAAGTATCAGGTGAATACTCAATGTTGAAAGGTGCAATTGAAAAAGGGTGGTTAAAGGAAGAAGTTTTGATGGAAGTTTTACATTCTTTCAAAAGAGCAGGCTCTGACTGCATACTGACTTATGCCGCAGAAGAAGTTGCACAGAAATTGAGCTGAATCATGCCCAATTATAAATTTCAAAATGCTTTAGCAAGGAAACCTCAATCTTGTCCTCCAATATGGTTCATGCGACAGGCAGGGAGATACCATAAACATTATCAGTCTCTTCGCAAAAAACATTCTTTTGAAGAGCTATGTAAAAAGCCTGAGTTAGCTGCAGAAACTGCTTTAGGACCAATTGAGGATTTTGACTTCGATGTTGCAATTCTTTTTAGCGACATTTTGTGGCCGTTACAAGCAATGGGGATGAATTTAGTATTTGATCCAGGGCCAAAATTTGAAGATATTCTAACTGAGCAAAATTTTAAAAAACTACTAAATAAAAAAGATCTCAGATTTATGGAGTTTCAATCGGAAGCCTTACAGTTAACTAAGGAAAAATTAGGTCATGATAAATCGCTAATTGGTTTTGTGGGAGGCCCTTGGACAGTTCTCTCCTTTGGCATGGGGACTAATAAATTAGGGAGTAATTCTATAAGCCTTACTAGAGAAAAAAATTTCATGCTGGAGGAGTTTATTATTCCATTTCTACAAAAAAATATTTCAATGCAAATTGAAGCAGGGGCAGAAACTGTAATGATTTTTGATTCTTCAGCACATCAGTTAGATGATAAAGATTTTTCATCATATTTAGAAAAGGTAATAGAAAATATGATTAAACCTTTCGAACAAAAAGTTGGTTACTATGCAAAAGAAGAAGTTGATTACAATTGCATTATTTCCCATGCCAACAATAACGAAAACTCTTTTGCAGGAATTGGTATAGATTCACAAACTTCATTGCAAAAAACACTAACAAAGGTTGATCATGGATTTGTGCAAGGAAACTTTGATGAATTAAAAATTCTTGCTGATTCTTATGAGTTTCATCAAGCACTAGATCATTTCATTGAAGGCATGCTTGCATTGAGCCAAGACGAGAGGGTCGGTTGGGTTTGTGGTTTAGGACATGGAATTAATAAAGACACACCTGAAAAACATGTAAAACATTTTGTCAGTCAAATAAGGCAGGCTTTCAAATGAAATTTAAAGGAGAACAAAATTTTCAGCATGAAAATGAGCAAAAAAAAGGAGTGCTTATTGCTTACTTGGGAACACCTGACTCTCCAGATGTATTAAGCGTAAGAAGATACCTTAAAGAGTTTCTATCTGATCCTAGAATTATTGAAGTGCCAAAAATAATTTGGTGGTTTATCTTAAACATTTTTATTTTAAATTTTAGATCGTTCAACTCAGCTAGGTTATACAAGTCAATATGGACTGATGGAGGATCGCCTTTATTAGTCAATTGCCTCAAGATAAAAGAAAAGGTTCAAAAATCTCTGCCATCAAATTATCAAGTAGCGCTTGGGATGAGGTATGGAAACCCGAGCATTAAAAGCGCTCTCAATGAATTAAAAGAAGCAAACTGCAGAGATATTGAGGTAATCACTCTTTTCCCTCATTACTCAGCTACAACTGTTGGGAGTATTTTTGATGCAGTATCGACAGAAATTAAATCATGGAGATGGGTGCCAAGTGTAAAATTTCTAAATAGCTACCACGATAATCCATTGCTGATTGAAATCTTGTCTAAAAGGATAAAAAAAAGTTTTGAATCTCAGGGTAAACCAGACAAATTAGTATTTTCCTATCACTCTATACCGAAGAAATATTTTGATTCAGGAGATCCCTATCATTGCCTATGCCAAAAAACCTCTAGATTGATTGCAGAAAAACTTTCTTTGGATGAGAAAGATTACATCACAGCTTTTCAGTCTAGATTTGGTCCATCTGAATGGTTGAAACCTTATACGAGCGAAACAATGAAATCTCTTCCCAAAGAGGGCATAAAATCAGTTCAGGTAGTATCTCCAGGTTTTGGTGTAGATAACTTAGAAACTTTGCAGGAAATTGATATAGAGAATAAAGAATATTTTGAGGATGCCGGTGGAGAAAATTTTCATTACATCCCTTGCCTCAATGACGATGATGATCACGTTGAATTCCTTATCAGTTTAATTGGTAAATAATATTGGAAATCAAAGAAAAAAAAGAATTGGCTTCAAATTGGTTTCGAGACTTAAGAGATACCTTTTGCTCTTCATTTGAATCAATTGAGGGTAATAAATATAGCTTTGAAAGAAAATCATGGCCCCACAGACACTCCGGTGGTGGCGAAATGAGCATCATGAAAGGCGAGGTGTTTGAAAAAGTTGGAGTAAACATTTCAACTGTCTCAGGTAAGTTTCAAGAAGATTTTAGAGGACAAATAAAGGGCACAGAACAATCTCCAGAATATTTTGCAACTGGAATAAGCCTAGTTGCGCACATGAATTCACCAAAAATTCCTGCTTTTCATTTCAATACAAGATTTCTTGTTACAGGAGAATCTTGGTTTGGAGGTGGGGCAGACTTAACTCCAACCCTGTCCGATAAAGAGGCAGTTGATCTATTCCATAATCATTTGAAAGATGCCTGTAGCGACTATAAAAAGGATGCCTATGAGGAATACAAAAAAAATTGTGATGAATATTTTTACTTGGGCCATAGAGAAGAACCTAGAGGAGCTGGAGGGATTTTCTTTGATCACATTAATTCAAATAACTGGGAAAGAGACTTTGATTTTATAAAACAAGTCGGCAAATCTACTCATCAAGTTATTACACAAATTGTAGAAAGTAAAAAAGACCATTCTTGGACTGAAGAGGAGAAAAATTTACAACTTATAAAAAGAGGAAGATACGTTGAATTTAATTTAATCTGGGACAGGGGAACTTTATTTGGATTAAAAACTGGTGGCTCGACTGAAGCAATTCTGATGTCTATGCCTCCAACAGCAAAGTGGGATTGATGTTTTATCTCAGTTTGAAAGTTATTCATATCTTTTCAGTAATTTCATGGATGGTAGTGCTGCTTTATCTGCCAAGATTGTTTGTCTATCACCAAAAACATATTGATAAAGAAGAAGTCGGAACAATTTTTAAAGTCATGGAAACAAATTTGATAAGAATAGGTCATGTTGCCTTTATCGCAACTTGGCTATCAGGGGGTCTCCTGATTTCTTATTCAGGAATGGGAGAGTGGCTCATAATTAAGATATTCTTGGTGTTACTTATGACCTTTTTGTATGGATTTCTTATTCTTTCAGCTCAAAATTTCAAAATGAATCGAAACAAAAGAAGTGAGCTGTTCTTTAGGATAATTAATGAAGCGCCGGCAGTACTCCTGATAGGAATTCTTATTTTGGTGATTTTTAAGCCCTTTTAATTATTTTCCTAATCTTTCATTTTTTTCTTCGTTTATAATACATAAATGCAGAGAGCAGTTTATCCAGGTACTTTTGATCCTATGACTATGGGTCACGTTGACTTAGTTAAAAGGGCAAGCAAGTTATTTGATTCAGTAATAATTGCTATTGCTTCCAGCGATTCGAAGAAACCTATGTTTTCTCTTGAAGAAAGGATCGAGATAGGAAATAAAATATTTGCTGACGATCCTAAGGTTGAAGTGGTTGGTTTTTCTGGATTATTAGTCAACTTTGCTAAAGAAAACGATGCGAATATTTTGATCAGAGGTTTAAGGGTAGTGGCAGACTTTGAATACGAATTTCAATTAGCCAACATGAATAGGGCAATGAGTCCTGATATTGAGAGCGTATTCCTCACTCCCAAAGAAGAATACTCTTATATTTCATCAAGTTTAGTAAAAGAAATCGCTACGATGGGCGGAGATGTAAAAAGGTTTGTCGACCCAGTGACTTTAGAAGCCCTTAATCAGAAGATCAAAAATTAGCGCTGACAATTTGAGCAGAAGACTGTACTTCTGTTGCTCATTCTAATTTCTTTTAGAGTTTTTCCGCACCTAAGACATTCTTCGTTTCCTCTTCCGTATGCCTTTAATTCAATCTTAAAGTAACCTGGAGCGCTGTCAGGATTCAAATAATCTCTCAGCGTTGTACCTCCAGCCTTAATAGCTTTCTTTAAAACTTTCTTTACCGAAGCAACTAAAGCTTTGGCTTCTTTTTTTGTAATCCTACTGGCTTTTTTTGTTGGTCTTATGTGCGAATCAAATAAGGCTTCGCATGCATAAATATTTCCGATACCAACCACAATCCTTGAATTCATTATCAAAGCCTTAATTGGAACTTTTCTTCCTCTAGATATTTCATAGAGGAAGGTTTCATTAAAAGCATCAGATAATGGTTCTGGCCCAAGTGATTTGATAAGAAAATGATTTTTAAAATCTTTAGTGTAGTGAATTGAGCCAAATCGTCTTGGATCTGTGTATCTGAGTATCATTCCATTTTCAAAACATAAATCCCAATGATCGTGTTTTTCTGGAGATACATTATTGGACAAGTATCTTAGACTTCCTGACATGCCTAAATGAATTAAAAGATACTCTGATCCTAAATCAACAATCAAATATTTTGCTCTTCTTGAAAGAGAAGAAACGTTTTTGGAAATTAGTTTCTTTGATAAGTTCGATGGAACCGGCCAACGAAGATTTTTATTCCTTAATTCAAAAGTCTTTATCCGACTTTTTTCTAGTTTAGGTTTGAGAGCTCTGACCGTAGTTTCAACTTCTGGTAATTCAGGCATGAATTAATTCATAAACTCATCTAGGTTATAAAGATCCTGCGGTGAAAGAGTGCCTGCAGAAAGTTTTAAACCAAAATCGGAGAGGATAAAGTCGTATTTCGCAGAAGCGTAATCTCTCTCAGCAGCAAAAACATTTCTTTGAGCATTTAAAAGGTCAATTATATTTCTTGTATTTGCCTCAAAGCCATACTCTGTTGCAATTAAAGCTGATTCAGCTGATTTGAAAGCTTGTTCTCGCGCTTGGACATTAGCTTTTGCAGTTAAGAGAGATGAGTGTTTTGATTTTATGTCCTGAATAACACTTCTTGTAGTGAATTTGGTCTGTTCTTTTGCCTTATCATAATTGGCATATGCCTCTCTTCTTTTTGAATGCGCGATACCACCTGCAACAAGCGGCCAGCTAAATTGTATTGAATAATTATTTGATTCTGTTTCTAAACCCAAGAGAGGGTTTTCAATAAAGCCACCGAATCTTCCTTGATAAGAGGTACTACTATTGAGAGTTCCAACTAGATCAATATTTGGGATATGACCACCAATGCTCGCCTTTGCGTTGTTTTGAGCAGCCCTTTCAGACAGCTTAGCAGTTTTTAAAACATTACTATTTACGAGACCAATTCTTACCCATTCATCTTGATCATCAACTAATACTTTACCGAATGGATAATCCAATAAATCAGATATCTCAGGCGCCTCGTTGACCAAGGCTATTAATATTTCCCTTGCAACTTCTAACTGACCTTCGGACGCAATCCTTGAAACTCTTGATAAATCATAGAAAGCTTGGGTTTCTTGAAAATCTGTAATCGGGGATATGTTTTCTTCAAACAATCTTTTCGCTCTATCTAATTGTTTTTTTAGAGCTCTTTCTTCTGATACCGCTGTCTCCAAGTTATTTTGAGCTTTTAACAAACCAAAATAAGCTTGCGCAACTCTAAAAATCATTTGCTGTTGAGACAAAAGAAATTGAGCAGCGGCACTTTCTGTCAAAGCCTTACCGCTGGCAAACTGAAACCACCTATCAACTCTAATAATCGGTTGACTCAACCTCAAGGAATAGCCAAATGAGTTATATTCATCTGTTTTATTATTGTCGATGAAGCTATTGTTCCAGGTAGTTGATGCACTGGTAGTAATTGATGGTAGAAGGCCAGCTAAGGTTTGTTCTTTAATTTCTTTGTTAGCTCTAAATGTTGCCTCTGCTATTTTTAATTGAGGATCTTCCTCCAAGGCAATTTCATATATTTCAGATAACGTTTTACTAAAAGCTGGTGCTATTAAAAATAGTAAGAAAAAAGAAAAGATAAAAATTTTCATTTTAAGAATATCTTGATATTTTTTTAAAAGTTATCTTCATAATAATTTTTTGAGAGGCATTATGCTATAAAATATAGTTAATGAAAAAGTTAGACGTCAAAAGCATCAAAGAAGTTCCCTTCAACGACAATATACAACAAACTGCCAGCTCCCAATTTAAAAATTCAGAGAAAGTTTACCTCTCCGGAAGCACAAAAGATATAAGAGTTCCCATGCGGAAAATAACTCAAACTTCTTTAAAAACTTCTGAAGCAGAAGAAAAGCAACCCCCAATTTTTGTTTACGATTCCTCTGGTCCATATACCGATCCAGAAGTATCTTTTGATATAAAAGAAGGCCTGCCTTCTTCGAGAACTTGGTTGAAAGAAAGGTTAGAAGAAGATCCATCAAGCACTCAAATGAGTCTCGCTAAAAAAGGCATTGTTACACCTGAAATGGAATACATCGCCATTCGAGAAAATCAGAACATAGAAAAGAATAGAAAACTGAAAGAAGGAACTTTCCATGCAGGCGAGTCTTTTGGAGCCAGCATTCCACCTTTTTATACTCCCGAATTTGTGCGCGACGAAATAGCATGCGGAAGAGCGGTGATACCTGCTAATGTTAATCATCCCGAACTTGAACCTATGATTATAGGTAGAAATTTTAAAATCAAAGTTAACTCCAATATAGGAAATTCAGCTTTATCCTCCTCAATAGAAGACGAAGTAGAAAAGTTAACATGGTCCACGCGCTGGGGAGCAGATACAGTGATGGATCTATCAACTGGTAAAAACATACATGAAACAAGAGAGTGGATTATCAGAAATTCACCTGTACCAATTGGAACAGTTCCAATTTATCAAGCCCTTGAAAAAGTCAACGGCGTAGCAGAAGACCTCAATTGGGATGTCTTCGAGGAAACATTAATTGAACAAGCAGAACAGGGCGTAGACTATTTCACAATCCATGCAGGAGTTCTTTTGCGTTATGTTCCCATGACGGCAAAGAGAGTAACAGGTATCGTTTCAAGAGGCGGGTCCATTATGGCTAAATGGTGTCTTGCCCATCACGAGGAGAATTTCTTATATACAAATTTTCATAAAATCTGCGACATCATGCAAAAGTATGATGTTACTTTTTCTCTTGGGGATGGCCTCCGTCCTGGCTCAATAGCCGATGCAAATGATGAAGCCCAATTTTCTGAGTTGAGGACTCTCGGCGAGCTTACGAAGATAGCTTGGAGCGAAAATGTTCAAACTATGATTGAAGGACCTGGTCATGTTCCTATGCATTTGATTCAGGAAAACATGACTGAGCAACTAAAACATTGTGATGAAGCACCTTTTTATACTTTGGGTCCTTTAACTACTGATATCGCGCCAGGATATGATCATATTACTTCAGCAATTGGCGCTTCAATGATCGGTTGGTTTGGATGCGCAATGCTCTGTTACGTCACGCCAAAAGAACACCTTGGCTTGCCCAATAAAGAAGATGTAAAAGAAGGCTTGATGGCATATAGAATTGCTGCTCATGCTGGAGATTTAGCGAAAGGACATCCCGGAGCTCAGATTCGAGATAATGCTCTATCGAAGGCAAGATTTGAATTTAGATGGGAAGATCAGTTTAACCTTGGACTCGATCCAGAAAGATCAAGAGAATATCATGATGAAACACTTCCTAAAGACTCTGCCAAAGTTGCTCATTTTTGTTCGATGTGTGGACCGAAGTTTTGCTCAATGAAGATTTCTCAGGAAGTAAGAGATTATGCAAAAAATGAGGAAGACAAATTATCTGAAGAGATGAAAAAGAAATCTGAAGAATTCTTAGAACAAGGTAGTGAAATTTACAAAGAAGTCTAAAGACAAAAAATAGTGGCAAAGGAGTATACATCCGAATCAATTGAGGTGCTCTCTGGTCTTGAGCCCGTTAGAAAAAGACCAGGAATGTACACAGATACTTCTAATCCAAATCACCTTATCGCAGAAGTTGTAGATAACAGCGTAGATGAGGCACTTGCTGGATATGCTAAACAAATATCAGTTCTTCTTTCAAAGGATGGATCTATTACAGTTGAAGATGATGGCAGGGGCATGCCAGTAGATATTCATCCAGAAGAGAAGGTTCCAGGCGTTGAGTTAATTTTCACTAGGTTGCATGCTGGCGCAAAATTTACCAATAAGGATTACACCTTTTCGGGAGGGCTTCATGGGGTTGGAGTTTCAGTTGTTAATGCATTGTCCAAAAAACTTAATGCTGAAATCAAAAGAGATGGAAAAAAACACGAAATTCAATTCAAAGGCGGTGAAATCTCTAAACCACTAAAAGTAATTGATTCTGTTGGGCAAAGGAACACCGGTACTAAAATTACCTTTTATCCTGATGAAACATTTCTAGATACAACAAAAATATCAGTAAAAAATTTAAAGTATTCCCTCAAGGCAAAAGCTGTTCTTTGCTCAGGTTTGACCATAAATTTCATAGATAAAATTGCTAATGAAAAAGAGACGTGGTGTTTTGTCGATGGCTTGGGAGATTATTTAAAAAAATCCCTTGATTCAGAATTATTACCAAGTGATCCAGTAGAAGGAGAATTCTCTGACGGAGAGCAAGGTCTTAGTTGGGCTGTTGCCTGGTCAAATAAAATTCTCACGGAAAGTTATGTCAATTTAATTCCGACCATTGAAGGAGGAACTCATGAGGCAGGACTGAGGTCTGGTATTGCTGAATCCATAAGAGAGTTTTGTTCGCTAAGAAACTTAATTCCGAAAGGAATCAAATTGACTCAGGAAGATGTCATGAAAGATTGTTCTTTTATTTTATCTGCAAAGATAAAGGATCCTCAGTTTACTGGGCAAACGAAAGAAAAGTTATCTTCCAAAGATTTTCAAGCTACTGCTACTTCAATAATCAAAGATGCTTTTTCATTATGGTTGAATCAGGAAACAGAGGCAGCAGAAAAAATTGCTCTGCTAAGTATCGATAACGCTCAAGAAAGGTTAAAGCAAGTAAAAAAAGTAGAAAGAAAGAAAATTACAAAAGGACCAACTTTGCCGGGAAAACTTACAGATTGTGTTTCCACAGATGATGATGAAACTGAGCTTTTCTTAGTTGAGGGAGAGTCAGCAGGAGGATCAGCCAAGCAAGCTAGAGATAGGAACTTTCAGGCAGTAATGTCTTTAAAAGGAAAAATATTAAATACTTGGGAGGTTGATACAGGTTCCATAACTCAGTCTCAGGAGGTGAAAGATATCTCTCTTGCTCTTGGTTTAGAGCCAGGATGTAGTGATTTAAATGGTCTTCGTTATGGGAAAGTTTGCATCCTTGCTGATGCTGATTCTGATGGTGCGCATATAGCAACATTATTGTGTGCTCTATTTTTGAGACACTTTAGACCTCTTGTAGAGGCTGGAAAAGTCTTTGTTGCGCAACCTCCCCTGTATCGTGTTGATCAAGGGAAAGAAGTTTTTTATGCCCTTGATGACGAAGAAAAAGATGATTTGGTGAAAGAGTTAGGCAAAAAAAATAAATCAAAGAAAATTGAAGTACAAAGATTCAAAGGTTTAGGAGAAATGAACCCAGGCCAGCTAAGAGAAACTACAATGATCAAAGACTCAAGAAAACTAGTAAAATTAACATTAGATCAGCCTACAAAATCAATATCAATGATGGATATGTTGCTCTCTAAAAAAAGAGCAGCAGATCGAAAGACCTGGTTAGAGGATAAAGGAAATCTAGCTACTTTAAGCAAAGGAGAATGAGCAAAGAAAGTGATCTGCCATTTTTCAATTACGCTGAAAAGGCGTACTTGGAATATTCGATGTATGTCATTCTTGACAGGGCATTACCTTTTATAGGCGATGGGTTAAAGCCTGTTCAAAGAAGGATTATTTATGCAATGTCTGAATTAGGACTTAAATCCAGCTCTAAGTTTAAAAAAAGTGCCAGGACTGTAGGAGATGTAATAGGAAAATTCCATCCGCACGGTGACTCTGCAGCTTACGAAGCAATGGTTTTGTTGGCTCAAAACTTTTCTACCAGATATCCATTGTTAGAAGGACAGGGAAATTGGGGATCGTTAGATGATCCAAAAAGTTTTGCTGCTATGAGGTATACGGAATGTAGGTTGTCTGCATACGCCCAATCACTTCTTGATGAGGCAGCACAAGGAACAGTTGACTGGATACCAAACTTTGATGGAACACTAATTGAACCAAAATTTCTTCCGGATAGACTTCCAAATGTTTTATTAAATGGTGCTTCTGGAATTGCAGTTGGGATGGCAACAGATATACCGCCGCATAATCTAAAAGAGATTGTTAAAGGTGTGATTTCCTTAATTGATAGTCCTAAACTTTCAAATAAAGAATTGATGAAAGATATTTCAGCGCCTGACTATCCTACTTCGGCTCAGATTATGAATTCCGAAGAAGAGGTTTTAGAAATATATGAAACTGGAAGAGGAGCCATTACTTTAAGGTCAACATTTGATGTAGAGGATGGAAATATCGTCATAAATTCTCTTCCGTATCAAGTCTCTTCCATGAAAGCAATTGAACAAATTGCTGCACAGATTGATTCTAAAAAGCTTTCAATGATCGAAGATATAAGAGATGAGGGAGACGAACATAATCCAGTACGAATCGTAATTGTTCCAAGATCAAATCGTGTTGATAAAGATGCGTTAATGTCTCATTTATTCGCAACAACTGAGCTACAAAAAAATACACGTGTAAACATGAATGCTATCGGCCTTGATGGTAAGCCCAAAGTATTTGACCTCAAAGGAATTCTCAAGGAATGGATTAAGTTCAGGACAGAGACTGTAAAGAGGCGAATACAACATAGGCTTGACTGGGTTGATGACAGACTGCACATCTTAAAAGGTCTTCTCATAGCGTATTTAAACCTTGATGAAATAATAAGTATCATCAGAAACGAAGACGATCCAAAAAAGACTTTAATGAAAAAATTTAAGCTTTCAGATCTGCAAGCTAATGCAATTCTGGATATACGTCTCAGACAACTAGCAAAACTTGAAGAGATATCTATAAAAACTGAACAAGAGGATCTAGCATCGGAAAAAAAAGAGTTGGAGGCATATCTAAAATCTTCGTCTAGGCTGAAAACTCTCATCAAAAAAGAACTTAAAGCTGACTCAGAGGAATATGGCGATGAACGAAAAAGTTTTTATGGAAAAGGAGTCTCTGCAAAAGCATTTGATGAGTTAGATCTTATTTCTAATGACCCTATGACGGTTGTACTATCAGAAAAAGGATGGATCAGAGCAGCTAAGGGGCACGACATTGATCCCGAAAGCCTGCAATACAGAGAAGGAGATAGTTTTCTTTCAGCAAGTAAAGGCAGAAACAGTGAATCTGTCGTGATCATTGATAACTCAGGAAAATCCTATTCTTTACCTATTCATAAATTACCATCCGCCAGAGGACAAGGAGAACCAGTTTCAGGAAAAATTAATGCACCTTCAGGCTCAAGTTTTAAAGGAGTTATTGCCGGTCCAGCTGATCAGAAGCTTCTTTTAATGTCCGATCTTGGATATGGCTTCTTAACTAAAATTGAAGATATCTTTACAAAAAACAGATCCGGTAAATCAGCTTTAAATGTTAAAGATGCAAACCCCATTAAACCTATAGAGGTAAGTGAAACTGATGAGAAAATAGCTCTTGTTACGGCGGCAGGAAAATTATTAGTAATTGATATAGGAGATATTCCTGTTTTAGCTAGAGGAAAAGGTAATAAATTAATTGGGATTGATAAAAAACTTTATGCGTCAGAAGAAGATAAAGTTATTTTTGCCAATGCTCTTGGCGAAAATGACTCCTTAAAAATATTTAGTGGCAAGCAACACTTTGAAATAAAATCAAAAGACTTAAATAACTTCGTTGGTGCAAGAGGGAGGAAGGGAAATTTTCTTCCAAAAGGCTTCAGAAAAATCAACAGGACCGAAACTATTCCAAAGGACTAGCAAAAAGATTTTGTAACTTTTTCTAGCTTTGAAAATCCTTCTTCTATCTCCTGGTCGCTTATAATCAATGAAGGTGCGAATCTTAAAGTGCTCTCACCATTTGCTGACACCAAAAGAAGACCTTCCTCATAACTTCTAGATAAGAATTCTTTTGAAGTTGCTTGCTTCATATCAGCAGCAATCCACAAACCAGCAGATCTAATATCAGTAAAAAAATCATACTTTTTAGATAAGTTTTGCAAATGATCAATAAACTTAATTGTTTTTTCCATTACTCCAGATAATAATTTTTTGTCATCTACAATATCTATTAATTTTGAGGCAACTGCACAAGAGACTGGATTACCTCCAAATGTACTTCCGTGAGTTCCAGGTTGCATACATTTAGCTATATCAGTTGTGGTAATTGTTGCAGCAATAGGCAAACCACCTCCAAGCCCTTTTGCTAATGTAAGGATGTCTGGTATCACTCCATAACCTTGATAAGCAAATAAAGTTCCTGTTCTACCAATTCCACTTTGAACTTCGTCAAAAATAAGAAGAATATTATTTTTATTACAGATATTTCTGAGCGCCTCAACGAAGTCATTTTGTGCACTTATTACTCCTGCTTCACCTTGGATTAATTCAACTATTATTGCTGCAGTTTTGTTAGATATTTTCTTCTTTACATCTTCAATATTATTGAATTCAGCTTTTATAAATCCTTTTGGTAATGGACCAAAGCCCGTTTGATGGAATTCTGAATCTCCTAAAGTTATATTTGCGAGAGATCTTCCATGAAATGAATTCGTGAACGATAAGATCTCATATTTTTCTTCATCACCTTTTTCAAAGAAATATTTTCTAGCTAATTTGATTGCAGCTTCATTTGCTTCATTGCCTGAGTTGCTAAAAAGAACTTTATCGGCAAAACTTTTTGAAGCTATTTTTTGGCCTAATTCTTTAGCAGGTTTGCTTAGAAGATAATTACTTACATGCCAGAGTTTTTTGGATTGTTCTTCCATGGATTTCATGAGAACAGGATGACAGTGGCCCAAAGAAGTAACTGCGATACCACCACCAAAATCAATATATTCTTTTCCATTTTCATCCCAAAGTCTTGAACCCGAAGCTTTTTCTGGAACCAAGTCTGGAAAGGAATAATTCGGCATCATTGCCGATCTATCTTTAGAACTAATATCCATTTATGAATTTAATTTTATTAAAATTGGCATAATTGTAAGATTATATAAGTATTATTCAATTTGTCTCTTATGATTGTTTCTGAAAAGATTGATGCTAATAACAGTTTTCAAATAACTCTTTCCCCAAATAATTCTTTGTCTTGGGGAGGTAATTTATTATTTTTGTTTTTTGTTTCATTTCCAATTTTAGTCATAGCCATAACTTTTGCCGTCGCGGGTGCGCCGATTATCTTGCCCTTCGCTGGGCTAGAAATTCTAGTGGTTACAATAGCAATTTGGTACATATCTAAAAGAAATAATAGACAAGAAGTTATTAAACTTTCTTTTGATAAATTAATAATTGAAAAAGGTATTAAAAAACCAGAAATATTTAAAGAGCTGATAAGACAGTGGTCTTATGTATTCATCGAAAGACCTTCACATCGTTGGTATCCTTTGCAGATTGTTATCTCCTCAAAAGGAGAAAAGATTCCAATTGGCGAATTTTTAACAGAGGAAGAAAAGGAAGAGTTAATCGAAATGCTTCAGTCGCATATTGAAGATCTTCGAGTGCACGAATTTAAGAATTAATTCCTTTGATTAAATCTTCTTCCGATCATTGCTGATGCAATGTTTATTTTTTGGATATCGATTGTTCCTCCAGCGATTCCCCAGCCAAAAGCATCTCTTACTCTTCTTTCCATACCATATTCTTTGTTATAACCGTAACCACCCATTAATTGCATAGCTGTTGTTGTTACTTCTCTAGACATCTCATTCGAAAAGCATTTTGCAGTACTTGATTCAAGAATATCGGGCAAACCATTTTGAGCGTTAAAAGCTGCTTTATGGATAAGAAGTCTTGCAGCTTCGACTTTCATTAACATATCAGCAAGCTTAATTTGCACTGCTTGAAAATCAACTAAAGGTTTCCCAAATTGTTCTCTTTCTTGAACGTAATTTGTTACGTATTCTAAAGCTGCAGATGCTTGAGCAAGAGCCATTGTGGCATTTCCACATCTCTCGAGATCAAAAGTTTCCATGAGCTTTTTAAATCCATCCTCGGGTTCAACTAATAGATTTTCAATGGGAACTTCAACGTTATCGAAATATATATCTGCAGAAGGAATGCCTCTGAATCCCATCAAAGACTCGCTATTTCCAAAGGTAAGTCCATCTCTCTCAAGCTCTACATACACTGCACCAATTCCTTTTGCTGCTGGAGCATCCGACATTCTGGCATAAACAACATATCCATCAGAGTGACCCGCACCAGAGCACCATCTTTTGGTTCCATTAATTACAATTTTATCGCCCTTAATTTCTGCTTTGGTCTTTAAATCTGATAATGCTGTTCCGGCCCCCGGTTCTGACATGCTCACAGCAACAACCTTTTCACCTTTGCAAACTGCAGGAAGAATCTTTTCTTTTAGTTCAGGAGTTCCAAAGTGTTGAATTGATTTTATTGGACCTGCATTAGCTTCAAAAACAGGCCATCCTATTGCAGACGAAATTTTTCCAAATTCCTCTAAAATTATTAGAGCTTCAAGATTACCCAGTCCTTGACCGCCGTATTCTTCAGGTGTGTTAATGCCAAGAAATCCCATTTCACCAATTCTGGCTAATACTTCTTTTGGCACAGGGCTACCTGATTCCTCTAATTCTACTGCAAGGTCAGTTAATTCATTCTGAGCAAAATTTCTCGCAGCTTCTTTTAGCTCAATTTGTTCTTCAGTTAAATTAAAATCCATTTAAATTTCCTCTAATTTTTAAGGTTAAAATAGTTTATATGAGTTCAAATAAAAATTCCTATCCTATTCCCGATGGATATAAAGAAATTGAGTTTCAAACAGAACATCACATTGACCACATAGGAAAGGGTTTTCATAAAAAAGATTCTGAAGGAAATCTAATCATGGCCTTCTACGTGAAGCCAGAAAATGGTAATTCTGGTGGAGTTGCTCACGGAGGAATGTTAATGAGCATTGCAGATTATTCTTTGTGCTCTGCTGCCATGGAATCTAGAGAAAAATACGTGGCTACTATAAGTTTCAAATCAGAATTTATGTCAGGTGCGAAAATAGGATCTCTACTAGAAGTTCATACTAAAATTTCTAAACATACAAAATCACTGGTATTTGGGGGAGGAATTATTATTTCCGAACGAAAAAAGATCATGAACTTCACCGGTGTAGTCAAAAAAATATAAATAATTTATGTTATTTTTTTAACTAGAGTATTTTTTAGTTCCGCTACAATTGGAATTCCATCTTTATAGCTTATTGAGGATTCACCTTGAATAAGAGGCCTTAGATAGTTCAACCCTTTGTCAGTTATTCTGAAACCATCTTTCGAGATGTATCCTTTTGGAAGAGTTTTCTCGACATTTGCAACTTTGCTTAGTGAGGCTGATTCTATTTTCCATTTGTAAGGTTTATCGCTTAATCTCTTGATGACAGGCATAACTGCATTTTTTCCTGCTAAAGCAAATTCAACAGCCTTTTTGCCTACTGCATAAGCTTGATCAAGATCTGTTTTCGATGAAATATGCCGCGCAGATCTTTGTAGGTAATCTGATACTGCCCAATGATTTTTAAGACCGATTGAGGAAATCATTTGTGCTAGCACAGGAGCAACTCCTCCCAACTGCTTATGACCAAAAGCATCCGTAAGTCCTGAATCGGCCAAAAACATTCCGTTTTTGTATCTTGCCCCTTCAGAAGCCACCACAACGCAAAAGCCTTCATTAGCAACCGTTTGTTTAACTTTATTGATAAATTTCTTCTTCGCAAAAGGAACTTCTGGCATAAGAATTATATGAGGAGGATCGGTTTCATTTCTTGCAGCTAAGGCTGATGCTGCAGCAATCCAACCCGCGTGCCTTCCCATAACCTCTAGGATAAATACCTTTGTGGAAGTTTCTGACATGCTTTTAACATCTAACCCTGCCTCCAACGTTGATGTGGCAACGTATTTTGCTACAGAACCAAAACCTGGAGAACAATCAGTTATCGGCAGGTCGTTATCGACAGTTTTAGGAATGCCAATGCAAGTTAAAGGCAGTTTAAGTTCTTTGGCCATCTTTGAAACTTTAAAAGTTGTATCCTGACTATCTCCGCCGCCGTTATAAAAGAAGTACTCAATGTTGTGGGCTTTAAAAACCTCAAATAACCTGAGGTATTCTTTCTTTTGCTTTATTGGATCCTGAAGTTTAAAGCGACAAGAACCGAAAGCTCCCCCAGGGGTTTGTCTGAGTTTCGCAATCTCAGACTTCTTTTCCTTAGATGTATCGAACAATTCTTCGTTTAACGCTCCTAGAATCCCATTTTTTCCGCAAAGAACTTTATTTATTTTGGAGGATTTATTTGCTGTTTCAATTACGCCGCAAGCTGAGGCATTAATAACTGACGTTACTCCACCTGATTGAGCATAGAAGGCATTTGCGGGCTTATTCATAGAAATATGTTACTGAAAAACTATTGATTTGGGAAAGGGTATAATTTCTCAATGAAGATTTATATCCTCGGTATAGGCGGCACTTTCATGTCTGGTATAGCTCAATTAGCTAAAGAAAAAGGTTATGAAGTCCATGGATGCGACCAAAAACTTTATCATCCTATGGATAAAGTGTTGCAAAGAGCGTCAATAAAAGTAGACGAGGGATACGACGAAAAGAATCTTCCTTCAAATATTGATATTTTTGTCATCGGGAACGTCATCTCTAGAGGTAATCCTTTAATGGAGTATATTTTAACCAAAGGCTTCAGATATTGTTCAGGACCTGATTTCCTCTATGAACATATTTTAAGGGATAAACATGTGATTGCGGTAAGTGGCACGCATGGCAAAACATCAGTTTCTGCAATGACCTCAAAAATATTTTTAGATCAACAGCCAGAGACTGGATACTTGATTGCCGGCGAAACGAAAGATTTTCCAAGTTCTTCAAGACTGGGTTCTGGTGATTTTTTTGTTCTCGAAGCTGATGAATATGATTCAGCCTTTTTTGATAAAAGATCCAAATTTATTCATTACAGGCCAAAAACCTTACTCATTAATAACCTGGAATTCGATCATGCTGACATTTTTAATGACGTCTCTGATATTCAAAAACAATATTCACAATTATTGAGAACGTTGGCTTCAGATGCTTGCGTGATTTATCCCAATTCTGACTTAAATATAGAGATACTTTTTGAGAAGGATTTTTTTAGCAAAACCAGAACCTTTTCTTTTGGACAGGATGACATAAAGATTTCTCAATTAAATAATTATGGTTCAAAATTTGAGGTCTTTAGTTCAAATGAGTCTGTTGGCGAGGTAAATTGGGATCTGATTGGAGATCATAACTTAAGTAATGCTTTAGCATCTTTAACGATAGCCGACGAGCTGGGTCTTGATATATGGAAAGCAGTGAAATCTCTTTCATCTTTCAAAGGAGTTTCAAGAAGAATGGAGCTTTTATTTTCTAATGATGAAATTCATATATACGATGATTTCGCTCATCATCCAACGGCAATAAAAAAGACCATAGAAGGCTTGAGGAACAGAGTTGGTTCAGACCCCGTTCATTGTTTGTTAGAAATGAGATCGAACACAATGTCAGGCGGTTTTCATGATCAAGAAATACCCAGCGCAGTGGAGAAAGCAGATTTTGTTCATATTTTTTCTAAGAATAAATCTCAAGCATTGGGCATAGCTAAAAAGGCTAAAAATATAGTTGCAGAAGAAAGCGTAGAAAGTTTTTTAAGCAAATGGAAGAAAACGCCCGGACACTACGTCTGTTTCTCAAACGGCTCCTTTGATGAGGTGCATCAAAAATTAATTAATTTAGTTTAGTCTAAATTAACCCAACTTCCGTGAAAGCCAAAAGGCACTCTCTGTGGAAGGGAGACAGTAGCTAGTGGTTCATCTGAAAAATTGTTTGCATCAATGATTATGAATTCACTCGAGTCAGAAGTTTTATCGTAGACGAAACCTACAACAAAGCCATCATCTTCACTTGCAGCATTTTTCTTTGGAATGAAAACAGGCTCAGCGGCTTGTTTGTTTTCTCCTAAAAAATGCTCCTTAGTCTGATCTTTAAAAAAGTCTCTTTTAAAAAATCTATTTAAATTGCCATCATTAAGCATGTACCCAAACTGATGCTCTTGACCATCAAGATCAGGATGTACTCTAGAGAATTCCATGGATCTATCATCTAGCATAGTTTCTTTGCATGACTTCTTTTCAATGTCTATAACCCATCTAGTTAGAAAAGGCTTATGACCCATGGGCAAAGGATTTTCAAAATCAAATAGTTTATCGTACCGACAAAAATCAAGAATCACTTCGCCTGCTTCATTTTCATAAGAATTAACGATGTGAAATAAAAAACCTTTCGGAACATCTATCCAAGTTATCTCATCTGAATGTCTGGACTGCAAACCGACTCTTGAATTATGATCTTCATCCCAAATCACCGGATAGTCACCAGAAGTTGCTTTGTTTTGTCCGTCTCTTCTGCCTAAATTAAAGGTTGCAGGCAGATCAAAAACCAAAATATAGTTTTCTGTGATTGCACAATCATGAACCATTGGACGGCTTGAAAGTTCTATAATTTGATCTTTTGTTTGTTTTCCATTTTTGTCAATCACTACATAGTGAACTTGTTCCTTTCCTTTTAAATATTCATTAAAGTCATAACTAATGGCATGCATCTCTCCAGATTTACTGTCAATTTTTGGGTGCGCAGTGAATCTCTTGTTCTGCGCAGAAGGGAAGGGCTCATCATCTAGGAAGTTCATTTCTTCATCCATAATAACTGGAGCAAGTCCGCCTTCCACAAGAGCGTATATTTTATTTCCATGTTTCATGACGTGAGTATTTGGACCAAATCCATTAGGGGAGGTCACAAATTTATTTCGGTACCAAAGAGCCTGACCGTTTTCTAGTCTTAGACCATGAATCATGCCATCGCCAAAAAAAGGATGATAATTAGCCTCATCAAATTTTTTTGGATTTGGACCGTTTCTGAGAAACAATCCAGCTAATTCCTTTGGAATCTCTCCCGAGACTTTTAAGTTTTCAGCCGAAGTTTCTTCAACAGGATGCCAATTACCGTCTAAAAATTTATTTTTACTTTTCATCGTTTTCTCTTGCTTGTTTCATTACTCCAAACGGGTCTTTCCATATTGAATAGACAAAGATAATAACAAAAATTATACCCATACCAATTAAGAAATTTTCTATAAATACTTCTCCCAAGAAATATCCTGATAAAACATACAAGCCTGTCCAAACAGGTGCAGATAATATTTCAACCGGAGCGAAAATAGTAAATCTCATACCCAGAGAGCCTGCAGTCATTGGTACAAGACATCTTAAAGGTCCTAAAAACCGACCTAAAGCAACAGACAATATTCCATACTTGTTCATAAATTGTTTAGCTTGTTGAAGTTGTTTCTGATATTGATTCGGTACCCAGGTCTCAATTCGTGTGCCAATCATTAGTCCTATTGCATAGCTAACGGTGTCGCCGATTATCATTCCTAGGCTCGCATAAAATAAAATCTCAACTGGGCCGATACCAACTGCTGCGGCTAAGGCACCAATGCCTGGCATGACTAAACTTGCTGGAATGAATAAACCTAGAATAACTATGGACTCACCAAAAGTAAGCAGAAACATAGCGGAAGTAATCCAAGCAGGATTAGCTTGAAGAAATTCCATAATGTTACTTAGATCAAACAAAATATCTTTCTGGAAATAATTAAATCCATAGCATAATAACCTATATGACGAATCAAAAGTTTAAGAAAGAGCTAAATTCTTTAGGAGCTAAAGCAAAAGAAGCAAAGGAATTCTTGCTCAATTCGTCTGTGGACACTCGAAATGATGCGTTAAAATTTGCTTGCGAGGAAATACATAAAAACAGATCTGATCTTTTCAAAGAAAATGAAAAAGATTTAGAAGAAGCAAAAAAGTTGGACTTGCAAAATAGCTTCATTGACAGACTTGAGCTAAATGAAAAGAGAGTAGACTCAATGATAGATGGCCTCAATAAGGTCATAAACTTAAACGATCCTATTGGAGAGTTAGAAGGAATGAATCCTTCACCTTCAGGATTCAAAGTTAGCAAGATGAGAGTGCCTTTAGGCACTATAGGAATTATCTATGAATCAAGACCAAATGTAACAGCTGATGCTTCAGCTTTGTGCATTAAATCGGGAAACGCATCAATCTTAAGAGGGGGCTCTGAGGCTGTTCGTTCAAATAATCACATTGTTGCACAAGTAAGAAAAGGTCTTTCAAAAGCTAATTTGCCTGAAGACAGTGTTCAATTAATTCAAAATCAAGATCGAGACTTGGTTAAAGAATTCATCAAATTTGATGACTGCATTGATTTAATTATTCCGCGAGGAGGATCCAGTTTGGTGAGACTAATTGCTGCAGAGTCTAAAGTTCCAATACTTAAGCATTTTGAGGGATTGTGTCATGTATTCGTAGACTCAGAAGCAGATTTAGAGCTGGCGCAAAAAGTTGTAAGCAATGCAAAATCCTATAGATATGGCATATGCGGCGCAATGGAAACCCTTCTAATCTCTAAAGATATTGCCCAGAAATTCCTGCCAAAGATAGTTAATGAATTCAATGAGCAAGGAGTTGAAGTAAGAGCATGCAGTCAAACTCTCAGCATCGTCTCAGCGAATAAAGCTACTGAAGAAGATTGGTCAACAGAATATTTAGAACCAATTATTTCAATTAAGATCGTCAAAGGCTTAGACGAAGCAATAAAACACATTAATAGTTATGGCTCTGGTCATACGGATAGCATCATCACTGAAAATCAAGACAAGAAAGAAAAATTTTTTAAGTTAGTCGACTCAAGCTCTGTCATGCATAATTTACCAACTTGTTATGCAGACGGATTCGAATATGGTCTGGGAGCTGAAGTAGGAATATCTACAGATAAACTGCATGCTAGGGGTCCTGTAGGATTGAATGGTTTAACAACTCAAAAGTTTATTTTGGAAGGAAGAGGCCAGATTAGATCTTGAGTAAAAACGATTACATAGGGGTCTTTGGAGGATCTTTTGATCCTATTCATAAAGGGCACATAGAGTCCTTAAAAAGCGTCACTGAGAAGTTAAGCTTATCTAAGGTATTAATAATACCAAACAAGGTTTCTCCTTTAAAAGATCTGTCAGTTGCAAGCTCATTGGAAAAAATCAAAATGCTTGAAATAGCTTTCAAAGACTTCAAAGAGATTGAAATTGAAGATTATGAATTAAAGAAAGAAGGTCCATCTTTTATGATTGAAACCCTGCAATACTTGGATAAGAAATTAGGAAAGAAAAAACATTTTTTATTAATTATTGGGGAGGATTCATTTCAAAGTTTTCATCGTTGGAAAAACTACCAACACATCATAAAAATGACGTCATTATTAGTAATGAATCGACCTGGATTAAAAAATGATCTAACTACAAAGGCAATTGAACTCCATCAAGATTGTATTGAAAATACCTATGGAGATAATAATTTTAAAAAAGGAAAAATTTATTTTATTAAAATTAAACCAAATCCAGTTTCATCAACTCATATTAGAGAGAATATAGATGATCAAAGTGTTTTGTCAGAGGGTCTTGACGATAATGTGTTGAAGTATTTAAAAGAGCAAAAGATCTATAATAAAGATGACTAAAACTTCTCATAATTTAATCATGAATTCTTTGGAAGAATTAAAGGCGGTAGATACAAAAATATTGTCTTTGCAGGATATAAGTAGTTTCACTGATATCATGATCATAACTTCTGGCACCTCTTCTAGACATATGTCAGCTATTTCAGACAAAATTCAAGAGAACCTAAAAGAAAAATCTATCCCAATTATCTCAGTGGAAGGAAAAGGTTCAAGCGAATGGGTGTTATTAGATTTAGGAGACATTGTAGTCAACATAATGTCCAAATCTGCCAGAGAACTTTATGATCTGGAGAGTCTCTGGGACCCAGATTTACTGTAGCAATGAAAATGAAAAAGTTTTTTTCAGGCAAACGAGATTCAGAGTTCCGCAAGCTTGTGCTGTATTTAATCTTTCCTATTTTTATTATGTTAGTAGTTTTGCTACAAACTTTTAATTTGACGGTTATAAATGGAAAAAAATATGAGACTCAGTCGGAGAACAATAGAATCGTATCGAGAACTATCTATCCTACGAGAGGACTAATTTACGATACACACGATAAGTTATTAGTTGAAAATATTGCCTCATCACAGTTGAATCTGGTTCCTGAAAGATCAACAGATACCTTAAAAAAAATTAAAGAGATTGCTGACCTTTTGAATTTAGAAAAGTCTTTTTTGTTGGATATCTATGACAAACAAATAAAAAAACCTAGGTATCCTTTTCAGCCAATTACCCTAGCTAAATCATTGAATGATGAACAGATAGCTTTATTTAGCGTTTCAAGTGAAAAATTTAAGGGATTTAGCGTAGAAACCGGCTTAGTTAGATCTGTAGTAAATAAGCAATCATTAGCACACGTTCTTGGTTATATGGGATATTCCGAGTCAAATGATGATGATAAAAGTTCAAATTTTATTTCAGGCAATCAAATCGGAATTTCTGGAATAGAGAAAACTTATCATGATCAATTAAGTGGCATAGTAGGCACTAGAATTGAGGAAAAAGATGTATCTGGTAAGTTTGTTCGTGTTTTGTCTGAAAATAATGCTGAAAGCGGGAAAGATTTAAAACTATCTATTGACCTTGATCTACAAAACTTCCTAATTCCTTTTTTTGAAGGACAAAAAGGTGCACTGGTAGCTTTAGAGCCTAAGTCAGGCTTGATTAAGGCATTAATAAGTTCGCCCTCTTACGATCCTAATATTTTTAACTCAAGTAGTTCTTTAGCTGAAATTCAATCTATCTTCAGTGATGATGAAGGGCCTTTATTCAACAGGGCAACTATGGGTAATTATCCGCCTGCATCAACTATAAAACCGATCCTTGGTTTGGCAGCTCTTGATGAGGGAATAGTTGATTGGAATACTATTATTCAAGATGATGGAGAATTTTATGTTGAAGGCGATCCTCGACCCTACAGAGGTTGGAAGGAAGATGGTCATGGCAAGGTTGATCTAGAAAAAGCTATCGTGGAATCTTCAGATGTTTATTTTTATTCCACAGCCTATGATCTTACAATAAAAAGGTTAGAACCCTTTCTGAATAAATTTGGCTTTGGTAATAAGACCAATATTGATGCGGAAGAATCAAACGGACTTGTCCCTAATGAAAAATGGAAGTTAGGCTACATAGGAGAGTTTTGGTTCAAAGGAGACAGCATCAACTTAGGCATTGGTCAAGGTTACATGCTTTCCACCCCCATACAAATTTCACAGTCTATAGCGGTAATAGCTAATAGAGGAGAGATAATTAAACCTCGTTTAGTAGAAGAAATTGATGGATCACCCACAGAATTAGAGTCTCTAGGAAAAATTATTCTTAAAGATGAGACTAATTGGGAAAAAATTGAAAAATCAATGATCGAAGTCATTAACTCTCCTAATGGTACTGCCAATAACATAAAGGATTCAAGATATGTGATTGCAGGTAAGACTGGTACAGCTCAAATCAAAAGTTACGAAGATCAGGAATATGAAGATATTAGAGAAAATCCATTCTTCAGAGATCATGCTCTATTCGTTGGTTATGCTCCTATCCCTAATCCAGAACTTCTGATCTTGGTCATCATAGAAAATGGAGAATCTGGAAGCAGGGTAGCGGCACCAATCGCGAAAGCAGGTTTTGATTATTATTTAACTAAGAATGAGTAGAAACCCTTTAGAATTTTCTTTATCTTCTAGGATGATTAGGCCTAATCGGTGGCTTAATCAAGATTGGTTAGTTCTTTTCTTAATCATTTCTTTAGTTAGTTTTGGATTAATGATGATCTACAGTGCATCTGGCTCTATGGAGATGGTTTTGAGACAAGGTATTTTTGCAGTAATCGGCATTGTCTTTATGATCTATTTATCATTCAGCGATTATCAGAGGTTATTACCCATTTACTTAAATGTATTTTGGATAGGAATATTTTTTTTACTTCTAGTTCTTGTAATTCCTTCTGATGCAGCTACTAGAAGATGGATTGATCTGGGAATTTTTGGTTTTCAGCCCTCTGAGCTCATGCGTTGTGTTTTGACAATAAGTGCAGCAGCTTTTCTTTCAAGAAATCCAAGAATAGTCTTTAGAGACTGGATCATAGTCATTGGAGTAAGTTTTTTCTCCTTTTATTTAGTTTTTATTCAACCTGATTTAGGAACTGCGATTATGGTTTTGATTTCGGGGATTCTTCCAGTTTTAATATCCGGATTTTCAGTCAGCTATCAAATATTTGGAATAATTATTATTTTATTATCGACACCTTTTATTTGGATGAATTTATTGGATTATCAAAAACAAAGAGTACTCACTTTTTTTGATCCTGATTTAGATCCATTAGGTGCTGGATGGAATATTATCCAATCACAAATAGCTGTTGGCTCAGGAAGTCTTTTTGGTAAAGGATTTTTACAAGGAACTCAAAGCCAATTAAATTTTGTACCCGAAAGTCATACAGATTTTATTTTCGCTGTTGTGGCTGAAGAATTTGGATTATTCGGAGTAATGGGACTGTTCTTGATATACTTATTATTAGCTTTTAGATTAGTTATGATTGCAAAAAACTCAAATTTTCTTTTTGTAAAACTAGTAGCTGGTACATTTATCTTTCTTCTTTTAACTTATGTCGCATTCAATACTGCTATGGTTGTTGGAATTTTACCAGTTGTTGGCATGCCACTTCCTTTCTTGAGCCAAGGCGGGACAGCATTAATTATTAACATGATTATGATCGGAATTATTTTGTCTTTCAGGAGTACAGCATGAGAAGAATCGTATTTTTGATCATGTCTCTTACACCGCTATGCTTTGCTGATTATTCTTCTCATGTCGATGTAAAAAGTTTCATCAAAGAGATGCATCAAAAACATGATTTTGATCAAAACTATCTAATTTCAATTTTTTCAAGTGCCAACAAGCAGCAAAAGATCATAGATCTTATGAATAGACCTGCAGAAAAAACTTTTTCTTGGGAAAAATATAGAAAAAGACTCGTTTCGCCAATGAGGATTGAAAATGGTCAAAAATTCCTTAGTAAATACATGACAGATTTTATTGCCGCAGAAAAAGAATTTGGCGTTCCAAAAGAAATCATAGCTTCGATAATTGGTATTGAATCAAGTTATGGTTCCATAAAAGGAAGCACCAGAGTGATTGATTCTCTCGCTACTTTAAGTTTTGATTATCCTAGGAGATCGAAATTTTTTAAGATCCAGTTGGAGAATTTTTTATTACTTTCAAGGGAAGAAAATTTTGATCCTCTTAAATTAAACGGTTCATACGCTGGAGCCATGGGCTATGGACAATTTTTACCTGATTCTTATAGAAGACTTGCTATAGATTTTGATGATGACGGTGTAAGAGATATTATTAATAATCCAGTAGATGCCATCGGAAGTGTTGCCAATTACTTAAAGAGAAATGGTTGGCAAAAGGATGCAAATATTGCTGTAGAAGCAAACCTAGTTGACAAGCAAAATCCTATTTCAACAATTTGGAAAATGAAAGAGAACGAATACCTTGAATTAAAGCCTAAAAATCAGGTCGAATTTGAAGATCTGAAAAGTGAAACATACTTACAAGTCTCCGTTAGTGACAAGTCTTATTGGATAGGTGGCGAGAACCTGAAGGTCTTATCAAGATATAATAAAAGTTCTTTTTACATTATTGCGGTATTTTTATTAAGCAAAGAGTTAGCTTTCACTATAAATGAGGTTTGATTTGAGAATATTACTTATCTTCTTTCTACTTTCAATTTCAAATATATCATCCCAGACTTTGATACCAGATCCTCCTGAGGTGAATGCAAAAAGTTATATTTTAGTTGAGGCTCATACCAATGAAATTATTTCAGAGCAAAATGCAGACCTGCCATCTGGTTTAGCCAGCTTAACAAAAATTATGACAGGCTATGTGGTTGCTGATCAGATTGAGAAAGGCTTCATATCAAAAGAAGATCAAGTTTTGATTTCCGAAGTTTGTTGGCGAATGGAGGGCTCAAGAATGTTTATCCAGGAAGGAAAAAGAGTTTCTGTTGATGATTTACTTAAAGGAATGATTATTCAATCTGGTAATGATGCGAGCTGTGCTTTAGCTGAACATATTGCTGGTACCCAAGGGGATTTTGCTGTCTTAATGAATGAGTATGCTTCTGAATTGGGTATGCTAGATTCAAATTTTGTAAATCCAACAGGATTACCTGATGTAAACCATTACTCAACTGCTAGAGATTTAGCAAAATTAAGTATCGGCATGATAAATGATTTTCCAGAGCACTATTCCTTATATAAAGAAAAAGAATTTACTTTTGATGAAATAAGACAACTGAACAGAAATAGCCTACTTTGGCAAGACGATTCCGTTGATGGGATTAAAACTGGCCATACAAATGACTCAGGTTACTGTCTAGCCGGCTCTGCCATAAGAGGAGAAACAAGATTTGTGAGCATTGTTTTGAACAGTGCATCTGAAAAGACAAGAATAAGAGATACGAGACGATTGCTGGACTATGCATTTAGGTTTTACCAGACAAAAACAATCGTGAAAGCTTACGAGCCATTAACAACCATTGATGTTTGGGCTGGGATCGATGAAAAAGTCTCTCTAGGCTTAGAATCGGATTTAAAAATTACCCTACAAAGAAATAAATTTAAAAATCTTGAATTAGACTTGCCTAGCAGCTTGGGTGTAAGGGCACCTATATCCAAAGACCAAAAACTCGATGAGTTAATTTTGTTATCTAATGGTGAAAGAGTTCAGTCTTTTGATTTAGTAGCCATAACAGATGTAAAGAAAAAGAGTTTTATTTCAGCTTTGTGGGATAACTTAATTTTCTCGATTTATAGTTTTTTCATGCAAGATGAAACTACTTAATGTCTTTCTCTTCTTTAAATTTTGAGATAAAAGAATCTCATAAACTTTTTATATCGCCCTTTGATAGGGGCTTTATATTCGGGGATGCTGTTTATGAAATGATCCTTTGTATAGACGGAAGATGTATCTTTCTTGAGGATCATCTGGCTAGGTTAAAGCAGAGCTTAGCTTCTATAAAACTAATTTCAGATTTTAAAGAAAAAAAATTAGAAGATGAAATTAATAGAATTGCAGATGTAAATGATGCTCCTTTTCAAGCAATATACGTTCAAATTTCCAGAGGAGTCCAATTAATTAGAAATCATCTTCCTGAAGAAAATTTAAGTCCTACAGTCTTTATAACGTCCATTAAAATTGATGATCCATCAGATCGACACAAAGGAATTTCTGTTTTACTTAAAGATGATGAGAGGTGGTTAAAAACAGATATCAAATCTACATCTTTACTAGCAAACGTTTTGAATAAAATTGAAGCTGATTCTGAAGGCCATGACGAAGTAATCTTGCATAAAGGTGGCTTTTTAAATGAAGGCGCGGTATCAAACTTATTTCTATTCATAAATGATGATCTTCATACACCATCTCTTGATGCAAACATACTGCCCGGCGTCACAAGGGCAAAACTCATTAATTTAGCGGAAGCTAATAACATAAATGTTATTCAAAGGATTATTCCTTTATCGGAAATTGATAACGCTCAAGAAGTTTTTATGTCTTCAACCACCAAAGGAGTAATTCCTGTAGTGAGAATAATAGGTTCTAAGTTTGATACAGATAAACCAGGTGATCTCACATCAAGACTAAGAGAAATATATTTACAAGAAATTTATCAAACATAAGACATTAAGGCATTGAAATGAACCTTAATTAACTTTTCATTATTTTCTGATTTAATCAACCTATCTAATCTAGCAATTTCAATTTTAATTTTATTAATTGAATCTTCTGATATTGATTTAGCCTTACTTTTTAAATCAGATACATAATCAAAAGGCCCTGGTACTTTCATTGTTGGATTGGCTTGTAATGCTTCGATAAACGACAATTCTCTATTTAAGCTCCAAAGCATTAAAGTTAACGGTACTTTCTCAATCAGAAGTTGATTAAGAAGTTTATTAAAAAGCTGTGCATTTGAATTGATGAAGCTCCTTGAAAAAGAAAATATATCTTTGCTTGAACTATCGATCAATGAATCTTTGATGGTGATCATTTTTAGATCTTCATTTTTTGATATGAGCTTGAGACATTTTAGCTCTTGATCGGCAGCCAAGAGATTTCCATTGGTCAGTTCAGTTAAATAATCAGTCATTTGAACATCTAAATTCAAACCTCTTTTTTTAGCTCTGGACTTAAGCCATGCAGAAAATTGATTTGGATAAATCTTTTCTATGTATGACGATTTCGTGATGGAGGAAATTTTTTTAAACCATGCACTACCTTTAACTTTGGTTACGTTTTCAATTGATAAGATAATTGTTTTGGAACTTTCTGCTTTACCTGAGAAGTCCTCTAAATAATTGAGACAATCTTTCGTTGGAGCAAATCCATTAATTCTAATATCTAAAAGCTCTTTATCCTCAAACAAAGATAAACTTTCGTTGCTATCAAATGTATCCCAGTTAAACTTTTTGTCCGCAAAAAAAATTTTTCTGTTTAGATATCCTTCTTTTTTTAATTTATTTATCTCGATCAATCTATTTTCTTGAAGTAGAAAGGGCTCATCACTAATAAAGCAATATATGTTAGCCATTGGAGATTTTTATCAGATTAAACTTAATATCATTTAGAGCTTTATCAAGAAAAGAATTTTTAATTTCATCTGTAATTTTGTCATTCGAAAGAATATTCGAAGTATTGTAAGGGTAAAGTTCCGAGTCATAGAAACTTTGTGAAATGATTTTGTCATCTAAGATAAATTCATACTCTAAAGAATACTCAATGCTTCCCACGGCAGGTGTAAGATTTTTATCCGTTGCAGAAAGAAATTTTCCAATTCTTTGTGAAATAATTCTAATTTTTAAATCAACTTGATCTGTTTTAGATAAGTTCAATCCAACATATCCCTGATTAGATTTAATTTTCTTGACAATTAATTTATTAAGGGGAGTGCTTTCGTAAATCAACACAGCATCAAGCTTTGATGGATTATTAGAAACGAGACTATACCCACAGGAATAAATAAACAGACATACAAGGGATAAACAGACATAACGCATCACACAACAAAGTTTATCAATTTACCTTTAACAAATATTATCTTTTTTACTTCTTTCCCTTCTAAATACTTTGCAACATTTTCAATTTTCATTGACATAGATTTGACGTCATCTTCACCTGCTTCAATATCAACGATTAACTTGCCTCTGGATTTCCCATTAACTTGAACAATGAAATCAACTTCATTAGATTCTAAGAAATTTTCATTTGGAACTGGCCAACTTTCATTGTAAAGAAAATGACCTCCAGCATCGTTCCACAGTTGTTCTGTAACGTGAGGAATGATTGGATTGAGAAGACTTACAGCAACCCTTAAAGTTTCATTAACTAATGTTTTTTGATCTTCAGATGAATTATCATCAAGGAATTTATCAGGTATTGCATTTATCATTTCCATGACTGAAGAAATCGCGGTGTTGAAAGAAAATCTTCTTGAGAAATCATCATTAACTTTTTTGATGGTCTGATTCACTTTGATGTAAAGTTTTTCCATTTCAGAATCTTCAGAGTTATGTTCATAGTGCCCAACAGTTGAAAAATGTTTTTGGGACATTGTCCAAAGTTTATTGATAAATTTAAATGAGCCTTTAATGCCACTATCGGACCATTCCAAAGACTGTTCAGGAGGGGCTGCGAACATCATAAACAATCTTAAAGAGTCAGCACCGTATTCTTCAATTAAATCATCTGGATTCACTACATTGCCTTTTGACTTAGACATTTTTGCGCCATCCATAAGAACCATTCCCTGACAGAGAAGATTCGTAAACGGCTCCCTTGTATCCAAATATCCTAATTCGTTAAGAACTTTGCAGAAAAATCTTGAGTAGAGCAGGTGAAGTATTGCATGTTCAATTCCTCCTATGTACTGATCGACTGGTAACCAATAATTTGCTTCATCATCTAAGATATCTTTATCGGATTTAAAAGATGCATACCTTGCGTAATACCAAGAGGATTCAAAAAAAGTATCAAGCGTATCTTTTTCTTTAACGTATTTTTTTCCATTTCTCTCTATTGACTCAGCCTTTAGCTCATCATCGGACAGATCTGAGAAAGGAATGGCATCGTCGTCATCTTCATTCTCAGGAATCATCATCGGAATAGGAGCGCCCCAAGATCTCTGTCTGGAAACACCCCAATTTCTGAGCCTGTAATTTTCTTCAAATCTTCCAAAATTATTTTGCTCTGCAAATTTTTGAATTTTTATGAATGCATCTTCAAAACTTAAACCATCGAATTGACCCGAATTAATCAATTTCCCTTTATCTGTAGATGCTTGATCAGAATCTTCGTTCTCGGAAGAAATTACCCTAAGGATAGGCAATGAATATTTTGTGGCAAATTCAAAATCTCTTTGATCATGACCAGGTACGCCCATCAATGCACCTGATCCATAATCTGAAAGCACAAAGTTTGCTACCCAAATCGGTATCTTTTCTTTTGAGACTGGATGATAGGCAAATTCGTTAAGAAAAAAACCTTTTTTTTCTTGAAGTGCTTGATCTTTTTCTGCGCTTTTAACTTTACTCATTTCATCTATCCAGAGTTGTAAATCTTTATTTTCGGATAGTTTTCTCTTCGTGATTTCATGTTCTGATGAAAGTGCAATAAAACTGACGCCCATGATGGTGTCAGGCCTTGTAGTAAAAACTTCAATTGGCTTTTCTATCACTGAGTTTTCAAATTGGAATACCATTCCCTTTGATTTACCAATCCAATTCTCTTGCATTAGCTTTACTTGTTCAGGCCAGCCAGAAAGATTACTTAATTCTGAAAGAAGTTCATCAGCATAGTCAGTTATCTTTAGAGACCATTGATTAAGGATTTTTTTTTCTACCAGAGCCCCAGATCTCCAGCCTCGACCGTCGATGACTTGTTCGTTTGCTAAAACTGTTTTATCAACTGGATCCCAATTTACTTCAGCTTTTTCTCTAATAACCAAACCCTTTTCAAACATTTTACAAAACAGATCTTGCTCCCATTTATAGTAGCTCTCATCACAAGTAGAAAATTCTCTACGCCAGTCATAGGCAAATCCCAATTGTTTAAGCTGACTTCTCATTGTTTCTATATTCTGATAAGTCCAGTCTTTCGGAGAAACTTTGTTTTCTATCGCTGCGTTTTCTGCCGGTAACCCAAAAGCATCCCAACCCATTGGTTGCATGACGCATTTTCCTAATCTGATATTGAATCTAGAGATTAAATCACCAATCGTATAATTCCTTTGTCTCAAGAAGATATTAACTGCCGCGGTCATGCAATCGAATGCAGGATAAATGCTGAACATCATGAAACTTTCATTCCATCTCCTGGCAAGGTAACTGAATTCCATCCTCCAGGCGGATTTAGGATTAGGACCGATTCTCATCTCTATTCTGGTTACACAGTTCCCCAATATTATGATGCTTTGATAGCAAAAATATGTGCACATTCAAGTGATAGAATTTCTGCAATAAGAAAAATGCGAGTAGCGCTCGAAGAAACTT
>CACELJ010000010.1:0-48876 GCA_902560275.1 uncultured SAR86 cluster bacterium | reverse complement strand
CTTCACACGTTGACTTCCTTGTTGTTTCAAAAGATACCAAAGTAACTGTTAATGTCCCATTAAAATTTATTAATGAGGATATTTGTGTTGGCGTCAAACAACAAGGCGGTATGATTTCTCACCTCAGAAACGAAGTAGAAGTTTTATGCTCTGCAGCTTCTCTTCCAGAATTTATTGAAATCGACACTCAAAACATTGAATTGAATCAATCTGTGATGATGTCAGAAATTTCCTTACCCGAAGGTGTCGAACTGACCAGCGTATTGAATGATCTCCAAGATCAACCTGTTCTCTCTTGTTCTGTTACCAGAGCTTCACTTGAAATTGATGATGATCCTGTGATTGGAGAAGATGGTGAAGAAGTTACAGACGATGCTGAAGCTTCTGCTGATTCATCTCAAACAGACGAGTCTCAAGAAGAAGAATCTAACGATAACTAATTTATGGAAACCTTTTTAGTAGTTGGGTTAGGAAATCCTGGCTCAAGGTATGCTAATACAAGACATAATGCAGGAACTGATTTCGTTCACATGCTTTGTGAAAAGTATGATGTTGAGTTAACAGAAAAGAAAAAATATAAAGCTTCTATAGGAAAATTTCTATTGAAGGATATGGAAGTCATCCTTTCTATCCCTACCCTGTTTATGAATCAAAGTGGAAAAAGCGTTGCTCCTACTGTAAAAGGGGAAAATATAAAATTAAAAAATCTTCTTGTTGTTCATGATGACCTAGATCTTCCTCCTGGAGTATCAAAATTAAAATTCTCTGGAGGAGATGGAGGTCACAATGGCTTAAAAGATATTATGCAGAGCTTGTCTGGTAAAAAAGATTTTAAGAGGCTAAGAATTGGTATAGGTCATCCAGGCGATACAAAAAAAGTTAATTCCTTTGTCGTAAAAAAAGGATCTTCTAGCGAAAGAAAAAATAAACTTACAGCGATGCATAATGCTTTGGAAGTTTTTGAACTTGTTGCTTTTGATGATTGGGAAAAAGCTTTGACGCAATTACATTCAAAAAAATAATGGGACTTAAATGTGGGATTGTTGGATTGCCTAACGTAGGCAAATCTACTTTATTTAATGCGTTAACGTCATCTGGCATACAAGCTGAAAATTTTCCATTTTGTACAATTGATCCTAATGTTGGAATAGTAAATCTACCTGACAACAGACTAAACAAAATAGCTGAAATTGTAGATCCTGAAGAAATAATTCAATCAACTGTTGAATTTGTTGATATAGCGGGTCTTGTTGAGGGAGCTTCCAAGGGAGAAGGTTTAGGCAATAAGTTTCTTGCAAACATCAGAGAAACAGATGCAATCATCCATGTGGTTAGATGCTTTGAAGATGAAAGCATAATTCATGTCAAAGATAAAATATCTCCTCTAGATGATATAAAAACGATAGAACTTGAACTTGTCCTTGCTGACATGGAAGTTCTTGAAAACGCTATTGAAAATGTTAAGAGGAAAGCTAAAAGTGGTGACAAAAAGCTTCTCTTTACCTTAGAAGTTTATGAAAAAACATTGGAATTTTTAAACAAAGAAGAAAATTTAAGAAATATAAATTTTGAAAATAACGATTTAGCTGAACTTAAAGGCTTAAATCTTATTTCAATCAAACCTGTTATTTATGTTGCAAACATAGATGATAGCCTTGAAGATAATGAATTTTATTCATCCGTTAAAGAGTACGCCTCTGAAAATAATTCTCAAGTAATTGGTCTATGCAATCAGCTAGAAGCTGAAATAGCTGAACTTGGAGATGACAAAGATGATCTTTTGAGAGAAATAGGTCTGGAAGAACCTGGACTAAACATCATGATCAGAGCAGCATTTGATAGCTTAGGTCTTCAGACCTTTTTTACGGCTGGAAAAAAAGAAGTAAAAGCTTGGGAAATAAAAAAAGGATCTCTGGCTCCTCAAGCCGCAGGAACAATTCATACAGACTTTGAAAAAGGTTTTATCAGAGCTGAAACCATTTCCTATGAAGACTATATTGAGTTTAATGGAGAGCTAGGAGCTAAAGAGGCCGGAAAATTAAGATCAGAAGGTTCTGAATACATGATTGAAGATGGGGACATAGTTCACTTCAGATTCAATGTATAGCTTGTTGCTTGACTTTTAATGATCAGACTAAGAGAATTCTCTTTCTTTGGCTATGTAGCTCAGCTGGTTAGAGCGCTGCACTCATAACGCAGAGGTCGGTAGTTCAAGTCTACCCATAGCCACCAGATTTATCCTTCGGTAGTTTCTTCCGGTGAATTTACTGCTTTGATGCTGAGTTTTACCCTACCTCTGTCATCAATACCAATGACTTTAACATCGACTTCTTCGCCTTCAACAAGGTAGTCAGAAACTTTTTCAACTCTTTCTTCCATGATTTCTGAGACATGAACTAGACCTTCCTTTCCGCCATCTATTGAAACAAAAGCCCCAAAGTCGACAATTTTAACTACGGTTCCGGTATAAATCTGACCCACTTCAGGATCTGCAACAATTTGATTAATAAGATCTATGGCTGTTTGCCTTGATTCAGGTGAATCACCAAATATTTTAATCTCCCCATCATCATTAATATCAACATTTGCACCAGATTTTTCAGTAATACTTTTAATAACCGAACCGCCTTTTCCAATCACTTCTCTAATTTTATCTTTTGCAATAGTCATATTAACGGCTTGAGGAGCATTTGGAGATAGTTCTTTTCTTGATGAGTCCAATACAGAGTCCATTTTTTCAAGGATGTGAGTCCTTGCTATCTGTGCTTTCTCAAGAGCTACCTCCATTATCTCCTCTGATATTCCTTTAACTTTTATATCCATTTGAAGAGCCGTTACTCCGTCTGAAGTTCCTGCTACCTTAAAATCCATATCTCCCAGATGATCTTCATCTCCTAAAATATCTGTTATGACGCAGAAATCATCGCCATCAAGAACAAGTCCCATAGCTACTCCTGCCACAGCTTTCTTAATAGGAATTCCTGCATCCATCATTGATAGACTTGAAGAACAAACTGTTGCCATGGAACTAGAGCCATTCGATTCAGTTATTTCGGATACAACTCTTATGGTGTAGGGAAACTCTTCTTGGGATGGCAAAACTGCTTCCAAAGCTCTGCGTGCTAATTTTCCATGACCGATTTCTCTTCTTTTCGGTGCTCCTATAAAACCTGCCTCACCAACAGAAAAAGGAGGGAAGTTATAATGAAGCATAAATGGATCATTTGTTGTACCTTCTAGAGCATCAATCAATTGAGCATCTCTGGACCCACCCAGAGTTGCTACACCAATGGATTGAGTCTCACCTCTGGTGAACAAACAAGAACCGTGAGATTTATTTAAAAATCCAACTTCTATATCTATTGGTCTGACTGTATCAAGGTCTCTCCCATCTATTCTAGAATCTCCATTAAGGAGCCTAGATCTTACTATTTCTGATTCTACTGATTTGAAATATCCAGAAACAGTGTTTTCATCTTCCAAATCTTCATCGCTAAGACTCTCTTTCATTTTATCTCGAGCAAGAGAGACTGATTCCTGTCTTTTAGCCTTTTCTGGAATCGAATAAGCACTCACTAGGTCATCTCTTACAATATTTATAATTTTTTCTTTTAATTCAGAATTATCTTCTTTTATAGAATATTCAATTTCAGGAATAGAAGTTTTTGAAGCAAGCTCTTCAATCAAAGTAATTGTTTTTTGCATTTCTTGATGAGCAAATAAAACAGCTCCAAGCATTTGATCTTCTGAAAGTTCTTTTGCCTCTGACTCAACCATCAAAATAGCATCTTTCGTTCCAGCAACAACCATATCCAACATTGATTTTTCAAGTGATTCATTATCAGGATTGAGCACATATGATCCATCAACAAATCCCACTCTTGCTGCAGAAATTGGACCCTCAAAAGGAAGGCCGGATATTGCTAAAGCAGCAGATGCTCCAATGAGAGAAATAATCTCCGGACTTTCATTCTTATCAGCAGATAAAACTGTGCATATTACCTGTACTTCTTGAAAATAACCCTTCGGAAATAAAGGCCTTAAAGGCCTATCAATAAGTCTTGAGACAAGTGTTTCTTTTTCAGTTGGTCTACCCTCTCTGCGAAAAAAACTGCCTGGAATCTTACCTGCAGCATAATATTTTTCTGTGTAATTTACTGTTAGTGGAAAAAAAGATTGGCCTTCTGGCTCTCTTCCAGCAACGACAGTTACTAGAACTTGATTATCGCCAGAGGAAGCAATGATAGATGCTGTGGCTTGTCGTGCTATTTTTCCTGTTTCTAATTTAATTTCTCTACCAGCTACATTTGTTGTAACTGACGCATAAGTCTCTTCAAACATTTAATTTCCTTTATAAATCTGAATCTAAATTACTTTCTTAGATTCAGTGCTTCTAGAACAGAAGAATAAGCCTCGGGATCTTTTCCTTTGAGATAATCTAATAACTTTCTCCTAGAATTCACCATTCTTATGAGTCCCTGACGGGAGTGATGATCCTTCGCATGATCTTTAAAATGCTTTTGTAACGATTCAATATTCGCAGTTAATAAAGCTATTTGAACCTGAGGTGAACCAGTATCTCCATCCGATACGGCAAATTTACTTACAATTTCATTTTTCTGTTCTGTTGTTAAACTCAATGAGTCCTCCTAGTTTTTAAGATAAAGATAGAAAATTTTCTAGGAATCGTTTTGGTTTTAGTAAACCTTCGTTATATTCTACCAATCCAATGAATCCCCTTTTGGAATCCCTTAGCCTTAAAATAGTCGAAGAATCATATTTCAAGTTAGATTCGACAAATTGGCCGTTTCTTAATTTATCTACTATATCTGGCGCGCATTGTATCTCATTAAAGCAATTAAGTGCATCATTTGGTGAAATTATTTTATCTATAGGTAAACCTTCTTCAGGGAGTTTGATTGCATTTTTAACATAGAAATTCCCTGATCTGGTTCTTCTAAGATCTTTCAAATACGCAGGACAATTAAATAGTTCACCGATATCTTCTGCTAAGGTTCTTATGTAAGTTCCAGAACTACAAGAGACTTCAATATTAATTTCATTTCCCATTATGGATAATAGTTTTATTGAAGATATAAAAATTTCTCTTTCTTCTTTATCTATTTTTATGCCTTTTCTTGCGTATTCGTAAAGAGATTTTCCTTTATGTTTCAAGGCTGAGTATGCTGGAGGTTTTTGTTTTGATTTACCCAGGAATTTTTGAATTGTGTTTTCTACATCTTTTGAAGAGAAATCTAAAAATGAAAATTCTTTTGTATCGATTATCTCCCCCTCACAGTCACCAGTGCTAGTCTTTTTCCCAAAGTATATACATGCATGATAAGTTTTTTCAGACGAACTCAGATAGGAAGCAAATCTGGTCATTTGATTAAGACAAACAATCAATATTCCAGTAGCCATTGGATCAAGAGTTCCACAATGCCCAATTTTTAGTTCTGGATCTAATTTAGACAGTCTTCTTATATAAGAAGCAGATGACTCAGCTTTTGGCTTGTCAATTTGAAGCACGCCATTAATCATAAATATTTAGCTCATCAAAAATAAAAATCAGACTTGGAACTCTTTTCAAAGATAAATTTCCTGCCAGACTTGATCTTAAAAAGCCTGATGCCTTTTTAAAACCTTTTTCTAACTCTGCTTGATCAGATGAAGATATCAAATTTCTGTAGAAGATTTTGGCAATCTTCATATTGTCAGACATCTCTACTTTAGTGATGACAGTGTTTTCTAGTCGGGGATCTTTTACCTGCGTTTGAACTAAATTAGAAATTTCCCTGAATATGAGATCTGCGATCCTCTCAGACCTCTTAAATGAGTATTTATTTGTCAAGATTCAAGTTTTCTAGCTATTTCTTCTCTTTCGTATACTTCAATGACATCGCCAACTTTTGCATCAGTATAATTAGTAATTCCTATTCCACATTCTGTGCCGCTTTTAACTTCTGAAGCCTCATCTTTAAATCTTCTTAGAGAGTCTAATTTTCCTTCATGAATTACAATATTGTCTCTTAGAACTCTTACTAGTTTATTTGCCATGATGCTTCCATCAGTAACCATTGAACCTGCTATGAGGCCGAATTTGGGCGATTTAAATATTTCTTTTACTTCTGCGATACCCAGTTGTCTTTCTTTTATCTCTGGCTCTAATGACCCTTCTATCAAAGCTTTAATTGAATCCAACAAATCGTAAATTATGCCGAAATACTTTATCTCTATTCCTTCGCTTTCTGCCAAGTTGAGTGCTGTGGTGTCAGCTCTCACATTGTAGCCAAAAATAGTTGCCTCCGATGCAATTGCTAAGTTGACATCATTTTCGGTAATAGAGCCCACTCCATCGAGTACAATTTTTAAATTAACCTCATCAACCTTCATATTGAGAACTGAACCGGATAGAGCTTCCAATGTTCCGTTGGAGTCTGATTTAAGGATAAGATTTATTGAAGGTTTAGTTCCATCAGCATTTGCAAATATATTTTCAGAATTTAGAGAGCCCATTCTAGAAAGTCTTTTTTCTCTTTCTTTGGTAGCTCTTTCTTCCGATAGATTTTTTGCTGTTTTTTCATCTTTTAATACATAAAACTGATCCCCAGCTGACGGAGGATATTCCAAACCTGATATAGATACTGGCGAGGAAGGCTGTGCAGTTTTAATTGGTTTATCATTAAAATCTTTTAGAGCCCTAATTTTTCTAGTTTGATCACCTACAAGAATGAAGTCACCAGTATTTAGGCTGCCTTGCTGAATTAATAATGTTGCAACTGCACCTTCACCTCTTTTTACACCAGATTCTAAAACTACTCCTGTTGCAGGTCCTTCAAAAGATGCCTTTAAGTCCATGATTTCTGCTACCAAGAAAATTATTTCCAATAATTCAGGAACTCCTTCTCCGGATTGGGCTGAAACAGGAACCATTTGAATGTCACCACCCCAATCTTCTGCAACAAGTTCTTCCTTGGCTAAATCCCCTTTTATTTTATCTACATCGGCTTCTGGTTTATCAATTTTATTTATTGCAACCACAATTTGTACACCAGCAGCTTTGGCGTGATTTATCGCTTCCACTGTTTGAGGTTGGACGCCGTCATCAGCAGCAACAACTAGAACAACAATATCTGTAGAATTTGCTCCTCTTGCTCTCATTTTTGAGAATGCAGCGTGGCCTGGTGTATCAATAAATGTGAGGTTCTTATCCTCAATTGATACTTGATAAGCACCTATGCTTTGAGTGATGCCTCCCTCTTCTTTATCTGCAACTGAGGCATTTCTTATGTAATCAAGCAGTGAAGTTTTTCCATGATCAACATGTCCCAGTACAGATACGATAGCATCTCTTCCAATTTGTTCTCCTTCTTGAGCAAATCCCTCGAGCATTTTTTCCTCAGCTTCATTTTCTTGAATCGGATTGCCTACATGGCCCAGTTCAGTGGTTATAAGAACTGCAGTTTCTTGATCAAGAGATTGATTCACCGTGGCCATAATTCCGTTATTCATAAGAGCTTTAATAAGGTCAGAAGACTTTACGGAGAGTCCTTTGGCAAGCTCAGCTACAGAAATAGTTTCAGGGATTGATATCTCTTTTTGAATAAATTCAGAAGGCTTCTCAAATTTTTGAACTGATGCAAGCTGAGATTCTAAAAACTTTTCACCTTCTTGTTCTTTTTTATCTCGTTTTGAATCTTTGGCGGGACTTTTGAGATCTTTTCTCTGGGTTTTAGTTGATTTTTTCGCTGAAGCACTTCCCTTACTTTGTTTTGCCTGCTCCTGTTTTGTCTTCCTTATTACCTTGGTAGAAGAATCTTTTATTCTTTTTTCTCTTTCTTCGTCTTGGGCTTTCTTATCACTAGACGCCTGAACTCTCCTTTTTTCAGCAGCCTCAAAATCAATTGTTCCAGATAAATCTCCCGATGAACTTTTTTCATTGGCAGATTGATTCTCTGATTTAAACCTAGTTATAGAGATTTGTCCTTCATCATTTTTAGTCTCGGTCTTTGTTTTCTTAGCAATTGAAATAGTTTTCTTGGAACCTTTCTTGGTACTCTTAATATGTTCAAGAATTTTTTTTCTATCTTCTGTAGAAATATTATCGTTTGCAGATGATTGAGATAGACCTGCTTGATTTATTGCTTCTAACAATGAATCTACTTCGTATCCAATGACTTTTGCTAAATCACTTACATCCATATTTTTTATTCCTCAAACCAATCAGATCTAGCATCCATAATAATTTTTGCAGCTAATTCTTCATCTATTTTGGTCATTTCTACTAATTCATCAACAGATAGATCAGCTAGCTCATCTTTACTAGATAAATTATCTGAAAGAACTTTTGCAATTTCTTCGTCGACATCGTCTAAAGAATTAAAGTCAAATGCCTCTTCCATATCTGAAAGAGCAATTTCAATAAGTGCATCAGAAGCTCTTTCAATTAACGTTTCAGCAATTTCCTCAGTAATCTCCTCTATTTCACAAAGTTTTGATATTTCAGCCTCTGCAATAGAATTAACTGATTCAAAACCATTAGAAATTAAAATTTCTGAAGTGGAAGTATCAATATCTAAGTATTTTTCAAGAATATTTGAAGCTTGATCAGACCCAGAAGATTCTTTATCTTCATTCTCTCCACGAATCTGGATATCCCATCCAATAAGTTCTGAAGATAATCTTATATTTTGACCATTTCTTCCTATTGCTTGAGCCAAGCTTTCATCTTTGACCTGAACTTCCATTTTATCTGCGTCTTCATCTAAAACTATTGAAGTAACTTCAGCTGGTGATAAAGTATTTATAAGCAATTTTGCAGGATCATCTTCCCAGACAATAATATCAATTCTCTCATTACCTAATTCATTTGAAACTGCTTGAACTCTCGCTCCTCTCATTCCCACACATGCTCCAACAGGATCAATTCTTGTATCGTTTGTTTTGACTGCAATCTTAGACCTTCCTCCAGGTTCTCTAGCCACAGCTCTTATCTGGACTACTTCTTCAGCTATCTCAGGAACCTCTAGCTTGAATAATTCAACTAACATCTCTTTTGACCCTCTAGATAAAGTTAGTTGTGAACCTCTATTCTCACGAACAGTTTCTTCAAGAATAGCCCTAACCCTATCTCCAATGCGATATATCTCTCCTTGTATCAAATCTGATCTAGGGAGAATTGCATCAGCTCCTTCTCCAAGATCAACTATGATTGTTTCTCTAGTAACTTTCTTTACTGTCCCAGTAACAAGTTGGCCTAAGTAAGATCTAAATTTTTTAATTATCTCAAGCCTTTCTGCATCCCTTACTTTTTGAACAATAACTTGTTTTGCTATTTGAGCAGCAATTCTTCCAAACTCAACATTTTCAATCTTTTCTTTGACTAAATCGCCAATAGAGAGGTTTTTTTCCTCTGCATCATCACTATCTATAAGAATGTGCATTTCAGGAGTTTCATAGTCATCAACTTCGACTACCTCCCAACATCTGAAAGTTTCATAATCTCCTGTCTGGTGATCTATATCCACGCGAATATCTACCTCATCAGAATATTTTTTCTTAGCAGCACTAGCTAAAGCAAATTCAATCGCTTCAAAAATAGTATCTTTTGGTAATGCTTTCTCGTTAGAGACCGATTCTGCAACCATTAATATTTCATTATTCATTTGATACCTCGAAAATTGGTTCAAGTCTTGCGACTATAACTTTGTCAAAATTAATAAAGAATTCGTTTTCATCTTTCAAAAAAATACCTTCTTCATTGGCATTAAGCAGTAAAGCAGTTTTGGTTTCTTTTTTATTTCCGTCATAAAATTTGACTTTAATCTCATGCCCAATAAATTCATGAAATTGCTCTAATTTAAAGAATTTCCTATCGAGTCCTGGTGAAGATACTTCTAAAGTATAATCAAATGATACAAGCTCTATATTGGTGAGTAATTCATTCACTTGATTGCTAACTTTCTGGCAGTCATCTATATCAACGCCGTTTTTTTTATCTATAAAAATCCTTATTAATTTTGATCTTGAATTCCCTGATAATTCAATCCCCCACAGAGAAAGACCAAAAGATTCAATATCTTTTGTAATGTTTGTTTCTAACTTTTCTATCGTACTTGTCATAACCACATATAAAAGGAGCCCATAAAGGGCCCAAAAAATGGTAGCGGGGGCAGGATTTGAACCTACGACCTTCGGGTTATGAGCCCGACGAGCTACCAGACTGCTCCACCCCGCAATATTCTTAAACTGCGCGAGTATAGGTTTTTAAAGCTTGTTTTTCAAGTAAATTGGTGCCGAAGAGAGGATTCGAACCTCCACGGACAGTTGTCCACTACCCCCTCAAGATAGCGTGTCTACCAGTTCCACCACTTCGGCCCTTATTCTGGTAATTCTTGAATGATTTCTTCTTCAATCTGTTCAATATTATTTTGATCAATAAGAAAATCAAATTCATTATTAATTTCATTTTTTTGAACTATTGATATAGAAATAGTTACAACAAAGAATATAGCTACTAAAACCCAAGTGACTTTTGTTAATAAATTGGTTGAATCAATAGGACCAAGCATTGGATTTGAAGAACCGGAACCAAATGCAGAACCAATATCTGCTCCTTTACCATGTTGCAACAAAATTATTCCAACCAATAATATGGCTGAAATCACCTGGAATATAATCAAAAAAAGAATCATTACTCTAAACTCTGCGCGATATTAGCAAATTCTTTAGGGTCAAGAGAAGCATTTCCTACTAAAAATCCGTCGATGCCGTCTACTTTGGCAAGGTTCTTCGCACTCTCTGAAGTTACACTGCCCCCATAGACCAATGTCAAATCTCTGCCTAAATTATCTCTAATTAAATCTTTTATGAGAATAGAAACCTCTTCTAAATGCTCGTTTTGGACAGCTATACCAGAACCAATAGCGTAAATGGGCTCGTAGGCAATCAAAACACCTTTTGATAAGTTCTTAAGAGGAAATAAATTTTCAGTTAATTGATGTTTTATTTTTTTTTCTGTTCTACCTTTGGAATATTCATCCTTATTTTCACCAATGCACAAAATAGGTATAAGATCACAATCAAGGGCCGTTTGAACTTTATTAAGAATAGTCTCATCGTCTTCCCCTTGAAGCCTACTTTCGGAATGGCCTACTATTGAGTAAGAAGCTCCAATATTTTTGAGCATTTTTCCTGATATTTGACCAGTAAATGCGCCCTCAGTCTCTGAAGATAAATTTTGAGCGCCGATTAAAATTTTTTTGTGAATTTTCGATGATTTTTTATAAAAATCTTTTATATCCAGATAGTTAGGGCAAACTACTACCTTAATTTCTTCTGAGATTTTATTTAGATCAAAATCTTTCAGCCATGCATCCAGATTAACAAAGTTCATTTTCCAATTTGCAATTAAATGCTTCATGAAATTGATTCTACAAGATCAGTTAATAAAACTGATTGCTCTGAAGTTGCTTCTTGAGAATTACTTTCAACCATTATTCTAATCTTATGTTCTGTGCCAGATTTTCTTATGAGCACCCTGCCATCAAAAGATTCTAATAACTCCTCTGATTTTTTTTGAGCTTTCTGTAATTTTTTATTTTTTAAAACTTTATTTCCATCTTTAACTTTTACATTAGTAAGAATTTGAGGATATTTTTTAAACTCTGAAAGTAATTCGGGTAATGTTTTATTTAAAACTACAATAGATTGAAGAAACTGAATCGCAGCGATTATTCCATCTCCAGTATTTGATTTATCAAGACAAAGAATATGTCCAGACTGCTCTCCTCCAAGAGTCCAATTAAGTTCATTTAACTTTTGTAAAACGTATTTATCTCCAACATCCGATCTCACCAACTCAATACCTTCATCATTAAAAGCTTTCTCTAACCCTTTGTTTGTCATAAGAGTACCAACTACACCTTTAACGCCTAGATGTATTTTTGACTCAAATTTATTTTTTGCGATGACATATAAAATATCGTCTCCATCTAATTCTCGACCGTTTGAATCAATAATAATTAATCTATCTCCATCACCATCAAGAGCAATGCCAAAATCTGCATTTTTGTTTAAAACTTCATCTTTTAAAAAATCTATGTTGGTACTTCCGCAATCTTTGTTAATGTTTAAACCATCCGGACTATCAGCAATCGAATAAACATATGCTCCTAACTCTTTAAATACTTTGGGTGCAACTTCATAGGCAGCGCCATTTGCAGAGTCAATGACAAGTGTTAGACCTGAAAATGAAATATCTTCACTTAAAGTATTCTTACAAAATTCAATGTATCTACCTTTTGCATCACTAATCCTTGCTGCCTTGCCAAGATTTTCAGGATGCACGAATTCATAGGCTTCTTCAGCAAATTTTTCTATTTCTCTTTCATTTTCAATAGATAACTTTTCTCCATTTTCATCAAAAAATTTAATGCCATTATCTTCAAATGAATTATGTGAGGCACTTATTACCACTCCAGCATGTCCTTTGAAAGTAGATACCAGATATGAAATTGCAGGCGTTGGCATAGGGCCTACTAATCTGACATTTACTCCAGATGAAATAATTCCAGCTTGCAGGGCCGACTCCAGCATGTATCCGGAAATTCTTGTGTCTTTTCCGATTACTAAAGTGTTGATTCCTCTTTTTTTGAAATGTCTCCCTGCTGCATGGCCAAGTTTTAGGACTGACTCTGGATTAACTTCATTATCTATAGATCCTCTTACGCCGTCGGTACCAAAAAATATTAGTTTTCTATCTCTCATAAATACCTAATTTTTCTAATTCCTCTCGAAGTTGTTTAACTTCGTGACTTCTTATTATATTGCTCCCGCCAAGAGCACAAATTATACCACTCAGTAAGCTAGCTGATAGTTTAGTTTTTGAGGTATCTTTAAAGAAATCTGCAAAAGATTTCTTCCTTGAAGTGCCAGTAAGTATTTTCCTGTTTTCTTTTTTGAAAAAATTTATATTAGTCATAATAAATATATTCTCCAGGGGTGTTTTCCCATAACCAAACCCGGGGTCAAAAAAGCATTGTTTAATATTTATGCCTTTCGAAAGATATGATTTTTCTTTAGCCTGAAAGAAGTTATCTATATCCAAAAGAATATTTGATGTTTTTTTTGTTTTATTTCCATGATGAGTTGTGCATATGAAAAGTTCTTTTTCTTTGGCTAACTTTAACTTCTTTTGAGATATGTTCTTTGATACATCGTTTATAAATTTCATTCCAAATTTAGAAGCTTCGTAGAGAACTTTATAATTCCTTGAATCAACAGAAATCATAATATCTTCATCCTTAATCTTTTCTAGTATCGGTATCAATCTATCTATTTGGACTTGTGAAGGAATTTTAGTGAAGCCTGGCCTTGTAGACTCAGCTCCAAAATCTAGAATATCGGCGCCTTCATTTATAAGTTTTTCTACTTTTCTAAGGGCTTTTGATAAATCTACTTTATTACTAGAAAATAGATGACCACCGTCTGAAAATGAATCGGTAGTTAGATTTATCACACCCATTAATCTAGGAGACTCTTTTATGAGGCTCCCAGATACAGAAGGCATATTAAGTTTGATTTGCAGGTTCTTCTATAGAGGAACTTTTTTTACCAGTGTTCTTTGGAGCAGAATCATCATCTGACTCTCGTCTTGGTTTCGCCCCTGCCATAATGTCATCAATTTGAGCTGTATCAAGAGTTTCCAACTCGACTAAAGACTCAGACATTAAATGAAGTTTATCAATATTATCCTTAAGAATTTTAGTTGCTCTTTTATAACAATCATCGATAATTTTCTTGATCTCTTTATCAATCTTCTCTGCAGTTTGATCAGAAATTCCTTTAGACTGCGAACTAGCCGATCTTCCGAGAAAAGGTTCGTCAGATTCTTCGTCATATTTCATTGGTCCAATTGCAGTTGATAAGCCCCATTTAGTGACCATGTTTCTCGCTAAATCTGTAGCTCTTTCAATATCATTGGATGCACCAGTGGTAATACCTTTATCGCCATATATAAGCTCTTCAGCTATCCTTCCGCCAAACAACCCACAAATTCTGTCGAGAATTTCTTGTTTGCTGTTACTGTATTTATCCTCTTCAGGAAGAAAGACAGTAACTCCCAAAGCTCTTCCTCGTGGAATGATGGATACCTTGTAAACTGGATCATGCTCTTCAAGCAATCTTCCAACTATTGCATGACCAGATTCGTGGTAAGCCGTCTTAATTTTATCGGCTTCATTCATAACCATGGACTTTCTTTCTGCACCCATCATGACTTTGTCTTTAGCCAACTCAAGCTCTTCCATAGTGACTTTCTTTTTTCCTGCTCGAGCAGAAAACAAAGCAGCTTCATTAACTAAGTTAGCTAAATCAGCACCTGAAAATCCTGGAGTCCCTCTTGCAATAAAGGATACTTCAACATCCTTATCTACTGGCACTTTTCGAATATGTACTTTAAGTATTTGCTCTCTACCTTTGATATCTGGCAAAGGAACGACAACCTGTCTATCAAATCTACCAGGCCTTAAAAGAGCTGGGTCTAGAACATCAGGTCTATTTGTTGCAGCAATTATTATGATTCCTTCATTAGCTTCAAAACCATCCATCTCTACAAGAAGTTGGTTTAGAGTTTGTTCTCTTTCATCATGCCCTCCTCCAAGACCTGCACCACGATGTCTTCCAACAGCATCGATCTCATCTATAAACACAATACACGGTGACTGTCTTTTAGCTTGCTCAAACATATCTCTCACTCTTGAAGCACCAACTCCAACAAACATTTCGACAAAATCAGACCCTGATATTGAGAAAAAAGGAACTTTTGCTTCGCCTGCTATAGCACGAGCTAACAAAGTTTTACCTGTTCCCGGAGATCCAACCATTAAAATTCCTCGAGGAATCTTTCCGCCTAATTTTTGAAATTTTGATGGATCTCTTAAGAAATCGACTAGTTCCTGAACTTCCTCTTTTGCTTCTTCAACCCCTGCTACATCTGCAAATGTAGTTTTAACTTTGCCACCTTCAAGGAGTTTAGCCTTACTTCGACCAAAGCTCATAGGGCCCCCTCTACCGCCCATTCCGCCTTGCATCTGCCTCATAAAAAACATGAAAATTGCAATAATTATTAAAATTGGAAAACTTGCAACCAACAATTGAGTCCAAATGCTTTCTTGTTGTGGCTCTTCACCTAATACTTGGACTCTATGTTCGAAAAGATCATCCATCAATTGATTGTCTTGTACATAGACTGGACGTGTTGTTTTAAATTGAGAGCCATCTTGAAGTGTACCTTCAAGTGTATATCCATCACCTTTGAACTCTACAGATGAAACTTGATCTGAATTTACAAGAGACACAAACTCAGAATAATTCATCGAGGATGAAGTTGCTGGACCCGAAAGACTTTGAATAACAAAAAAGGTAGTACCAGCAATTGCCAACCAAAGGAAAATATTTCTTAGAAAATCTGACATAACTTATTTCAATTTATTTTGTGCAATAACATAAATTTCTTTAGATGTTTTTCTTGATGCATCTGGCTTATAAAAAGTTACGTTACTGAAGTGGTTTAATAAAGATCTTTTTAGATCATTTTTTGAATTTTCAAAACATTTTGCTATCAGAGAACCTCCTTTCGTTAAAGAGGAGTTACAAAAATCAACGACATTATTTAATAGTTCAAGCATGTTTTCTTTATCTGTAATAGCTATACCACTTATATTGGGCGCAATATCAGAAATTACAACATTAAAATCAAGATTAATAAATTTCTTTATATCTTTATCCCTAAAATCAAATTCTATAAATTCAACCCCATTTATGGGTTTCATTGGAATGATGTCTAAAGCAAATACTTTTCCTGAATTGCCTACTAATTCTTTTGCTACTTGACTCCAACCGCCTGGAGAACTGCCTAAGTCCATCACAGAGCAACCCTTTTTGAGAAGATTGAATTTGTTATTTATTTGATGAAGCTTAAAGGCTGCTCTCGATCTATACCCCCTAGACTTAGCAAGCTTATTAAAGTGCTCGCCTCCTGAATATGACATTTAAATGTGAGAAACCTCTAGGATCTCATACTCTTTGATGCCGGAGGGACTTTCAAATTTTGTAGCTTCTCCTTCTTCTTTACCGATGAGAGATCTAGCCAAAGGGGAAGAATAAGATATTTTTCCATTTTTCACGTTTGCTTCATCCTCGCCTACAATTTGATAACTGATTTTTTCATCATTTTGCATATCCAGGAGGGAAACCGTAGATCCAAAAATAACCCTTCCTGTACATTCAATTTTTTTGATATCTATAATTTGAGATGCACTCAATTTTCCTTCAATTTCTCTTATCCTTGCTTCGGTAAGACCTTGCTGTTCTTTGGCGGCATGATATTCAGCATTTTCTTTGAGATCGCCAAATTCTCTTGCTTCGGCAATTTTTTTGGTAATGTTTGGTCTAACATCTGTAATTAGATGCTGTAATTCCGTTCGAAGGCTTTCTTCTCCCTCGACTGTCATTGGCTCTCTGTTCAATTTTATTCAATACTTTTATGAATATCTTGAATGTTTTGGACGGACCAATCAAGTCTCTTTTCTAGGACTTCGCATATGGCTAAACCACCTTGCAAAGTTGTCGTACATGGAATTTTATTATCTAGAGCAGTTCTTCTGATTGAAGAAGAATCTTGGATAGATTCTTTACCTTCCGTCGTATTAATTAATAAAGAAATTTCATTATTTTTAATTAAATCAACAACATGAGGTCTTCCCTCTGCTACTTTATTTATTATTCTTGCCTTAATCCCCATGTTTTGAATTTCCCTAGCAGTTCCCTTAGTGGCCACAATAGATAGGTTCAATTGATCTAGCCTTGTTGCGAGCTCTTCAAGATGAGGTTTATCGTTCTCTCTAACGCTAAGAAATACCGACCCTCCATCTGGGATAATTGTTCCGGCTGAGATTTGAGATTTATCATATGCCTCAGCGAATGATGTACCTATACCCATTACTTCCCCGGTTGATTTCATTTCTGGGCCTAAAATAGGATCAACGTTTTGGAATCTATCAAAAGGAAGTACTGCTTCTTTAACCGAAAAATGATTTAAATTTGAAGGATTTTTTATTTTTTGTTGCTTGAGAGACTTTCCAATCATTGTCTTTGAAGCTATTTTTGCGAGAGGAAGTCCAATAGCCTTGGAAACAAATGGTATTGTCCTTGAAGCTCTGGGGTTAACTTCTAAGAGAAATATTTCCTCGTTGGCATATGCCATTTGAACATTCATTAATCCAATAATATCCATTTCTTTTGCAATGACTCTAACTTGTTCCTTGATTTTCTTAATGACTTTGTCTGGGAGACTATAAGGAGGAAGAGAACAAGCTGAATCGCCTGAATGGATTCCTGCCTGCTCAATGTGTTGCATAACTCCATAAATTTCAACTTGGCTTCCATCGGATATCGCTTCAATATCCAACTCAGTAGCAATATCTAGAAATCTATCCAAAAGTACGGGGTTAGAATCAGAAGCTTGTATGGCTTCATCCAGATATTTTTCCAAATCATTATCGTTATGCACAATCTCCATGGCTCTTCCGCCAAGGACATATGAAGGTCTTACAACTATAGGATAACCAATTTGATGTGCGATAGTTTTAGCTTGAGACTTATTTGAGGCCATCCCATTTGGAGGCTGCTTTAATTTATTTTCATTAACGAATTGTTGAAACCTTTCTCTGTCCTCCGCAAGGTCTATTTTGTCTGGCGAAGTTCCAAGAATTGGGACATTATTTTTTTCTAGCTCTTGTGCTAGTTTTAATGGAGTTTGTCCTCCAAATTGAATGATTACACCAAAAGGATTTTCTAATTCAATTATTGCAAGAACATCTTCAAGAGTAATTGGTTCAAAATACAATCTATCGGAAGTATCGTAGTCAGTTGAAACAGTTTCAGGATTGCAATTAACCATTATTGTTTCATACCCTTCTTCTTTCATTGCCATTGATGCATGAACGCAGCAGTAATCAAACTCTATGCCCTGACCGATCCTGTTTGGCCCTCCTCCTAGAACAACTACTTTTTTATCTTCAGTTGGATTTGATTCACATTCGTCTTGATATGTTGAGTACATATAAGCTGTGGTAGTTTCAAACTCTCCTGCACACGTATCAACTCTCTTAAAGACAGGTTTAATATTTAGCTTCTGTCTTAAAGATCTAATTTTTTCTTCTGACTGAGCTGAAAGAGCTGCTAAACGCTGATCAGAAAACCCCATTTTTTTGAGATTCAAAAAGAAATCTCTAGAAGACAAAGATTTTTTATTTATTTTTTTCTCAGCAGAAATAATCTCCTCAATGGTTTGAAGAAACCACTTATCTATTTTGGTTAAATCATGCACTTCTTCCAGAGAACTACCTTGTCTGAAAGCTTCGCCAATAAACCAAAGTCTTTCAGGAGAAGGAGATATTAATTTTGATCTCAAAGTAGTCTTTGTTAGTTCTTCCTCTATGTTGTCAAAACCAGTCTTTCCATTCTCCATTCCTCTTATAGCTTTTTGTAATGACTCCGCAAAATTGCTTCCTATGGCCATCACTTCACCAACAGATTTCATTTGAGAAGTTAGAGTGGAATCAGCTTGAGGGAATTTCTCAAAGTTAAATCTGGGTATTTTAGTCACCACATAATCAATTGTTGGCTCGAAAGAAGCTGGAATTTTTCCTCCACTGATATCATTACTTAATTCATCTAAGGTAAACCCAACAGCTAATTTTGCTGCGATTTTAGCTATGGGAAATCCTGTTGCTTTCGATGCTAGAGCTGAAGACCTAGAGACTCTTGGATTCATCTCAATAACCACCATTTCTCCATCCTTTGGATTTATAGCAAACTGAACATTTGAGCCGCCGGTTTCCACTCCTATTTCTCTGAGAATGGCAAAAGAAGCATTTCTCATTTGTTGATATTCCTTGTCCGTTAACGTTTGAGCAGGTGCAACGGTAATGGAGTCTCCTGTATGTACCCCCATAGGATCAAAGTTTTCTATGCTACAAATAATTATGCAGTTATCCACTTTATCCCTTACAACCTCCATTTCGTATTCTTTCCAGCCCGAAAGATACTGGTCTATATATAGCTCAGAAGTTGGCGATAAATCCAAACCTCTTAAACATATGGATTCGAATTCTTCAGAGTTATAAGCTATTCCACCGCCCATGCCGCCGAGAGTGAAATTTGGTCTCAGAATACAAGGGAAACCAATTTCCTGTTGGATTTTTAGTGCTTCCTCTAGATTATGTGCTAATCCAGCTTTTGGAGTCTTTAAACCTATTTTTTTAATCGCTTTTGCAAACAGTTCTCTGTCTTCTGCCTTATCGATAGCTTCCTTAGTGGCTCCTATCAACTCGACATTATGTTTTTTCAAAATACCTTTTTGATCTAAATCTAAAGCAGTATTTAGGGCTGTTTGTCCTCCCATTGTCGGCAAAAGAGCTGATGGTTTTTCTTTTTCGATTATCTTTTCTAATGTCTTCCAATTAATAGGCTCGATATAGGTTGAGTCAGCAGTCTCAGGATCGGTCATTATTGTTGCAGGATTAGAATTCACCAAAATCACTCTATATCCCTCTTCTCGAAGAGCTTTGCATGCTTGCACGCCAGAGTAATCAAATTCACATGCCTGACCAATCACAATTGGACCAGCTCCAATAAGCAAAATGGAATCTAAATCATTTCTTTTTGGCATTGCTTTTTACCACTGTTAAAAATTTATCAAATAATTCTTGTATTTCTTGCGGACCGGGACTGGCTTCAGGATGTCCTTGGAAACTGAAGCATCTTTTATCTGATGTTTCTATTCCTTGAATGGTTTCATCAAATAAAGAAAGGTGTGTAATTTTTACATCCTCAGGAATTGATTTCGAATCAATAGTAAATCCATGATTTTGGCTCGTAATGAAAACTCTATTTGAATCCAAGTCTTTAACTGGATGGTTGGCGCCATGATGTCCAAACTTCATTTTGATAGTTTTCATTCCCAAAGCTAATCCTAAAAGTTGATGGCCTAAACAAATGCCGAACATTGGAATTCTTTTGGTCCTAAGTTCCTTAATGCATTCAATTGCATACTTGCAGGGTTCAGGATCACCAGGTCCATTAGAAAGAAATACTCCGTCGGGCTTCATTGCCATAATCTCCCCTGCGGTTGTTTTAGCTGGAACCACGATCACCTGAAATCCTCTATCTTTTAGCATTCGTAAAATGTTGTGCTTTACTCCAAAATCGATCGCAACTATTTTTAAATTATTATCATCAAAATCCTTTCTCCAAGAGGGTTCTTTCCATTCGTATACTTTTTTTGTGGAAACAACTGAGGCGAGATCTTTTCCACCTAAAGGCACAAACTCTTCAATTAATTTAAGCGCTTTCTTTTTATGATCTTTCCCGGAAACGATAGCACCTACTTTTGCGCCTTCGTTTCTGATTATTCGAGTGACTTTTCTAGTATCAATCCCATAAATGCCTGAAATATTTTTTGTCTTTAGGAAGTTTGATAAATCATCCTGTTTTCTCCAGTTACTTGTAATGGTTGACGGATCTCTGATGATGACCCCATTACATCCGTTTGCATCGGACTCTAAATCATCATCATTAGTTCCTACGTTACCAATATGAGGGTATGTAAAATTAATAATTTGATCGGTATAAGATGGATCAGAAATTATTTCCTGATACCCAGACATAGAAGTATTAAAAACGACTTCTCCGCAAGTATCAGCATTTTTTCCAACGGAAAAACCTTCAAAAAATCTTTCGGAATCCAGGTATAAATATGCTTTTTTTTCTGTCATTTAGGCAAAAAAAAACGCGGCACTAAATTTTTAGTCTCGCGTTTTGGATTTTTCTAATGCTACTGGCATTAGAAGGACACTATAATGAAGAGTACTTAATAAGTCTATGACTTATGATGTAAAATCTCAAAAAATGATTAAAAGTTCTGACGAAATAGCCAAAATGAAGGTTGCAGGAAAGCTTGCAGCTCAAACTTTGGAAATGATTGAACAACACGTTCAACCAGGGGTATCTACAGGTGAGTTGGATAGAATCTGTCACGATTACATTGTCAATGAAATTGACTGTATTCCTGCTCCCCTAAATTACAATGGTTTTCCAAAATCTATTTGCACTTCGATAAATCAAGTGGTTTGTCACGGAATACCTGATGACAACAGAGTCCTAAAAAACGGAGATATTATCAATATTGATGTAACTGTGATCAAAGACGGTTACCACGGAGATACAAGTAAGATGTTTTTTGTTGGAAAAAAACAACCTCATGCAGAAAGGCTGGTAAGTATTACTCAAGAATGTCTTTATAAAGCCATAGCAATATGCAAACCAGGAATAAACCTAGGTGACATAGGTTATGTGATTCAAAAACATGCAGAAGAAAATCACTACTCGGTTGTCAGAGATTATTGCGGGCATGGTATTGGCAAAGTTTTCCATGAGGATCCGCAAATTCTTCACTACGGAAATCCAGGAACTGGAATGGAATTAAAAGCGGGTATGTGTTTTACCATTGAACCTATGATTAATCTTGGGACTCATAAAACCAAATTATCTAAAAATGATGGCTGGACAGTAGAAACTACTGATGGAAGATTGTCAGCCCAATGGGAGCATACGTTGGCTATAACCGATGATGGCTGCGAAGTTCTTACTGCTAGATCAGAAGAAACTCTATGAATCATTTACTGTCTAAAATTGGATCTTATCCATTTGAAAAACTTAATCTTCTTCATAAGGACATAAAGCCATCAAAAGAAATAATCAATCTGTCCATTGGTGAGCCAAAATTAAATGCTGACTCCAAAGTCCTGGACATTTTGAATAAAGAAACAAATTCTTTTTCAAACTACCCTCCTATGAATGCAGTTCCTGAATTATCAGAGGCATATCGGCAATATTTGAAAAATCATTTCGGTATTGAGAATGTTGCTGAGGATGAAGTTTGTCTTGTAGCTGGCACAAGAGAAGGAACATTCTCAATCATTCAGGCTCTCTTTAATAAAGAGAATGTTAAAGAAAAGCCCTATGTTGTAATGCCAAATCCTTTTTATCAAATTTACGGCGGAGCAACGACTCTTGCCGGTGGAGAAGCGAAGTTTTTGGATTGTCCTGAAGAAGACAATTTTCAGCCTGGTTTAGATTCCCTTAAAAGTGAGGATTGGCAGAAGTGTCAAATTTTAGTTCTCTGTTCCCCAAACAATCCAACTGGGTCTGTTTTACCTCTTAGTAAACTTAAGAATATTTTAGATTTAGCTGAAAAGTATGACTTTTATGTTGTTTCTGATGAGTGCTATGTAGATTTATATACCTCTGAGAAATCCTGTCCAAGTATCCTCCAAGCTTCATCAGATAGATCGGATAGATTGATTGCTCTTCATAGCTTATCGAAAAGATCTAATTTACCTGGCTTTAGATCGGGTTTTGCTTGCTCCGGTAAAAAAACCATTTCTGCCTACAAGAAGTTTAGGTCTTTTCATGGGGTCAGCGTTCCTTTGCCAATTCAAAAGGCGAGCGTTGAAGCTTGGCTGAATAATGATTTTGTCGCTGAAAATAGAAAGTCTTACAACGATAAATTTAGCCTGGCAGCAGATATGTTTAAAGATAAAGTAAGCAATGTAATTCCTGAAGGTGCTTTCTATCTTTGGTTGGATGTTGAAGACGGTCAATCTTTCTCAAAAAATATTCTTGAAAAAGAGGGTTTAATTGTACTTCCTGGAAGTTATTTATCTGCCGAGGTCAATGGTTTTAATCCTGGAGAAAAATACGTAAGAATTGCTTTAGTGTATGATTTTGAAACCACAGAAGAAGCATTGAAAAGAATCAATAATCTTTTATAAAAAAATGATGAATCAAAAATGGATTGGTTTTGGCAAAGGAACCAAAAATAAAAAGGGTGAATACATTGAAATGTATTTTTCACCTGATGATATATCTACAAGTGCTGCAGAAATCAAAGAAGGATATGAAAAGGTAGAAGTTTCTGATGATGTGCCACCCTCTTCAGTCCCAGAAGCTTATCTGAAGTTACATCTTCTTTCTCTTCGCTTGGTAAAGCCCAACGAAACTAATTTAGACGGTATTTTTGGCATATTACACACGGTAGCATGGACCTCAGCTGGTCCAATAGATTCAAATGAATTAAAAGAATTTCTTAATGAAAAAAGAAATAAAGGCGAATATGTAAAAGTTTATTCAGTAGATAAGTTTCCGTGCTTAACGGATTACGTTGCATTGAACGATGTAAGGATAGCAGATGCCAGCAGAGTCAGATTAGGAGCTTATCTTGGACCAGGGACAACAGTCATGCATGAAGGTTCGGTCAATTTCAATGGTGGAACCTTAGGAGAAGCAATGGTTGAAGGCAGAATTGCTCAAGGGGTGATAGTTGGGGATAAATCAGATATTGGCGGAGGCGCATCTACTCTTGGAACTCTATCCGGAGGCAACCAAGTGATCATATCCATCGGAGAAAGTTGTCTGCTGGGTGCAAATTCAGGTTTAGGCATTCCTCTTGGAGATCGATGCACAATTGAATCAGGCCTTTATGTGACTGGTTCATCAAAGGTTCAAGTAATAGAAAACGGAAAAGTTAAAGAAACTGTCAAAGCGATGGAGTTGGCGCATAAATCTGATCTATTATTCATTAGAAATTCAATCACCGGCTCTATTGAATGCCGAGACAACCGAAACGTGAACGAATTAAACGAAGACCTTCACGATAATAATTAATGGTCATCAATCTTCTTCTAACTTGGCTGGCTCTTTATGTAATTGCCTACGCCACAACTTTTATTTTCAAGGGAATTGAACCAAAGAAAAGGAGGTGGCTGTCTTTACAATTAAGTTTCTTAGGTTTTCTAGTATCAGTAATTTGGTATAACTTTTTTTAAAGTTTTACTCTTCAACTTTTCCTTTAATAAAGAAAGATAAAACAATTAAAACCACTGCTAAAACAAGGTAGTAATAAACTAGCTCTGAAAATATAGGCGTCATGCTATCTAATCCAGTTGACGTTGCCTCACCACCGAACAATCCTGCTAGGACTCCTCCCAAGGAAGAGGCAAGAAACCACAATCCCATCATCTGTCCTAAGTATCTCTTTGGAGAGTATTTAGAAAAAGCTGATAACCCTACTGGAGATAAAGCTAACTCTCCGAAGGTATGGAGTAAATAAGTTAACAGTAACCACTGGACACCTACTGGGGATGAAACTAAAGCGTAATCGACTGCAAAGAGCATGATTATAAAACCCAATGCCATGAAGATTAAACCTATAGCAAATTTAACAGGAGTGTTTGGATTGAGATTCCTTTTTCCTAAGAATACCCATATGTAGGCAAAAAACGGAGCGAACATTACTACGAACAGTGGATTTGCAAATTGAGTCCAGCTAACAGGTGCAGTAAATGATCCAAAGGTTAGATCAACATAGTCTCTTGTAAAAATAGTCAAAGATCCGGCTGATTGATCGAATCCAGACCAAAAAGCTGCAGCACCTATGAACAATAATAGAAGCATCAAGACGTTTCTTTTCTCTGCTGAGTTAAGTCCGGCAAAAAGGAAAAGGTAGGCAAAATAAACCATTGAAAGGATGACAAGGAAATCTCTAAATCTTTCAGCAAAAAATACTGCATCAACCGTCCACCACCCTAAGAGGCCTGAGAGGACTATTAAGGAAACTAACACAATAATCCCTAAAGAAATATTTCTGAGCTTAATTTTATATTCGTCAGAATTAGGATTCGGATTCAAACCGGCTTCTCCAAGTTGGCCTCTAAAATAAATAAATTGGATTACACCAAGGAGCATTCCAAATCCGGCTGCACCAAATCCCCAATGCCATCCTACTTTTTCCCCTAACCATCCACAGACTGCAAAACCAAGCATGCTTCCGATGTTGATAGACATGTAAAAAATAGTAAAACCGGAATCTCTTCTATCGTCGTTAGTAGAATAAAGCTGACCAACAATCGATGATATATTGGGTTTAAGTAAACCTGTTCCAGCAGCAACTAAAATTAGTCCAAGAATAAATGTTTGTTCTAATGGAATCGCTAAAGTGAAGTGACCAAGCATTATGATCAAAGCTCCAAATAAAACCGCTCTTTGATAGCCCAATAGGTTATCTGCTAACCAACCACCTGGAAGAGCTAGGAAATAGACCATTCCTGCATAGATGCCGTAAATTGCATTTGCTTCTGCATTGGACCAATCTAAACCAGGATTACCAGTCACCCCTACGGTCATGTAGAGAACCAATAAGCCACGCATCCCGTAATAGGACATCCTTTCCCAAAGTTCGGTAAAAAAAAGTGTTCTTAAGCCTTTTGGATGACCAAAAAATCCTTGGTCGATCGAATCTGTATTTTCTGTATCTGGATTCATCATAAATATAGGAATTTAAGATATCATAATTCTAGTATGTTCTTTAGAAGATTATTGGCGTTATTTTATGACCTGCTTTTAATAGCAGGCATATTGCTCAGTTTCACCTTATTGATAGTTATCATTAACGGTGGTGCGATTTCATCTTTCCTAGGAGGCAACTTGATGCTTCTTTCATATTTTTTAATTTCTTTTATTTTTTATGTTTATTTTTGGCATTTCAACGATGGACAAACCCTTGGAATGCAAGCTTGGAAAATAAAATTAGTTGCAGATGACAATCAAGCAATCTCTATAAAATCTATGCTTCAAAGGTTGGTGTTGGGCTTATTATTTGGATCAATAGCAGGTTTAAATTTTTTTGTGATTCTGTTTAGATCAGATAAAAGAAGTCTCAACGATATCTTCTCAAAGACCAAAATAGTTCGCTCTTAAAGTCTTTTACTGAATAGAAAGATTAGACTTATAAGCCCAAGAAGAAAAATTAAAGTAGTTATAAGTGGGCTGAAGCCAAAAACGATAGAGACGTTCCCCGCTATTTTTTCTGTAAAGTTGAAAAATATTGTTAAAACCACTCCTGTAAGCACCTTATAAGTGATGGAATAATCTCTTAAGAATGCTTGGCAAAAAATGAGGGCTAACAAGACAAAAATTGAGACAGATATTGGTTGTATAATTTTTTTTAAAAACTGCCACAGAAATAAGTTCTTCTCTCTGGTGCTATCTGAAAATTTAAAATTCTGAAAAAGCAAAGATGGGGGTTGTCTGTTTAACTTAATGTATTTTGAAAGCTCAATTTTAGAAGGAGCTTTCCATATTTTTTGTATTTGATTATCGGAAGCTCTATCTTTAAAAGATGCTTCTTTTTGATCGAGTGAAAAATCAAACTCGTCTTTTTCAAAAACTGAATCAATATCGCCTTCAGCGTTGAATTCATAAATTCTCAAATTATCAATTTTATCGCTAGATATGTCGCCTAGGTAAATGAGTTCATTCTTTCTCGTTAACCACTGGGCTTTTTGCGCTTGCTGAGGATTTGTTTTATAAACTTCAGACATCAAATTTGAACTTGGAATAACAAATTCCCCTATCGTGAGCATTATTGATAAGAGGACAAATATTGGAAGAAGCATTGAAGAGAAGATTTGTTTGAAAGATTTTCCCAAAATCCTTATGGCAATCAGTTCTCCAGACTCTTGAAGTCTTCCGTATGAAACTATTGCACCAATCAAACAGGCCAAAGGAACCACATCATAAATTCTTTTAGGCAGACTAAAAGCTAATGAAATTATAAAAGATTCAAAATTCTGATAATCGGATATATTTTGTAACTCACCCACCATCATTAGAATGAAATCAAGAGAAAAAAGGATCAGAAAAACCAAACCTATGCTTTTGAGGATTGAAAGCTGTATCAGCACACCAGTTATATCAAATAGACTCTTAAACATTTAGATTAAAAAGTAAAAAAACATATAAATTACAAAAGTCAGAAGAGCTAGATTAAATATTAATTGAAAGTTATTTATCGAAGTTACTCCACTGCTGTAAATATTTATGGGTGACTCTTTATTAAGAAAATAACTAAGGAAAATACCCGCCAAAAAAAATACTAAGTGAAAAGCAGCAAAAGAAATAGATGGATTGTACTCAGAAGATAGCGTCCAGTTTTGCAAACCTAAATAAATACCAAAATAAAGCAAAAAGAATAACGATCCGGTAATTAACGATACTGTGAAGCCAATTCTATGATTTGAAATTCCAAAATTGAGAGCAACGAAGGCACTCACAATAATTAATACAAAAATTGATAGCCTTTTAAAAAGTTCTGATTGTTCTCGATTATTCTCTAAATTTGAGATCAAGCTAGTCATTGAAAGATGACTTAGATCGGTCGATGAGGTTTTAATTTTTCTGGGAAAAGTAAACTCTAGGTGCGAGAAGTTCATCAAAAAGTCTCCCTCCATCTCTAGGCCAACAATTTTCCCATTCTTAAAAGTTAATCTGTTGGTAGATTTGTCAGTGGGTATAGAAGAAACTTGATCTGCCGTTAGAATGATCTCCATATCTTCATGTTCAATTGATGCAAATATTTCACTGAATCCAAAATCAAAGTCATTAGATTCTTTGGCAAAAAAGGTAGTATTCACATCCTCAAAATAGGTAGGCTTCCCTGCCCCCATCATTTTGAATCTATCAGAGAAAGTTTGATTACTTGTAAGCTTATACAAAGAGTCTAGAGAATAAGGAGAGACTATCAGAGATATAAATAGTGCAAAAAAAGACATTAACAGTATTGGTATTGCAAGGATTTTAAAAAAGTTACCGCTCTTTAACCCCATCTGCCGCATGAAATTTATTTCATTACTTGTATTCATTCTTGCAATGCAGATTAAAGTTGAGAGGAAGATGCTCAAAGGGAGAATAATCTCAATGACACTTGGAATGTTAAAAAATATATAACCCAAGGCAATTTGTGGATACATATCTCCTCTGGCTGCAACTTCTAAGAAATCAATGCTTCTTAGAAAGAAAAAGGCTAAAAATAGTACTGAGAATATAACTAAAAAAGTCTGTAAGAAGCTTCTGATAATATACTTAGATATAATGCTGAACATTTTAATTTGTCTATGGTGATATTATCCCACAGAATTTTGGCTTACTAAGGAGTAATAAATGACATCAAATTTAAAAATAAATCTATCTATAACTTCTCCAAATGAGATGCTTTCTGATAAAAACGAAACTCTTATTATTGGTATTCAAGAAAACGGCAACTCTCAATCCAGTAAAAATATATTCAATAAGGCTTCTAAGGGCCTAATGAACACTTTGTTAAAAAGAAAAGAATTCTCAGGAAAAGTTAATACTACTTGTTATATCCCCGCCCTATCGGATCAAAAAGATAAAAAGTTTTTCTTGTTAGGATTAGGTAATACGTCAGATAAATTCAAAGATGATAATGCATCGAAGTTAATAACCAAAATTTGCACCTTAGCAAAAACTGCAAATACAAAAAAAGTTTCTTTGTTTCTTCCAGAAATTAAATTTGAAAAAAGAGATTTTTCTTGGTTCTTGCAAAACCTTTCAATGCAATTGGAATCTTCGACCTATAAATATATTTTTGATGGAAAAAAAGAACAAAAAAATAATATTCTTGCGTCCGTAAATTTACTTATTAACTCCAAAAAAAATATTAACGATCTAAGAAAATCAATATCTATTGGGACTAACATAGGTGTTGGGATAAACAGAATGAAGGAGCTTGGCAATACTCCTGCAAATATTTGTACGCCCACTTACCTTGGAAATACTGCTAAAGAGCTTGGAAGAAAATATAAAAATCTATCTGTGAAAGTTCTAGGTGAAAAAGAAATGGAAAAGCTTGGAATGCATTGTCTTTTGTCTGTTGGAAATGGGAGTGTTCAAGAATCTAAGTTCATTATTATCGAATACAAAGGTGGTAAAAAAACGGAACAACCGGAAGTTATTGTTGGAAAAGGCATAACTTTTGATACTGGCGGTATAAGTTTAAAGCCAAGCCCAGCAATGGATGAAATGAAGTATGACATGAGTGGGGCTGCGAGCGTTCTAGGAACCATGGAGGCTATTGCTTTGATAAAACCAAAGTCTAATATCATTGGAGTAGTCGCTTCTGCTGAAAATATGCCTGGCAGCAAGGCAACCAAACCTGGAGATGTTGTTAAAACAATGTCTGGGCAAACTGTGGAGATACTTAATACAGATGCAGAAGGACGATTAGTTCTTTGCGATGCACTCACCTATGTAGAAAGATTTAAACCTAAAAATGTCATAGATATAGCGACATTAACTGGAGCAGTGATAGTAGCTTTAGGTCATGTTGCTTCAGGTTTGATGAGTAATAATCAGAAATTAGCCGACAAAATAATAGATGCTGGTCATGCTTCAATGGACAAAGCATGGCAATTGCCTCTATGGGATGAATATCAAGGTGATTTGGATAGTAATTTTGCTGATATAGCCAACATTGGTGGGCGAGCTGGAACAATTACTGCTGCGTGTTTCCTTTCAAGGTTTACTAAAAAGTATCCTTGGGCGCATCTTGATGTAGCCGGGACAGCTCATGGTTCTGGAAAAGCCAAAGCCTCTAGAGGAAGACCTGTTCCACTCTTAACTAATTACCTATTGTCTCAATCGTAATTAATGGAATTTTACAAGGCTGGAACTTCCTTAGACGAGGGAGAAAAGTTTTGCTGCCAGTTTACAAAAGACCTCTATTGGCAAAATATTGAATCTGACGAAAAAAATTATATTGTCATAAATTGTGAAGATCTAAATCAAGCAAAAAAATTAGATGACTTTCTGTGGGAAAATATTTCAGATATTTTTCTACCTCATAAAATCTGTAATGATTTAGATTCACCTGATGCTCCAATTTTGATTTCCTTCCCTGGAATAAAGCATCCTTGTAATAAAAATACTTATTTGATTAATTTGAACCCAAAATTGCCTTCGAATTTTCAAGATTTTAAATCCTCTTATCAATTGGTTATTGAAGATGGCGGTGAATATCAAAAGATTGCGAGAGAGAGTTTTAAAGTTTGTTTAGAATACGGAATTAAACCAAACTATATTGGATAATGGATTCTAAATACCAACCCAAAAAAATTGAGAGATTGTGGTCTTCTAAATGGGAAGAATCTAAATTATTTTCACCAAGCTTAAAGAAAAATAGCAAAGCTTTCTCCATCATGCTTCCACCCCCAAATGTGACAGGGGTTCTACACATGGGGCATGGCTTTCAAACATCTATCATGGACTCGATTTGTAGATACAAAAGAATGAATGGATACGATGTGTTATGGCAACCAGGTACAGATCATGCTGGCATATCAACAGAAATAGTCGTTGAAAGAAATCTTGAAAAGGAAAGTAAAAGTAAAAATAAATTAGGGAGAGATAGATTTATCAAGGAAGTCTGGAAGTGGAAAAGCAAGTCAGGAAATACCATCACAAGTCAATTAAGAAGGTTAGGTGCATCTTTAGACTGGGAAAATGAAGCTTTCACCATGGATGAAGATTATGCGCATATTGTAAGAAAAGTATTCATTGAACTTTATGAAAAAGGATTGATTTATAAGAAGAATAGATTGGTTAATTGGGATCCCAAAAATGAGACTGGCTTATCCGACTTAGAGGTAACTACGAGAGAAGAAAATGGGAATATTTGGCATATCAAATACGAAGTTGGAGATGGCTTTATTATTGTTGCTACAACTCGGCCTGAAACAATGTTTGGTGATCAGGCAATAGCTGTTCATCCCAAAGACAAAAGATATAAAAAACTAATAGGTTTAAAAGCAAAAATACCTTTTACCGATAAATATATCCCCATCATTGCTGATTCATACGTTGATAAAGATTTTGGTACTGGTTGTTTGAAGATCACTCCTGGTCATGATTTTTATGATTATGAACTAGGCATAAAACATGGACTAGAACCTATAAATATTTTGAATCCTGATGGCACTTTGAATGCTGAAACTCCGGCCCCTTTCTCAGGCATGGATCGTTTTGATGCTAGGAGAGAAATTATTAAATCTTTAAAAGATATCCAGATGTTAGAGAGAATTGAACCGCATAAATTATCTATTCCAAGAGCAGAAAGATCCGACACGATACTAGAGCCTTACCTGACAGATCAATGGTATTTAAATACAGACCTTATTGGTAAGGAAGCCCTGAGTTTGGTCAAAAAAAAGTCAATCAATTTTATTCCTGATAATTGGAAAAAAACCTATTTCTCTTGGATGAACGAGCTTCAAGATTGGTGCATTAGTAGGCAATTGTGGTGGGGTCATCAAATCCCAATCTGGTATGACCAAGATGGAGGTGAATATTGTGGAGAAAACGAGAAAGATATTAGAAAAAAATATAAATTAGATAAAAAAGTATCTTTGGTTCAAGATCAAGATGTTCTGGATACGTGGTTTTCTTCCTCTTTGTGGACTTTTGCTACCCTTGGTTGGCCTCAACAAACAAAAAGATTAGATAAGTATCACCCTACCTCATTATTAGTGACTGGTTTCGACATCATCTTTTTTTGGGTTGCCCGGATGATAATGATGACTAAGCATTTCACAAAGGCAATACCGTTTAAAGAAATCTACATTACTGGGCTTATCAGAGATAGTGAAGGCCAAAAAATGTCTAAGTCAAAAGGAAATGTTCTTGACCCTTTGGATATTATTGATGGCATAAATTTAGAAGCTCTTATTTCAAAAAGAATTTCTGGTCTGTTAAATCCAGACGACGAGCAGAAGATAATCAAACAGACAAAGAAAGATTATCCTCAAGGAATAAAAGCTCACGGTACTGATGCTTTGAGATTTACTTTTTTGTCTCTTGCTTCTGGAAGTAGAGATATTAATTTTGATATGAAGCGCGTAGAAGGTTATAGAAATTTTTGTAACAAATTATGGAATGCCTCCAGATTCATTGAATTAAATAAGCCAGCTAGTTTCAAAAAGACTAATCAATTTATAAAAACTCCCGAAGATAAATGGATCGTGGAGAAATTAAATTACACGATAGTTTCTATGAATACGCATATGGATAATTATAGATTTGATTTAGCTACTCAAAGTGTTTACGAATTCGTATGGAATGATTTTTGTGATTGGTACATCGAGTTTTCAAAAAATCGACTTGATTCAGATAACATTAAGAAAAGCGAAGTAGATAGAATCATATCTGGTTTGCTGAATATTCTTGAGTCAATCTTAAAACTTTGTCATCCTTTTATGCCTTTTATTACAGAAGAAATCTGGAATCAGATTGCTTCCGGAAAAAAACAATCATTCTTGTTAAATCAATCGTTTCCAAAAAAAGTAAGAATTTCAGGATCAAAATACAAGGAAATAGAAAATTTGAAAAACTCAATATCGTCAATAAGAAACATGAAAGCTGAAATGGGTATTGCATCTTTAAAGCTTGAAGAGGTGTTTATATCGGGCAATAAAACTTCACTGAATTTTATTCTCGAAAACTCAGATCATTTAAAAAAACTTGCTGGAATAAAAGATTTAAAAGTATTAGAGATAGATAAACCTTGCGCCATAGTTGTTTCGCACGATCTCAAATTTCATATACCTTTTGAAGGAAACGTAGATCCTATATCAGAAAAATTAAGAAATGAGCAAAAATTACAGAAAGTAACCAAAAATTTGGCCAATATTGAAAATACTTTAAGCAACAAAAAGTTTATTTCAAGCGCTCCTAAAAGCCTTGTAAATGAGAGAAAACGTCAATATAAGCAGGCACTTAAAGAATCTAAGTCTATTCAATTACATTTAAAGAACTTAAATAAACTTAACTAATCCTTTAATATAATTGGATGTGGTTACGCGGACTCACAACTTCAGCAATCATTTCTCTCTTAGCTACTTTTCTAGTTTTTAACTTCCCTCAATTTTTTTTCTCATTCGGACCTATGTTTTTGGTTCTGTTGATGTCAACTTTTATCTCCAGTATGGCGATAGTCTATGGAAGACAAATTACTAGGAGGTTGAAAAGAGAAAAAGGAGCAATCAAATGGTTTGATCCTAGCAAAGGTTACGGTTTTGTTGAGAGGGATAAAGGTGGTGATCTTTTTGTTCATTTTGCTTCGGTAAATGAAAGTGATAGAAAATTATTAAAAGAAAGTACTAGAGTAAGCTTTACCGTTACCAATGGTGCAAGAGGACCCCAGGCAGAACAAGTCAAAATTATCTAGAACAGCAACCTTCCTATAAACCATAAGGTAGAGAAGAAAAAAACAATCAAAGAGATAAAATCTTTTAAAAATAGTCTGCTTATAAGCCTTGTTTTTGCAATAAGGTTAAGGACTAAAAGAAGAAAAAAAGCATATAAAATTTGAGCTGCTTCTATTCCCAAGTTGAAGAGAATAATAGATGAGACTAGTGATTGAGAATCAAAATTAGATAAGTTTGAAGCAAATCCAAAACCATGCAAAAGTCCAAAAAATACGGTCGCAATAATTCTAATGAGTGAATTTCTTATAATTAAATAAGGATAAGAAATTCCTATCAAAGCCATGCCTACGGATAGAACAGTTATTTCTGGAAAGAAGACAAGTGAAACGCAGACCAGTGATATCCAAAACATGGAATTTATCTTCATAATTCCATTTTTATTAACTTGTCTAATTGTTAAGTACTCCAGAGCCAATAAAAATATTGAGTAGCCAATAAGGATTTCAATTATTGAAATTTTTACAGAAATAAAGCCTAAGGATGAGAACGTAATACTGATAGCATGGCCTAAGGTAAAGCCAGAGAGTAGATAAATTAATTGTTTTATTCCAATTATCAGTAAGGCTAAAAGAGATACAAACGCAATATGATCGTAGCCCCCTAGAAAGTGGTTTAATCCTAATGAAAAAAAACTAAAATTCTGATCGACTTCTTTGAAATCAATTTTACTTTTAGAATTATTTAAAAATGTTTGATTTTGAAGGCTGGTCTCTTTTTTTATATTCACCAAAATAGTTTGATCTGGATAAAAAGAAAAGAAATTTCTAGCATCAAGTGATCTAGGAAAATTGCTGCAAGTAATTTTTTTCTTGAAAGTTAAGTATCTCGCTGTTGAATCAACTAGATCAAAATCTTTTTCGTTACAGGCATCAAAATTTAATCCATTGTTAAGGTTCTCTTCCAAAGATGGTCTGTATAAATTTCGAGGTACTATAATGTTCATCTCAATTTCCTTGGATTCATCTGTTTCAAGAAAGTCAAAGGAAAGGTTAAATTTTTGAAGCTCATGTGAGCTCAAGAAAGAGGCTGTCAATAAGAGATACAAAGACAGAAGTCTCATTACTTATATAGGATAGGGTTTATTTCAACTGGATAACTCTTTTTAAGTTCATTTATGTATTCTCTAAAAGACCTCTCTCTTTCGCTCCTTATTGCCTCTTGATTTACTATGTCAAATATCGAGTTTAATGAAGCGGGTTCCCCTTCTATCTTATCTATAAGCAAAACACTAAACGATTGATCATCTTGGATAAATTTAATTTCACTGCCGATCTCAAGAATATCAATATTTATAATTGCATCTGCTCCCAAATAATCTCTTAGCTTCTGCTTTGTAAGATAATCATTGGGTAAATTAATAAATTCACTATCAGATTCCATTAAATACAAATTATTTTGAGAAAATTTATCTAGATTATTTTTGTAATATTCTTCAACGTCTTCATACTCAATATTCAAGATAGTCTGATTAGAAATGGTGTTTGTCATGTAATCGATGAGATTATTTTTCAATAGAGGATCGCTTTGGATAATATCTTCATCGATTGCCTTCATAATCAATAATTGCTCAATGACGAGTTGATCAATCACTGACTCTTTAAGTTCGGCGTCTATTTCCCCGTCATTATTAAAATCAAGTTGGCTGATCTGAGCTAGATAACTTTCCATGGAAACGGATTTGTCCCCAACTTTTATTGCCCAGTTTGAGGACGGAAGAGAAATATCTTCAAAAAAATCAAAAGTTAAGAAAACTATTCCCAGAATAAATGAAAGCAAGAATCCAAAATTGAGGTAAGAAATATTCAATTATTTTTCTAGGACCATTTCTATATGAGGAATCCCATCCTCATCATAAATTTTTCCAACTGTTTTGAAGCCGTAACCTTGATAAAAATCTACCAAGGGATGTTGTGCTGAAATTCTAATGTCTGTTTCGGGATATAGAACCTGGCATGTATGGATAGATTTATCCATCAAAATTTTACTTAACCCACTACCGCGAGATTTTTTGTGTAAAACCACTCTTCCTATAGAAGCGTCTTCATACTTTATTCCTGGTGGTATTAAACGACTGTAACCCTGAAGATTTGATCCTATGTAGGCAAGCAAATGAAAAGAGTCCTGATCAACATTATCCGCATCCAGATATGAAGTATTTTGCTCTATTAAAAATACTTCTTGGCGAAGATTCATTACGTCATAAAGTTGATGAACGCTTAAGTCTTCGAATGTTCCTTCTACCCAGATAATGTCACTCATGGACAAGGGTTTGGACATCCGTAATGAATTTCTTCAATTTTCTTCAGACATTCTTCATCAAGCTTTGTATCAATACTGCCAACAGCAATCTTTAGCTGCTCCATAGTTGTGGCACCAATAATGTTTGAGGTCACAAAATCTTGATCATTAACAAATGAATTAGCCATCAAAGCAGGATCCATTGAATATTCATTAGCAAGATTTACATACTTCCTTATTATTTCCTCTGCCTGTTCCGTTTCGTATCTTTGGCCTCGTTCAAATAACGTAGTCCTAGCTCCAGCAGGCCTAGCACCATCAAGGTATTTCCCGGTTAGATATCCCTGCGCAAGAGGTGAGTAAGCTAACAAACCAACTTGAGATCTGTGATGGAATTCGGACATCCCACTTTCATAAATTCTGTTTAACAAGTTATAGGCATTTTGAACGCTCACAACTTTGGGTAAGTCATGCATTTCTGCAGCCTTAATAAATTCGGACAGGCCCCATGGGGTTTCGTTGGAAAGGCCAACGTACCTAATTTTTCCTTCTTTCACTAAATCACCCAAAACTCTTAATGTCTCCTCTATGGCTACTGATTCTAAATCGTAATGCTTATAAGAGAGGCCTCCACCAAATAAATTTATTGGTCTATCTGGCCAGTGAAGTTGATAAAGATCAACGTAGTCAGTTTTGAGTCTTTTAAGGCTTCCTTCAATAGCCTTTGTAATGTTATCGCTATCAAGTCTTGTTTCACCGCCTCGAAACCATTTCATGCCGCTTCTTCCTGCAACTTTAGTTGCAAGGATAATTTTTTCTCTGTTACCTCTTTTTTCAAACCAATTACCAATTATTGTCTCAGTGCTCCCCTGAGTATCTTCCATTGGTGGAATAGAATATAACTCAGCAGTATCAAAAAAGTTTACTCCTTGTTCAACGGCGTAATCCATTTGCTCAAAACCTTCTTCCTCAGTATTTTGCTGTCCCCAAGTCATGGTTCCTAAGCAAATAACACTCACATCGATGTCTGTATTGCCTAATTTTCTATATTCCATAATAATTACCCTCCAAAAACATTTGCTTAGTATATAGGGGGAAAAAGTGGAACCAAACATCTATTCAATAAATTTTCAGGATTCAAATGAAGCAGAAAGAAACTTAGAAGAATACAAAGGAAAGTATATTTTGATAGTTAATGTAGCTAGTAAATGTGGTCTTACACCGCAGTACGAAGGCCTTAAACAAATCCAGGATTCATATGAGAATGATTTGCAAGTTATTGGTTTCCCTTGCAACCAATTCATGGGTCAAGAACCAGGTACCGATGAGGAAATTCAAACTTTTTGTAAAACGAAGTACGATGTTAATTTTCCTGTAATGAAAAAAATTGAAGTAAATGGGTCAAATACCCATCCGCTTTATGAATATTTAAAATCGGAAAAAACTGGAATTTTAACCGAATCCATTAAGTGGAACTTTACAAAGTTTTTAGTTGATAGAGATGGGAACGTTATAAAAAGGTATTCACCTCAGACGGAACCTAGCGAGATTGAAGAAGAACTTAAAGACATTATCGAGTAGAAGAATAATTACAGGCTTGCTTAGATTTTTTTGCATAATTAATCCATCCTCTCTACCAAAATTTAATTTGTAATAATTCTTTCTTACTCCTGCTTCCTGAAAACCATTTCGACGATAAAACTTAATAGCTCTTTGGTTTGATTCTCTAACCTCTAAAAAAATTCTTTTTTTAAAAGTATATTTTGATTGATCTACAACCCTTTTTAGCAGCTGATAACCAATTGATTTTCCAATAAATTGTGGAGCGACAGAAATATTCAATAGATGGATTTCATCCATCACATACTGATAGATGACATACCCATTAACTTTACCGTCAATAGTTACCACATCGGCTTTACTAAACCTTAAGGCATCATAAAAATTATTTTCAGACCAAGGAGTTTCATTAGTTAGCGACTCTATGCCGTGAACATAGTAGATATCATTTTTATTCATAGGTCTGAAATTAATTTTCATTTTTCCAAGCTTGTTTCCTCATCTGAGAATTTTCCAATAATTCAGATAACTTCAATGATTTAGAATTTAGAAAATCCAATGCATTTTTGTTATCTTTAGTGAAATTATTTAGGTAGTAATCCAATGATTTTAAAAACTGATCTTTGCCTTCGCTTTCATCACTTTTATCAACTGCCTTTACTTTGTTATCTACAAATATAAAATCCTCAACCAATTCATAAGTTGAGATGCCCATTTTGTTTAAAATCTCTTTATTCATTAATCATACGTTATGAATAGTATAATAATTTATAAATTGGTTATTTAATTGAAAAAAATTACAAATACAAATACTTCAAAGTACTTACCGTTTGAAAGGATCGACCTAAGCGATCGTAAATGGCCAGGAAATATTATTTCTAAAAAACCTATTTGGTGTAGTGTCGATTTAAGAGATGGCAATCAAGCTTTGATTGAACCTATGGGTTCTGAAAAAAAGCATAGATTTTTTCAATTATTATTAGAGACTGGATTTAAAGAAATTGAAGTTGGATTTCCATCTGCTTCAAAAACTGATTTTGATTTTGTTAGAGACTTAATTGAAAAGGATTTAATTCCTGATGATGTCACTATTCAGGTTTTAACGCAGGCTAGAGATCATTTAATTGAGGATACCTTCAAAGCTGTTAAAGGAGCAAAAAATGTTTGCATTCATGTTTACAACTCCACTTCTACCCTTCAACGCGAGGTAGTATTCAGAGAAAGTAAAGATGGGGTCAAAAAAATTGCTTTGAACGGTGCCTCCTTAGTTAAAGAACTAGCAGATAAAAATAATGAGACTAATTGGGTGTTTCAATACAGTCCAGAAAGCTTCACTGGCACAGAATTGAGTTATGCGGTTGAGGTTTGTAATGAGGTGAATGAGATATGGAATCCTTCCAGTGATAATAAATCAATAATGAATCTTCCTGCTACAGTTGAGATGTCTACTCCAAATATATATGCAGATCAAATTGAGTGGATGTCACGAAATTTAAACAACCGGGAAAGTGTAATATTGAGTCTTCATCCCCATAACGATAGAGGTACTGCCGTAGCTGCAGCCGAATTAGGATTAATGGCAGGAGCGGATAGAATCGAGGGTTGTCTTTTCGGCAATGGAGAGAGAACTGGCAACGTTGACATAGTAACCCTTGCCCTAAATCAACTTACTCAAGGTTTAGATCCAGAATTAGATTTTTCCAATATCAATCATGTAATGCGAGAAGTTGAATATTGCAATCAATTACCTGTACATCCTAGGCATCCTTATGCTGGGGACTTAGTTTTCACTGCGTTTTCAGGATCGCATCAAGATGCAATCAAAAAAGGTTTTGATTCAATGAGAGAATCCAATGACCCGCTTTGGAAAGTTCCATATCTCCCAATAGATCCTGAAGATTTAGGTAGAACATATGAAGCTGTGATTAGGATAAACAGTCAGTCAGGAAAAGGTGGAATTGCGTACATTCTAGAAAAAGACCATGGACTATCAATGCCCAGAAGGCTTCAAATTGATTTTAGTCAGGTTATTCAACAAGTTACTGATGAGACTGGAAAAGAATTAGAGAGTGAAGACATTTGGACCAAATTTAGGGAAACTTATTTGGAAGGAAATAAGTACAGATATGTTTCTCATAAAATTTCTTCTGGTCCTGACGATAAAGGAATACAAAAAGATAACATTGAAGTTACTCTGTCTAAGGAAGGTAAAGAATTTGACATAAAGGGTGAAGGAAATGGGCCTATAGATGCATTTATGTGTGCATTCAATAACTACAATAAATCATCATTTTCAATTTCTGATTATCATCAACACGCAATCTCATCCGGAGCAGATGCTCAGGCAGTTGCGTACATAGAAGTACAAAAAGATAAGAAAAGCCTTTCTTGGGGGGCTGGTATTCATGCCAACACGCTAGTTGCCTCTATTATCTCTGTATTAAACGCCCTAGATTAGATCAATTCAGAGACAACTAAGAATTCTTTTGTTTTTTTTATTGAGACAGATCCCTTTTTGCCTTTTGCACCCCAATGAAAATAGGAATTATTCTTTGAAGTTTTTATGAAAATATTAATTAAATTATCAAGTACTTTTTGATTTGGTGAATTTAAACCATTTAATTTTATCCATTTTCTAAGGATGATTTTTTTTTGACTATCTTTTTCATCAATTAGCTTTCTAAGATTAAGAGTATTTTTAGAAAGCTCAGCATCACTAAAGTCATGAGAAGTTTCAGCTACACCTAAATATTCCTTTTGAATATCGATAAAGGATTGAACTTTGTTTTCATAGTTAGGCCAACGATTCTTTATTTTTGGGATGATATTTTTCCTTATGTAATTTCTATCAAAACTTGTATCTTTATTCGATGGATCTTTTATAAAATCAAGTTTATGTTTTTTTGCATATGTTAAAAGAAGATCTTTTGACAAACCGAGAAAAGGTCTGACTAGTCTTCCCTCATTGAGAGCTCTTTCTTCTGGAATACCAACTATGCCATCCATTCCCGTTCCGCGAAAAATTCTAAAGAAAAAAGTTTCAATTTGATCATCTAAGTGATGAGCAAGGAAGAGCATAGAATTTTTATCTACAAATTCAGAAAATATCTCGTATCTAAGATTCCTTAAATCATTTTCTGATAGTGCTTTTTTATTTGATTTGATTTGAGAACAAGCGAAAGAAACCTGCATGGTTTCACAAAATTTTTTGCAGTGTTCGATCCAGTTCTTTGAATTCTTATTCTGTTTATGGTCTACGTGTATCGCAAGGATTTCTTTATTTAATTTTTCTTTAACTAAAGCTTGCTTAAGAGCATAAAGGAGAACCGTTGAATCTAATCCTCCACTGAAAGCAACTAAGAATTTTTTTGAATCTTTGGTTAAGTAACCTGAGAAAGACTCATAAATTTCGTTCACTTACTCGATGGCTCCATAGCTCATAATTTTCTTGTGTCTTTCATTAAGAAGATCCGAAATATTAAGGGACGAACATTTTTCAAGCTGCTCAGAGATGTGATCTGAAAGCACGGAACTCATTTTTTGAATATCTCTGTGAGCACCGCCTAAAGGTTCATCGATGATTTTATCTATCAAACTTAACTCTAGAAGATTGGAAGCGTCTAATTTCATTGCTTTTGCGGCATCCTCTGCTTTTGAAGAATCTCTCCAAACAATCGACGCACAAGCTTCTGGAGAAGCTACAGAATAAATAGAGTACTCTAACATTGATATATTATCTCCCACTCCAATTGCCAAAGCTCCGCCAGAACCGCCCTCTCCGGTAATAATTACAATAATAGGTGTTTTAAGTTTGGACATAACACTTAAGTTGTACGCTATGGCTTGTGAATTACCTCTTTCTTCACTTTCTATGCCAGGATAAGCACCAGGAGTATCGATAAATGTTATGACCGGCATAGAAAAATCTTCTGCAAGCTTCATTAGTCTGGCTGCCTTCCTATAACCTTCAGGTTGCGACATACCAAAATTTCTTTCTATCTTATCTTTTGTGTCCTTACCTTTTTCATGACCGATAAGCATCACAGGTTTTCCTTTGAAAGTAGCCGTCCCTCCAATTATTGCCCTATCATCACCAAAATTTCTATCGCCATGATGTTCATCAAAATTATGAAATATTTTTTCTATGTAATCGCTAAAATGCGGCCTATGGGGATGTCTCGCAACTTGAACTTTTTGCCATATGGAGAGATTTGAATAAAGCTCCTTGGTTATTTTAATAATTTCTTTATTAAGAGAATCAACTTGACTTTGAATTACATCTGGCTGGTCTTGGCTCGAGCGCAGATCTTCAATCTTTTTTTCTAAAAGGCTGATTGGTTTTTCAAAATCTAAAAAAGAGTAGGACATTATCTTCTATGATACATAAGTTCTAAATTATCTCTTCCATAAGTATTTAAAAGAGCTTTCATAGTATTGTTAGTCAACAAAATTCTCCTATCCTCATCGAATTCTATTTCTGCTTCAGATTTTTTTGAAGTATATTTCAGCTCAACAGGACAACCAATTGAAGATTCTGTGTCAAGGTCGTCGAGCAATCTTTTGAAGCTCTCAATGTTAGACTTTTTTGATTCAATCAAAGATATTCTTAATTTTTCTACCATCCTGATTCTTAAGTTTTCTAAAGTATTGATATTAGTGACTTCAATTTTTTTTGCTAATCCGTACAAAACTTCTCGAGAATTATCTACAGTAACCTTGCCGTCCACAATAAAAATATCTTTGTTATTTAATTCAACCTGCATTGATTGCATTACATCAGAACCCAAAATAATCTCTATTTTTTCAGTTCCGTCATCTAACGTTGCAAATGTTACCGGACCTCTCCTGCCTTGAATTGTTCTTTTGGCAGTTATAACACCTGCACACCTTTGAATATTCTTATCTTCATTGAGACTAGAAATCCTATTAGGGCAAATTTGCTCAATTTCCCATTTATATTCATCCATAGGATGGCATGAGAAATAAAATCCTAAAGAGTTTAGCTCACCCAAAGACTTATCAAATTCAATAGCTTTTGCTTTTGTGATGGGAACAACGTTAGGCAATTCAACGTCACCGAATAAATCATCAATTCCGCTTTTTTTCTCTTCAGACACCTGTCTAGCAAACTTCAAAGCAGATTCAATATTCACAAACATCTCTTCCCTGCTAGATTGAAATGAATCCATTGAGCCAGATGCAATCAGCGGTTCTAGAGCTCTTTTTCCTACTTTTTCTGTATCAATGCGACTAGAAAAATCCGAGAGTGTCTTGAAGTTACCTTTTAAGGTTCTATTATCAATTATGCTTTCGATAGCTGACTTACCAACTCCCTTTATTGCTCCCAATCCATACATAAGTGTTTCATTATCTATATTCCTGAATTCATAAAAACTTGAATTAATATCAGGCGGCAAAACTTTGAGGCCCAAAAGCTTGCAGTCATCAAGAAGCATCTGAATCTTATCAGTATCGTCCATTTCTGAACTTAAGACAGCAGACATAAACTCTGCTGGATAGTGGGCTTTTAACCATGCTGTCTGATAAGAAATAAAGGCATAAGCTGCAGAATGAGACCTGTTAAAACCATAGCCAGCAAATTTTTCAATTTGATCAAATAATCCCTCTGCAAATCTTTTATTTTTTCCTTTTTCAATTGCGCCTGTTATAAAGGGTTCTTTTTGTTCTTCCATCTCAGACGCTATTTTCTTTCCCATTGCTCTTCTAAGAATATCTGCCTCACCAAGCGTAAAACCGGAAAATTCCTGAGCCAATTGCATAACTTGTTCTTGATAAACAATCACACCGTGAGTTTTATCAAGTATTTTTTCAACTGATTCGTCCCCATAAGAGAATTCTTCTCTTCCATGCTTTCTTTCAATATAAGTTTCAACCATGTTCATTTCTAAAGGACCAGGTCTGTATAAGGCAATCAAGGTAATAATATCTTCAAAGTTATTCGGTTTTAGCTTTACTATGTACTCTTTAATGCCCCGTGATTCCAGTTGGAAAACAGCAGTAGTTAAGCCTTTTTGGAGAAGCTGATACGTCTTTGAATCATCAAGAGGAAGATCATCTAGATTAATTGGATCGAGTTTTAATGTCTGCCTGTTCTGATTAATTAGCTTCAGGGCATTTTTCATTATTGTTAAAGTTTTAAGACCTAAGAAATCGAATTTTTGCAATCCAACAAGTTCAATATCTTTCATATCATATTGAGTAGATACTGCGCCGGTTTCCTCATCTAAATAGAGAGCAGAAAAATCTGTTATTTTTGATGGAGCCATGACAACGCCAGCAGCATGCTTTCCCACATTCCTTGATAAACCTTCAAGTTTCTGTGACATCTCAATAATTTCTTCTGCATCTTCATCATTTTTAATTGCTTGTTTTAATTCTTTGTTTTGCAATGCAGTTTTTAGTGTCATATCAGGATGAAAAGGGATTAATTTAGCTAGACGATCTGCAAGGCTATAGGATTTTCCTTGAGCTCTTGCCACATCTCTTACAACTGCTCTAGCGGCCATAGTGCCTAAGGTGCTTATTTGAGCAACAGAATCTTGTCCGTATTTATTTGTAACGTATTCAATTACTTTCTCTCTACCATCCTTACAAAAATCTATATCAAAATCTGGATTACTAATTCGGTCAGGATTAAGAAATCTTTCAAACAATAGATCATATTTGATTGGATCTAATCCTGTTATTCCTATGGCATATGCAACTAGTGATCCAGCTCCGGACCCCCTCCCAGGGCCAACAGGAACATCATTCTCTTTAGCCCAGTTAACAAAATCTGCAACAATTAAAAAGTAGCCTGAATATCCCATCTTTTGGATTACACTTAATTCAAAATCTAGTCTTAAAAAATAATCTTCCTTAACTTCGTCACCAAAAATTTTATGCAGGCCTTCGATAGATATTTTTTTTAGGTAATCATCTTCTGTTTCACCGTTAGGTGTCTCAAAATCAGGAAGAATATATTTGCCTAGCTCAATTACAAGGTTACATTTTTGAGAAATCAAATAAGAATTTTCTAGAGCTTCTGGTATATCCTCAAACAACTCAAACATTTCATCTGTAGATTTGAAATATTGAGTTGATAAGTAATTCTTTTTTCTAGCAGGATCGCTTAGAACATTTCCATTTTGAATACATACTCTAGTTTCATGAGCTTCAAATTCTTCTTCTTCCATGAATCTAACCTGATTGGTTGCTACAAGAGGTATTTTTGCTTTGGCCGCCATAGATGAAACAATATTTATGTAATCTTCTTCCCTTTCCCTTCCTAACCTGGAAATCTCAATGAAGAAATCCTCATTAAATATTTTTTTAAAAAAATCTATTCTTGCTTCGGCTAGCTCAAAATTATTTTTTAGAATTGCATCAGCGATGTGTCCTTCCATATCTCCAGATAATAAAATTAATCCTTCATTTAAATCTTTAAGCCACTCCAATTTAAGATGAGGTATCGATCTAATTCTTCCTTCTATATGGGATTTGGAAACTAACTTTGTTAGGTTTCTATAACCTTCAAAATTTTTTGCATAAAGAGTTAATTTGCCAGACTCAGAATTATCGCTAATGTCTTTCACTGAATTAAAATTTACCCCACAAATTGGCTTAATGCCTTTGTCGCGCATTTCTTTATAAAATTTTACAAATCCAAATAAATTTGAATCATCTGTTATTGCAATAGATTCAAAATTTAAATCTTTTGCTTTGCTCGAAAGCTCATCTAATCTCACTAAGCCATCAGAGATTGAGTATTGAGAATGTATATTTAAGTGTGAAAATTTATTCATTTAGAAATTGCTTAATTGGCCTGAAAGATTTTCTATGAATATTTGTGACTCCATATTTCTTAATCATACTCTTATGAAGTTTGGTTGAGTAACCTTTATGTCTGTCAAAAAAATAGCCTTTAAATTTATTTTCTAGTTCTGTCATGTATTCATCTCTATAGACTTTTGCAATTATAGAAGCGGCCATTACTTCTCTAATTTTAGTGTCTGCTTTAATTATAAATTCTACAGATTTATCATTAAAGAAATTATCGTTTCCATCAATAATTATTTTTGAAAAAGGTTTTTTTACTTTGCTTATTGCCCTTATCATTGAAAGCTTAGTAGCTTCCCGGATATTATATTTATCTATTTCCTCTACAGAAGATAATCCAATAGACCACTCAAGAGATAGTTCCTTAATTTGATTAGAAAATTCTATGCGTTTTTTTTCTGAGAGATCTTTAGAGTCCTTAAGCCCAAAGATTTTATTTTCTCCTAAAATAACCGCAGCAGACACAACCGGACCGGCGATGGATCCTCTTCCAACTTCGTCTACTCCGAGAATCATACTAAATCAAAAAGACAGTTAAATTTATCTTCTTGATTTACTTTCAAAGAATTATGAATTTCATGGAATTTCATTTTTATCCGATCTAAGTTGGTGGCCTCGCTCATATTAAGCAGCTCTTTTTCTATTTGATCGGGATTTACAAAACCTTGTCTCAATTCTGGGATTAATTTCTCCTCTGCGAGTATATTTGGGAGTGAAATGTATTTTGTATTTAAAAATTGATTTAAAAGAAAGTTATTAAAAAAATTTGTTTTGTAACAAACTACTGGAGGAGCCTGATTTAAAAGGCACTCAAGAGTAGCTGTACCAGATACACTAATTGCTATGTCAGTCGCAGCAAGAACTGAATCTGTCTTGTCGATAAATATTTTGTAAGTTTTTGATTTTAAATTACCTAAATTCCTCGAAATTTCGTTTTCATCCTTAAAGGGAATTAAAAATTGATAATCTCCCCTTTTGCTCAGAGAGTTAATCGTTTCAATCATCACGGGCAAATGAGCATTGATTTCAGATTTTCTGCTCCCAGGTAAAAAAGAGAGTGTTTTTAGATCAGGATCTAAGTCTAATTCCAATTTATATTTTAATTTATCAATATTAGTTGAAATGCGAGATGCTTTAGGGTGACCTACAAAAACTGAATTAACGCTGAAATTTTGAAGAAACCTTTTCTCAAAAGGGAATAAATTTAAAACGAGATCTAAAAAATCATTAAATTTTTTAGCTCTGTTCGATCTCCATGCCCAAACCTGAGGACAAACATACTGCACTGTTTTGATATTAGACTTTTTTTTTAAAATTCTGGAAATTCCTAAATTTAATGATGGGCTATCGATTCCTATAAAGATATCTATATTTTTATCTATTAGGTGATCTATTAGTTCGTTTCTTTTTTTAAGAATTCTATTTATCCTAAATATTGGATCAATCAGTCCCATTACTTGAAATTCTTCATTTGAATCAAATGAATTAAAACCTTCTTTTCTCATTTCAGAACCACCAAGGCCAAAAAACTCTATTGATGGATCTTTAGATTTTAGGTTTCTAATTAAGTCTGAACCGAGAATATCTCCAGATGACTCCGTGGCACATAACCCCACTTTCAATGGCATTAGCGAACTATTCCTCGATCAGAACTTTGAATTGAATCAAGAAAAAGTTTTCCTTCATCAAAATCGGATACTTCTTTTTCAATCTCAGAGATGGCTTGATCAAGTTTAAGTTTTCTTAAATATACAAGCTTATAGAATTTTTTTAACAGTGATGACTGCTCCTTTCCAAGATCTAATCTTTGTATTCCAATTACATTCAGTCCTCTTGGTATGGCAGGATTTCCACTAACTCTTACAAAGGCAGGAATATCTTTTGAAACTGCAGATCCCATGGCACAAAAACTATATGGGCCAATATTGCAAAATTGATGAACTAAAGTATATCCGCCTAACCTTGCACCTTTTGCAATATTTACAACTCCAGCTAAAGCAACATTATTAACTAAAACAATATCATCATCTAAAGTGCAATCGTGAGCCACATGAGAATAAGCCATAAAGAGATTATTGTTTCCAATTGATGTTAAACCTTTCTCTTGGGCAGTCCCTCTATTTATGGTAACTCCCTCTCGGATTTGGTTGTTGTTACCAATCTTGAGGAAAGTTTCTTCATCTTCGTATTTTAAATCTTGAGGATCTCCTCCAATGCTTGCAAAAGGATATATATGATTGTCTTTTCCAAGCTTTGAATTTTTATGAATGACTACATTCGATTCAATTATGGTTCCTGAACCAATCTCCACATCTTTACCAATAGATGAATACGCACCAATGGAGGCATTTTTATTGATCTTTGCTGAGGGATCAATTATTGCAGTTTCATGAATCATTTTGGTCTGTCTGCACATAAAATCGTGGCAGAACAAACTAAATTCTCTTCCAATGAGGCCTTGCAGTCAAACTTCCATATGCCGCGCCTATCCTGAATTTTCTTAGATTCTAATGTCAATATACTTGGAGGAACTACTGGAGATCTAAAACGAACATTATCAGCTCCAACAAAGTAGTAAATTGAACCCTCTTCAGGGGTCTTATTCATGGTAACAAAACCTAAAATTCCTGATACTTGAGCTAATGCCTCAATAATTATTACCCCAGGAAGTATTGGGTTATCAGGAAAATGACCTTTAAAATAATATTCATCTTCTTTAACCTCTTTGAAACCTTTTATATATTCATCTTTAATTATTTCAGTCACGCCATCAACAAATAAGAAAGGCTCTCTATGAGGTAGATATCTTTTTATATCTTGCTTTTCGATCATTAATCTTTTTTTGATAACTTTTTATAAGTTGCTGAAGCTTTCAACCATTCTCCTCTTGGCATCAGAGGTGCAGAACCTGAGTATTTACCTGCTTTATTAATTGATTTAAATATGAACGAAACTGGAGATACTGTAACTCCATCTGTGATGACCAGATTGTCAGCTACACCGCAAAGTCCACCTATCATGCAGTTTTTTCCAATGATTGTGCTTCCTCCAATTGTTGCATTTGCTCCCATTATTGTAGATTTTCCAATTTTACAATTATGCGCAATATGAACTTGATCATCTAACTTCACATTTTCACCTATGATTGTGTCGTCTAGAGTACCTCTATCAATAGTACAATTAGATCCTATCTCGACATCATTGTTTATCACCACTTTTCCTAAATGATTTATTTTTTTCCATTTATCGTTTTCGTCCTTGGCAAAACCAAGTCCATCTGAACCAATTACAGTTCCTGAATGAATTATACAATTCTCTCCAATTGAAACATTTGAAAGTACAGTTACATTAGGTAATAAAATAGAACCCTTTCCTATCTCGACGTTTTTTTCTACCACACAACCAGGTCCAACATAAACATCATCTGAAATTACAGCTTCTTTATTAATAAATGCTTCCTTAGATAAACCTTTTTTTTCAGACAAAAAAGTTGATTCAGCAAATAAGTCAGTTGCTTTGGCATATGCCAAATGAACGTTATCTATTATTAATTTATTTCCTTTGAAGTATTTTGAGTTCGCAGTATCTGTAATAACAGCACCTGCGTTAGTTTTTGAAAGGTCTTCTTTGAACTTATTACTATAAAAAAATGAAATATCTTTATCAGATGCCGAAGCCAAAGATTTCATGGATGATATCTCAATATCATTTCCATCTAATGAGGCACCGATATATTTTGCTATGTAACTAAGCTTATAGGGCTTTGAGGACAAAATTTAATCTTATTCTTCGCTTTCTTGATTTATGAGCTCAATTACTTCAGGAGTAATATTTATCAGTGGATTAGTTCCCTCAAATGCTGCTAAAGCCTCTCTTCTGAATAATAGCTTGATTTTTTTGGCAATAATTAGCTCATTAACGACTTTTTGAACTGTTTCTGCTTGCTCAGCTTGTAATTTTTGACCTAATTCTTGCTCGAGCGCTCCTCTCTTTTGAG
>CACELJ010000009.1:0-48883 GCA_902560275.1 uncultured SAR86 cluster bacterium | reverse complement strand
CCTTAGCTTATTGGAAAGAATTAGCCGATCACTTTAACAATTTCAACATAGATATTTGTATACCTGTGCATGGAGAGAATCAACTAAATTACTTTAAAGAAATAAATAAAATTAATTCTAGAGCCTTTAAGTTGGAAACTGTTAATTTTCATGAGATCAAAGAAGAGTTTGAAAAGTGTTCATTTTTTATAGGAGTTGATACAGGTCTAACTCATATATGCGCTGGATTAGGATTATCTGGAATTTTTTTATTTGGACCTACGGATCCTTCAAAAGTAGGCCCCGTTTTTGATCATCAAAGAGTGATCAAGAAATCTGAAATGACCGAAATAAATCCTTCTCTAATTATCGAAATGCTTAAAGAAGAGAGTTTTGATTAAGAAAAAATTAAAAATCGGCTTGATAACTTACAGAGGTAATCCTTCTTCAGGAGGTCAAGGTATTTATATAAACTATCTAAGTAGAGCTCTATCGGATCTTGGTCATGAGGTTACTGTCATTTCTGGTCCTCCTTATCCGGTTATAAGAAAAGATATTAAACTAGTTAAAATACCCAGCCTTGACTTATTTTCAAAAAAAAATAAGTTTCTTGACGTTAAATTCTCAAAATTATTATCATTAAATAACTTAAAGGAATGGATCAGCGCAAATACTGGCGGTTTTCCTGAGCCACATACTTTTGGTCCAAGACTGGAGAAATTTATTGAAGAAAATGCTGATCAATTTGATGTAATCCATGATAATCAAACTTTATGTAAAGAACTTATTTCTCTTCAACAGAAACTTCCTTTGGTGACTACTATCCATCACCCAATTACGAAAGATTTAGAATTTCAGTTAAAAAGTACAAACGATTTTTTTTTAAAACTCTTAATAAGAAGATGGCACTCATTTATTCCAATTCAAATAAAGGTTGCAAAAAAATTAAAAAAAATTGTTGTTCCCTCTGAATCATCTAGGAAAGATGTCGTTAAGGATTTTTCATTGAAAGAAGCAAGAATTGAAGTTGTTCGCAACGGCATAGATTTAAGTTTTTTTTATCCTTCTGAAAAGCCTTATGAGAATTACAAAATATTATCCATAGCAAGCTCAGACGTACCGATGAAAGGTTTAGATTTCATGATCAAAGCTTTTCCAAAAATCAAAAAAAATTATCCAATGGCTAAATTGAGCGTTTTAGGAAAAATTAGAGAGGAAGGACATACAGAAAGACTTATAAATAGTTTAGATCTTAAAGATGATATCAATTTTATATCAGATTTATCTCATTCAGAATTAAGAGAACAATATTGTTCATCTCATGTAGTAGTTATTCCTTCCTTATATGAAGGTTTTGGTTTTGCTGCTGCAGAAGCAATGGCTTGTGGAGTTCCCGCAGTGGTATCCGATGGTGGTTCTTTAAAGGAAATCATAGGAGAAGCAGGAAAGGTTATTATTCCTGGAGATGAAAATGCTATCGTTGATGCTGTAAATGAATTATTTTCTTGTGAAAAATTAAGGAAAAATATTGTAGCCAAGGGTATCTCTAGAGTTAAAGATAAATTTACCTGGCACAATGCTGCTTTAAAACTAGAAAATATTTATCATCAAATGATAGAGAATCATGCAAACAATAAATATTCAAAAACTTAATCTTATAGATAATGCAAAAGTTCTTGACCTAGGTTGCGGAGAAGGCCGGCATTGTTTTGGTGCATACATGCATGCGAATTTAGATGTTTATGGTTTTGACTTAAATCCAAAGGATGTTCAGAAAGCTGTGGATAATTTTCCACAATTCGATGAAAAATCCAATAGTAAAAGTTGCAGTTTTGGATGTACTGATGCCACAAAACTTCCTTTTGCCGACGAGACTTTTGATTACTTGATTTGCTCTGAGGTGTTAGAGCATATTCCAGAAGTTGATTGTGCAGTTGATGAAATTATCAGAGTCACCAAGCGAAAAGGTAAAATTGCTGTGAGTGTTCCTTCTTTCTTTCCGGAATGGGTCTGCTGGTCCCTGAGTAAAGATTATCAATTAACACCAGGTGGACATGTAAGGATTTTTAAATACAAGCAGCTAAGAAAAATGATTGAGCAAAGGAATTGTAAATTTATAGAGAAACATCGTGAACATGCGCTCCATAGTCCGTATTGGTGGTTAAAATGCTTATTTTGGAAGAACCAAGACAATTCATACCTAGTGAATAAATATCATGACTTTCTGGTGTGGGATATGATGAAAAAACCTTTCATCACTAGACTTCTAGAAAAAATATTGCAACCTTTGATCGGTAAAAGCACAGTTATTTATTTTGAGAAAAATTAGAATCTAGTTTTGAAATTTTTATCTGAGTTAAATCACCTTTCGCAATATATTCTTGAGAGTCAAGATGAATGGGGAGGAATTCCTTCGGAGAAAGATAAAATCCTTGATCCTTGGGACCATATTGAATGCTGCATGGCTTTGGATGTTTTCGGAGAAAAGGAAAGATCTTTGCTAGGCTTCCAGTGGCTTATAGATCATCAAGAGAACGATGGATCATGGTATTCAGAGTATCAAGCCAACAAAAATATTTCTTCCAGAAAAGAATCGAACTTCTGTTCATATATTGCAATTGGAGCACTTCATAATTACGAGAGCTATGGAGATTTAAATTTCTTAGAAAACCTGCTTCCGACTCTTAAAAAGTCTCTGAAGTTTACTCTCTCAGCGCAAACTGATTTTGGTGAATTCTCTTGGGCTATGGAAAATGGGAAATGGCTAGACGATGCCTTAAAAACTGGAAACTCATCAATCTTTATGAGCTTGAAAGCTTATAAAAAAATTTTTGATTTGTTAGGCCAAAACTCTAATCAAATAGAAAGTTCACTTGAAGCTCTAAGAAAAGTTTTTTTAAATAATACATCTAGATTCGATAGGAATTGGAATTCAAAAGAAAGATACAGTATGGATTGGTATTATCCAATTTTGGCAGGAATTTATAATGAATCTGAGTCTATTAAAAAAATTAATTCCAAATGGAACATGTTTATTAATGAAGAGTTTGGTTGTAGGTGCGTAAGCGACAGACCTTGGATAACTGTAGCTGAAACATCGGAATTAATAATAACGCTAAATAAAATAGATGAAACCAAAAAAGCTAACGATCTCTTTGAAAAAGTAAGCGAATTAAAAGATCCAAAAGACAATATTTTCTGGATGGGTTATGTTTTTGATGATGAGAAATATTGGCCAATTGAAAAACCTACTTGGACTGCAGCAGCATATATTCTTGCTGCGAATGCTTTGAATGGATTTAATTCGGCAGGTGACTTTTTTAAGAAGTTGTAGTCTAGATTTTTTTTAGTATCCCTAAAGTTTTATATAGTTCTATTAATTTAAATTGATTTGTTTCCTTTACGTACTCAAATAGATCAAATGGTGGCCTTCCCCCATCATTAGGATCAGGAAAAACATCATGAATGAGCAAATAACCATCTTTGCAAATGAAATTACTCCAAGCTTTAAAATCTGAAAACGCTGATTTTTTGCTGTGACTGCCATCAATGAAGAGAAGACTAATCTCATAATTTTTTGGCCAGAGTGAACTTACTTCTTTTGAATCACCCACTGCAGGCAATATAGATTCTTTGTTAGGAAAATTCTCAATGTAAGACCTAAAAACAGGATAAGTATTAAATTTATCAAGTCTTTTATCATAAAAATTTTCATTGAAATATTCTTCGCCAGGCTGGTGCTCTTCTGAGCCTATGTGATGATCGACAGTTATTAAATAAGAATCATTAGCTGCACAGGCTTCAGCAATAACCAAAGAAGATTTTCCACAATAAGTTCCGATTTCAAGGCAAGGACCTTTTTTAGAGGCATCTGATGCTAATTCATAAAGTCTTTCTGCTTCAGAAAAATCAAGGAAACCTATATGATTATTAAAATTTTTAATCCAATTCACTTTAAAAAATGTTTACTAGGGAAGTCTACACGAATTCAAAAGGAGAAAATTTTTCCTATCTGATCCATGGAAGTCAAGCAGCTGAAAAATTGATCTTTTTCTTTCATGCCACTGGTTTCAATGCAGAGACTTACAATAAATTTTTAAGCAATCTATCAAAAAAATTAGGAGACAATTACAAAATAATTTCTTTAGATCAAAGAGGGCATGGATTATCTTCAGCAAATGCAGATCCTGGAAAACTTTCTACATGGAATTCACTTGTTGAAGACGCAAACGAATTTGTTCAAAAATTTCCTTCAAAAGAATTATATTTTTCTGGCCATTCAATGGGAGCAATTATTGCGTTAAAGCTTTCAACAGAGTTCTCAGAAATTTCAAAATTATTTTTGATTGATCCTGTTTTACCAGGTCCCAAATTTTCTGCTTACGGCAGAGTAAAAAAATTTTTTAGATTGAATAAAACTTCTCATATGGTCTCAGCTGCAAAAAATAGAAGGTTTGAATTTGCATCGAAGCAAGAAGCATTTAATCATTTTAAAGGCAGAGGAGCCTATAAATCCTGGAATGATGATATTTTGCAAGATTATTTAAATGGTGGAATGATTGTCGAAGAGGATAAAGCTTATTTAAGCTGCCATCCGCATTGGGAAGCAGAGGTTTTTAATACCGCATCATTAGATACATGGAAATACATAAAAAAGGTAAAGTGCAATGTATTCGTACCCTATGCATTAATTGCATCAACCATGGGAGATGGTGCAAGAAAAAGTCTCCAAAAAAAACATAATTTTAGGCTTAAACCATATGAAGCCTCACATTTCTTACCAATGGAAAAGGGCGATCAACTTACTTCTGATATAGAATCTTTCGTATTTAATTAAAGAATGAAAAAGAAAATAACTGTAATTGGTGATGTCATGATCGATTGGTATCTCCATGGAGAATCTTCACGAATTTCTCCTGAAGCACCTGTTCCAGTTGTAAACTTTAAAGAATCTAAGTTTCAATTGGGCGGCGCAGCGAATGTTGCAAATAATTTAAAGTATCTTGAAATTGAACCATTTCTTATCGGCGCTGTTGGCAAAGATCATTTTGGTTCTTTGTTAAAAGAACATTTAAAGGTAGAAAAAATAAAGTTTAATTTGTTATCAGAAAAAAGTTTTCAAACTATTTGTAAACAAAGATTGATGTCTTCCAATCAACAATTAGCAAGAATAGATTATGAGCAGTATTTTCATGCTAGCAAGCTAAGCAATATATTAAATACATTTACAAAAAATATTGCCAAAACAGACCTAATTATAGTTTCAGACTATGGAAAAGGGACAGTATCAAATCCAAGAAAGCTCATCCAATCTGCCAGAAAATTAAAGAAAAAGATCCTTATTGACCCAAAAGGAAAAGATTTTACAAAGTACAAAGGAGCAAATTTAATCACTCCTAATAAGTCTGAATTTGAAAATATTATGGGCAAGGTGGGCTCAAAAAAAGATTTAGAAAATAAAGCAAAAAAAATGCTGGAGCATTTGGATTTGGAATCGCTGATAGTAACTCTAGGCTCAGAAGGAATGTATGTTCTTACAAAATCTAATAAAAAAATTATTGGGAACTTCATAAATGCTTACCCTCAAGAGGTATTTGATGTATCAGGTGCAGGAGATACAACGATATCTGCCTTGGGCGCAGCATTATCTGAGGATAATGATATTTTTTCTGCTGCTGAGTTCGCTAACCTAGCAGCTTCGATTTCAGTCTCTAAGTTAGGAACTTCTACAGTTAGCAAAGATGAGGTTATCAATTTGGAGGCCTCAAAAAGTAATAAAGAACAAGTTATTGTTTTTACGAACGGTTGCTTCGATATAATCCACTCTGGTCATTTAGATTTATTAAAAGAAGCAAAAAGTTATGGAGATAAGCTAATTGTTGGTCTTAACTCTGATAAATCAGTCAGCAAATTAAAAGGGCCTGAAAGGCCAATAATTGGCCAGTCTGAAAGGAAAAAAATCCTTTCAGCATTAAAATTCGTTGATGAAGTAATTATTTTCAATGAAGAAAATCCTCTGAAATTAATCAAAAAACTGAAGCCCAGTATTTTAGTTAAAGGAGCAGACTATACAAAAGAACAAGTTGTCGGCGGGGCATTTGTTGAATCTTATGGAGGTCAAATAAAGTTAGTTAAACTTGTCAAAGGAAAATCAACTTCTAATATAATTAATAAAATATCTTCTTGAGTTATGAGTGCAGTAAAATCTCCTGAAATTACAATTGAAAATTTTAGAAAGCACAAAAAGAATAAAACTAAATTCTCTGCACTTACTTGCTACGATGCTACTCTTTCAAAAACTTTAAGTGACAATGGCGTCGAGATGATCTTAGTTGGAGATAGCTTGGGTATGGTTATACAAGGGCACGATTCAACTCTTCCGGTTTCTGTTGATGATATTATTTATCATTTGAGATGTGTAAAAAAAGGAAATTTGAGCGCACACATTATGGCGGATATGCCTTTCATGAGTTGCGCAACCGAAGATCTCGCTTTTGAAAATGCTTCTAGGATCATGCAGGCAGGAGCAAATTCTATAAAAATTGAGGGTGGTCAATGGATGCTGAATATTACAAAAACTTTATCCACTCAAGGCATTCCGATATGCGCTCATATTGGTCTTACTCCTCAATCAATAAATAGAATTGGAGGTTATTCTGTTCAAGGAAGAGATCCAAAGGATAAGAAAAAAATACTTAAAGAAGCTATTGAACTTCAAGATGCGGGAGCCGAAATGATTTTATTTGAATGCATTCCTGATTCATTAACAAATTCTTTAGTGGATAATTTATCAATACCAACAATTGGTATAGGAGCGGGGCCCAAAACAGATGGGCAAATTATGGTCTTGCACGATATATTGGGAATTTCTCCCTTAGCAAAAAAACCTAAATTTGTTAAAGATTACCTTGCTGAAAATAATTCTATTCAAGAAGCAATTAGTTCTTATGTGTATGAGGTAAGAGAAGGCATTTTTCCATCAAAAGAGCATACTTTTTTAGATTGAAGATAATAAAATCAAATAAAGAACTAGAAGCATTAAATTCAAAAAAACTTGCATTTGTTCCGACTATGGGGAACCTTCATGCTGGACATTTGAAGTTAGTTTCTGAAGCAAAAAAATTAGAGTATGAAGTTATAGTCTCTATTTTTGTTAATCCTCTACAATTTGGAAAAGATGAAGATTTTGATTCATATCCAAAAACTTTAAAGGAAGACAAATTAAAACTCATAAGTAAGGAATGTGACTATCTCTTTCTGCCTAAATCTAAAGAACTCTTAAATGGAATTCATCAAGAAACTTCAAGATATAACAATTTTCTTTGCGGGATAGATCGTCCAGAACACTTCAACGGAGTAGCATCAATTATTAGAAAGTTTTTAGAAATTATAAAACCTAATTCGATCATCATGGGGGAAAAAGATTTTCAGCAAACCCTAGTAATTAAGGAACTAATCATCAAGCATAATTTCAAATGCAAATTAATAACCATACCTACTGCAAGAGAAAATTCTGGGTTAGCAATGTCTTCGAGGAATAATTATCTGACAGAAACCGAAAGGATGCAGGCAGCTAAAATATATTCAACGCTTGTAGATACGAAAAATCTTATTTTTAAGAACGGTTTTAAGAGAAAAGATTTAAAAAATAAAATAATTTATCTTAAAAAAAATAATATCAATGTAATTTATTTTGATCTATTTGATGCAGAGTCTTTGGAATCAATAAATGAAAGTCCTCACCTTAAAGGTAATTTTGTTTTAGCAACTGCTGCAAAAATTGGAAATACAAGACTAATAGATAATATTGTTTTTTCAATATAGCCTTTTTCGTAAGAGGCTTTCATCATAAATATCTTGAGTATTTTTAGGTCGATGTTTGAATCTCCTATGTATCCAAAGATATCTCTCTGGTTGTTCCCTTATAGATATTTCAATTTCTTTATTTAGCAAAGCTAAGTCTTCATAAAGATTTTCACCGCTCATATCTATTTTCTTTAAAATTATTTTGTATCTATTTTTTATATCCTCCAAATAAAGAAAATAAATTTTGCATCCAGTTCTTTTTTTGGCAATTGACGGAAATTTAACGGTTAATGTAGGTATATTGAAATACGGTACAAATATTGAGTGATCATATCCATAGTCCTGATCTGGTAAATAAAGTAAATTTTCTCCTTTTTGCAAAAGCCTCATAGATTTTAAAACTTCGTTTGGAAATAGAATTTGCTTGAAATACTTATCTCTTGAAGTAAAAATAAAATTATTCACTAATTTGCCTTTTTGTTTTTTTGCCATTGCATTTACGTCAAACATCATTGCTGCAACTCGACCTGTGATTTCTAGGTCCGTTGTGTGAGGAATTAAAACAAGATTACCTTGCAACGATTTTCTGAGCTCATCTAAATCAAATTCATCAAGATTTATTAGAAGCTTTTCAAAATGTTGATTGCTTAGAATCCAAGCTTTAAGACCATTAAAAATTGAAGCACCAAGGTGAAGATAATGTTTATTTAGAATTTTAGATCTCTCTAATTCATTTAATTCTGGAAAACAAACCTCTAAATTCTTTTCGGCTATCTTTCTTCTTATTTTTCCAAAAGTCTTAAAAAAATAGGCAAGAGGTTTTGAAAAAATAAATTCAAAAAGATTCAATAGATGCAGCATTTAAGACATTTAAAATTTTTCCCATTATAGTAGCATTTGAATAAATTGAAGATTCGGAGCATTTTATTTTCTTTTTGTACAATTTTTTAATTTCTCTAATAATTCCTTTTGCTTTGTTGAGGCATATGCTCAAAGCAAGTTCTTTCGGAGAAAAAAAACTTCGAGCTTTTGAAAAGATTGGTTTTTTTCTTGGTGAGAAAAATGTAAATAAATCAATTTGGATCCATGCTGTATCAGTTGGCGAGGTTAATGTTGCCCTAAAGTTAATTCAAGACCTAGAAGAGATCTTAGAAAGTCCTAATTTTATTTTATCTACAACAACCTTAACTGGAGCAAGAAAAGCTAAAGAAAATTACAGTAAAAATTTAAAACATGTTTATTTTCCTTTCGATTTAAAATTTATCTGTAAAAAATTCATTAGTTTTTACAATCCCTCAATACTCCTTCTGGTAGAAACCGAAATTTGGCCGAATCTCATTAATGTATCCAATGAATTTAAGCTGCCGGTTGTTTTAGTCAATGGGAGACTATCTGATAAATCTTTAAAAAAATATCAAAGATTGAGCTCCTTCTTCAAAGGAAGTTTTAATAAAATTGATCACGCTTTTGTTCAATCAAAAAATGATTTTGAAAGATTTTTTGAGGCTGGCATTAATAGGGATGCAATGAGTGTGAGCGGATCAATTAAGTTTGATATCAACTTAATGGCTTTAAAAAACTTTACCGATAATGAAGTTAATTATTACAAAGAAAAATATCTATTTGTTTGTGGTAGTACGCATCCAGGAGAGGAAGAAATCCTTATTGATAGTTTTATAGATTTAAATAAAGAAAATAAGCATTTAGTGTTAGCACCACGACATCCGGAAAGATTTGGTGAGATTAAGGAATTAGTAAATAAAAAAAATTTATCTAACATTTTATATACTGAAATTTCTTCCAATCCTGATATCAAGAGCGATGTCACTATAGTTGATGTAATAGGAAGGTTATTAGATTTTTATGAGATTGCAGATTGTGTTTTTATTGGAGGAACTTTAGTAGATCATGGAGGACAAAACTTCCTCGAACCAGCTTTCTTTAATAAGCCTATTATTTCTGGAAGAAGCACCTACAATTTTGATGAAATATCTAAGAAATTAAGTGATCTAGGATTATTAAAATTTGTTTCCAACAAAGATGAAATATCCTCCGTAGTTGAGAACATTGAAGCTATTTCTGATTCTCTGAAAAAGGATACTAACCTTTGGCTGAATGAAAATAGAGGTGCTTCAAAGTTTATTAGCAAAAAAGTCTGCAAAGATTTTAATTTAGTTTAAATTTTTTTTTAACATAGAAACATTTTCTAAAATATTTATAGTAATATTTAGGCTTACATTTCTGGGGAAAACAAATAATGAAATTCATCGTAGCTATAATTAAGCCAGCTAAATTAGAAGAAGTGAGATCTTCTCTTTCGGAAATTGATGTTGCAGGATTAACCGTATCAGAGGTCAAAGGATTTGGTCGTCAAAAGGGACAAACAGAACTCTATCGAGGAACTGAATATAAAGCAGATTTTCTCCCTAAGACAAAAATCGAACTTGCTGTTTCTGACGATCAAGTTGAAAAAGCTACCAATGCAATCTCTTCTGTTGCAAACACGGGTAAAATTGGTGATGGGAAGTTATTTGTTTTTGATTTAGAAAAAGTTATTAGAATTAGAACTGGCGAGACAGGCGAAGAAGCTTTATAGAATTATTTCTTTCAGAGTCAGATCCATCTATTTCTTTTAATGATTTATCACTGCTCTTAATTTCTTATGGGATCTTATTTGTACTAGCTTAAGGACGATTCAGCAAATTCTTTTGCCCATTTATAATTAGCTTTTCCATTTGGCGCCCTCTTTACTTCTTCTGTTAAAAGAATACTTTTTGGAACTTTATAGCCGGCTAAACTTGTTTTTAAGAAAGCAATAAGCTCTGCTTCGCTAGGATCATTATCTTTTTCTGAAGAAACAACTGCGACAACTTTTTGACCAAATTTTTCATCAGGCAAGCCAACAACAAGACAATCGTAAACACTATCATTAAGCTTTAAAGCTTCTTCGACTTCCTCAGGGTAAACTTTTTCTCCAGCTGTGTTGATGCAATTGCTGCCTCTCCCTAATAACGTAATCGATCCATCCTCTTCGAGAAGAGCATAATCTCCGGGAAAGCTATACCTTATTCCATTAAATTCTTTAAAAGTCTCAGCAGACTTATCAGGATCTTTATAATAACCCTCTGGAACTAGGCCGCTTGTACCAATTTTTCCTCTTATGCCTGAACCAGGTGAAACTTCTTTACCTTCATCATCTACAATAATTACTCCTGGGTTTATGCTGAATTTAGCTGTTTTCGCTGGATTATCTCTAGAGGATGTTGATGAACCCATTCCACCTTCCGTTGATCCCATCGCATCAATTAATACCATGTCCTTATGCTTAAGAAGTCCATCTTTTACTTCAGAGCTCCACATAACTCCGCTGGAAATTATTGTTTGTAAACTATCTATAGAATAATCATTCCCATCATCTGAAGCCTTATTCAATGAATCCAACATAGGTTTTGCAAATGCGTCACCAACTATTACAACACTTGTAGCCTTTTTATCTTCTACTTCTCTCCATAAACGATCTGGATCAAATCCTAAAGAGGGCATGGTCACAACACTTCCGCCGGATAGATGAGGCAAAAATGCTCCTAACCACATTCCTGTTCCATGCATTAAAGGGCACCCAACAAGACTGACCGGTAATTCATTAGATTCAGCCTTTTCTTTAATTAGAACCTCGATATCATTTATGTCCTCAGGGACGGAAAAACCCATTGCAAAAGCTGTTTTCATCATTGAGCCAAGAAATAGACCTTGCTTATACATAACTCCTTTTGGCATTCCAGTAGTTCCGCCGGTATAAAGCATATAAAAATTCTCTTCAGATCTTTCTCTTTCCTCCTGTCTGTTTTCTTTTTGAATAATTTCTGAATATTCGTCTGATCCTTCTAAAAGATCTTCACTACCGTCCATTACTTGAATATAAGCTTTAATTTTTGGAAGCTTATTTTTTATGGCTTTAATTCTATTTGCGTAACAGGCTTGGTAAAAAATGGCCTCTGCATCTGAATTATCTAATAAGTAAATTAACTCATCTTCTTGATAACGATAATTCACATTGATGGGAACAGATTCATTTTTAAAAGCGGCAAATTGAGCTACGAGGTATTCATTTGAGTTATGAAGGTAAAGACCAACTTTTGAATCAAAAGAAAGACCTTTTTTCTCTAAGTAATTAGCTAACTTTGCGGCTTGATCTTCGTACTCTCGCCAAGTTACTACTTTATCTTCGCAAACGAGAGCCGGCTCTTCCGGAATGATCCTTGAAATTTTTTCAAAAACAGATGCAAAATGCATGTTCATATTTCCCCCAAAAATTTTCTTGTGTTTCGTAGTGTTAAATTAGTTAATAATTAACCAAAATACAATAGTTTGAAAATATTTTGAAAACCTTATCCCCAGTCATTTGCATTCTAGGACCAACGAATTCTGGAAAGACAGATTTATCGCTGAGACTTTTTGATGAAGTATCCGCGGAGTTGATAAGTGTTGATTCTGTTCAAATATACAAACATGCAGACATTGGGAGCAATAAAATATCCAAAGAACTACAAAAAAAATATCCTCACGAGCTTATCGATATTATTGAGCCTCATGAAATTTATTCCGTTGGTGAATTCTTAAAGGATTTAAAGTACTCCATGGATAAATCAACTGAGTCAAATAAAGTACCAATTTTAGTTGGCGGATCGATGATGTATTTTTTTTCATATCTGGTTGGATTTGATAATCTTCCTAAGTCTGATCCCGATATTAGAAGAAAAATTCTTCAAGACATTGATGAAAAGGGTAAAGAAATTGCTTACAACGATTTGATAGCAAAAGATCCTGAGGCAGCAAAAAATATTCATCCTAATGATACTCAAAGAATAGTTAGGGCCTTGGAAGTTATAGAAATTTCAAAAACGACTATGAGTTCTTTTCTTAAAAGAAAAAAAAATTTTATTCCTAAGGTTTTTCCTATCGTAATTGATAAAGGCAAAGGTTCAGACTTTGATGCCCAACTAAAAAATAGAGTCAAAGACATGTTAAACAAAGGTTTTATTGATGAAGTGGAAGAAATAATAAAAATTTACAAATCTAACCAATTACCCCTTTTAAATTCTGCTGGGTACAAAGAAGTTTCAATGTTTTTAGAGAATAAAATTAAAAAGGATATTCTTATTGAAAAAATATTTTTTGCCCATAAGAAATTAGCAAAGCATCAAAGAACATGGATCAAAAAAATCCCTAACTTAAAAGCTTTTCAAACTGTGGATACTGCAAAAAATGAAATTATGGAATATTTATCTCATTGAGTATCTTTCTATTAATCTTATCTTTAGAATGTGATTTATGTCTTGGAATAACAACGGAAATAATGGATCAAGAGATCCTTGGGGAGGGAAGGATGGCCCTCCTGATATTGATGAAGCTTTAAAAAAATTTAGAGACCAATTTAGTTTTTTATTTGGAAAAAGATCAAGTTCTGGAGGTGGTGATTTTAAACCAAGAAAAATTCTAACATCTACTCTAGCAGTCATTTCTATCTTATACGCAGCTTTAGGGATTTATACTGTAGATGCTCAAGAACAAGCAGTTGTCATGAGATTTGGTGAGTACGTTAACACCAAAGGACCAGGCATACATTGGAATCCTCCAATTATTGATACAAGAACTATTGTGAATACTGAAAAATTATTTACTCATACAGCTACTTCTTCAATGCTAACTAAGGATGAAAACATCGTGATTGTTGAGATTGGAGTTCAGTACAAAAAATCTAATCCAGTAAATTATCTTTTAGAAGCTTCAACTCCAGACGATAGTCTCGCACAAGCATCCGAGGCTGCCTTAAGACATGTCGTTGGCAGCAATATTATGGACGATGTCCTAACCACCGGAAGAGAACAAATTGCATTTGATGTAAAAGATAGATTACAACAAAGATTAGATGACTATTTAACTGGAATTGAGGTTGTAACAGTCAACGTTAAAGAATCTAAGCCGCCCGATGCAGTGAGGGAGGCATTTGATGATGTCGTAAAGGCTCGTGAGGATGAGGTTAGATTAAGAAACCAAGCTGAGACTTATGCAAATGAGGTGGTTCCAATAGCTAGAGGTGATGCGCAAAGGACTATTCAAGATGCAGAGGGTTATAAAAATAAAGTGATAGCAGAGGCTGAAGGTGATGCATCTCGTTTTAGTCAGTTACTTGTTGAATATAAAAAAGCTCCGGAAGTCACTAGACAAAGGCTTTATTTGGATGCTGTTCAGTCAGTGATGGACAGTAGCACCAAGGTTATGATCGACGTACAGGATGGCAATAACATTCTCTATTTACCCTTAGATAAAATCGCATCTGCTGCAGTAGCTGCAGATAGAAATAATTCATCATCTGATAACGAGCAAGATATTTCTATAGGAGATATCACAGATCAAGTGATAGAAGAAATAAGAAAAAGACAGGAGAGAAGATAATGGGTAGGCTAAGTTTATTTATCGTATCAGCAGTTGTTATCACTGTAGTGATCCTTGCTAATACACTCTACATAGTTACTGATAGAGAGACGGCAATCAAACTAAGATTTGGTGAGATCATTGATTCTTCAATTGAGCCAGGGTTACATTTCAAAGTTCCAATTCTTCACACCATTAGAAAATTCGATGAGAGAGTTTTAACTTTAGATAATTTACCTCAACCTTACTTCACTGCTGAGAAAAAAAGATTGATTGTTGACTACTTTGTTAAGTGGAGAATTACCAACGATGAGCAGTTCTATATCACTACATCAGGCGGTCAACTTTCGGCCCTAAGAGCGCTTTTGACTCAAAGAGCCGATGAAGGTTTAAGAAACCAATTTGGTACAAGAAGCGTCCAAGAGGTTGTTTCAGGAGAAAGAGATGAGCTTATGGCTAATCTAACTACCAATCTTAACCAAACAGTTGGGGATGAATTGGGTATCGAAGTAATTGATGTAAGGATAAAAAAGATTGAATTACCCAATGAGGTTAACGACTCAGTTTATAACAGAATGAGAACTGAGCGTGAAAGGTTAGCACAAGAACTAAGGGCTCAAGGAAATGAAATTGCTGAAGAATTAAGAGCTACCGCCGATAAAGAAAGGACAATTATTCTAGCTAATGCGTATAAAATTTCTGAAGAACTGAGAGGTGAGGGTGATGCAACCGCAGCTAACATCTATGCAGATGCATTTAATGAAGATCCAGAATTTTATGAATTCACTAGAAGTCTAAAAGCTTATCAGATGTCTTTTAAAAACAAATCAGATGTTCTTTTAATTGATCCCGACAGCGATTTTTTCAAATACTTGGATAGTTCAAAAGGTAATTAATAGGTATGTCAGATTTCTGGAATCTCCCGGATGGAGTCGAAGAAATCGTTCCTCCTCTTTCTACTAACTTAGAAAAAACAAAAACTGAGTTACTAGATTATTTTCAAAATAAAGGTTTTGATCTCATTTTTACTCCTCTGGTCGAATATTCTGATTCTATAGGAGGTCTGGCAAATGAAGAATTATCAAGGTCGAGTTTTCAGTTTTCAGATACAAACTCGGAAAGATCTCTTGCTTTAAGACCTGATATTTCACAACAGGTAGCTAGAATAGACAGAAGATTTCTAACCGAAAAAAATAAAAAATATTGTTACTACGGCGAAGTTACAAAAAAACCACTTGGCTCTTTTACCAAAGCAATCAGCACCATGAAAGTTGGACTAGAAATTTTTTATGATAGCGAGACAGGCGTCAAAGAGGATATATTTAATGCCTTATCTGGAGCTCTTAAAAAATTAGGCCTCAAAGATTATGTCCTCACCATTGGTGATATTTCTATTCTTGATGAAATACTAGATAAACTGAGATTCCCTTTAGATAAAAGAAATAAACTAAAGGATATTTTATCCTCAAGATCAAAAAGTGATTTATCTGAATTTCTAAAACAAGAAGGTAAAGGAAAAAGAACTTTAGTAATGTTATCGAATTTACTCGACATAATTGGTGATTATAAACAGGAATTTAAGAACCTTAATTTAATTTGCAAGGAATTAAAAATTGATTCTAAAAAATTAAAAAGCATTAAACAATCTTTTGATATTCTTGAAAAAAATAAAATTAAGAATGTTTTAGTTGATATGGTTGATTTTCCTGGTTACTCGTATCACTCTGGTATAGTTTTTTCTATCTTTCAACCAAAGACGGGAGTGCCCTTGATTAATGGCGGACAATACAAAACTCCTTTTTCAAAAGCAAATAAAAACGAAAGAAAGGGTATGGGTTTTGATATAGATTTAATATCTATTTTAAAATTACAAAGTAAATGACAAAAACGCAAAATTTTGCAGTTCTCGGTCTTCAATGGGGAGATGAGGGAAAAGGAAAAATAGTAAACTTCTTGTCCCCAAATTTTCATGCAACTTGCAGATTTCAAGGGGGTCATAACGCAGGCCATACTCTTATTGTAGATGGCAAAAAATTAATTCTTCATTTACTACCATCCTCTATCTGTGAAAAAGATGCTCTTTCGCTGATTGGCAAAGGTGTGGTTCTTTCACCTAATGACTTATTTGAGGAAATATCAGAAGCCAATACCTTTTTAGAAGGTGTCGAAGATAGATTAAAAATAAGTTCTGCCTGCGTTCTTATCCTCGATCATCATAAAAAATTTGATCAATGCAGAGAAAAATCTAATTCATTTAAAACTATTGGAACTACTGGGAGAGGTATAGGTCCCGCATATGAAGATAAAGTAGGAAGGAGAGCAATTAGATTGGTTGATTGTTTTTACGAAAAGATTTTGGAAGAAAAATTAAGAGAAAATTTAGATTTTTATAATTTTATGTTTAATAAACTTTTCTCAGTTGAAGAGGTTAGTTTTCAGGAAACCTATGAAAAGGCTTTAAGTTATGGTGAAAGATTGAGACCTATGACGAAAGATATTTCTAAACTTATTATAGAAATGAACAATGATGGAAAGAAGGTTCTTTTTGAAGGTGCTCAAGGAGCATTACTAGATGTCGATAATGGAACTTATCCTTATGTTACTTCAAGTAACTCATCCGCAGCTGGTATTGCTTCTGGTTCTGGCTTAGGACCGCTATCGGTAAGTAATATTTTAGGTATCGCGAAAGCCTATACTACTAGGGTCGGAGAGGGGCCAATGCCTACAGAATTGTTTGATGACATTGGTATTCATATTGCAAAGAAAGGTGGCGAGGTAGGGGCTACCACAGGAAGGCCAAGAAGATGTGGATGGTTTGATGCTGTTGCTATGAAAAAAGTAATTCAATCTAACAGCGTTAAAAGCCTTTGTATTACAAAACTTGATGTTTTTGATGGAATGGAAAGTATTAAAATTTGCGAAAGCTATGATAATTCAGATGAATTCTTTGAGGAATCTCTCAATCTAGATCACGTAAAGCCTCAATATATTGAGTTATCAGGATGGAAAAAACCCATTCATGGTTTAAAGACTTTGGATGATTTTCCAAAAGAAGCTATAGAATTTATTTCTAAAATCGAAGAGGTTTGCGGCGTATCTGTTGACATCATTTCAACTGGACCAGAAAGAGAAAGTACTATATTTAAAAACGACATTATCTAGCAGCAATATAAGAGTCTAGAACTCCATTTATAAATCTATAACTATCCTCTTGTCCAAATTTTTTGGCCAATTTTACAGCCTCATTAATTACTATTGGATAGTCTATATCTGAATTTTCAATTTCAAAGATAGATTGTCGAAGAATTGAAATTTCTATTTCACCGATTGACTTAATTTCAATGCTCGAGTTATCAGCAATACTTTTATTCAATAAATCATTATTTTTATTTATTCCCCTTAAATTTTCGGCAACGTTGGAAATATCAAATTCTCTGTATGCCTTCTTGAATTGATTGATTAAATTAGTATTAGAAATATCTGATATTTCTTTTTGATAAAGAGCCTGTAAAAGAATCTCTCTGGTTTTTGTGGGAGAGATCTTTTTTTTAACCAGCGGCATCTTTAGAAAATAAGTCAATCATCATAAGAAGACTTTTCGCATACTCAGATCCCTTGACCTCTGCTCTTTGTTTTGCCTGTAATTCATTATTGGTAGTTAATACTCCAAAAATCACTGGTTTCTTATTTGAAATGCTTACTTGAGATAAGGACCTTGCGGTTTCATGAGCAAGCACTTCAAAGTGATAAGTTTCTCCTTTGATAATGACGCCTAAAGTTAAGACTGCATCGTATGAACCAATAAATTTTTCCGCTGCTTGGGATAACTCAAATGCGCCTGGTACCTCAATAGTGTCAATATGATTTACGTTAAACCCTTTTAGTTCTGAAATTGCATCCTCTTGCATGACATCTATGACCTCTCTATTCCAAGAGGTTGAGACTATTAAAATACGATAGTTAGAATAATCTTTTTTATCGACGTTAATTTCTGTTTTACTAAATTCAGTCATGATTAATTTGAAATAAATTCAATAACTTCTAAATCAAATCCAGATAGCGATGGGTATTTAGCTTCAGCGCCAAGGAGCCTAATTTTTGACACGCCAAACTCTTTTAGTATTTGTGAACCAACACCTATCCTTCTTTTATCTGAATCTGAAGAATCATTTTTTTCTTCGATATCATCGTCAGGCTGAGTTAAATCTGAACTAATTAATACGATCAAACCATTTTCAGAAGCAGATATTTTTTTCATCGCATCCTCGAGAGACCATCTCTCACCAAAATCATTAGATTTAAAAATATCATGCTTTATATTAATTTGTTGGACTCTAACAAGAGTTGGTTCAGATGACTTTATTTCTCCCATTTTTAAAGCATAGTGGACTTCATTTAAAAGAGAGTCTTTGTAAACAAAAAAACTGAACTCTCCATATTTGTTTTTGATAGATGATTCACTGATTAATTCAATGGATTTTTCATTCGTCAATCTGTAGTTAATTAAGTCCGCGATTGTCCCAATCTTAAGATCATGTTTTTCGCAGAATTTCTCTAAATCAGGTCTTCTGGACATTGAGCCGTCTTCATTCATTATCTCGCAAATTACTGCGGCAGGATGGAATCCTGATAATCTTGCTAGATCAATACTAGCTTCTGTATGTCCAGATCTATTCAAGACTCCTCCATTTTCTGCTTTAAGTGGAAAAATATGCCCTGGTTGAACTATGTCTGAACTATCAGCTTGAGGACTTGATGCAACTTCTATTGTTTTTGATCTATCTTTGGCAGAAATACCTGTTGTTATTCCACTCGCGGCTTCTATAGAAACTGTAAAAGCAGTTTCATGCTTACTTTTATTAGTCTTCACCATTTGATCAAGTTTTAGTCTGTCGCAATGATCTTCTGTTAATGCAAGACAAATAAGGCCTCTTCCATGCATTGCCATAAAATTGATGGCTTCGGGAGAAACATTTCCTGCAGGTAAAATTAAATCGCCTTCATTCTCTCTATCTTCATCATCCATTAACACGACCATCTTTCCTTTTTTAAGATCAGACAGTAATTCACTTGTAGTATTAAGAGGCATTTTTCTTTCTAAGCACTAATTTAAGGTCTCTTCCAATGGATTTTTCTTCCACGATTTCTAAATCAGGAGAATTTAATATACCTTCTAAATTTTTATTTGTATAAAAACTATTTGCTTTATTCCCTAAAACTTTAGGCGCAATGTAAAAAATATATTCATCAATAAGGTTTAAATCAATGAAACTTGAGATCAATCTGGGACCCGCTTCTAGAAGAACATCTTTTATATTTATAGAACCAAGGTAGTTGAGCACCGAAGGAATAGATATTTGATTAGCATCAGATTCAATCTTAACTATCTCTATATTTGAAGTTTCATTGATTTCAATTTCTAAATTTTCATTATTAGTAAAAATAATCTTTCTGGAATTGTCTTGAAAGAACTTTTTATTGCAATCAATGTATGATTTTGTTGAGAATAAAGCTTTGAGAGGCTGTTTAAAGTCTTTATCATTAACTGCCTCTTCAAGTCTTACATTTAGAAGAGGATTGTCTGTCTCAAGAGTTCCTGATCCAGTAATAATTGCACCTGATATAGCTCTATAAAAATAACCATCTTTCCTTGATGCTTGAGTTGTTATCCATTGCTCATTATTGTTTTTAAAGGCAATTTTCCCATCCATGGAGCAAGCTATCTTAGCTCTAACATAGGGTTTTCCTTCCGCTAAATGTTTAAAAAAACCGTTATTTAAAACTGAGTTATTTAGGCTTAACTTTTCAATCCCAAAACCCTTTTCTTTTAGAATATCTGATCCCTTTTGGGATGGGTCGCTTTGCATATAAATAATTTCTTTGAAAGAATATTTTTGAATCAAATCTGTGCAAGGCGGAGTCCTTTTTTCTGTGGAACACGGCTCAAGAGTTACGAACAAAGTACTCCCATCAAGGACATCTTTTGTAGAATCTTTAAATTTCGATTCAGCATTGAGAATTGCATTTACCTCGGCATGGTTTGAGCCTGGGGAGACATGCCATCCTTCTGAGATTACCATACCGTTCTTATAAATAAGACATCCCACATTAGGATTTTCTCTTGTTGTAAAACTTCCTTTCAAAGCCAAATGGACAGCTCTTTCCATCAAAGCTGATTTATTCATTATTCGTTAGAAAGTTTTTTAACCTCTTCACTAAACTCAAGCGGATCTTGGAAGCTTCTGTACACAGAGGCAAATCTTACAAAGGCTACTTCATCAATTTTTCTTAAATGCTTCATGACAGTTTCACCAATAACTCTAGATGAAACTTCTCTTTCACCAAATCCTCTTATATCTCTTTTAATTTGCTCAATTAGTGTTTCAAAGTCTTCTTCACTTACTGGTCTCTTTTCTAAAGAACGCGAAATACCCTCTTTAAGTTTAATTTCATCAAAGGGAACTCTCGATTTATCTTGTTTAACAATTTTGGGCATAAGCAGTTCGGCGAGCTCAAAAGTAGTCCACCTTTCGTTACACTTATTACACTCCCTGCGCCTTCTTATTTGGCTACTGTCTGCAACCAGCCTTGAATCAATTACTTTGCTTTCTTCGTATGAGCAAAAAGGGCACTTCATGGATTAATTTTAGATGATTCATAAACGGGGAAGGCAGCACAAAGATCTTTTACCTCTGATTTTGTGCTTTCTATTAAATTATCGTTTTTCACATCTAAAATTATATTAGAAATCCAATCTGAAAGAATATCCATTTCATCTTCTTTAAAGCCTCTTCTTGTAACAGCTGGAGTTCCAATTCGTATTCCTGAGGTAACAAAAGGAGATTTTGGATCATTTGGTACGGCATTCTTATTAACAGTTATGTTGGCTCTACCTAACGCATTATCAACTTCCTTTCCTGTAAGCTCTTTACTTACAAGATTGACTAGAAACATATGATTATTTGTTCCATTGGAGACAATATCGATACCTTTCTCCATAATTTTTTTACTCAAGTATTGCGCATTTTTAAGAACTTGATTTTGATATTCTTTGAATTCAGGTTCCATTGCTTCTTTGAAACATACTGCCTTTGCTGCAATCACATGCATTAAAGGCCCTCCCTGAGAGCCAGGAAAAAGTGCTGAATTTAATTTTTTGTGAATATCCTCATTTTCTTTAGCCAAAATAAGTCCACCCCTGGGACCTACAAGTGTTTTATGAGTAGTGGTTGTTACAACATCTGCATAAGGAACTGGCGAGGGATAAATTCCTGCAGCCACTAATCCAGATACATGTGACATATCTGCTAGTAGATAAGCTCCAACTGAATCGGCTATTTCCCTGAACCTATCCCATTTAATAATCCCAGAAAATGCACTAAATCCAGAGATAATAACTTTGGGGTTATGTTCATCAGCTAAAGCTTGCACCTCGTCGTAATTAATATCTCCACTTTCATCCAAACCATAACTGAATGACTCGTAAATTTTTCCAGAAAAATTTACTTTAGCGCCATGCGTTAAATGACCTCCCTGATCAAGACTCATTCCAAGTACTTTATCTCCAGCATCACATAAAGCTAAGAAAACTGCCGCATTAGCACTTGCCCCAGAATGAGGTTGCACATTGGCATAATCAGCTCCGAACAGTTCTTTTGCTCTATCAATAGCAAGTTGTTCTGCAACATCAACATATTCACATCCTCCGTAGTATCTTTTTCCAGGATATCCTTCAGCATATTTATTTGTAAGAACAGAACCTTGAGCTTCCAAGACTCTTGGCGAAGTATAATTTTCAGAAGCTATAAGTTCTATGTGTTCTTCTTGACGTTTTTTTTCATTTTCTAAAGAACTCCAAAGTTCTTCATCAAAAGATTGAATAGATAAATTTTCTGTATACATATTCAAATTATAGCTTCTAAAGCAAATTTTCTAAGCTTTATTGGTTATAACCTTCTTCTTTCTTTTTGGAAATAATTCGGTACACATGAAACATATGGTTCCATCGCATCCCCTGGCAGTACAAAATTGTCTTCCATACAAAATGATTTGTATGTGCAATTTGCCCCAAAGTGATTTGTCAAAGAGATTTTTCAAATCTTTTTCAGTTTGTACTACGGATTTACCATTTGTAAGATCCCACCTTTGTGCCAATCTATGAATATGAGTATCTACTGGAAATGTCTCTATTCCAAAAGCCTGATTCAAAACTACAGATGCAGTCTTATGCCCAACTCCTGGAAGATTTTCTAATGCCTTTATATCTTTTGGAACTTTAGAGTTGTGCTGATCTATTAATATTTTTGAAGTTTCAACTATCGCCTTAGTTTTCTTGGGGGCAAGCCCACAACTTTTTATGTAGTTGTATATCTTGTCATGGCCAAGAGACAGCATTTTTTCTGGAGAAGAAGCAACTTTAAAAAGTTCTTTAGTTACAATATTGACTCTTTCATCAGTACATTGAGCGCTTAGTAGGACAGCAATTAAAAGAGTAAATGAATTTTTATGATTTAAAGGTACCCTAGGATTGGGATACATTTCCTGCAACCTATTAGCAATAAAAACAGCCCTTTGTTTTCTATTCATAAATTTGCAGGAAGAATTACTTATACTTTCTTAAAAACTAGATTAGTATATGCTTTCGTCAAATAAAAATAAGTAAAATTTATATTTGTTTTATTTTACGGTTCAATTAATTTAAGGAGAATTTATGAGAAACGTAGTAATCGTTGATAGTGTTAGGACTGGTTTAGCTAAGTCCTTCAGAGGGGGGTTCAACCAAACAAGAGCTGACAATATGACTGCTCACTTAGTGAATGCACTTTTAGAAAGAAATCCATCACTAAAACCTGAAATGGTAGAGGATATGATTTTAGGATGCGGAGCGCCTGAAGGTGCTCAAGGTCATAACATAGCAAGAAATGTCGCAGTATTATCAGATCTTCCAATTGAGGTTGGCGGAACAACAGTTAATAGATACTGTTCATCAGGTTTACAAACCGTAGCAATGGCTGCTAATCAAGTTGCCAGTGGTTTTTCAGACTGCATAATGGCAGGAGGGGTAGAATCAATAAGTACTACTCAAGGCCAAACTAACATGCATATGTATGTTAACGATAAGTTAGCTGAAGACGTACCAGGAATTTATCATGCCATGGGTCAGACAGCTGAGTGTGTAGCGAAAAGATACAACGTCACTAGGGAGGCTCAAGATGAGTACGCTTTATCCAGTCAGCTTAGAACCGCAGCAGCTCAAGAATCCGGTTTTTACGACGATGAAATTATTCCAATGGATACTGTTATGAAACTCGTCAACAAGGAAACTGGTGAAGAGAAAGATGTTGAAGTTACTGTAGACAGAGATGATTGTAATAGACCAGAAACTACTATTGAAGGTCTTTCATCTTTGAAGCCCGTTTTTGATCCTGAAAACGGTTCTGTTACTGCTGGTAATTCCTCCCAGTTATCTGATGGTGCATCTGTGACTTTAGTCATGAGCGAAGATAAAGCTAAAGAACTTGGCTTGGAGCCTAAACTCTATTTTAGAGGCTTTACTGTTGTGGGTTGTCAACCAGATGAAATGGGAATTGGTCCAGTTTATTCAATACCTAAGCTGTTGAAATCAGCTAATCTATCTATCGAAGATATTGACTTATGGGAACTTAATGAAGCTTTTGCCTCTCAAGTAGTATACATAAGAGATACCCTCGGACTACCTACTGAAAAGCTTAATGTAAATGGTGGATCTATCTCTATTGGCCATCCTTTTGGAATGACCGGTTCTAGACAGGTAGGACATGTCGCTAGGGAGCTAAATAGACGAGGCGGCAAATACGGTATTGTCACCATGTGTGTTGGTGGCGGAATGGGTGCTACTGGTCTATTTGAAGCCTACAATTCTTAATAAAAAAGTTAAATTCGTCTATCTGTAAATGTCACAGGTAGACGAATTTTTTTTAATTGATAAATATTTTAAAAATATTGGATCAAAATTTTTATCTAAAAAAATTTTTATTCTAGGTTCCGGTGATGATTCAGCTGTTTTCAAGAGCAAAAACAATCTCTGTTACTCGATTGATCAAAATTACGAAGGAATTCATTTTCCTAAATCTTTACCACCCGAATTTATAGCAACAAGATCAGTTCTGCGCTCTTTTAGTGACATTTCAGCAATGGGAGCTAGACCTCTTTGGTTTAGTGTTGCTCTTGCTTGTGATTTTGATGAGAAATTCATAAATGACTTTTCAAAAGGCTTAAATAAAGTATCAAACTTATTAAGTGTCCCTTTAATTGGTGGCGATTTAATAAAAACAAGTCAAAAGTCTGTGACTGTCTCGGTATCTGGAGAAACAAAGAAAAACAATCATCTTTCGAGATCTGGTGCTAAACACAATCAAAATATTTATTTAACTGGAGAATTGGGGCTTGCTAGAAAAGGTTTAGAAGAAATTAAAAAAAATTTTAATAAAAATATTTACAGAAAAAAAAATGTAAAAAGATTTATTTTTCCTAAGCTGAGATTAGAAATTTCTAATTCCATTTCACAGTATGCATCATCATGCATCGATGTTTCAGATGGATTTATTGCAGACTTGGAAAAAATCCTAATTCCTAGCAATCAAGGAGCAGTAATCTATCTTGATGAGATTCCCAGAGTTGATAAGTCATCTCTTCAAGATTTTACATTTGGAGATGACTTGGAATTGATTTTTACAGCAGATAAAAAATATCATAAGAAAATTATTAAACTTTCTGTTAACTCCGGAATTAAGGTTAACTTGATTGGACAAACTAAAAGAAATGATGAAATTAAATACTTCCTCAATAATGAAGAAGTACAATTTCCAAGTAAGAGGGGTTGGAATCATGGAGAAAAATAATTTTCCTAATATAAGGAATATATTCCACTTTATCGCTGTAGGCTTCGGTTCAGGACTAATTAGAATTGCTCCGGGAACTTGGGGATCAACTGTCGCCTTAATTTTATTTATTATTGTAGAAGGTTTTATAGATGAACTCTTACATCTATTTATCTTCATCTCTTCCTTGTTAATAATATTTTTGACTTCATGCATAGTTGCCTCGAAAGATGCAGACATAAAGGATGACTCAAGAATAGTTTCCGATGAAATGGGCGGAATGCTGCTCACCTTATTCTTGGTGAGTATCATTTCAGATGAAATATTTGGTTATTTTGTAGGTTTTGCACTTTTTAGAGCTTTTGACATAGTCAAGCCCTGGCCTATTTCTTACATAGATCATAATTTAAAAAATGGATTTGGAGTTTTTTTAGATGATTTGATTGCAGGATTTTTGAGTTTTCTTGTATTTATTTGTTTTTACTTGTTACTTACTTAATTTTTCTTTAATTTTCCTTACTATTTTATCTCTATCTAATTGATAATCTTCCCTCTGTTCAGATATGCCTCCGATCGAAGGAAAATCATCAGAAATTCCAAAATTTATTGCCTTAACTTTAATATCTTCTTCTGCAATAAATTCATTTATGGCTGAACCAGCACCTCCGGCAACGACATTATCTTCTAGAGTTACAAGCAAATCAGAGTGATTTGCGCACTTGATAATGCATTCAGTATCTAACGGTTTAACAAATCTCATATCTATCAAATTTGCATCCAAATCTTTACTTATTTCATCTGAGAGTGACAACATAGAGCCAAAATTTAAGATAGAAATTTTATTCGACTCAGAAAACTTGATTTCTTTTGCTTTTCCAATCTCAATTTCTTCAAATTCATCAGGTAGATCTGTTCCTGATCCAAAGCCTTTGGGATATCTAACTGCAGCCGGACCTTCAAAATTATAACCGGTTTCCAACAACCTCCAACATTCCGCTTCAGAAGAGGGAGTCATAACAATCAAGTTAGGAATACACCTCATGAAAGATAAATCAAATATGCCAGAATGCGTTGCCCCATCCTCGCCAACTAATCCAGCTCTATCAATAGCAATTAAAAGATCAAGGTTTTGAATTGCTACATCATGGATTAATTGATCATATGCCCTTTGTAAAAAGGTAGAGTATATAGCCAGGACAGGTTTTTTCCCTTCGCAGGCAAGTCCAGCAGCAAAAGTCATAGCATGTTGTTCAGCGATTGCTACATCATAGAAACGCGATGGAAATTTATCCGCAAACTCAACCATCCCTGAACCCTCTTTCATAGCTGGAGTGATTGCAACAAGTGAAGTATCAACATTTGCTTTTGAAGTTAGCCAAGATCCAAAAACATCTGAATATTTCATACCAACATTTTTCTTCTTTGATGAATTAGGATTTTCCATTTTTGTGATCGCGTGGAATCCAATTGGATCGTCCTCTGCGGGTTTAAATCCTTTTCCTTTTTTAGTAATCAAATGAAGAAGCTTAGGACCAGAGGTATCATTAAGATTTCTTAAAGTTCTTATTATTTCTTTAACGTTATGCCCATCCATGGGTCCAACATAGTTAAAGCCAAGTTCTTCGAATAATGTTCCTGGTGCAACCATTCCTTTGATATGCTCTTCAGCTTTACTAGCAAAGTTTCTTGCAGAAGGTATCAATCTTAGCGCCATTTTCCCTCCCTCTCTTATCTGCGTATACCATCGACTCGACCAAATTCTTGCCAGGTAATTAGATAACCCGCCAATATTTTTCGAAATTGACATATTGTTATCATTAAGGATTACCAACAAATCCTTATTTAGATTGCCAGAATGACTCAAGGCTTCAAACGCCATACCGGCAGTTAATGCACCGTCGCCTATAACTGCTATAGCTTTTTCATTTGAACCGACTGTCATACCAAGAGCGGCGCTAATAGAAGTACTTGAATGACCTACACCGAAAGTATCAAAGATGCTTTCTTCTCTTGATGGGAAGGGGTGTAAACCATTTTTTTGTCGCATGGATGACATCAAGCTTTTTCTCCCAGTAATAATTTTATGAGGATAGGTTTGATGACCAACATCCCAAACTATCTTATCTTTAGGAGAATCGAAGACATAATGAAGAGCAACGGTTAGCTCTACAACACCTAATCCAGCCCCGAAATGTCCACCCGTTTGTCCAACTGTGTATAGAAGAAATTCTCTAAGTTCATCACAGAAATCTCCTAATTGATTTTCTTTAAGCTGTTTTAAGTCTGAAGGTGAATTTACTCTATCTAGTAAAGTTGTTTCAGGGCATTTATCTGGAATGGAATCAAATATTTTCACTCTATTTTAATGTGTTCTCTCAACTATGAATTTTGATAATTTAATTAATTTTTCAGTATTGTAAGGGAGAGAGTTTAAACACTGAATAGCTTCATTGCATAAAGAGTCTGCTCTTGAATTAGATTCTTCTATACCAATTAATTTTGGATATGTATTTTTTTTTAAATTTTCGTCGGAATTTGCTGGCTTGCCAAGATCTTCTGTTGATGAGGTGCAATCTAAAATATCATCTTTTATCTGAAAAGCTAGACCAATACATTCTGCAAACTTAATGAATGCTTTCATATCATTTTCAGGTAAGTCTTCCTTCAAAAGACAAGTGGCATGAACGCAGGCAGAAATTAATTTGCCTGTCTTTAGAATATGAATCTTATCCAGTTCTTCCAGAGAGATATTAATATTTTCAGATTTAATATCTCTATTTTGCCCTTCTACCATTCCAAAGGGACCACAAGCCTTTGAAAAAATACTAATAATTTTTATTTTGGTTTCAGCAGATAAATTAGGATCATCAATGTCAGTAATTATTTCCAGTGCCAGAGGTTGGATAGCATCGCCCGCAAGAATAGCTGATGCCTCACCAAATTTTATGTGACAGGAAGGTTTGCCTCTTCTCAAATCATCGTTGTCCATGGCAGGCAGATCATCATGGATCAAAGAGTAACAGTGAATTAGTTCTCCAGATGCTGCCATAGCATCAATGGTTTCATCTTTGAGATTTAAATTAAGGGAATCTGCAACAAGATATATTAGTTGCGGTCTTATTCTTTTACCGCCATCTAGAACAGAATAATGTATAGCCTCTGTGATATTTGAAAAATCTTTTGCAGGCAATGCTTTATTTAAAGCCTTCTCAATTCTTTTTTGATTTTTTTCCAGAAAAGAGAAATCATCAATCATTCGATATATCCTCAAAAGAAACATCTTCTCCTTCTTTAGAGGATAATTTTTTAATTTTTAACTCTGCATCCGAGAGCATTTTTTGACAAGCTTTAGTTAGAGATATGCCTTTCTCATAAGCTTCTATTGAATCTTCCAAAGATAAGTTTCCTTCTTCCAAGCTCTCGATAATTTTCTCTATTTCGCTGAGAGTAGATTCAAAATTAAGGGATTTCTTTTTACTGTTGCTGGACATTTACTTTTTTACTAAACATTTCAAATTTTGAAAAAATTTCTTTAAGCCTGGAAGGCAAAATCAGCCATGCTGGGGTCACAAAGAGAGTTAGTATAGTAGCAAAAGATAAGCCCCAAACTAAGCCAAAGGCAAGAGGTTGCCAATAAACTGCTACTCTTCCACCCAATCCAATTTCTCTTGATATGAAGTCGACACCGATACTGCTTGCAAGAGGTAATAGTCCAACCACCGTAGTGAAGGAAGTAAGGAAAACGGGCCTTAACCTCTGAGCACAAGTTCTAATTAGAATATCTTTCTCTTTCAAATTAATTGAGTTGCGTTTTAGGACATTATAAGTATCCACCAGAACTATATTATTGTTTACAACTATCCCCGCCAAAGCTACAACAGATAATCCTGTGAACAACACACTGGTAATAGATTGTGTTAGGAATAATCCTAGTTGAACGCCCGCAGTAGACAATATGATCGCAAAAACTATAACGAATGCTTGATAAAAGCTATTCAGTTGAGTAACCAAAAGCATAGCCATTAAGAAAATAGAGATTATTCCAGCCAAAGCAAAAAATGATGCAGCATCTTCAACTTCTTCTTGCTCACCACCAAAAATAAAGTTTATATTTTGGAACTCAATGTTCTCATCAATCCATTCATCAATTTGTTGAGTTACCAAGGAAGGTACGGCATTTTCAAGATAATCTGCCGTGACAGTAAACGCTCTCTCTCCATCAACTCTTCTTATAGAAGGGACATCAAATTTAGGGTTTATTTCAACAAAACTGCTTAAAGGCATTAATCCTTGTCTGGTTGGAATATTTAATTGACCTAACTGATTTATCCGCCTTTCAGACTCAGGGTACCTAACTCTAATCTCAACTTCATCATCAACGTCTTCGGGCCTGTACTCGCCGAGCTTAAGTCCGTTTGTAAGAAATTGAACGGCTGCACCTATTTCTGTAGTTGATACGCCAAATAAAGATGCCTTCTCTTTATCTATATCCACAGACCATTCAATTTTTCTCACTGGTATAGTGGTCTTTACATTATCCACACCTTCAATAGAATTTTTCATAAATTCTTCTAAGGCGAGAGTAGCTTCGAAGACAACTTGAGAGTCTCTTCCAGAAACGTCTATTTCAATTGGGGAATTAACTGGAGGACCACCTTCCTCTCTTCTTATAACAAATTTCAGTCCCGGGAAGTCTTTTTCCATATTTCTCAAACTATCCAGAACTTCATAGCCATCCCTTCCGCCTGGCAAAATATCCTCATCCAAGAATGGCAGTTCAACCAAAAAGCCTCCGATACCATCAGAGGAACCTCTGCTTCTGGGATCGCCTACTGACTCTCCTTTTGTATACATTGAAAGTCTGAGAATTTCAGGTATTTTAACCATCTCATTTTCAATCTGTTCCATTAATTCTAATTTTTCAGGAGCATTTAGGTTTCCCCTTGCTTCAATATTAACGCTTAAAAAGGTCGGTTCTCCATCAACGAAAAAAGTTGAGCCCGCCCCATGACGTCCTTGAAGTAAGAAAATTGTGTAAACCAATAGAATGGTAAAAAATAAAACTTGCAGAGGCCTCTCAAGGATGAAATTTAGGGTTCTTGCATAAGAACCAGTAATTCCAGGAAGTTCCGTTGGATCCCCATTTTCTAACTTTGATGTGTTTTGAATAGATTCTTGGCTTCGATTGCCTATGCTTCCAAATAAAGATCCAATTGCTGGCGTAAAAAGCAGAGCATATATAAGAGAACCTCCGAGAACCGCAAAAACTGTGACGATTAAAGTTCTTAAAAAAGAGCCTGATAAAGAATCCCAGAATAATAAAGGGAAAAACGCAGCAAGAGTCGTTAGATTCGAGGCAATTACCGGCCAAAACATTCTTCTAGCTGCCAATTTGTAAGCAGTGGTTTTATCAAGTCCCTCAGCCATTTTTCGGTCTGCGAATTCGATTACAACTACTGCTCCATCTATCAACATGCCGAGAGAAATTAAAATACCAAAACAAACTAAAAAATTGAAAGAAGTTCCGTAGGCATTCAGGATAATCATGCCAAAAAAGAAGCACAATGGTATTGCAGCTCCTACCATCAAAGAAGACCGTATACCCATAGTTGCGAGTGCTACCGCCATCACCAAAACCAATGCAGTAACCACATTTCCCATAAGCTCTTTCAACATTACAGTATTCCAAGCTGTTCTATCTTCGGTTACAACAATTTCAAGAGAAGGGGGATAACGTTCATTTTTTTCTGCTAAAAGATTATTTATCAATTCAACAGCATCAAGTTCATTAGCATCTGTTTTTTTTACAACTTCAACTGAGACAGTATTTTTTCCATTAACTTTTGCAAAACTTTGTTGATCCTTGAAGGACCTTCTTATTGAAGCAACATCTTCAATTCTGATTACCGCGTTATCTCTCTTTATTAAAGGAATTTTTCTGACGTCATTAACTTCCTCAAAAATAGAGGGCACTTTTACAGCAAATGTACCTGTTCCGGTATTAATTATTCCAGCAGGAATAACCCTGTTATTTTGTGAAATAGCGTTGTAAAAATCTTGAGCAGTAATACCAAAACTTTCCAGTCTGGTTCTATCAACTTCTACTTCTAGTAAATCTTCAGGAACACCAACTACATTAGCTTCCAAAACCAAAGGTATAGCTTCAATATCTGATTGCAAATCCTTAGCGATAAAATTCAATTCTCTTTTGGAAAGTTCATTAGAAACTAAGTTGACTCTCATAATCGGCACAAGAGCAAAGTTAAAGTTACTTACCGTTGGTTCTTCAGCCTCTGCGGGTAACTTAAATGCAATTTCATCTACCGCATCTCTAATATTAGTTTTGGCTGTATCAGGATCAAAATCATTTGGAAATTCAACAATAACAGTAGAAAAATTCAATCTACTGTATGACTGAACGCCTTTAACATCCTCGACTGTTAAGAGTCTTTTTTCAATAGGTCTGGAAATTAATCTTTCAGCATCTTCAGGAGAAACTCCCTCATAGAAAGTGGAAACAATTACGAAAGGAACATCAATATCAGGTTCCGAAGCATTTGGGATTTGACTATAGGAGTACATTCCTAGTGTTAAAACTAGAAACATCATTGTTAATGTGGTTCTGTAGCGATCTACAAAAAAATCAATTAATCCTTTCATTCAAGCTATCGAATCTTGTATCTAAGGCAATTCCAACTTTTTCACCCTGTGAAACATAATCCTGACCAACTGTGATGATGGTTGAAATAGTCTCTAGGCCAGTAATCCATGCTCCTACACCAGTATCCTCAATAATGTCGACCTCTTTAAAAGCCACGAGACCATCCGTATCGATCGTCCTAATTCCTAAATTTCCTCGGTTATCTAGCCTGAGAATGGACACCGGAACCAAATGAGCAATTCTTTCTATACCTTTGAGGGATACCTCAGCTGTCATACCATCCTTTATATCTGATTCTGGATTAGGAACAGATATCTCTACTCTGAATGTTCTAGTAAGTGGATTTGCTGATGAAGAAATAAATTTAACTTCACCCTCAAAGACTTGTCCATTATTTAATTCAACTTTTGCTAAAGAATCTAGAGAGATTTCTGACATGTCATTTTCAGAAATTTCTGCAGAAATGAGAATTGGATTTAGATCTAAAACTGTAGCGCAAATGCCTTGTCTTGGTAAGAAGTCACCTACATCAAGATCTATTCTATCTACTATCCCATCAAAAGGCGCCTTAACAGAGGCAAAATCTAGATCTTGGAAAGCTCGCTCGTATCTTGCTTTTGCTGCTTGAAGTTGACTGTTGGAATAGAGACCCTCATCAAAAAGTTTTTTGGCAGTTTCGTAATTCAAAGAAGCTTCTTTTGCCACTTCGTCTTTGTCTCCGACAAAGATTTGACATATTGGACTGCCTTTTTTGACAAATTGACCTTGTGCGACTGGGAGGCTAATTACTTGACCGGATGTTTCTGCTCTAAGTTGAACATTTTTGTCTGCTTCTGCTGAGCCTTTTAGAATAATATTTCTTGAGAAAGGTTGTGCTGATTGTTTCATCACTCTAACAGTCGTCTCTTCTAAAACTATCTGCTTAGTTGGTATTTCATTCTCAACAAAAAATCCGGAAATCATCCATATAGAAGCAAAAAAAAGGAATATTCCAGCAGATTGAAGATTTGATACTGAAAGGATGGATTTTAAGATTGAGCTCAAAAATTTCATGTATTTAATATGGAGACGAAAAGGATTATATCAACTTAGCCAAATAATATACGCTTTTTATCTTATGACAGTTTATATGTCAATTATCAATATGAATGCTTTTCTTTTAATTTTTCAAGGAGTTGAATTTGTTCTTGCTGAGATAAATTTGTTTTTCTTTCCTCAGTTACATTTAACTCTGGAAGATAAAAATTACTGGCATCGCTAAGATAATCTTTTATCGAATCGGACATGAGAGATTGAAACTTTTCAAAACCTATTTTCTCTTCTGAGCGTCTTAGATCGGCCCAACCAAAATTTTTAGCTGTTTCATATACTAAAGGATGTGACCATTTGAAATTTTCAGGATCATCTGATCCTAAGCAAGCCTCAGCAAAAGCAGATTCAATAGATTTAATTCCTTCTTTTTTTAAATAATGGTTTTTTATTCCTTCTAGAGTTTGACTTAACGACGGAAGAAATTTTGATTTTGAAGTTAATTCATCAATTGCTTCAAATATTAAATCCAGAGAGAATATTTCTAATTTTTTTAGCCATAATTGTTTTGCTAAATTTAAACTAATTTCATCCTTAAAAGCTTTATGAAATTGATTGTGATAGGTGATTTCCAATTGAGCAAAAATTAGATTAACCAACTCTATGTGGTTATTAGGAATTTTTATTTTTTCGCCCATTCAGTGTTAGCAAGCCTTTCCAATATATTGGAACTTTTTTTTGAATCTTTTTCCCAGGAGTTTTTTACAAAGTTTATAAATTTATTATTCCAGTTTGCAGAAATTTCTCCTGCATCAATCCAATAAAGTCTAAATTCAGGTAATTTTGATTCTATAAAATCAACGGGAATATTTGTCACCTCCAATACCTTCATGCAATCCTCACTGGGGGCCCAATTTTTTGACATAGGATGATTTTCTTTATAACTATCAAGCTTAAAGTTCTTTCTTGCCCATTGTTTTTTTACATGATTTAAAAAAGTAGAATTCCAAGAATTGGATTTAATTCTTTTCTCTTTCCAAAATAAAATAAATTCTGGCAGAAGGCTCTCAATGAAAGAATCATTTATGTCTAGACTTTTAAGAATAGATATTGCATCTTCTGAAGGCCGCCAGTTGCTATCTATAATAACTTTTTTCGATTCTTGATATTCAATTTTTTCCTTTTCTCTCCAATTTTTTAAAGCATATTGAAGAAATTTTGACTCCTTTAAATGTGGCTTTAAATCTTTTCCTTTCCAAAATAAATTAAAACTTGGTAACTGATCTCCTAAGAAATCCTCTTCAATTCCTAAATTGCACGCCTGCTTAACCAAATCTTCACTGGGATAAAAATTCATGGTCTCATCTGGCTCTGACGAATTGTCTTTTGTAGGAATAATCTTGAAAAGGCCTAAATTGTTTAGTTTTTTATAAGAATTTTCTATTTGCGAAACATCAAGGAACCCTAACTCATTCTTCAAAGTTTCTAAGGAAAAGTTTTTTGGATTATTTTGAAAAAAATCTAGAATTATTGCTTCATTAATACCAAGAGATTCAGCAATTTCTTTTGAGAACGAGTATTTCTTTTCAGACATTTATGCTGAAACCTTCATATTCTGTCTTCGATTTTTGACAGCACTTGAAAGCAAGTTCAGCATAACTTCTGTATCTTCCCAACCCACACAGGCATCGGTGATACTTTGTCCGTATTCGAGCTTATCTTTTTTATCAGAGCTTTGGTTTCCCTCAATTAAATTGCTTTCAATCATAACTCCAATGATATTTTTAGATCCAGATGATACTTGGTTACAAAGGTCTTGATTTACTATTAGCTGTTTTTTGAATTGTTTGCTGCTATTCCCATGACTCATATCAACCATGACGGAATCTATCAGTCCATTTTCTTTAAGTATTTTTGATGTTTCTTTTATATCTTTGTCTTTGTAATTAGGTTCGCTTCCTCCTCTAAGGATTACATGACAATCTTGATTGCCCGCCGAGTTGAAGATAGCTGATTTACCCTCTTTGGTGATTGAGAGGAAGATATGTGAATGACTAGCGGCCTTTAAAGCATCAACAGCTACTTTGACTGAACCATTAGTACTATTTTTAAAGCCAACAGGACAAGACAAACCTGAGGCTAATTCTCTATGAATTTGACTCTCAGTGGTTCTAGCTCCAATGGCCCCCCAAGTTATTAAATCAGAGATATATTGCGGAGTGATAATATCGAGATATTCTGTTCCCGCAGGCAATCCTAATTCATTTATTTCTAAAAGAAGTTTCCTAGCAGTTTTCAGTCCTTTATTGATATTGAAACTGTTATCAATATCTGGATCATTTATCAAACCTTTCCATCCAATTGTGGTTCTAGGTTTTTCAAAATAAACTCTCATCACTATTTTGAGTTCTTTCGATAAAGCATCAGCAAGTGGCTTTAATTTTTGTGCATATTCTAAGGCAGCCTTTGGGTCATGAATTGAACAAGGACCTACTACAACTAACAAACGGTCATCTTCTTGCTTAAGAATTGAGGAAAGTTCATTTCTTGATTCGTAAACCAGCTTTGATGCTTTTGAAGACAGCGGTAACTTGTCAATTAGCTTGATTGGAGGTGTGACCTCCAAAAGCCCTTTAATCCTAGTATTGTCTGTTAAATATTGCATAATCTTTTAAGTGAAAGCATTTTATATATAATCTCTTCAATTTAAAGGTTTTAATCTAAATATACAGTGAAAATTTCTCTAGTACAGGAAAATCCCGTTGTTGGTGACATAGAAGGAAATACTTCTATAGCAAGAGATTATATTTTGAAATTTGAATCATCTGGTTCAGATCTAATTGTGTTTAGTGAGCTCTTTATTACAGGCTATCCTCCAGAAGATTTATTATTGAGAGAGGATTTTCTTATTTCTGCACAAAAAAGTGTTGAAAATTTGTCATCAATAATAAAAAAATCAAAAGTTTTAATTGGACTACCAACATGGAAAGAAGGCAAAAGATACAATTCTGCTGCTTTACTCGACAAGTCTGGAATCATTCAAATCTATGATAAACATGTTCTTCCAAACTACATCGAATTCGATGAAAAGAGATATTTTTCTAATGGTAGCTCCAAGAATTTTTTTCAATTTGACGATCTCAAAGTAGGACTTTCAATTTGCGAAGACATTTGGGATGAAGGATTTATAGATTTGCAAAAAGAAAATAATTTGGACCTTCTCATAAATCTGAGTGCTTCACCATTTACTACCAACAAGAAAGAAGAGAGAGGCAATGTTTTTGCCAAGATCTCAGAAAAATTAAACATTCCTTTGATTTACGTAAATCAAACTGGCGGGCAAGATGAACTGGTTTTTGATGGCACGTCCTCGGTAGTCAATAAGCAAGGGGATGTGACTATTGAACTTAAAAGCTTTGCAACTGACTCTATTCAATTTAACCATGAAGAAATAAACAAAAGTTCAATCAAAGAAAAAACATCTAACAGATTGAAAGATCTTTACGATTCATTAGTTCTGGCTACTAAAGACTACGTAGAAAAAAATAACTTCAAAGGAGTGCTAATTGGTTCATCTGGTGGCATTGACTCTGCTTTGACAGCAACGATTGCAACAGATGCGCTTGGTTCAGATAAAGTTAGAACGATTATGATGCCTTTTAAATATACTGCAGACATAAGCATCAATGATGCTGCACTTTTGGCAAAGAATTTAAAAATTAATCATCAAGAAATCCCAATAGAGATGGTTTATGACGCTCATATGAGCAAGCTCTCTGAAATTTTTAACAATAAAAAAATTGATAAAACCGAAGAAAATTTGCAGTCAAGAATCAGAGGAGTGACTTTGATGGCAATTTCAAATAAAGACGGTTTATTAGTTCTCACAACAGGAAATAAAAGTGAAACTGCAGTTGGCTACTCGACGTTATACGGCGACACTGCAGGAGGATTTGCAGTTTTAAAAGATGTGTCAAAGACATTAGTTTATGAACTAACAAAATATAGGAATGGATTAAATGAAGTGATTCCAGAAAGAATTATTACAAGACCTCCAAGCGCCGAACTAGCTCCAGATCAGAAAGATTCTGATTCCCTGCCAGATTATGAAATATTGGATCCAATAATAGAACTTTACGTAGAAAAAGATTTTTCCGTAAAAGAGATAATTCAAGAAGGTTTTGATAAAAAGACTGTAGAAAAAATAATTGGACTCATTGATTTTAATGAGTACAAAAGAAGACAGGCTCCATTGGGAGTGAAAATATCCGATAGAAATTTTGACAAGGGTAGAAGATATCCTATTACCAATTCATGGAAACCCAACATATAGGGTTGTTATTAGAAAAAATCACTACATTTTGTGCTTTTGAAGGCAATTGAGCTATAATTCGCTCAAAACAGCTGTGGATACAATAAAAGACATCAATAAAGCTGAACAACAAGAATTGCCTCTAAAATTGCAAGGCGAGAATATATCTGACCTTCCCGAAGATTTATACATCCCACCTAATTCTCTAAGAATATTTTTAGATTCATTTCAAGGCCCGTTAGACCTCCTTTTATATTTTATTAAAAAGCAGAACCTTGATATTGCCAACATAGATGTTTCTTTGATTACTGATCAATATATTTCATACATAAACCTAATGGAAGAACTTCAGTTTGATTTGGCTGGTGAATACCTAGTCATGTCTGCTTATCTTGCAGAAATAAAATCAAGGATTTTGCTACCTTCACTATCTGAAGATGATGAGATAGAAGACGATCCGAGATCAGAATTAATTAGAAGACTTCAAGAATACGAGAGATATAAAAAAGCATCTGAAAGCTTAAATGATATTCCAATGGTAAACAGAGATTTTTATCTCGCTAGTGCAGCAAAACCTGAATTTGAAGCATCAAAAGAAAAACCAAAAATTACCGGAGAAGACTTAGTGCTTATTTTTAATGAGCTTAAAGAAAGAATAAGTCTTAATAAAAGTCATGTTATTGATTTCGAAGAACTTTCTACAAGAGAAAGGATGACCGAAATTCTTGAATTACTCCAAAAAAGTGACTTGATAGCTTTCAATGATTTGATAAAGAAGTCAGAAGGAAAGATGGGCGTTGCAGTTGTCTTGTTAGCAATCATGGAGTTGCTTAAAGATTCACTAATTAAAGGGATTCAAAACGAACCTTTCGGAAAAATCCATCTTTCAAAAAAAATTACAGGCGTCCACTAAATGAATGCGATCACACTTTCAAAAATTATTGAGGCGATACTTCTATCGTCTGGCAGACCTTTAAGCGAAAAAGAGATCACTAACCTATTCGACGAAGAAGAAAAACCATCTCATTCAGAATTTAAAGACGCTTTAGATTTGATTGAGCAAAATTCTCAAAATAATTCTTTTACTTTATCTAGGGTTGCAAGTGGATTTAGACTTCAGGTTGATCAAGCTTATGCTCCTTACATTGCTAAAATTTGGCAAGAGAAGAATCAAAGATATTCCAGAGCGTTAATGGAGACGATAACTTTGATAGCCTACAAGCAGCCCATAACAAGAAGTGAGATAGAGGAAGTTAGAGGAGTTTCAGTAAGCAGTAATTTAATTAAGAATTTATTTGAAAAGGGATGGATTAAAGTTGTCGGTTTTAGAGATGTTCCAGGAAAACCAAGTTTGCTAGGGACTACAAAAGAGTTTCTTGATGACCTAGGGCTCAAGAAACTATCGGATTTGCCTTCTTTACCTGAAATAAATATTTCTTCTGAATCTACCATCCCATTACCTTTGGAGGATCCAGACCAAAATTCCATTGAGGGAAATGAGATAATCCAGTGAAAGAAAGAATCCAAAAGGTTCTTTCCGATTCAGGCATTGCATCTCGACGACAGATAGAAAAGTTCATTCAAGAAAAAAGAATCTTTGTTGGCGATAGACTCGCCAAGCTTGGAGAGAAAATTTCAAGAGATGATCAAATTTTCCTTGATGGAAAAAAAATTACTCTTAATGTTAACAATAAGTTAAGAATATTAGCTTTAAACAAACCTGAAGGGTTTGAATGTTCTAGATCAGAAAAAAGCCCTAAGAAAAAAATATTTGATTTGTTGCCACCTGAAAAAAACTTCAGATGGATATCAGTCGGTAGATTGGACTTAAACACCTCTGGCCTTCTTTTGCTTACAAATAATGGGCAAGTTGCCAATCAACTGATGCATCCCTCATCAATGCTTGATAGAGAATATATTGCTCGTGTAAGGGGAGAAGTTGAACCGGCTGATATAGACAAATTAAAAAAAGGTATTCAAATAGATGGAAATAGAATGAAATTCAATGATTTAGTTGAAGGCAGGATAACCAAATCCCACTCTTGGTTTGCTCTTGTTATACAAGAGGGAAAAAATAGAGAAGTCAGAAAGTTATGGAATGCATTAGGCTATGAAGTAAGTCGTCTCAAGAGAGTAAGATACGCAAATATTTTTTTACCCTCTACGTTAAAGCAGGGCTCCTATAAGGAACTGAGCCAAAAAGAAATTGATAACTTAATCAAGAATCTCTCTTAGGGATTTAATATTAACAACATCGTTTAAATCCTCATCTTTAATGGAGTTATTATGATAACCATATTTTGCAAATATAAATGAGGTTTTCGCACGTTTTGATGCCTCAAAATCTTTGAAATGGTCTCCAAAAAAAAGAGTATTTTCAGGAGAACAATTTAACTTCTTCATGGCTAAATTTATGCCGCTTGGATCGGGTTTTCGTCTGTTCTCAACATCTTCTGGAGAGATAACTATATCTGCCATTTCATCCCATTTATAAAAATTTGAGATTTTATCAGTGAGGAATTTAGGTTTATTTGTAACTATCCCCCACTTTTTATTATTATCTTTAATGAATCTTATGAGTTCTTCAAAGCCTCCAAATGTTTTGGAGTCAGTACATATTTTTTCGTACTCCTCAATAAGTTCTTTCCTTAGAATTTCGAAATTGGCATCATTATCTGAAATTGAGAATCCAAGTGAAATCAAGGCTCCAGCACCCTCAGAAACAATTTGTCTTACAGATGAAAATTCTTTTTCAATTAACTCCTTTTTCTGAAGCAAAACATTAAGAGACAGATGAAATTCTTTAGCAGTGTCCAGAATGGTGCCATCCAAATCAAAGAGGTACAGGTCTATATCACCGTGGTTTATGAGCATGAACTAAATAGTTAACTGTAACATCATCACCTAACCAATAGTTGCCTGAAAGAGGGTTGTAGCTCATTCCAATGATTTCTTTAACTTCTAAACCCGACCTTGTCATAAAATCATGAAGTTCTGATGGTTTTATGAACTTATTAAAATCATGAGTGCCTTTGGGTAATAAATTAAGAATGTATTCAGCACCAATAATTGCAAAAAGAAAGGATTTTGGATTTCTATTGATAGTTGAAAAAAACACTTCGCCGCCCGGTTTACACAAGTCTGAGCAAGTCTTAACGAGCAATTCAGGATCGGGAACATGTTCTATAGCTTCAAGACAAGAAACGATATCAAAAGCTTTCTTTTCAACAAGCAAGCTTTCAGCTTCTCCAAGAATATAGCTTATGTCTTTGTTGCTTTTTGAAGCATGAAGTTTCGCTGTTTCTATTGCGACTTCTGATATATCAACTCCTGTGACTTGCGCTCCAAAATCGTACAAAGCTTCTGTTAATAATCCGCCACCACAAGCAACATCAAGAACCTCTAAATTATTTACGTTTTTTTTGTCATTAATATAATTTGAACGTAGAGGATTAATATTATGTAGAGGTGCAAATTTTCCAGAAGGATCCCACCACTCTTCTGCTATTTTATTGAACTTATCTTTTTCTGCTTGATCGATATTCATATTTCTGACAATCTGAGTTCAGTATATTGAATTACATTGTAAAAAAAAGTTAAAGCTTCATTTATATTAAGCTTAATACTTTGTTTAAAATTAATTCTTATTTTTATTTAAAACTTGAAATGAAAATATTCTTTCCAAAGGAATCTGAAAAAGAAACGAGATCTGCTCTGGATCTTGCTTCTGCCAAGAGGTTGATCGATCTTGGAATAGAAGTTTCGTTTGAATCAGGAGTCACTCAAAAGATAGATATCGCAGATCAAGATTTAGAAAATATAGGATGCAAAAACGAATCTAGATCAGAGGGTTTATCTAATTCAGAAATTATTTCCTCAGTAAATCATTTGCCTTTATCAGACTTGGATTCAGTTTCTGAAAATACTTTAACTATAAGTTTTCTTGATGTGTTCAATGAGAAAGAATTTTTAGAGAAGCTAAAACAAAGAAAGATCATTTCTATCAGTATGGAATTAATTCCAAGAATCACAAGAGCTCAAAAAATGGATGCATTATCATCTCAAGCTAATTTAGCAGGGTATTCAGCAGTAATGTTGGCCTCATCTGAAATGAATAAAGCAATGCCAATGATGATGACAGCTGCAGGAACAATTTCTCCCGCTAGAGTTTTTGTAATTGGTGTTGGAGTTGCAGGACTTCAAGCTATGGCAACTGCAAAAAGACTTGGAGCTCGCGTTGAAGCATTTGATACCAGGCCAGCAGTTGAAGAACAAGTGAAGTCTTTAGGAGCAAGATTTATAAAAATAGATATCGGTGAAACTGAAGAGACTGATCAAGGCTATGCAAAAGAATTAACGGAGAAACAATTAGAGTTACAAAGAGAAGGAATGAAAAAGGTTTGTGGATACTCAGACATTGTAATAACTACGGCACAAGTTTTTGGTAAGCCAGCTCCCAGAATTTTAACTGGAGATATGATCTCCAGCATGCAACCTGGAAGCGTCATTGTTGATATGGCTGTCACCTCAGGTGGAAATGTCGAAGGTTCTGTCTTGGGTGAGACTGTGGAAAAAAATGGGGTGAAAATAATAGGACATGAAAATCTTCCAGGTTATGTTCCAGAACATTCCACTCAAGTATATGCAAGCAATATCTATAATTTAATTGAAGAGTTTTGGGATAAAGATGCAAAAAAACTAGAATTAGATGAATCAGATGAAATTTTAAAAAGCTGCATAGTCACAAAAGATGGTAATTTCATATCAGAAATTCTAAGGAGTTAATTTAATGGAAATGATGCTGCTACTGTTTGTCCTTGTCCTTTCAATATTTTTGGGTTTTGAGCTCATTAATAAGGTTCCATCTACTCTTCACACTCCTTTGATGTCAGGTGCTAATGCAATTTCTGGAATAACCCTTGTTGGAGCAATATTATCCTCAGGGGGCGACTCTTCAAGCATTACTATTGCCTTAGGCACAATAGCTGTTTTCTTGGCAAGTCTCAATGTTGTTGGCGGATATCTAGTTACAAATAGAATGCTTAGAATGTTTAAGAAAAAATGATTTTAGAAGCCTTTCAGAATAATACTTTTATCAACCTAAGTTACATCTTAGCTTCTGTCTTATTTATATTTGGTTTAAAAATGTTGAGCTCACCCGATACTGCTCAAAGAGGAAATTTTGTATCTTCTTTAGGGATGCTTCTTGCTGTGGTTGTGACTTTATTAAGCAAAGAAATAGTTTCATTTCAATTTATCTTGATAGGTCTTATTGGAGGCGGGGCAGTTGGAGCGATTGCTGCAATAAGAATAAAAATGACATCAATGCCCGAATTAGTTGCTCTATTGAATGGTTTCGGTGGAGCATCAAGCCTTCTGGTTGCCTCTGCAGAATTATTTGCTTTAACAACTTCTAATCTAGTTGCAATGATTGCAATAGGAATAGCAACTATCATAGGAGGGGTAACTTTCTCAGGAAGCTTAATAGCGTTTGGGAAACTTTCAGAAATTATGCCTGGCAAACCTTATTTGTTTATCGGTCAAAAAATCATCACTGCATTAGTAATTTTATTACTTCTTCTATTACTTTTTCAGTTTTGTTCGGGTATTTTCTTTGCTGAAATTCTTTTTGGTTTTGATTGGATTAACGCGCAATATGCATTAATTCTTCTAATAGTATTATCTCTTTTACTAGGAATCTTATTAGCCATACCTATAGGTGGTGCTGATATGCCTGTAATCATTGCTCTTCTTAACAGTTATTCTGGCCTTGCTGCATGTGCAGCAGGATTTGTAATAGGGAACAATGTATTGATTGTTGCTGGTTCATTAGTAGGGGCGAGCGGATTGATCCTTACTAATATAATGTGTAAGGCAATGAACAGATCATTGCTTAATGTTCTTTTTGGAGGTTTTGGTGCGACTGACTCCTCCTCGTCTTCGGGTGAAGGAAAGGTTCAAGGTGATGTAAAGCCTATCAACATTGCAGATTCATACCTCATATTAGAGGCTGCTTCATCGGTTCTTATCGTTCCTGGTTATGGGATGGCTGTTTCTCAAGCACAACACTCTGTAAGGGAGTTAGGAGAGTTGCTTCAAGATAATGGTTGTGAAGTTAAGTATGCAATTCATCCAGTTGCTGGCAGGATGCCAGGACATATGAATGTACTGTTAGCAGAAGCAAATGTTTCATACGATGTTCTTGTTGAGCCTCAAGATGTAAATCCTATTATGGATACCATAGATGTATGCATTGTCATTGGTGCAAATGATGTTGTGAATCCTGATGCTAGAGAGGACGAATCAAGCCCTATATATGGCATGCCCGTCATAGAGGTTGATAGAGCTAAAACAGTCTTTGTCCTAAAAAGATCCATGGCTTCTGGTTTCGCTGGAATAGAAAATAGTTTATTTTTTAAACAAAATACTCGTATGCTTTTTGGTGATGCAAAAGAGTCTGTAAGTGGCTTAGTTTCTGAGTTTAAGTCATAAAATAAACCCCTAAAAATACGTCAGAAATGTTATAATTTACTTAGTATTTTGAGCTTATTTTCTATTGATTTTTCTGAGTATCATTTCATTGAATGACAGACATTTTTGACGATAAAGATTCCACTATAAGTATTGAGGAAGAGCTCAAATCTTCCTATATGGATTACGCAATGAGCGTAATTGTAGGAAGAGCATTGCCTGATGCTAGAGATGGGCTTAAGCCAGTTCATAGAAGAACATTATTTGCCATGAATGTAGAAGGCAATGATTGGAATAGGGCTTATAAAAAGTCAGCAAGAATAGTTGGTAACGTCATAGGTAAATATCATCCCCATGGAGACGCTGCCGTCTATCACACGCTTGTTAGAATGGCGCAAGACTTTGCTCTTCGTTATACCTTAGTTGATGGCCAAGGAAATTTTGGATCTATGGATGGAGATCCGCCAGCAGCAATGAGATATACCGAAGTCAGACTTTCAAAAATTGCTCATGAACTACTTGCAGATTTAAATAAAGATACAGTTAATTTTGTGGAAAATTATGACGGCACTGAGTTAATGCCCGAAGTTCTTCCAACAAAAATCCCAAATCTTCTTGTTAACGGCTCTTCTGGAATTGCAGTAGGCATGGCTACAAACATGCTTCCTCATAATTTAACTGAGTCTATAGAAGCATGCTTGTTGCTTATTGATAATCCGGATGCTGATGTTGATTCGCTTTTAGAGATTATTCCTGGTCCAGATTTTCCAACCGGCGGGTTCATTAATGGAAGAGCTGGCCTGATAGAAGCAGCAAAAACTGGCAAGGGCAGAGTCTATCTCAGAGCAAAAGCCGATATAGAAACTGATAAGAAAGATCGTAGCAAAATCATAGTTTCTGAAATTCCTTACCAAGTAGATAAATCAAGATTGGTAGAGAAAATTGCTGAACTTTCCAAAGAAAAAAGAATTGAGGGAATTTCTGAAATAAGAGACGAATCTAATAAAGATGGCGTCAGAATAGTAATTGAAATTAGATCTGGTCAATCTCCAGAAGTTATTCTTAATAACTTATATGCTCTTACTCCTTTAGAAAATGTTTACGGTATCAATAACGTAGCATTAATAAACAACGTCCCAAAACTTTTAAATTTAAAACAAATTCTTGAAGTATTTATTGATCATAGGAAAGAGGTAGTAACCAGAAGAACCAAATTTGATTTAGAAAAAGCAAAAAATAGATCTCATGTTCTCGAGGGTCTTACCGTAGCTTTAGAAAATATAGATCCTGTTATAGATCTGATTAAAAAATCAAAGGATGGACAAGAAGCTAAGAAAAAATTGTTATCAAAATCATGGAAAGCCTCTAATGTGGTTAAGCTTCTAAAAGCATCTGGCGCTGATATATCCAGAAGTAAAAAAAATGATTTTGGATTGTCCGGAAATAAATATCAACTATCGGATCATCAGGCACAGGCAATATTAGATCTCAGACTTCAAAGACTTACTGGACTTGAACAGGAATCATTAAAAGAAGAGTATGCTGAAATATTAGATCAGATAAAAAAATTACAAGAAATTCTTTCTGATAAAAATAAGCTCATAAGCGTTATCAAAAAAGAGCTAAATGAGATTAAAGAAGAGTATGGAGACACTAGAAAGACTCCTATCGAGGATAAGTTAGATCTAACAGATGAGGATTTGATCAAGCAGGAAGATATGGTTGTGACTATCTCCCACCTAGGCTATGCAAAAACTCAGTCTCTTGAAGTTTACAGATCTCAAAGAAGAGGCGGTGTAGGTAAAACGGCTGCATCTGTTAAAGATGAGGATTTTGTAGAGCAGCTTATAGTTGCAAATACTCATTCAACTCTTTTATGTTTTTCTAATTTAGGCAAAGTGTATTGGCTTAAGGTTTATCAAATCCCTGCAGCATCAAGAGTTGCCAAAGGTAGGCCGCTAATAAACTTAATAAATTTAGATGAAGGGGAGAGAATAACAAGTTTATTGAATGTTGAATCGTTTGAAGAGCCAGGATTTGTTTTTATGGCAACGAAAAAAGGCGTGGTAAAGAAAACTTCTTTAGATGAATTTAAAAGACAATGGAAAGTTGGAAAAAAAGCTATAAAACTTGATCCTGATGATGAATTAGTAGGCTCAACTTTAACCGATGGAGAAAAATTCATCATGCTAGTTTCTCAATCTGGTAAAGCAGTTTTTTTTGATGAAAAGGAAGCTAGATCAATGGGAAGGGCTGCTAGGGGAGTTAAAGGAATCAATTTGGGGAAAGATGATCAGGTCATATCTCTTCTTGTTCCCGAGAAAAAAAATACAATCTTCACTGTTTCTGAAAACGGTTATGGGAAAAGAACAAACGTCGATGACTTCAGAAAAACTAGGAGAGGAGCAAAAGGTGTTATCGCAATGCAAACCTCCGATAGGAATGGATTACTCATTGGCGCAAACCAGGTTATCGAAGACCAAGAAATAATGTTGATAAGTAACAAAGGTACCTTAGTCAGAACTAAAGTTGATCAAATTAACGTTATCGGAAGAAATACTCAAGGAGTAACTGTTATAAAACTTAAAGACTCAGAAAAGCTTGTGGGACTAGCTTCTATTATTGAAGATACAGATGACTAGGGCATTTAATTTTTGTGCAGGTCCAGCTGCACTTCCTGAAGAAGTCTTGAAGGAGTTACAAGAAGAAACTTTAGATTATAAAAATCATGGTTTAGCGGTTATGGAAATGAGCCATAGAAGTAAAGAGTTTGTATCCATAGCGGAGCAAGCAAAACATGATTTCATTGATTTATTATCTATACCTGATGAGTACGATGTTTTATTTATTCAAGGAGGCGCCAGTCTACAATTTTCAATGATTCCAATGAATCTCGGAAATAAGAACCAAAAAGTAGATTATTTAGAAGTCGGATCGTGGTCTAAAAAAGCTATAGCTGAAGCTAAGAAATTTCATGACGTTAATATAGCCGCATCTTCAAAAGATATTTCATTCAAAAAATATCCTTCAATAAATGATTGGAATATTTCAGATGATTCCTCCTACATACATATGGTGATGAATGAGACAATTGAAGGAGTTGCTTGCAGGTCGTTAGATAATTTACCAGAAAAAGTAATAGTTTCGGACTGTTCTTCCAACATACTCTCTGAGCCGCTAGATGTAAAAAAGTTTGGACTCATTTATGCGGGCGCTCAAAAAAATATTGGCCCAGCTGGGTTAGCAATTGTAATTATTCGAAAAGACTTAATTCAAAAAAGAGATGATCTTCCCGCTTTAATGAGTTATCAGACATATGCAGATTCAGAATCAATGTACAACACGCCTCCAACATTTGCTTGGTATCTTTCAGGTAAAGTTTTTTCTTGGCTTAAAAGGAATGGTGGTCTTAAATCAATTGAAGAAATTAATCTGAGAAAATCGAAAAAACTATATGATTACATAGACAAAAGTGACTTTTACTACAACGATGTATCTATCGAGAGTAGGTCTATCATGAATGTTCCATTCTTATTGAACGATGATTCCCTAAATGATTCATTTCTCAAAGATAGCGAAAAGGAAGGTTTACTGAATCTTGCTGGTCATAGATCAGTTGGAGGGATGAGAGCTAGCATATACAATGCTGTGCCAGAAGAAGCTATAGATGCTCTAGTTTCTTTTATGGATGTATTTGCAAATAAGTATGGCTAACTCAAAATTAGAAAAATCATTAGGTTTAATTCGTAAGAAAATTGATTTAATTGATGACCAAATGCTCTCTTTACTTGAAGATAGGGTCTCTTTGGTTATTGATGCTGAGAATTTAAAAAAAAATACATCGAAAGGCCCTTTTTATCGTCCAGATAGAGAGAAAGAAATTATTAGGCGTTTACAATCTTTAAATAACTCGCCGCTAGAGGATAATAAAATCCGAACAATTTTTCAGGATATTATATCGGCCTGTTTTTCAACAGCATTTGAAATTAAGGTTGCATATTTGGGGCCTGAAGGTTCATTTTCAGAAAAAGCTGCAAAAAAACATTTCGGGTCTTCTACAAATTTTGTTTCATGCGGATCTATCCGAGAAATTATAGATTCAGTTGAAGACAATTCAGAATATTACGGCGTTTTGCCAATTGAAAACTCAACTGAAGGCCTTGTTAATTCGACTTTAGATGAAATCATTGAAAGTAATCTTAAGATTTGCAGCGAGATAAGCATTCCAATTAATTTAAGTCTTTTATCAAAGAAAAACATTGCTCTTTCAAGTATTAAAACTATCTTCGCGCACAGTCAGGCTATTGCACAGTCCCAATCTTGGTTGAATAAAAATTTACCCAAAGTTATAAAAAAAGATGCGGCAAGTAATTCTCAAGGAGTAATGCAGTCAAAAAGAACAAATTATTCCGCTGCTATAGCTTCTATTGAGGCTGCAAAAAAGTATGACATGAAAGTTTTAAAGCGAAATATTCAAGATTATAAAAATAATAAAACAAGATTTATCATTGTCGGAAATCATGACGTCTCAGCTACAAAAGAGGATAAAACTAGCGTAAGCATAATAACAAAAAATAAGTCTGGAGCACTTTCAGATATATTAGAAAAGTTTAAAGAACAAAAAATCAATCTTACAAATATTCAATCGAGACCAACCAAAAAGAACAACTGGGAGTATATGTTTTTTATAGAATTAGACGGTCACAAGAGTGATAAAAATGTAGACATTGCCCTAAAAAAAATATCACGACTTTCACTAAATTTAAAAATTTTGGGATCCTATCCCAAAGGAATTTAATGAAAAAGACTTTTCCCGAAGATAGAGTAAATCTCGGCGTAAAAAAGATATCTCCTTATCAACCAGGAAAATCATCCGATAGCCTCAATATAAGCAAAGACAAGCTAATAAAGCTTGCTAGTAACGAGAATCCTATAGGTCCTAGTAAGTTAGCTACTAAAGCAATTAGTCATATTGTTGAAGAAGCGCATAGATATCCTGATGGAAATGGCACAAAACTAAAACAAGAAATCTCAAGGTTAGAAAAAGTTCCGTTTGATTGCATTACGTTAGGAAACGGATCCAATGATTTGATTGAGTTTTCAGCCAGAGCTTTTTTAACAAATGGAGATAATGCACTTTATTTTAAACATGGATTTGCAATATATCCCCTTGCCATCCTAGCTACGGGAGCAGATTTAAGAGAATTGCCTGTGACTGAAAATTATCATCAAGACTTAACTTCGGTAATTAATTTCGTTGATAAAAAATCTAAAGTAGTTTTTATAGCATCGCCAAATAATCCGACAGGATCAGCAAATACATTCTCTGAA
>CACELJ010000008.1:0-52711 GCA_902560275.1 uncultured SAR86 cluster bacterium | reverse complement strand
AAAAAGTTTTCATTGCTCCTGGAAATGCGGGAACTGAAAGAGAAAATAAGTGTGAAAATATAAATATTGATTCCGAAGATATATCTGCACTGAGAGATTTTGCCATTGAAAAATCTATAGACCTAACTATTGTCGGCCCTGAAGCCCCTCTAGTAAAAGGTATCGTTGATGAGTTTGAAAAACATAAATTACTTATATTAGGACCTTCTAAAAAAGCTTCGCAAATTGAAGGATCAAAGAAATTTATGAAAGATTTTTTAAAGAAAAATCATATCCGTACTGCTGAGTATGAAGTCTTTGAAGACTATGAAGAGTCAAAGGAATATATATCAAAGTCTAAGTTTCCTGTTGTTATTAAGGCAGACGGTCTTGCTGCTGGAAAAGGTGTAACCATTGCGCATTCAGCTGAAGAAGCACACAAAGCACTAGATGATGCTATGCAAAAAAAGATATTTGGATCTGCAGGTACAAAAGTTGTTATAGAAGATTTTCTACAAGGAGAAGAAGCGAGTTTCATTGTTTTATGCGATGGTAAAAAAACCATTCCTTTTGCTTCTTCTCAAGATCATAAAGCTAGAGATAACTATGATTTAGGACCGAATACGGGAGGTATGGGAGCATATTCTCCAGCCCCTATTGTGACGGAAGAAATTCATAAGCAAGTAATGGAAAAAATCATAAAGCCAACAATTGATGGCCTTAAATCAGAGGGGATAACTTACAAAGGCTTTCTCTATGCTGGGTTGATGATTAAAAATTCAGAAATTAGTGTATTGGAGTTTAACTGTCGATTTGGAGATCCAGAGACACAACCAATTCTCATGAGAATGGAATCTGATTTAGCTGAGATTTGTCTTCTAGCTGCGCAAGGTAATTTAAATGAAAGAGAAATTTCTTGGACTAAAGATTCAGCTCTTGGCGTAGTGATAGCATCCAAAGGCTACCCTTTTGAATATGAGAAAAACAAAGAGATTAATAATTTAGAAAATGAAAATCCACGCCAAAAAGTCTTTCATGCAGGGACAAAAACTCAAGAAGGAAAAGTTCTTAGTAATGGAGGAAGGGTTTTATGCGTTACTGCATTAGGGAGTACTTTGCTAGATTCAAAAAATTTAGCTTATCAAAAAGTTAAAAATATAGACTGGAAAGATGGATTTTATCGAGATGATATTGGTGATAAAGCTATTAAATCTTGAACAGCCTTATATGGTTCTTTTGTTCTCATAAAAAATTCTCCAACCAAAAAGTTGTAAATTTTGGCTTCGTTGAGATCATTTATGTCGTCTCTGGAATAGATGCCGCTTTCGGAAATAATTAATTGACTTTTAGGTAGCATTTTTTTGATTTTGATCGAATTATTAATATCTACATCAAAAGTCTTCAAATCTCGATTATTTATTCCTAAAAGTTCAGGTGAAACTGCCATCGCTATTTCTGCTTCCTCCTCATCATGAACTTCTATAAGAACATCTAATTCATTTTCTTTTGCGATTTGATAAAAATCTTTAATTTTATTTTTATCTAAAATTGAAGCAATCAGTAGAATGCAATCCGCCCCAAAAGCTTTGGATTCCAAAATTTGTATTTCATCAATTATGAAGTCCTTTCGCAAAATAGGTAAATGACAGACTTTTCTTACCTCCAATAAGTAATCAAGACTGCCTAGAAAAAAATCAGTTTCTGTTAGTATGCTGAGACAGGCAGCTCCACCCTTCTCATATTGCTTGGCAGTCCAGACGGGATCGAAATCTTCTCTAATAATACCCTTGCTTGGTGAGGCTTTTTTTATTTCTGCAACCACAGAATTTCTTTGCTCTTCTGAGGATTTGTTTAGAGTTTCAACAAATTTTCTTTTTTTATATTCCTTTCCGTAACTATGAAGATTTTCTCTAGAAAAGGTGGATTTCAAAGTTTCAATCCTTTGTTCTGTTCTTTGAATAATTTTTTCAAGATGATTCATAAATTACCTAAGACTTAAAATTTATAAACTCATTAAATTTCTCTAGTGCCTTCCCTGACGAAATGAGTTCGTAAGCAAGATCGTATCCGTCTTCAAAATTATCTACTACAGAAGATATTTTCAAAGCTGGAGCTGCATTTAAAGAAATTATCTCCTTGCCAGGTAAAAATTTATTTTCAAAAGAATCTATAACTTTCCTAACACTATCTTGAGGAGAATCTATTTCTAAATCAGAGAGATTTTTAGATTTTATGTTAAAAGCTTTTGGATCTATTTCATGAGTAATAAGTTCACTCTTAGATAATTCTATTAATTGGGTTTTACTAGAGAAAGAAATTTCGTCTAAGCCATCATCTGAATGAAAAATTGCTGCAGCTTTGCAATTCAAATTTCTTAAGGCCTCACCAATTGGTTTTATCCATTTAACGTGAAAAACACCAATAGACTGAATGTTTGCGCCGGCGGGATTTGATAGAGGACCCAAGAGGTTAAAAATAGTTTTTTTACCTAATATTCTTCTGGCTTCCATAACATATTTCATGCCTGGATGATGATTTTGGGCAAATAGAAATCCTAATCCTATTTTATCCAAAGAATCAGAAAAATATTTAGATGACTCATTTAAATTGATACCTGCTGCTTCTAAAAAATCAGCGCTACCACTCTTACCCGTTGCAGTTCTATTTCCATGCTTTGCAACTTTCAAGCCTGCCGCAGCTAGAACAAAACTGACAGAAGTAGAAACGTTTATCATTTTTTTCCCTAGCCCTCCTGTACCGCAACAATCAATGACTTGATTATGATTAACATCAATGGATTTAGAATTTTTTCGCATTGAGATAGTAGCTCCAGCCAATTCATCAGGGGTTTCTCCTTTTTTGTCTAGAGCATCCAAGAGGCCAGTAAGGGAACTTGTATCTACCTCTCCCTTAAAAATTTTATCAAATAGTTGTTCCGTCTCATCCAAAGAAAGGTTGATCTTTTTTTTAATATTTTCTATTAAAGTATCAATCATTTGCTTTAAGGAAATTATTCAACATGGTCATCCCATCCATAGTTTTTAGAGATTCTGGATGAAATTGAAGGCCGTAAATTTCTTGGGAATTGTGTTTTATACCCATTATTGTCCCGTCCTCTGTCCAAGCATTAACAGAAAAATCCTTGCTCAAAGTTTCTGGGTCTATAACCAATGAATGATACCTAGTTGCCTGAAAAGGACTTTCAATATTTTTAAAAATTTCTGAGCCATCATGAATCACATTAGAAATCTTTCCATGCATAATTTGATTAGCTTTTACTATTTTTGCACCAAAAGCTGCTCCAATTGCCTGATGTCCAAGACATACGCCTAAAATAGGAATCTTTCCAGAAAATTTTTTAATTGTATCTATTGAAATGCCCGCCTCATTAGGAGTACAAGGACCAGGAGAAATTACTATAAATTTTGGATTGAGATCCTCAATTTCATCAAGACTAACCTCATCATTACGCAGAACTTTAACTTTCTGACCTAATTCACCAAAATATTGAACCAAATTAAAAGTGAAAGAGTCATAGTTATCTATCATAAGAAGCATTAGTCCATCTCCTCAACAGCTTTCATAATGGACATAGCTTTATTTAATGATTCTTGATACTCACTCTCTGGATCAGAATCATAAACAATACCTCCACCGGCTCTTACACTAAGTTTTTTTCCTTGAATAACTGCTGTTCTTATTGCAATTGCGACATCCATATTTCCAGTCCAAGATAAATAACCTACAGCTCCTCCATAGACTCCCCTTCTATCGGGTTCAAGTTCATCAATTATTTCCATTGCCCTTATTTTTGGAGCACCAGATAAAGTACCCGCTGGAAAAGTCGCTTTTAAAACATCAATAGAAGTAAGTCCTTTTTTTATTTTTCCTACAACATTTGATACAAGATGCATAACGTGTGAATATTTCTCAATTTTCATCTCCTCTGTAGTTTTAACGCTGCCGACCTCAGCTATCCTTCCAACGTCGTTTCTTCCTAAATCAATTAGCATAAGATGCTCAGCTATTTCTTTTGGATCACTTTTTAACTTGTCAGCCAACTCTTTATCCTCTTTGCTATCTTTTCCTCTTTTTACAGTTCCGGCGATTGGTCTCACTGTAACCTCTTCATTTTGAAGCCTCACTAAAATTTCCGGAGAGGCCCCTACAATATGTAAGTCATCAATTTTCATGAGGTACATATAAGGAGAAGGATTTAATTTTCGCAAAGATCTATATAAATCAATTGGCGATCCCTCAAATTTTGTGGAGAATTCTTGCCCATAGACAACCTGCATCACATCTCCTTCAACGATATAGTTTTTTATCTTTTTAATAGCTTCAAGATAATCTTCTTTTTTTACAGATGATTCAAAATTGATAACTCCTTTTTTGGATGATTTTTGAGAAGGTAGGGGTTCTAAAATTTTTTTATGAATAAGTTCAATTCTTTCATGACATTCTTTTTTTGTATCCTCGTTGCCGTGAACAACTATAAAAAGAGATTTTTTTAGATTATCGTAAATTACAACTTCATCGGAAACCATCAGAGATATATCAGGATAAGGGAGTTTTTCTTTAGATGTATTTTGAAGCTTTTTTTCTATGTGTCTTATTGTTTCATAGCTGAAATATCCTACTAATCCCCCATGGAAATCAGGCAAATCAGGAATTGATTGAGCTTTATTTTGTTTGAGAAAATTCTCTATGTCCTTCAAAGGATTCTTAGAGAGATCTATTTTCTTATCGGTAGGTAGGCCAATTATTGAATATCTGGCCCATTTTTCTCCGCCTTCAACTGACTCGAAAAGGTAGGAATTTCTATCATCCATGAATTTAAGATAGATGCTGAGAGGAGTTTCTAGATCTCCTGAAATTTCTTTGAAAAAAGGAATTTTAGTAACGCTTTCCATATTGTCTACTTCCGATGAGTTCACCTCTATTTGCCTCGACTACAAGCTTAGCTCTGTGACAAATACTTTTTTCTGAAAATGGAATACCTTTTTCAATTATTTCTGAATTCGATCCAATAAATTTAATATCAAGAGGGATAGAAGTGTTTCTCATCCAAAAACATTTGGTTGATAAATTTTGAAAATGAAATTTAACAATGTGATTAGGAGGCAAGTCATCAACATACATTAGACCCTTCCTTCTATCAGCAGGCTTGTACAAATTTTTAACACAATATTCTCCTTCTTCAATGTATCCTTCTGCGCATAAATTAGAGGGACTTTCTTCTCCAGCTAAAGGGAAGCAAATAAAGCTAACTAAAATTATTCTTAAGATTTTTGATTGCATCAAAATAATTGGGTTTGTTAAAAATCGCTGATCCAGCTACAAAAGTATCAGCACCGGATTTCGAAATCTCTCCTATATTGTCTTCCTTAACACCACCATCAACCTCTAATCTAATTTTAAGGTTTGAAGTATCAATTATTTTTCTCATTTCTTTAATTTTATTCATGACTTCAGGTATAAATTCTTGCCCACCAAAACCGGGAAAAACACTCATTAATAAAACCATATATAAATCATCCATGTATGGCTTGATAACATCCAGAGAAATATCAGGATTTAAAACTAAACCAGGACTACACCCTAGATCGGAAATTAATTTGAGTGATTTTTCTGGATCTTCTGATGCTTCAGGATGAAAAGTTATTGAAGTGGCTCCTGCGTCTGCGAACATTTTAATCAATTCATCTACGGGATTGACCATTAAGTGGACATCTAAAGGACAATCTATTCCATTGTCCCTGAGAGATTTGCAGACCATGGGGCCTACAGTTAAATTTGGCACGAAATGGTTATCCATCACATCAAAATGAATCCATTCAGCTCCTGCTTCTAATACAGATTCAACCTCACTTCCTAAGTTTGCAAAGTCAGCAGATAGAATTGAAGGAGCAATTATGTTTTTCTGTTTAGCCACAGATAAATTTTACACAAAATCTAGATCTTCTTTTGTATTAATATTTTTTAAAAAACCCTCGTAAATTTCAGCGGATACTATCTTTTTCTTCACGGCAGGTAAAATAATGTCCTTCCAAAATTCTTTGTGTTGTTTGTTTCTATCTGCCAATAAAGTTGGATTAATTAAAGCAATTCCACCGTAGTTAAAATCAGTTCCTTTTTCAACTGTTCCTTCGTTTATTGAAAAATCTCCAGTTGATTTATTGTTTTTTACGGCAATCAAATGCGCTCCGTCCACTTTATTATTTAGACTTTCTAAAGGATATTCGGTGTATAAGTCTCCTGAAATTAAGATAAAAGTCTCTGTTCCAATCTCCTCTTTTGCTTCTATCAATGCCCCGCCTGTTCCCATCAATGTGTCTTCTTCAGAAAAAGTTATATTGATTCCAAAGTTTTTTTTACGATTTAAAAATTCCTTAATAGCGTCGGGTTTATGATGTAAGTTGATAATGATTTCAGAAACATTGATTTCCTTCAACTTTCTAATATGCCTTTCTAAAAGACTCGTACCCTTAACTTCAACAAGACATTTTGGGATTTGGTTTGATATTGGCCTCAACCTAGTCCCTAAACCAGCACATAAAATAAAAGCCTTCATTTGAAAATCTGTAAAAACTTCGAGAAATCTTTTAGTTCTTTGTATCGTGACATTGAATCAATTAGATAATTTATTAAAACCGGAAAGTCATTAAGTCTATCGTCCCTGTTAAGTGTTATGGATACTTGGGAAAGTTTTCCTAAAATTCTAATCTGTCTTTGCATGGCGCAAAATTCAATATCTTCTTTAAAATCTTCTATAGATTTTATCTCTTCATTTTGCGTATTTTTTTTATAGTAATCTAACCAATCATCCACTTGCGTTTTATCCCAGACCATATATAAATCTTTGAAAATCGAGGCTAAATCAAGAGCATAAGGGGCAATCATGGCATCCTGAAAGTCTAAAACGCCTGTCTCTTTTGAATCAAGATAAATTAGGTTTCTTGTTTCAAAATCATAATGAGAAATGCACAGTGGCAGTTCATAGAACCTTTTGAGAATAAAGTTGTATCCTTCATCAATAGTATCAAAAGGGATACTTGAATCTGATAAATTCAGATACCCCCTGCAAAAAAAATCAATAAATAAGTCCTTATTTGCAATAGATTTTTCTAAATCAAAGTGATCAAAAATCTCTTTATCACAATCTATATTTTGTATTCGAATGAGCTGATCTAATGCCGATTTTATAAAAATGTCACTATTTTCCTGAGTAATGTTCAATTGATAGAGATTATCTGAGAAATCTTCAATAATTAAATGGCATAGATCATCATTACGAAAATAGATTTCTGGAACTTTTACTTGAAAGGATTTAAAGACATCAGCTTTTTTACAGAAAGATTCAATGCTCTCATCTATGCCTTTGGGAGCATACATGAGAATAAAAGTTTTTCCTTGAAAATTAAATCTGAAATAGTCTCTCTGGCTGGACTCTGTTCTTAACTTTGAAAAGGAAAAGGTTTCCTCTGTTTTAAAACAAGAACTTATCCAACTAGAAGAGTCATCAGAAATGGAATCCACTTTTAACTTTTCTTTGCTGCCTCAGGAGGCGGCATATCTTCAGGGACGAAAAAGTCTGGAGCCAATTGATCGAAAGGAACATCTGCGTATACAGAAAAGTCACTTACACCATTTTCCGCAAGAAGAGTGTCATCTATACAAAAGTTTCCTGAAAATTCTTTGGATGGCTTGGTAAGAATTACATAAGCTGCATCTGCCATTATTTCTGGCCCCCTTGAAATATTAACTAATTGCTCACCGCCTAAGACATTCTTAACAGCAGCAGTAGCTATGGCGGTTCTAGGCCAAAGTGCATTTACTGCAACTCCATCATCTTTAAATTCTGCAGCCATACCTAGAACACAAAGACTCATTCCAAATTTAGCCATTGAATAAGCAACGTGCCCTGAAAACCAATCTGGATTCATGTCTAATGGAGGTGAAATATTTAAAATATGAGGATTCTCAGACTTTAATAAATGGGGAAGGCAACTTTTTGAAGTAACAAATGTCCCTCTTGCATTAATTTGATTCATCAAATCGTACCTTTTCATGTCTGTTTGAAGGGTATTAGTTAATTGAATTGCACTTGCGTTGTTAACACAGATATCAATTCCACCAAATTTTTTCACTCCTTCTTCAACCGCACTCAAAACCTGCCCTTCTTCTCGAACATCTACAATTACTGGTAATGCCATCCCACCTGCTTTTTCAATCTCATCAGCAGCGGTATAAATAGTTCCTGGTAATTTAGGGTGAGGTTCAGCTGTTTTTGCCGCCAATATTATATTTGCTCCATCTTTTGCTGCCTTTAAAGCAATAGCTAATCCAATTCCTCTGCTAGCTCCTGTAATGAATAGTGTTTTTCCTTCTAAACTCATGCTTACCTCAAATATTATTAATTTTCTATTTTAACCTCCAAAAGATAAAATTATCACCAATATAGAGCGAATCTCTAATGGTTATCTCCAATTAATTAATAAAGTGAAGTCATACAAATCGATTCTCCTATTATTTTTCATTTCAAACCTTATTTATCCTCAACTTGAAGAAATTGATTTTAATGCTGGGAAGGCCAAATTAGACGGCGAAAATAAAGTTTTAAAATTGAGTGAATCCGTTGAAATTTATTTTAATGACTTTTTCTTACAAGCAGATGAGATTAATTTAGATTCTTCTAAAGAGATTCTTTCCGGGAAGAACATTAGTTTTGATTTAATCGATAGGAATGCTTACGGAAAAGCAGATGAAATTCTAATCCAAAAAGACAAAGCTCAATTTAAAGGGGTAGAGATGTCTCTATGTCCTTGCAAGAAGAGAATTTGGTGGGTTGAAACCGATGAATTAAGTTTTTCTTCTCAAGAAGATTTTGGAAACTTTCAGGGAGGGAGATTCTATATTTACGATACGCCAATATTTATTTTACCTGCAGGAAAGTTTCCTCTAACAACCGAAAAAAGATCAGGTATCTTATTACCAGAATTGTCCTACTCAAATAAAAATGGTTTTGATCTAGAAATTCCATACTACCTAAATCTTGCCAGCAATTACGACATGACAATCTCCCCTAGATACATTGAGGAGAGGGGCTTAGCATTTTCATCTAATTTGAGATATTTAACTAAGAGCTCTTCTGGGTCTTTTAGCTTCTCTTCTTTATTCAACGATATTAATTACGAGAGACTTTTTAATACGGATAGCAACCGTTGGGGTATAAGTTTTAAGCACACAGGTGAAATTACCGATAGCTTATACATTGATATTGATTACTCAAATGTGAGTGATTTTCTTTATATCAGAGACCTTGGAAGCGATTTATATGGAGACGAGAAGACGGTAGCTCTTCCACAAAACCTTAATCTGAGCTGGATAGGTGAATCTGCATCAATACAGGTAAGGGCTTTTTCATTTAAATTGATTGATCCTTTTTCCCAGAATCAATTCCGTTCAATCCCAGAATTATCGTTTGATTATATTCTGCCTCATGAAAATATTATTTTTAGTTTGAACGGAGAAGTAGCTAACTATGAGAAAGGCGGATCATTCGTTTTGAAGGAAACCAAAAAAGTTCAAGCCGGAAAATTAAATTTAAGGTTGGGATATAAATTCTCTAGTTCAGCTTTTGATGCAAGGATTTTTCTCACTAACGATACTCATTATGTTTCTGATAGTAGAGATACTTCTTTTAACACAAAAGGAATGGAATCAAAATTTATACTGAACTTGGCCAAATCAAATGAGTATTTAAAACCTTTTTTTAATTTTTCTTTTAAGAAAACTGACGATGGTAAATACGTAAATCCAATTTATCTTGTTTCAAGAATACCTTTAACCAGCATTTATGCTTCAAGCCTTGAACATGGCTATGCAAATTTGAATAAAAATCAGTTACAGCTTGGCCTCCTTTGGGAAAGATCTCAGCAATCATCATTTACTTCGTTTACTTTTGGGCTGACAAGATCTTTAGGCAAAAGCGAAATAGGATTTTTAGACTCAATACACGAAAATAAATTCACTCTTCATAATCTTCCTGAACCTATTTTTATTAATTGGCGATGGGATAAAAAAAATATTGAATTGAATGGAAACTTTCAATTTGATGAGGATAAGGATTTTTCTTCTTTTGACCTGAGGGCTAGATTTGCTTTTCAAGATAATAAGTACTTCTCTTTCGAGTACTTAGAAATGGAAAATAGAAATTCTTTTTTATTTAATCAACTTCCTGAAGAAAAATTATCTTTTTTAACTTCAGGATTTGATGTCCGATTAGAAAAAAATTGGTCCTTAGTTACCAAACTCTATTATGATTTTGAATTAAAGAAAGTAACAGATAATCTTATTGGACTAGAATACGAAGATGAAGGTTTACTGATTGGGTTTGCATTTAGGCAAAGCAAAGAACCAGATTGGCGTAAAATGTTCTTAGAACAAAATAGACTTCAAGATCAACTTTATCCCGAATATAGCCAAGAAGGCATTAGAATATATCTTGAATTGAAAGGGCTAGGGTCTATTGGACAAAAGATTAATCAATATATCAAACCTTTGAAGTTACAATAAATATGATGAATAAATATAAATTATTTCTGTTAATTTTTTTAGTTAGCCCCATGACAAACGCAGCTATCGAATTATTAGATAAAGTAGCAGTTGTCGTTGAGGATGGAATAATTTTAGAGTCAGAAGTTAACAAAAGAATTGAGCAAATTGTAGAATCTTTAAAACAAAGTGAAACTCCCCTTCCCCCTCAAGAAGTCTTATTTGAGCAGATCATTGAGAGAATGATTATTGAGGAAATACAACTTCAAAAGGCTCAAAGAGCGGGAGTAAGAATATCAGACCAAGAACTAAATGAATCCATGGCTCAAATTGCTCAAGGGAATGGTCTCTCCCTTCAAGATTTTAGGTCATTTTTAGAAGAACAAGGAGAATCCTATGAATTTGTTCGCGAACAAGTAAGGAAAGAAATGATACTCTCTAGAATACAAAGGGGTCTGGTGCAATCAAAGGTGTACATATCGGAACAAGAACTGGACAACTTTATTAGCTCTCAAGAAGGACAAGTTAATCTGTCTGCAGAATTTTTAATCCAACAAATTTTGATTCCAATCAATAGAGATCAAGATGAAGAAACTGCTTCATCAATCATTGATTCATTAAAAGAAAAAATATCTGCCAAGATGGATTTTGGAGATCTTGCAAAAGAATACTCTTCTGGGGAAGAAGCTAATAATGAAGGTTCTTTGGGGTGGAGGAAAATCAATGAAATTCCAACGCTTTTTGCTAATGAAATTTCTTCCTTGAGAAAAGGTGAGATTGCTGGGCCTTTCAGGAGCGGAGCAGGATTGCATCTGATTAGATTAAAAGACAAAAAAGGAAGGGATATTAAAATTGAAAAACAAACTTTAGCCAGACATATCTTGATACAAACTTCCGAAATAAGAAGTGAGAAGCAAGCCAAGGATCTTATCGAAGACCTTTACAACAGAAGCCAAAACGAGGATAAATTTTCTGACTTAGCTCGGTTATATTCAGATGATCCAGGTAGCAAGATGGAAGGTGGAGAATTAAGCTGGACTGGTCCTGGTAGATTTGATCCTAAGTTTGAAGAAGTCATGGATTCCCTTGAAATAAATCAAGTTAGTAAACCCTTCAAGTCAAATTTCGGATGGCACATTGTTGAAGTTTTAGATAGACGAGAAGAAGACATTTCCTTAAACATTCAAAAAAATAGAGCTTATCAAATTCTATTTGATAGAAAGTATGAAGAACAATTAGAAAAAACTCTTAGCGAAATGAGAGCAGAATCATATGTGAACATAAAAATAAAATCATGAGCTCTCATGTTTTTATAAGTCCTGGCGATCCCGCAGGCATTGGTCCAGAAATAACTCTTAAATCTCTTAATAATTTAAACGAAACACGCAAATTTGTTATTGCTGGAGATATTCAATATCTTGAAAATTTATCAGCATCTTTGAAATTAGGATTTGAGTTCATCCCGTATGGAGTCTCAAAAACGGCATCAAGCTCAAAACTAATTGAAGTAATTAATATTCCACTTCAAGAAAAGCCGGTTCTTGGATCTTCCTCTGTAAACAATGCTAAATATGTTTTAGAAGTATTAACCGCCTGTGCAGGACATTGCATGGACAACACTAACAATATATTAGTTACTGGTCCTATTAATAAAGAAACAATATCTGCTTCCGGAACTGATTTTTCTGGTCACACTGAATTTTTGGCTGAACATGCAAAAATTGTTTCGCCTTTAATGTTGATGGCGAATGAAAAAATAAAGATAGGTTTAGCCACTACTCACGTACCTATTAAAAAAGTTAGCGAGAGCATTACTGAAGACTTAATTTACAACAAATTAAAAGTTTTAAGTTTGGGTCTAAAGAGACTTCTAAAAAAAGAAAACTTGAAAATATGTGTGTTGGGATTAAATCCCCATGCAGGAGAAGGTGGCTATATAGGAACCGAAGAATCAACAACGATATTAAAAGGAATAAAAAAATTTGATCAAAGAGAGGTAACTGTTGATGGGCCAATATCTGCGGATACAGCTTTTTCAGAAAAAAACCTATCTCATTATGATGCCTTTTTAGCCATGTTTCATGATCAAGGAATGATACCTGCAAAAATTCTTGGATTCGGGCAAACATTAAACATAACTTTTGGATTACCCTATCTCAGAATTTCTGTTGATCACGGTACAGCTCTTGATATCGCAGATGATATGAATGCAGATTTTTCAAGCATGAAACTTGCTCTTGAAACAGCTTTAGCTTCATTGGATGAAAAAAAATAACCTAAAACCAAAAAAATTTTTCGGTCAAAATTTTCTTTCTGATTTTCAATTAATTGAAGAGTTAATTGAAGAAATAAACGTTCAGGAAATTGATCATCTTTTAGAAATAGGGCCTGGAAAAGGTGCAATGACAAGTCTCCTGCTCGAAAACTGTGAGTCTCTAACTGCAATTGAAATTGATAAGGATTTAATAAAATTCTTAAAAAAAGCTTATGGGGATAGAAAAAATTTTAACCTGATCGAAAAAGATATTCTTCTTTATGATCCAAAAGAGCTTGTCAGAGTAAATAAGCTCATAGGTAATATACCTTACAATATCTCTACACCAATAATTGAGTGGATTATTGATAACAAATCATCATTTGATGAAATTTTTCTAATGTTACAAAAAGAATTTGGTGAAAGGTGTGTTGCTCAACCTAATACAAAATCTTATGGAAGATTATCAATATTTGTTCAATGTTTTTTCGATGTAACCGTAATTAGAGAGGTGGATAAATCATCTTTTACTCCTTCTCCAAAGGTTCAAAGCATATTTTTAAAACTCATTCCTAAAGTTTCGGACAAGACACCTAATTCTATTCTGTTGAAGAACTTATCAATCTTAACAAGGGAAGCTTTTTCAAAAAGAAGAAAATTAATCACTAACAGCCTGAAGTCCTTCTTCACAGAGGAAGATCTTGTTAATCTTGGTATTGAGAGAAAATCTCGTCCTGAAAACCTATCTGTAGAGACCTATATAAAATTAGCTAAAAGTATTCAAAGTGGCTAATTATGTTATCGGCGATATCCAAGGATGCTTTGATGAGTATTCACTCCTATTGAATAAAATTAAATTCGATTCAAAAAAAGATTTTATTTGGCTTACAGGGGATTTGATCAATAGAGGACCAGCTTCATTATTTGTTCTAAAGCATGTATATGATAATCGCAAAGCAATAAGGACTGTTTTAGGAAATCACGATCTACATTTTCTAGCTATTTATTATGGTGTAAGAAAACCAAATAAATTTGATACTTTAAGTGATTTATTAAATTCCCAAGATATTGACGAATTAGCTAAGTGGCTTACTAAACAGCCGCTTGTAAGAGAGATTAAAATTGGGAGAAGAGAATTTATTATGGTTCATGCCGGTTTTCCCAAATCAGCCACAAAAAAATCATTAACGGAAGTTAACAGAAAAATAAAGAAAGCTCTTAAAAATAATCCAAAAAAGACCTTAAAAATGATTTTTGATCATAAAAGAAAAGTGCCTAAGTTATTAAAAGATAAAAAAAGCCTTAAAGATTGGGTCGATTGGCTCACAAGAGTCAGGGCAGTAGATGAAAATGAAGAAATGGACTTGAGGTTCAAAGGCAAAAAAAGTGAACTTAAGGATAATTTCAAAGCTTGGTTTTCTTATGATTTAAAAATTATGAAGAAACACAGATCAGTAGTTTTTGGTCATTGGGCTGCTCTAGAAGGGAAAACAAATATAGAAAGAATCCATGCTCTTGATACTGGTTGCGTATGGAACAAGAAATTAACTGCAATGAGACTAGAGGATGGAAGAAAATTTTCGGTAAATAAAATAAACTGACCCAATGGATGTCTATTTAGTTGGCGGAGCTGTCAGAGATGAACTTATTGGCCGTGAAATAAAAGAAAAAGATTGGGTTGTTGTTGGCTCAACTGAGGAGGATCTTTTAGCTAAAAAATTTAAAAAGATAAATAGTCAATTTCCGGTTTTTCTCCATCCAGAAACTAGGGAGGAATATGCTTTAGCTAGAAAAGAAAAAAAAGTATCTCCTGGTCATCAAGGATTTAAATTTATTTTTGATCCCTCGGTTACAATCGAAGAAGATCTTAAGAGAAGAGATTTCACAATGAATGCTATCGCTAAAAAAGACAACGGCGAGCTTATTGATCCATTCGCTGGTGTAGCAGACATAAATAATAAATTGATTAAACATGTCTCAGAATTTTTTACAGAAGACCCCCTTCGAGTGTTTAGGTGTGCAAGATTTGCCGCAACTCTGAAATCTTTTGGATTTAAAGTATCAGACGAAACAATCAACTTGATGCAAACAAAGTTCAGCAAGGATGAATTTTTATCTCTATCTCCCGAAAGAGTTTGGATAGAAACTCAAAAAGCGTTGATTTCTGAACATCCAGAAGAATACTTCAGTGTATTAAATAAGGCTGATTGCTTGCATTATTTTTTCAATTTACGTGACATAAGAGAAGTTATTGATCTAATAGAGTATGTAAAAAAGAAGTATGTTGGAGATGTTGAAAGATGGGCTGCTGTTAATTCACTTTCAATAGATCAAAAGAAGACCAATGAACTTCTAAAAATACCAAAAAAGTTTTCAAAGTTATCTGACAAGATTCAAGAATGTATTCGATTATTTACTCAGAAAAATTCTGATTTAGAAATTCTAGATAGCCTTCACAAAATGTCTTTTTTTAGAGAGTCATCTTCTGCAAGAAAAGCAATGGAGCTATGCGGCGATTTACTAAAATTAAGAGGTTCAAGTTTATCTTTAGAGCCTTCATTAATGTTAAATATTGCAGATAAGCTTGAGGAATCAAAGATTGAAATTAACCACTCATTAAAAGACATGAAAGATGAAGATAAAAAATCTAAACTTTCAGAGTTGAGACTTAACATTATTAGAAAAGCGAGAACCAATTTATGAAAAAAACTATTTTTGTTTCAGGAGGATCAAAAAGAATTGGTAAATCCATATGTGAATATTTTCATAAAAATGATTTCAATATTATTTGCCATTTCAATAATTCTGAAAAAGAAGCAGAAAATCTTAAAGATCAACTTAATACAGAGAGAGAAAACAGTTGTGAAATAATTCAATATGACCTTAACGATATTGAAGGAATAAACAACTTCTGTAACGAAGTTAAAGATATCTTTGGTCGATTAGATGTACTTGTAAATAATGCTTCTACTTTTTATAGCGATGACCTAGAAATTAATGAAGGGTCTAATTGGAATGACTTAATAAATTCTAATGTTAAAGCCCCTTATTACTTAGTCTCAAACTTTAAAGATGAATTGAAAAAAAATTATGGGTCGATAGTGAATATCACTGATGCAATGGTAATTAGAGGAATGGAAAAGTTTCCAATTTATTCAATTGCTAAAGGGGGATTAGAAACCATAACTAGATCATTAGCCAGGAAACTTGCACCAGAGATTAGGGTAAACGGAGTTGCCCCAGGAGCTATCCTTTGGCCAGAGCAAAATCCTGATCCAGATGAACAAATTCTTATGAACATTCCTTTAGGAAGGATTGGAAGCGCAGAGGATATATCTTCTGCAGTGTTTCATTTAGTAGAAAATAAATATATAACCGGTCAAATTATTAGGGTTGACGGCGGAAGATCTTTAAATTAAAAAATACATCAGCAGGGAGAATTAATTGACTGATCAGAATACTAGTGAGCTTTTTGCTGGCACCATGCCAGTTTCGGAAAAGCATGGGTTTGATACCAAAAAATTGAATGATTATTTGGCTGAGCATTTGGAAAATTTCAGCGGACCAATTACCGTAGAAGAATTCAAAGGCGGTCAATCAAATCCAACATACCTTATAAAAACATCGACTGATTCATACGTTCTCCGAAGAAAACCTCCCGGCCTGCTTCTGAAATCAGCTCATGCTGTGGATAGAGAATACAAAGTTATTAAAGCTCTAAATATGACTGACGTTCCAGTACCTATTGCATATCTTCACTGCGAGGATGAAAGCGTAATAGGAACAGAATTTTTCTTAATGAGTTTTGTAGAAGGAACTGTGTTTTGGGAGCCTCATATTCCTGAAGCTAAAGATAACAAACAAAGAGGTGATATCTATAAGTCTTTAAGTGAAACCATCTATAAATTACATAATGTAAAACCTAGTGATATTGGCCTTGAAGATTATGGAAGACCTGGAAATTATGTGGCCAGACAAGTTTCCAGATGGTCTAAGCAATATGTTGCATCTGAGACTGAAACTATTGAAGCAATGAATAATTTAATGGAATGGTTGCCTGAGAATTTACCTACCGAAAAACCTCTGTGTCTGGTGCACGGTGATTTTAGTCTCACAAATGTCATTATTGATAATGAATCTGATGAGGTAGCTTCAATATTGGATTGGGAACTTTCAACTCTTGGAGATCCAATGGCAGATTTCAGTTATCACTGTTTGCAATATAAACTAAACCCTATTCTCTCAGATACAGCTCAATGTAAGAATTTAGGAATTCCAACTGAAAAAGAATACCTAAAGCTCTATGCCGACAAGGTTGATTATTACATTGACTCGGAATGGGATCTTTATATGTCTTTTAATTTATTCAAATTAGCCGGAATATCTCAAGGTATTATGGGGAGAGTAAGAGACGGTACTGCTGCTGGAGTCAATGCTGAAGAGACAGGAATGAGGGCAAGATTACTTGCAGAATCTGCTTGGGATCTTGTAAAAGACAGAACTTAGTTAAAAGGAGAAAATTATGTCAAAAAAAGATATGCCCATTGAGAAAAGTCACATCATGATGTTTGCGAGATCAATAGGAGACCCTAATCCAATTTACTATGACGAAGATCATGCAAATGATTCAGATGTAGGTTCTATAATCGCTCCTCCAACTTTTACACAAGCAAGTGCACAGTTTGATCCTGATTACTTTTTAAGACCAAAGATAGATGGTAAGGGTTGGTTTGGTTCAGGAAAAGAACCAACTGGCGCCAAAAAAGAAGGATCTTCTTCAGGTGGTGATGGCGGCGGTGCAGCAATGGGTCTCCATGCAGAACAACATTTTGAATATCATAGACCTGTTAGACCTGGAGATATTCTCACGCCAGAAACTAAACCAGGTAAATCTTGGGAAAAAGATAGTAAAAGAGCCGGTAAACTCAAGTTTAGTGAATCAATTACAGAATTCAGAGATCAAAATGGAGAACTAGTTGTAACGGCTATTGGAGTCGGCGTTCAAACAGAAAAACCAGTAGAAAATTAGGAGAATCGAATGTTAGATAAATCAAAAATTAATGTTGGAGATACTCACTCTGAGGTGGTTGTTGAAGACCTTAAAAGAACTCAAATAGTTCAATACGCTGGTGCCTCTGGTGATTACAATCCTCTACATAGCGATGAAATATTTACTACTAAGGTAGTTGGTTATCCATCTGTTTTTGCCCACGGAATGCTTTCAATGGGCTTAACAGGAAAAATGCTTACCAATTATGTTGGGGATGCTTCATTAAAAAAATTCGGAGTTAGATTCACTAATCAGGTCTGGCCTGGAGACACCCTCACAAGCAAAGCTACTGTAATGTCAATCAGAGAAGAAAATGGAGAGACTCTCGTAGATTTGAATATTGAAACAACTAATCAAGATGATGTCACTGTCATAACTGGATCAGCTGTTGCATTGGCTAAATAATTGAATAAAGGAATTCCAGAAGTCGGCGGAAGGAGCGCAAAGTTTGCTCTCGCATTGCTTGTGCTTGTCTATGTTTTCAATTTTATTGATAGACAAATACTTACTATTCTTGCTGAAGATATCAAAGCTGATCTGGGTATATCGGATAGCGATATAGGATTCTTATACGGAACAGCTTTTGCTGTTTTTTATTCAGTTGTTGGAATTCCCATGGGAAAACTAGCTGATACATGGAATCGTAAAAACTTAATTAGTATCGGCTTAGCTTTTTGGAGTTTCATGACTTTTTTATCTGGAACTGCCAAATCTTTTTTGGCTTTATCTGTATATAGATTTGGCGTCGGGATAGGAGAATCCAGTGCAAGCCCATCAGCATATTCTCTTTTAGCTGACTATTTCTCTCCTAAGGTCAGAGCAACCGTGATCTCAATATACGCTAGCGGACTTTACATAGGTTCCGGTATAGGTATTTTCATAGGAGGTCTGATCGTTGATAACTGGAATAATGCATACCCAATTATTTCAGAAGCTCCATTTGGTTTAAAAGGATGGCAAGTAGCTTTTATGGCAGTTGGCATACCGGGTATGCTTTTAGCTCTTTTGACTTGGCAAATTAAAGAACCACCAAGAGGATTGAGTGAAGGTTTAATTAGCTCAGAATCAAAAAATCCTTTAAAGGAAACTTTCAAAGAGTTAGTCGGCCTAACTCCTTTTGGCTTAGTAGGATCAGATAACTTCAAAAAAGAGCTTTCTATAAATATTATCTTTACTGTTTTAATTTTTCTCGCTTCTTATTATCTTTACTTTCTAACTGGAGACTTTCTTCAATGGACTGCTTTTGGAATCGGTGTATACGTAATTTGTAATTGGATACACGGCTTAAAAAATAGAGATCCGGTTGCATTTTTGTTGATATTCAAAAGCAAAGCTCTCTTGCTGGGTCTTCTCTCTTTTCCTTTCATAACGTTTGTAACCTATGCCTTGGGTGCTTTTGGACCATCTTTTTACATAAGAAATTTTTCAATGACTGCTACTGAAGTTGGAATTATTTATGGCTTGATTACTGTATTCGGTTCAATGATTGGGGTTATTTGTGGAGGCATCCTTGGCGATAAACTCAGGGAGACTTATGTTAATGGCAAGCTTTATTTAATAATGGCTTCGGCTGTATTAACTGGTGTTACTGCTATAGGTTTTATTCATTCAGAAAATTTAGTTGCTTCATTTACTTGGAAATTCGTTTATCACATTGCTTCTACTGCATGGTTAGGTTGTGCGGCTTCAACTGTTACAGAATTAGTTCTTCCTAGGTTGAGAGCGGTTGCAAGTGCATTTTTTATATTAATGTTGAGCATGATTGGATTAGCTCTTGGGCCTTATTTAACTGGAATGGTCAGTGATATTTATATTAATTCAGGACTTCTTCCTGGCCCTGCACTTAAAAATGCTATGACCTTAACGCTTTTAGTTCTTGTTTTGCCTTTTGGGTTGCTTGCTTTTGCTTGTAAATATCTTAAAAATGATGAGGCTGAAATCTATGAAAAAGCCAGATCTCTGGGAGAAGAAATTTAATCAAGCTTCAATAATTTACTAGTAAATTTTTTTTGTTCAGCTAAATCCTTCATAGAAATTCCTAAAGAAGGATGAATCATTTCACCCGCAATTTCTTTTAACGGAATAAGAACGAAGTTGTAATTCTCAATATCCGAATGAGGTAATTTTGTAGATTCAACCTCTCCCACAAAAGAATCATAGAGGATCAAATCAATATCTATATTTCGATCAGAGTATTTCTTTGATGTTTTTTCTCTACCCATGTTCTTTTCTATATTTTTGGTTATTTTTAGAACTTCGCTTACCTCTAAATCAGTCTCAAAACAAAGAACTTCGTTTAAAAAATCTGCTCCATCAAATCCTGCTGATGGAGACTGATAAGTACTAGAGAATTTTTTTAAGGAAAAATATTTACTTAGTTCAATTCTTGCATCAGATAAATTTTTTGATGGCTCGATATTGCTGCCAAGACTGAAGAACACGAGAGACATTAATTTTTTCTAACTATTTTTATGCCGACTGACTTTGATCCTCGCAATGCGCCGGGTTTTTCCACTTTAACCTTAACCTTTTCAATAGATTTGTTTTTAAGAACCCTTTTTGCAATTTTATCAGCCATTGTTTCTACCAATTGAAAGCTTGATTTTCCAACAAAGCTCGAGATGTCTTTTCCTATGGACTTGTAGTCGAGAGCTTGATCAATATTATCTGTTTTCGCAGCATCACTAATATTAAAATCCATTTCCAGAGATATTTTAACTATCTGTTTGACCTTTCTTTCCCAGCCAAAAATTCCAATGATTGTTTCAACTTCCAGGTCTTCAATGAATACTTTATCTTGCATCGTTATTCTCTTCTAAAGACCATCTTGCTCTTGCTTCAATGTTATAGTTTTTTTCAGAATTTTCTATCTTCATTAGTCCGGCATGAGCGACCATTAAACCGTTATCGGTGCAGTGCTTTAGATCAGGAAAATGTAACTTCACATTTGATGGTATTGCATCTGCTAATGAACACCTTAAAAATTCATTAGCTGCCACACCTCCAGAAACTACTAAATCAGAAATATTTTCTTGGATAGAGGCTTTTAATACTTTGCTTACGATGCAGTCTATCGCTGCATTTTGAAAACTGTTTGATATATCAATTTTATCTTCATCCGAAAGAGCATCTAATTTTTGGACGGCGTATAAAACTGCTGTTTTTAATCCGCTGAAGCTTAAATTTAGACAATCAGAGTTAATCATAGGTCGAGGAAATCTAAATCTATCAATTTGAGAGAGCTTCGCTAGCTTTTCAATTTCAGGTCCACCAGGGTAGCCCAAATTAAGTAATTTAGCTGTTTTATCAAAGGCCTCTCCTAAGGCATCATCTTTGGTCTCTCCCATAATTGTATATCTCCCTCCTTCATCCACTTTAACAATTAATGTATGGCCTCCTGAAACTAGAAGAGAAACAAATGGCAGGCTTGGTGGGTTGGCATCAAGCAAAGGCATCAAAAGATGCGCTTCCATATGATGGACGTTTATCACTGGAATTTTCAGTGCATAAGCAATGGAATTTGCAATGGTATTTCCAACTAACAGCGGTCCTCTTAACCCAGGTCCTTTAGAAACTGCAATCGCATCAAGAATCTCAAAAGATAAGTCGTTTTTTTCAAACTCATTCTTAATCAGTGGAACTAATCTTGAAATGTGATCCCTAGCAGCTAATTCAGGGACAACTCCACCGTATAGATTATGCAGATCTATTTGACTAAATAATGCCTCGCAAAGAACTTTCTTATTTAGGCTATCAATGACCGCTATAGCAGTTTCATCGCATGAGGTTTCAATTCCTAAAATTGCCATAGGTAAAGCTTATCAGGAAATATATTTAATTTTGCAAATAAGCATTTTATCTATAGAATTGCCCACCTAAGGATATATATGCCAATAATTAAGTTGAAAGAAAATGAATCATTTGATTCAGGTTTAAGAAGATTCAAAAGATCTTGCGATCGTGCGGGTGTCATTTCTGAAGTCAGAAAAAGAGAATTCTATGAAAAACCAACTTCTGTGAGAAAAAGAAAAGCTGCTGCTGCTGTGAAACGTCAAGCTAAAAGAAGCAGAGCCGGTATGTTACCTAGAAATAGAGTCGGCGTTTAATTCCATGTCAGATTTACTTAAACCTTTAATAAAGGAGGCTAGCGTTAGGTCTCTTAAAGAGGGCAATAAAGAGATAACTATGGTCCTCAGACTAATCTTGGCTGAGTTTCAAAAAGAAGAAATTTCTCAAGGTTCAGATTTAAACAATAATGATGAGCTTAGTCTTCTGCAAAAGATGATTAAGCAACGTAATGATTCAATCAAACAATATAATGATGCTGGACGAAATGAACTTGCCGAAAAGGAACAAAAAGAAATAGAGATTATTCAAGATTTTCTTCCTGAGCAGATTAACGAAGAAGACCTTATAAAATTAGCTAAAGAAACTATTAGTGATTTATCTGCTAATTCCATGAAGGACATGGGTAATGTTATGAAGGTCCTTAAGGATAAAACTTCCGGTCAAGCCGATCCTGCTACAATCAGCAAAATTGTTAAAGGATTACTTTCCTAATTTTTAGTTACTCGCGGAATCAACAGTTGCAACAATTTGTTGATCGGCTTCTAAATTAACTTTATCGCCTTTAATCAGATTATTTAGATTTGTTGCCTGTAAAGTTTCAGGTATCAGAGCAACCGTTAAATGGTTCTCTTCTTTGTCTTTAATAGTCAGGCTGGCACCATTGATAGCAACGTATCCTTTTTTAAATAAGTATTTACTTAAGTTGTTTGAAAAAGATATCTTAAGTATGTATTCATCTCCTATAGTAACCTCCTCTACTGTGCCGGTTTCGTGCACATGCCCAGAAACTAGATGCCCCCCAACTTCATCACCGAACTTTAAGGAACGTTCAAGGTTGAAAATCCTTTTTTCATTAATTTCATTCAGGTTAGTACATCTTAGAGTTTCAGGAATGACATCAAAGAATGCATAATTTTTTCCAAAATCTGTAACAGTTAAACATACACCGTCTACCGAAACACTGTCTCCTTTTTTAATGTTTAGATAGAAAGATTCATTAGAGGTGATTTTTAACTTTATGCCAGAGTCCGTTTTGCTGGATTCGTGCCCTTCACTTTTTGTTTGTACTATTCCTGAGAACATCTTTATTCTTTTAAATCTTCAAAAGTTGCAATACTTAATATTGGAATTGATAAGCTTTTTTCAAGGTTTTCTTTAAATGTAAGAGAATTTGCATCCTTCTCCATTCTATCGAGCGCCACTATTGCTGCAACGGTTTTGGCGTTGTTTTGTTGAATTATTTCAACAGTCTCTTTAATTGCCGTGCCGGCAGTCAAAACATCATCTATTATTAATATTTTTTTTCCAGAAATATCTCCTATCAGCTTGCCGCCCTCACCATGATCTTTAATTTCTTTCCGATCAAATATAAGTTCAATTTTTTTCTGCTCTTCAACATAGAAAAGCTGACTTATCGCTGTTGCCAAAGGTATGCCTTTGTATGCCGGTCCATACATAGCATCAAATTCTAAACTCGCTTTTTGGATAACTTTAAAATATTGGTTAGCCAAAAAGTGCATGTCTTGACCATTAAAAAAACTCGCAATATTAAAAAAATATTTGCTTTTAAGTCCCGACTTTAAAGTGAAATCACCGAATTTAAGAGCTTCTAATTCGATAGCCTTTTTTATAAATGGGTGCATAATTTAATATGATAATGGATAAACAAAATATAAACATCTTTGTTATTTCGAGCCCCTCTGGGGGAGGAAAAACAAGTCTTATAAAAAAGCTCCTTGAAGATCCAAGATCAGAAGGTACAGTTTTAAGCATTTCCCACACAACAAGAGAAAAGAGGTTGAACGAAAAAGATGGAGTTGACTACTTCTTTACTGATAAAAAAAGTTTTGAAGATAAAATAAAAAAAAATGATTTTTTAGAGTATGCAACGGTATTTGATAATTATTATGGCACTTCTCAGGAAACAGTTAACACACTAGTCAGTCAAGGCAAGACGGTTATTCTTGAGTTGGATTGGCAAGGTGCGAAGCAGGTTAAAAGCAAAATACCCTGTTATTTAATCTTTTTATTACCGCCATCTATAGATGATTTAAAAAAGAGACTCATCGATAGAAATCTTGATGAGAGTGAAATTATTGAAAAAAGAATTAATGAAGCAAAAAATGAGATATCTAACTCCGAAATTTACGATTTTCTTATTCTTAATGACAACTTTGATATGGCTCTTCAAGATCTTAAATCTATAATTCTTGACCGATGTGATCCAAAGGACTTTGTGAAGAGAATGACATCTTCTCATGTAAAGAAATTGCTGGAATAAGAATCATAAATTAAGTAGAATCCCTCTCACTCCGAGGTTAGTATGGCTAGAATTACTGTAGAAGATTGCTTAAAAAGAATTCCAAATCGTTTTGAAATGGTTAAGCTTGCTGCTAAAAGAGCCAGACAAATAGCTCTTGATGGCAGAGAGCCCACTATCGATAGCGGCGATGATAAAGCAACTGTTGTTGCTCTCAGAGAAATCGCTGCTGGAACAGTTACTCAAGACAACATTCAAGAGTTTAATTTTGATATTTTTGAAGAAGAGCTCTCTGAACAACTCACATCTGATTCCGAGACTTAATCTCCATTTTTCTCCATTTTTGTTAGAATTTCAGTGCTATGGTTGCTGAAGTATCTTCTATAAAAGATTTAACTAAAAGTCTGAAGACTTACATGGACTCAGATCAATTGGAGCAAGTTAAGAAAGCCTTCTTTTTTGCAGCCAATGCTCATTCTGGTCAATATCGTGTCAGCGGGGATCCTTATGTAACTCATCCTGTAGCTGTTGCAGAGATATTGGCAAAATTCAAAATGGATGGAGATAGTCTCTCTGCTGCAATGCTTCACGATGTTATCGAAGATTCGGGTATACCAAAGTCTTTTTTATCAAAGGAATTTAATAAAGACGTAGCTAATCTTGTTGATGGAGTAAGCAAACTCGACAAAATAAAAATTAGCGGCAAGGAAGATGAACAAGCTGAGTATTTTCAGAAAATGGTTCTAGCAATGTCGCAAGATATCAGAGTAATTGTTGTCAAACTGGCAGATAGACTTCATAACATGCGAACGTTAAATCATCTAGCCACAGCTAAACAAAAAAGGATTTCTAAAGAAACAATTGAAATTTATGCACCTATTGCTCATAGAATCGGTATGCATCAAATATATAGAGAATTGGAAGATAGAGCATTTGAAGTTCTGAATCCTCATAGGGCTACCATTCTCAGAAAAGCTATAGATACAGCGACTAAAGGAAGGAAAAAAATCTTGTCTAAAATTGAAAAATCTATAAAGGAAAAATTGAAAGAGAATGATTTGATTGGAGATGTCGTAGGAAGACAGAAACATCTTTATGGAATATTCAAAAAAATGCGGAAACAAGGAAAACCTCTTTCTGAGGTTTTGGATGTATATGCCTTTAAAATAACAGTTGAATCTGCAATGGATTGTTATAAAGCACTTGGAGTTTTGCATAATGCTTTTAGTCCGATTGAGGGAAGATTTAAAGACTATATTGCTATTCCTAAATCAAATTCATATCAGTCTTTGCATACTGGAGTCATAACTTTTGATGGCTTACCTGTTGAAATACAGATACGAACTAATGAAATGGATGAGTTAGCAGAATTTGGAATTGCTGCACATTGGTTATATAAGTCTGGAGAAGAAAAAGATAGTCCCGTTCAAGCAAGAGCAAGAAGATGGGTAAATAATTTAGTAGAAATCCAGAAAAATACAGAGAACTCCAGAGACTTTGTTGAAATTATAAAAACTGGATTAGTTCCAAACGAAATTTATGTCTTCACTCCTAAGGGAAGAATTATCGAATTACCAAAAGGATCGACTCCTATTGATTTTGCTTTCATGGTTCATTCTGACATTGGTCTTCATTGCAGAGGATGTAGAATTAATAAAAATCTTGCTCCTTTAAGTGTTCCTCTTGAGAGTGGACAAACCGTTGAGATTATCACTGATGATATTCCTCAAGCACAGCCGTCGTGGCTTGAAATGGTAGTTACTTCAAGGGCAAGAAGTGCCATCAGACATCAATTAAAAAATTTAAGATCTTCAGAGGCAAGAAAATTTGGCAAGAAACTTTTAGAAAATTCTCTTGCACAACATAATTTAAAATTAAGGAGCATTCCTAAATCAAGGATGTCTAAACTTTTAGATTATTTGAAAGTTAATTCCCTTAATGACCTTTTACAACAAATAGGCTTAGGGATAAGGCCAAGTAATTTTGTAGCTAATCAAATTATGCAGGCAATTGATTTTGATTCGCCTAGTTTAATTGAGTCAAGTAATTTACAAATTTCTGGCTCAGAAGGACTGCTAGTTAACTATGGGCCTTGTTGTAAACCAATACCGGGTGATCCAGTTGTAGCTCATTTCACTGCGGGAAGAGGGATGGTTATTCATCAAGAAAGATGTAAAAACATTTTGCCTATTAAAGATGATCCTGCTCTGTGCGCACCTGTGCAATGGGAAGATAATATTGACGGAAACTTCTCTGCAGAACTTGTTGTAACAACTCAAGACAGGCCAGGTATCTTGGCAGAAATTTCTTCTGCCATTTCTGAGATGAATAAAAACATTGAAGGAATAAGGGGTGAGGCCCCGGTTGGTAATCAAGTTCAACTTTTCTTAATTATCGAAGTGTCTGGAAGGGATGATTTGGCGAATATCATGAAAGCTTTAAAGAAGACAAAAAATGTAATATCAGTTAACAGAGTCCATTCATCCGAAGATAGAAAGTTGAGAATAAGATAAAAGGATGAAAAGAGTAATACATACCGATGATGCTCCTAAAGCAATAGGAACCTATTCTCAGGCAGTATTAGCAGATAAGTTTCTTTTCATATCGGGACAAATAGGTTTAGATCCAGCAACGATGGAACTGGTTGAGGGATTTGAGGAAGAAACAATTCAAGTTTTCAGAAATATTTCTGCAATCTGTGAAGAAGCTGGTTGCTCCATTAATGATGTTATTAGATTCAATGTTTTGCTTACAGATTTATCTAATTTTCAAAAAGTAAATGAAATTATGGAAAAGGTTCTGGAAAAGCCCTATCCTGCAAGAGCCGCATATGAAGTTTCTGCTTTGCCAAAAAACTCCTCAATTGAAATTGAATCTATAGCCTATAAAGAATAGTGTCTTTATCGCTAACGGATGACCTAAGAAAAATTAAAGGCGTTGGTCCAAAAATTGAAACGCAATTAAACTCCCTGAATATTTTTACTATAGAGGATCTGATTTTTCATTTGCCGATAAGGTATGAAAATAAAACACAATTAAATGAAATAAAAGATTTAGACCAAAATCAAACTGCTCATGTCGAGGGTGAGATTGTAGAAAGTAAAATTTTTTTTCCTGGGAGAAGATCTTTTTTAGCAAAGATAACTGACGGAACTGGTTTTCTTAACATAAGAATGTTTTATTTTTCACAAGCTCAGGCAAAAGCTTTTGAAAAAGGCAAAATAGTTCGAGCTTACGGAAATGTGAAAATTAGCGGATCTAAAATAGAAATGTTTCATCCTAGCTATAAGGTATTTTTACTATCTGAGAGACCTAATTTAGATAATACCTATACTCCAGTGTATCCAACTGTCTCTGGTCTAACCCAATTCAGACTAAAAACAATTATAAGACAGGCATTAACTGGACTAAATTTAGATGATATCTGTATGAAAGATGCAGATGATTTCTTTGAAAGAAAAAAGATTGATTTTCCTAAAGGTAGAGAAGCTATTTCAAAGATACATATGCCTTCAATTGATGATGATCTTAATCAGCTCAGAACTTTTAAGCATCCTGCGCAAAAGAGATTGATAGTAGAAGAATTTGCCGCCAATCAAATAGCTATAAATATTTCATCTGAAAGGATAAATAAAATGAAATCTTTTGACCTTTCGAGTCAAAAATTAGATCTGGAGACTTTTGATTTAAATATCCCTTTCTATCCAACAAAAGCTCAACAAAAGGTTGTGCAAGAAATCATGATGAATTTTCAAGAGAAAAAGCCAATGAGAAGACTCATTCAAGGGGATGTTGGCTCAGGTAAAACTATAGTGGCCGCTGCGGCAATGAACATATGCTCTCAAAATAAAAAACAGTCTGTTTTAATGTGCCCCACCGAAGTCCTTGCTAAACAGCATTTTGAAAACTTTGTTAATTGGTTCAAAGACAAAGATATTTCTATCGAGCTTCTCTTGGGAAAAACAAAAAAAAGCGATAAAGAAAAGATTGAAAAAAAACTAATAAATGGTGAGATTGATATCCTTATTGGAACTCATACAGTCTTTCAAAAAAATATTGAATTCAAGAGTCTGGCTCTCATTGTGGTTGATGAACAACAAAGATTTGGTGTTAAGCAAAGATTTGATCTGGCATCAAAATCACAATCTGAAGAGATGCCTCATCAGTTATTCATGACAGCAACGCCAATTCCCAGAACATTAGCTATGACCATCTTCTCAGACTTAGATTTATCTATCATTGACGAACTGCCTCCTGGGAGAAATCCAGTTAAAACAGTAGTTTTATCAAATGACAAGAGGCTGGAGATAGTAAATAGGCTTCAAAAAGTATGCAAAGATGGTAATCAAGTATATTGGCTTTGTACTATGATTGAAGACAATGATTCATTTGATGTGCAATCAGCAGAAACTAGCCTCGGATGGATTAGAGAAAATGCTCCTGAGCTGAAATCAGAATTAGTCCACAGTAAACTCAGCAACGAAGTAAAAGAGAAAAACATCATAGACTTCAGAAATGGATTAATTGATATATTGGTGTGTACAACCGTAATTGAGGTAGGTATGGATGTTCCTAACGCAAGTCTGATGATAATAGAAAATGCGGAGAGATTAGGTTTATCTCAACTACATCAATTGAGAGGGAGAGTTGGCAGAGGTCCAGATATGGATTCTTATTGTGCTTTACTTTATCAAGATCCGATAAGTGAAAATGCTCAAAAGCGACTCGAAGCAATGAAAAAATACTCAAACGGATTTGATATATCTGAAATAGATTTGGAATTGAGAGGAGCGGGAGAATTATTAGGCTTGAAACAATCAGGAGGAATTGATTTTAAAATCTCAGATATATCCAGAGATGCTCAACTTCTCAAATTAAGTCAGTCTCTCACTGAAAGGATATCTAATTTAGAATCTACCAAACTAGAGAAACTTATTGATCGATGGATCGGTCAGGATCAAGTATATATAAAGGCTCAGTAGTAACTACAACAAAGGTGAAATCACCAAGCTAACAATTGCCATAACATTGATTAAGATATTCATCGAAGGTCCTGAAGTATCTTTGAATGGATCTCCAACAGTGTCACCAACTACAGCTGCAGAGTGAGTATCTGTTCCTTTTCCTCCTAGGTTACCTTTTTCAATGAATTTTTTTGCGTTGTCCCAAGCTCCACCAGCATTAGCCATCATCAAAGCCATGGATACACAACCTATCAAACCTCCTCCTAACATTCCTCCAAGAGATTCTGGACCAAGACCAAAACCAACAACAGCTGGAGCACTTACAGCAATTACTCCTGGCAGAAGCATTCTTTTTAAAGCAGCAGAAGTCGCGATATCAACACACTTAGCAGTATCTGGTTCTGCATTTCCTTCCAATAGGCCAGGAATTTCTCTGAATTGCCTTCTTATCTCATTGATCATATCGAAAGCTGCATCACCAACGGCTGTCATGGTGATAGAGGAGATGAGAAAAGGAATGGAAATTCCTATAAACATACCTACAAGAACTCTGGGATCTGAGAGAAGTAATTCAAAGCTACCTCTGTTGTGAGCAACTGTCTCAACAAAAGCAGCAATGATTGCCAGAGCAGCTAACGCAGCTGCTCCTATTGCAAAACCTTTACCAATGGCAGCTGTGGAATTACCTAATTCGTCTAGAGAATCAGTTATTTCTCTGGTTTCACTTCCCATACCAGACATTTCTGCAATACCGCCAGCATTATCGGCAACGGGTCCGTAGGCATCAATAGCCATTGTTATTCCAACCGTAGCAAGCATTCCAACCGCGGCTATACCTACACCGTACAAACCAACAAGTGAGGTAGAAACCAAAATTATTGTAGCCAAGATAAGAATAGGAAGAACTACAGATTGCATGCCTACTGAAAGTCCTGTAATCATGACTGTGGCAGGACCTGTTTCCCCAGATTTAGCAATTTTTTCAACTGGTTTTGATCCTGTGTAATATTCTGTAATCAATCCAATAATGACTCCACCTACTGCGCCAGCTAATACTGCCAACCAAGTGTTTACGGCGTTTTCAGTCAAAATCATTTGGATTAAAAAATAAGCTGCAATTATAAAGAGAATTGCTGATCCTATAGTCCCCGTTCTCAATGCTGTTCCAGGGTCTGCTTTGGAAAATACTCTAACAATTATAATTCCGAGTATTGATGCCAATAGTCCAAGGGAAGCTAAAGCTAAAGGTAGCGCCATCATTCCGGTGTTATCGATTGTGGCAGCAATTGCAATTGATGCAATCATGGCACCGCAATATGATTCAAAAATATCAGAACCCATACCAGCAACATCTCCAACATTATCTCCGACGTTATCGGCAATAACTCCAGGATTTCTTGGATCGTCTTCTGGTATTCCTGCTTCAACTTTTCCAACTAAATCAGCACCAACATCAGCACTTTTTGTATAAATTCCGCCTCCTACACGAGAGAATAAAGCAACACATGACGCTCCCATTCCAAAACCTTCTATTGCTCTAGCAGTATCAGGATCGCCTCCAAAATAGAAGTAAAGGCCTCCTAGACCTACTAATCCAAGAGAAGCAACACATAGCCCCATAATTGATCCACCATAAAAAGCCACAGAAAGGGCAGCTTGCGCTCCTGACTCAGATGCAGCAGTTGCAGTCCTAACATTTGCTTTAGTTGCAGAGAACATTCCAAGCCATCCAGCAAGAGATGATGATAATGCCCCGGCTGTTACAGCTAATGCGGTATTTAGACCTAAAAATAAATAAGAAAGAACAATTAGAACAGCTACAAACATTGCAAGGTAGGTGTATTCACGTCTCATGAAAACCATAGCACCCAAGTGAATTTGATCACCAATTTTTTTAACCTTGTCTGTACCTCCGTCATATCTCATAACCAATAAGTACAAAATAAAGGCAACAGCCAAACCAAAAATACCAAAAAGTGGCGGTAAAATTAGATTAGATTCCATAAAGTTCTCCTAAAGATCGCGCTAATTTATCAGAAAATTGTCTTTTATTATATGAGTTTAAAAACAACTCAATCAAAGAATTTTGATTTATTCAAGGTGCCTTGAGTTGAAGAAATAATACAAGCAATCATTGAGTCTCCAGATACATTTACTGCTGTTCTGATCATATCTAAAAGTCTATCCACGCCTATGATCAAAGCGATTCCCTCCACAGGGAGACCAACTTGTTGTAAAACCATTGCGAGCATTATAAGACCTACACCCGGAACACCAGCTGTTCCAATTGAGGCTAGAGTGGCTGTCAAAATAACCATTAAATAATCTGTAATTTGTAAATCAACACCATAAGCTTGAGCTATGAAAACTGTTGCAATGCCTTGCATAATTGCAGTTCCATCCATGTTTATAGTTGCTCCAAGAGGAATACAAAATGATGCGACTGACTTATCAACACCAAATTTTTCTTGAACTGTTTTCAAAGTCAACGGCATTGTTGCGCTGCTAGACGATGTACTAAATGCAAATAACAAAACCTCTCTGAGTTTCTTAAAGAAAATGAATGGATTTAGTCTAAAAAATGAAAGTATTGAACCGTAAGTAATCAAAGCATGAAATATCAATACAAACGAGAGTAAAAAGAAATAACCTGCTAAATCATAGATTATAAAAAAACCTATTTCGGAAAATATGGAAGCCAAAAGACAAAAAATTCCTAAAGGCGCAAACATAATTATGATTTCTACCAAGCGCAGCATTAAGTCATTTCCTGATTTGAAAAAGTTTGAAGCCCCTGCTGAGTAGGTCCCCATCCCTTTAATTGCAAATCCTACTAGTATCGAAAAGACTATGATTTGTAACATTTCTCCATCTGCCATAGCTTGAATTGGATTAGTGGGAATAATATTTATTAAGACTTCCTTCAAAGATGGAGCTTCAGGTGCTGAATAAGTTGATGAAGTTTCTAGGCCTACCCCATCTCCTGGATTAAAAAAATTAGCGAAAAATAATGCTGTTGAGATAGCCAATGCGGTTGTTATTAGATAAAAGGTAATAGCTTTAAAACTAATTGAACCTAGTTCTTTTGAGTTTTCAATTTGAGCAACTCCTGACACTAAAGAAAAAAATACAAGAGGAACTACCATCAACTTAAGAGATGAAATAAAAATCTCGCCTACAGCATCAAATAAATTTAATGCAACATTAATTAGCGATAGTTCAAGTAAAAATAAATTGATTAACGATCCTAATCCAATACCCAAAAGCATGGATATTAAGATTTTTGTTGTATAGGACATTAATAACTTTTTCCAGCCCCTTCAAAAGGTACCATATCGAAATCTTCTTTGCCTACACCGCAATCCGGGCAGACCCAATCAACTGGAACATCTTCCCATTTGGTTCCAGGTGGTATTCCATCATCAGGCCACCCTTCTGCCTCGTCATAAATTAGGCCGCAAACAATGCATTCCCATTTCTTGTATTCTTCCATAAATAATAAAGTTTTATGCTAGATTGGATGAGCAGGAATTATATAACACCATGATGGAAAGAGTTAGAAATTACGCTTACCTAATGAGGTTGGATAAGCCCATTGGAACTCTTTTGCTTCTTTGGCCCACTCTTTGTGCTCTTTTGTTAGCATCAGAAGCTTCTGTAGATATGAAGACAATATGGTTATTTTGTCTGGGTGCTTTTTTTGCTAGATCTATGGGATGTGTAATCAACGATTTTTTCGACAAAGACATTGATTCGAAAGTACTTCGAACAAGCCAAAGACCAATTGCGTCCGGAAAAGTATCTTCTATAGAAGCCTTGATTTTATTTGGCTTTCTGAGTATTCCTTCCGTATGGATTCTTTTCCAATTAAATGAATTAAGCATATACATGGGACTGGGTGCAGCCCTATTGATTCTTCTTTATCCTCTAGCAAAGAGATTTTTAGCAATTCCACAAACGATATTAGGATTGGCGTTCTCTTTTGGCATACCGATTGCATTCGCTTCACAAGATAATCTTTCATTAATCACTTGGGTTATATTTTTAGCTAATTTTCTTTGGGTTATTGCTTACGATACTGTCTATGGGATGATAGATGTTGCTGACGATGAAAAAATAAATATAGGTAACTCAGCTAGATATTTTGGTAGAAGAAAAGAGAAATGGGTATTTCTTTTAGGGTTGACCCATTTATTTATCTACTTTTTTGTAGGTCTTTCGCTTAATCTAGATCTTTCCTTTTTCTTCTTTTTATCCATGTGTTTTGGAATTGTTTTTTTCCAAAACTTTCAAATCAACTTAGGGTTGAGACAAATTTACCTTTCAATTTTTAAAGGTAATAACTGGATTGGAGTTTTTCTATTTTTTGGAATTCTTTTTGGTTTCTAATATGCATATAAAGTTTCTTTCACAAATTAAAGATGTAGAAAAACATTCTTGGGATTCATTAAATCATGAAAGTTATCCCTTTCTATCATATGATTTTTTAAATGCTTTAGAAGAATCTGGATGCGTTTCGGAAAGAACTGGGTGGCAGCCATTCCACGTCACCTTGTGGAAGGAAGAATCTTTAATTGGAGCAATGCCTCTTTATTTAAAAAATAATTCACAAGGTGAATTTGTCTTTGATTACAGCTGGGCAAATGCATACTACCAACATAAAAAATATTATTATCCAAAGTTTGTCTCATCGATTCCATTCACGCCTGCAACTGGTCCAAGAATTCTATATTCCACATTGAATGATAAAAAAAATACTGCTGAACAAATTTTTAAAGCTATACAGAAAGTATCTAAGGAAAACGAGATATCTTCTTGGCACATTCTTTTTCCAGAAGAAGATGAAAAGGATCTTTTTGAATCTCTTGGGCTCAGTACTAGAAAGAATGTTCAGTTCATGTGGAAAAATAATAACTATGAAAGTTTTGATCACTTTTTAGATTTTTTCTCCTCACGAAATAGAAAAAATTTAAAAAAAGAAAGAAGAAAAATTGCTGAACAAGATCTTGAGATAAAGCGGTTTACAGGGAATCAAATATCTTTAGATGTTGTTGATGATTTCTATTCCTTCTATGTAGACACCCATCTAAGGAGAAGCGGCCATTCTGGTTACTTGAATAAAGATTTCTTTGAAGAGATAACACAAACCATTGCTGACAACATATTAATCATCCTGGCATATAAAAATGGTCGAGCGGTTGCTGGCTCTTTTTTCTTTTATGATCAAAATAATCTATACGGAAGATACTGGGGAGCTTCTAGTGATTTTGATGCTCTGCATTTTGAGTGTTGTTATTACCAAGGTATAGATTTTTGTATTGAAAAAAATATCAAGAGATTTGATCCTGGTGTGCAAGGTGAACACAAGATTAAAAGAGGGTTTGAGCCTACTTTTACGTTTTCTTCTCACTGGATTGAAAACTATGATTTCAGCCTAGCTATAAATGATTTTCTACTCAGAGAAGACAAATATATTAAAGATTATCATCAAGATGCTAGCACCCTTTTACCCTTTAAAAACATATGACTTCTCAAAAGGAGCAACTTTCTTACCTTTTAAAGTCTGATAAGGACCTTGAAGAATTAATAAGTTCTATTCCTAAAATAGTTCCCTTTAAAAGGGAAAAAGGATTTGAAGGATTAGTGAGATTGATATGTGAACAGCAATTATCTGTGGCTTCAGCAAAAGCCATCTTCGATAGAATAGCAAAAATAGTTTCACCTTTTGAAGCTGAAAACTTTTTAAAAGTTTCAAAAAAAGATCTGCAAAAAACAGGGTTGAGCAGACAAAAAATTGATTATTGCACTGGGCTTGCCAATGCATGCATTGGTGGAAAATTAGATTTCTCAACCTTACATAAAATGAATGATGAAGACCTCAGAAAAGAACTATGCAAAATTAAAGGTATAGGGAAGTGGACAGCAGATTGCTACATGCTGGCATCTCTTAAAAGAGAAGACATCTGGCCAGTAGGAGACCTTGGACTACAAATTAGCGTACAAAAATTAAAAAAACTTTCTAGTCGTCCTTCAGAAATGGAACTTGAAGAAATTTCTATCAAGTGGAAACCGTATCGAACTCTTGTGGCAAATATGTTATGGAATTCTTATGATTGAGTTGAATTTTAAAATCTATTTTATAGACTGATTTGATGAAGGAATATCTCAAGCTTAAAAATCTTCATTCTTTATTTGAAAGAAACTTTTTTCTTTTGAATTCCCTAGTAGTAGATTTTGATAAAAATAAAAAGAAAGTTTTTGAAATTCCAATTAAAGATCAGAATAAAAAGGTCTCAATAAATACAACTAAACTATCTAATTATACTTTTGATATTGAATTGAATATCAATATCAATGCAGTTGAAGAAAAAACAACCTTTAAGGTAAGAGTTTATTTAGAAGCAAAGATGGCAGAAGTTATCTCCCTTCAGGGCTTTCATAATAATCTAATTGATATTATTCCTACAGTTCAGAAATTTGGCTTTCAAAGAGATGAAAGAACTCAATGGAATAAATTTCTTAATGAATTTCTAGTGTATTGCTCAAAAGAAGGATTAGCTGAAAGTGATAATTTACCTGCACGGTTTCAATAGCTCTAGTTCTTCTTCAAAAGCCCAGCTTTGTAAAAAATATCTTAATGACAAAGGTATTGGCGATAAAATTTTAATTCCAGACTTGCCTTTATCAACAGATAAAGTTGTTAACCTCATTGAAATATTGATATCTGAAAACGAAATTGTTGGCTTTATTGGAAGTTCAATGGGGGGATTTTATTCTTGTTATTTTGCAAATAAATACAATGTGAAAGGAGTTTATATCAATCCAGTAGTGGATGATCATTTAACCGGTATGGTCAATATTGTTGGCAGTTATGAAAACTTTAATAATGGAAAAAAAGATACTTTTTCCATGGGTGATTATAAGAATTTAAAAAAATATTCTACTCCAACACTTACATTTCCTAAGAATCATTTTCTTCTTGCGCAGGAGGGTGACGAAGTTCTTGATCAAAGACTTTCCTTAAGAAAATTTAAAGAAAGCAGAATTGATTCATCTAAGAATGGAAATCATCAATTCAAGAATTTTGAAGGTAAAATAGAGCAAATTTTTGACTTTTTGCTTTAAATTAGGGCAGAATATGTATTAATTTAATACATTATTGCACTATTAATAATCACTGATTCTGCTAATTTAGCTCAGTTAAACATTTAAGGAGTTAAAAATGTCAGATTATAAAACATATGAATACATTTGGTTAGATGGTTATCAACCTGAAGCCAACATGCGAAGTAAAGTAAAAGCTACTGATGAAGACACGCCACCAGATTGGTCGTTTGATGGTTCTTCAACACAACAAGCGGAAGGTGGAAGCTCAGATTGTCTTCTTCTTCCTGTTCAAACTTATTCAAATCCTAATGGTCATGATTTTGTGCTAACTCAAGTTCATGCTGCAGATCACACTGTGCACCCTTCTAACTTCAGAGCTGCTGCTGAAGAAGTTGTTACTGATGAATGGTGGTTCGGTTTTGAGCAAGAGTTTTTCTTCACAGATCCTACTACTGGTGAACCTTTAGGGTGGGAAGATGGAACTCCCAGAGAGCAAGGTGAATATTATTGTGGTGTGGGAGCTGGAAATGTGGTCGGAAGAGAAATATCAGATGCACATTTACAAGCTTGTTTAGATATAGGTATTACCCTAACAGGAACAAATGCAGAGGTAGCTTTGGGTCAATGGGAATATCAATGTTTCGGTAAAGGAATAAAAGCAGCTGATGATCTATGGATGAGTCGATACTTACTTTTTAAGGTCGCTGAGGAATTTGGCGTTGGAGTAAATATCCATCCTAAGCCAAAAACAGGAGACTGGAATGGATCTGGAATGCACTCTAATTTTTCAAATGAAGAGATGCGTACAAAAGGCTCTGAGGAACTTTTTACATCCTATTGCGAAAAACTTGGTGAAGTACATGAAGAAGGAATTGCATCTTATGGTTCTGATAACGATATGAGACTCACTGGTCTTCACGAAACACAAAGCATTGAAAAATTTTCTTTTGGTGTAAGCGATAGAGGAGCAAGTATTCGAATACCTGTTTACACTGTTGAGCACGATTGGAATGGATATCTTGAAGATAGAAGACCTGCTTCAAATGCAGACCCTTATAAAATACTTGCTCATATTGTTGGTACTCTAACAAAGTAAATACTTTGCAGAGGAAGTGACAGTAACTTTGAAGTTAATCAAAGATTAAAACTCAAAAGGTATTAATCTGAGATTAATTTCAAAGTCTCAAATTGATATTTAATATATGAAAAAACTTCTTAAAAAAACTATGGAAAATATTTCTTCCAAAGTTTTGGTTGTTGACGAAAACTTAAATTTTGTTTTTGCAAGCAACGAGGCAGAAGCTTTTTTATTGTTTGATTCAAAAAACAGTGAGGGTAAAGGAATTGAAAATATATTTTCAGAAAACCCTAGCAACATGTTTGAACTTAAAAGACTTCTTGCAGAAAAAGATTCTTTAGAAAAATCTAGACGAAAAATTTATTTGAAAGGAGGCCTTGAGAAAGTTTGCACCTATGAAATTAATTTTTTTGAGATAGATTCAAAAAAATATCTTCTTTATGAATTTTATGATGCTAATCAAACAAAAGAATTAAACAGAATGAAAAGACAAACTATTTCAACTGTAACAGCTACTTTTTCTAAGGGTTTGGCTCATGAAATAAGAAATCCTCTTAGTGGCATTAAAGGTGCTACACAACTTCTTGAACCAAAATTAAAAAATGATGAGCTCAAGGACTATACAAGAATCATATTAAAAGAGACTGAAAGATTGAGTGATTTGGTTACAAAAATTTTAGACAGACAGTTTGAGATCCAGCCAACAGAAGTGAACATTCATGCAATCCTTGAAACTATTCCAGAATATCTAGGAAGTATTTCTACAGATAAAATCCAAATCACTAAAGATTACGATCCTACTTTACCTGAATTGAACATTGATTCTTCACTCATAACTCAAGTCCTCTATAACTTGGCAAATAATTCAGTTGATGCCATGAAAACTACCGATCGAGAAAATAAAATTTCTCTTAAAACCAGAATACATTTCGGAACTTTTATCAACAGGACATTTCACAAAACCACTTGTGAGATATCTTTTATTGATAATGGTCCTGGTATTCCCGAAGAAATAATTGACTCAATATTTTTTCCTCTTGTTTCCAGTAAAGAAATTAAGTCTGGTCTTGGGCTCTCAATTGCTCAAGGAATAGTCAGTCAACATGGCGGAGCAATAGAATGTGAGAGCTCCTCTTCCGGTACAAAATTTTCTATCTATTTACCGCTCAAGATTGAAGATGAAGATGGAAACGAAGTGCGTAAAAAAGAAAATTTTGAATCAGCATGAGGCAAGATAAAAAAATATGGGTTGCAGATGATGATGAATCCATCAGATGGGTTCTAGAGAAAGGATTATCAGAAGCGGGTTTTGAAGTTTCCACTTTTGAAGATGGAAATGAAGTAGTGAATCAATTAGACATTGAATCGCCTAATATTGTTCTTACTGATATGCGCATGCCTGGTAGAGATGGAATGGATCTTCTCGATACTTTTAAACATGATTATCCAAATATACCCATCATAATGATGACTGCTTTTTCAGACTTAGAAACCACAGTAGAAGCCTTTGATAATGGAGCCTGGGATTACCTAGCAAAACCTTTTGATATTCACACGGCAATATCAAAAATAGATAAAGTGATAAGTGAAAGAAAATCTGTCACTGTCTCGAATAAACAAATTGAAGAAATCTCACCTGATAATGAAAAAACGGTAGATAGATCAGAAGCTATGCAAGATCTTTTTAATGCTATTGGAAAGTTAATGTTTGTTCTTTCACCTGGACAGGACCTTAAAGAGAGTGATCTCCATAAGCAATTGTTTGTTCAAACCCAAAAAGATGAAGTTAATTGGGAAGAGATTCTTGAAAGTTGGGCAGAAAAACAATTATCCAAAGGGGAAGATCATCTATTAAATGTTGCTACTCCAATTTTTGAGAGAACTATGATTAATGTAGCTTTGAAGTCTACTAGAGGAAATAAATCTGAAGCAGCTAAGTTACTTGGCTGGGGCAGAAATACGTTAGCTAGAAAAATACAAGAACTGGATATTTAACTAACTCACAATTGGAAAGCCCTCACTTTTCCATGCATTAATGCCACCGTTAATCACATAAACTTCTTTTAAATCTTTCTTAAGACCAGATGCAATTTTTGAAGAATCAGTACCTTGATTACAAACAAATATCACTGGATTATCTAAATCTCCTTTAAGAGCGCTGATACAAGAAGCGTTATCTTTATTTACGTTTACTGCACTAGGAATTGTCCCTTTACTAAATTCAATTGCACTTCTGACATCTAAAACTCTAGCGTTATGTTTATTTATCATTATGGTTGCTGCTTGCGGTTCGATTTTCGAAGCTCTTTTTGATTTTTCAAACAATATTAAAGCTGCTATAGATATAATAAGAGGTATTTCGATGTACCAATTTTCAATTACGAATTGAATGAAGTATTCCATGGGAGCGTATATTAAACCTTAAGCAAAGAAGAAACTATGTCTCAACCAAAAAAAATTTCCACCTTAGTTCTTATCAGACATGGCCAAAGTCAGTGGAATAAAGAAAACTTATTCACTGGTTGGAAAGATCCTGATTTGACTGAAAAAGGAATTGAAGAGGCTATTAATGCTGGTCAAAAAATAAAACAAACTAAGATTAATTTTGACTTACATTTCACTTCAAAATTAAAAAGAGCTCAAAGGACGGGTAATCTCATCATGAAAGAGCTCGGAAAAGATATTGATACATTTGAAAATGAAGCCCTAAATGAAAGGGACTATGGAGATTTATCTGGTCTGAATAAGGACGATGCTAGAAAAAAGTGGGGCGATGAGCAGGTTCATATTTGGAGAAGATCTTATGATACTCCTCCACCAGGAGGGGAAAGTCTCAAAAATACAGCAGAAAGAGTGCTGCCATACTTTGAAAATATTATTTATCCTGAATTAAGAAGTCAGAAAAATATATTAATTTCAGCTCATGGAAATTCTTTAAGAGCTTTAATAATGTATTTAGAGAAAATATCTGAGGATGAAATAGTTAAGCTTGAGATCGCTACGGGACAACCTATTGTTTTTAAGCTTGATGAAGATCTTAAAGTTATTGCAAAAGAAATTTTATAGTCTTACTTCTATGCCTTTGGAAGCAAGGCCATCTTTTACCTCTGCAATAGTAATTTCCTTTTGGTGAAAAATACTAGCTGCGAGGACCGCATCTGCTTTTCCATCAGTTATTCCCTCTATCATATGATCTATACATCCAGCGCCGCCTGAAGTTATGAGTGGAATACTCAAATCTTTTGCAATTGAGGAAGTAAGTTCATTATCAAAGCCTATCTTGGTGCCATCCCTATCCATGGAAGTTAGAAGAATTTCTCCTGCCCCCTCACCTTCAACAATTTTTATCCAAGCTGAAGTTTCAAAAGCAGTTTTATTTTTTCCTCCGTGAGTGTAAACGTAAGATTTTTCTCCTTCTCTTTTTGAATCCACAGCAACAACAATGCACTGAGAACCAAATTTCTTTGCTGCATTCCCAACCAAAGACGGATCAAGGATAGCTGAGGTGTTTATTGATACTTTATCTGCTCCTTTTTCAAGTAATCTCTCTATATCCTGTAATTTACTAACTCCACCACCAACAGTTAAAGGAATAAATACCTGTGAAGCGACAGCTTCAACTGTAGAAAGAGTAGCTGATCGGTTTTCATAAGAAGCATCTATATCTAAAAAACATAACTCATCAGCTCCTTCTGCGTTGTATCTTTCTGCAGTTTCTACAGGGTCTCCTGCATCGATAATATTTTCAAAGTTAACCCCTTTAACAACTCGTCCCGCTCTAATATCGAGACAAGGGATGATTCTTACAGCTACTGTCATCTTAAGAAATTAAATTTAATGCCTCATCTAAAGAAAAGGTATTTTCGTATAATGCTTTGCCAGAAATAACTCCTGAGACGCCTTTAATTTTTTTTAATTGAATTAAATCTTCCAGAGAAGATACACCACCGGATGCGATAACGGGCAATGAGGTATTACTTGTTAATTCAGTTATTTTTTCCAAATTAGGTCCATTGAGCATTCCATCTCTATCTATGTCTGTAAAAATAATAGAGTTTAAAGGTAAATCATTGAACTTCTTAACCAAATCTATCCAATAGACTCCTGAATCTTCTGTCCAAGCCTCTGACTTAACATGGTCATTCTTTGTATCGAGTCCAAAAATAATTTTATCTGGATAAGAGGAAGCAATGTCGTGAAATAAAATAGAATCTTTGACAGCAAGACTGCCTAAAATAATTTGATCGATGCCAGAATTTAATGCACGCTCAATTGTTTCTTTATTTCTGAAACCTCCACCTACTTGAAGGGAAACTTTTGGTAATTTCTTTTTAATACTATCAATGATGTTCAAAATTAAAGATTGGCCTTTTTTTGCCCCATCTAAATCAACTATATGAATTCTGTCTATGCCATATGAATACCAATGTTCGGCAGCTTGGACAGGATCATCAAAATACTTAACAGTAGAATTTAGATCGCCTTTTGTAAGCCTTACACACTTCCCATCTTGGATATCAATAGCTGGAATAATTTTCATTAAGGGTTCCATTTAAGAAAATTATCAAAAAATTTTAATCCCGCCTCTCCACTCTTCTCAGGATGGAATTGAGTTGCAAAAATATTTTCATCTCCGATAGATGAAATGAACTCAATACCATGATGAGTGGTAGAAAAAGATTTTTCCTCATCGAAATCTTTTAATAAATATGAATGCACAAAATAAAATCTTGTGTCATTTTCAATGTTTGTAAATAAGTCATGATCTTGTTTTATAAAGACCTTGTTCCATCCCATGTGAGGAACCTTTATAGGTAAGTCAGGGGGAAACATTGATATTTCATTTTTATAAAATCCATATCCCTGAGTATCTCCCTCCTCGCTTTTTGAAAAAAGAACTTGGAGACCTAAACAAATGCCCAAAAAAGGTTTTTCTTTCAAGTGTATTCTTAAATCTTCAAACAGCTCGATTTTCTTTAAATGAGACATTGCTGAGCCCAAAGAACCTTGACCAGGAAAAATTAGTTTATCGACTTCCTTGAGCTTACTGGGCTCGTCAATTATGAGGGTATTTGCTCCCAGATACCTAAGACTTCTATCTATGGAGTATAAATTACTTGCTCCGTAATCTATTATTCCAACTTTCATACTCAAAGAAGTTCTTTGGTGGATGGAAGCCTATCTTTTTTAGCATCGTCCATGGAGCACGCTTGTTTTAAAGCTAAAGCGAAAGCTTTAAATATTGTTTCTGCTTGGTGATGAGCATTTGCCCCTTTTAGATTATCAACGTGAATGGTTGCTAGGGCTTTGTTTGTAAACCCATGAAAAAATTCTTCCAACAATTGCAAATCAAAATCATTGATGAATTCTCTTTTAAATTCAACATCCCAAAACAATCCTGGTCTTCCAGAGAAATCAACAACAACTCTAGATAAAGATTCATCTAGTGGTGCGTAAGCAGAGCCAAACCTTTTGATGCCTTTTTTATCGCCTAACGCTGAGTTAAAGGCTTCGCCTAGAATTATTCCAATATCCTCAACAGTGTGATGTGCATCGATCTCAAGATCGCCTATAGCATTTAGCTGTAAATCAAAGTCACCGTGTCTAACGAGTTGATCAAGCATATGAGCAAAAAAAGGTAATTCCACGGATAAATCTGCAGAACCGCTACCATCTAAATTAAGAGAAAGCTTTATTTGCGTCTCTTTAGTATTTCTTTCTAAGTCTATTGATCTCATAAAACGAAAGCAGATTATATATTATCAATGGAGGTAGAATATCTTAATTATGAAATTTTCAGAAAGAATCATCGAGTGGCAAAACTTGCACGGTAGAAATAATTTGCCATGGCAGACGAATGATCCTTATAAAGTCTGGGTTTCTGAGATCATGCTTCAACAAACTCAAGTTTCCACGGTTATTCCATTCTATGAAAATTTTATGCAATCATTTCCAAATGTTTTAACTTTATCAAAAGCCAACCTAGATGAAGTTCTTAAAAATTGGGCTGGTTTAGGCTTTTATCGAAGAGCGAGAAATCTTCACCAAACTGCAAAAATAATCTCAGATAAATATCATCAAGTATTTCCTGATAATTATGAAGATTTAGTTGCTCTTCCTGGGATTGGAGAGTCAACAGCTGGAGCAATCCTTGCATTAGCCTTTAATAAAAAAGGAACTATCCTTGATGGGAATGTCAAAAGAGTGGTTTCAAGATATCTTAATGTAGAAAACAATCCACTCGAGTTAAAAAAATCCATCAAGCCTTTTTTGTATCAGAATTCTCCAAAAACGAATTATCGAAGTTTTGGACAAGGCATGATGGATTTGGGCTCTCTCATTTGCGGGAAAGAAAAACTAAAATGTGATCTATGCCCCATTCAAAAAACTTGCTTGAGTTTTAAAAAACAAGATTTCATCAAAACTAAAAAGAATACAATCACCAAAACTCAAGAAAGTTTTTATTGGTTTATTTATCAGAAAAATAACAAAGTCATGCTTTGTAAAAATCCTGATGAAGGTATTTGGCCAAACCTATGGGTGTTTCCGAAGCGAGAATTGTTTCAGACAAAGCAAAATATAAATAAACTGCCTAGCTTTAAACATTCTTTATCTCATAAAGACTTCCACATATCACCTAGAATAATTAATATTCCTGATGACATGGAAACCGATGATGAAAAAACTATTTGGATTGAAAAAAATAAAATTGCTAAATTGGGGGCACCTAAGCCAGTATTAGACATCGTTAAAAAAATTTTGAATCAAAATGACAAAGGTTTACTGTAAAAAATATCAAGAAGAGCTGCCCGCATTAGATAGGCCTCCCTACCCTGGCCCTCGAGGTGAAGAAATATTTAATAGCGTTTCAAAAAAAGCTTGGATGGAATGGTTACAGCTCCAAACAATGCTCATAAATGAAAAGCAATTGAATCTTGCAGAAAAAGAGGCGAGAGATTATTTAAATGATCAACTTGATAAATTTCTCAACAATGGTGATGTTGATAGACCGGTTGGTTTCAAACCAGTTGAGTAACCCATGAAAGATTTGGTTGAAGAACTTAACCTAAAAGAGAAAATTCTTTTGCTATCAGGTTTCAATAATTGGTACACCAATAAAATTGAGAGGCTCGACATACCCAGTATCAAAATGTCAGATGGCCCAAACGGAGTCAGAGGAGACGGAACCTCAGGTAAGACTTCAGCATGTTTTCCTTGTCCTATTCTAATGGGATCAACTTGGAATGAAGAACTGCTAGAAAAAATAGGTGTCGCTTTAGGAGAAGAAGCCAGAGATAAGGATGTTGATGTCTTGCTCGGTCCTACCATTAACCTTCATAGACATCCTTTAGGCGGAAGACATTTTGAAAATTATTCTGAAGATCCTTTGCTGGTAGGAAAACTTGCAACTGCTTATGTCAAAGGAGTTCAATCCCAAAAAGTCTCCGCATGTTTGAAGCACTTTATTGCAAACGATACTGAATTTGAGAGACATTCTGTAAGTTCGAATGTAGACGAAAGAACACTTCGAGAAATATATCTACTGCCTTTCGAAATGGGTATCAAAGATGGTGATGCTAAGTCAGTGATGTCTGCATACAACCGACTGAATAATATTTTTTGCAGTTCCCATAAAGAAATTCTTATCGACATCTTGAAAGAGGAATGGAAATTTGACGGTTATGTAGTAAGTGACTGGGGAGCGGCATTGGAAACTGTTGAAAATGCTAACGGTGGCTTGGATCTTGAGATGCCAGGGCCAGGAAATGCATGGGGCGAAAAGTTACTGCAAGCTGTAAATGAGGGTCTTGTGGATGAAGAAATAATAGACGACAAAGTACATAGAATTCTATCAGTAGGAAAATTTTCAGGAAGGTTTGATTCTCCACAAAACAAACCTGAAAAAAGTAATGTTAGAGATGCTCATAATAAACTTCTCAGAGATGTAGCTTGCGAAGGAATGGTTTTACTCAAAAACGATAATCTCCTGCCATTAAATGAGAATCAAATCTCTAAGGTTGCAATCATTGGTCCCAATGCGAAAAACAGTCAAATTATCGGTGGTGGTAGTGCAAGTCTAAAACCCCATTATCAGGTTCATCCTTTTGATGCTTTGAATGAAAGGTACAAAGATAAATTTGCAATCACTCATGCAAAAGGAGCAAATACGAATAAATATTTACCTAAATTAGATGAGAGGCTTTTCTCAAATTCTGAAGGCGGTTTTTTAGTTGAGTACTTTGATAAAGAAATTGACGATTCTAATCTTATATCCACAGAAGTTTTGAAAGGAAATCGATACTGGGTGTTTGAAGGTTTTGCTAAAAACATTATCAATAAAGAGGAACGACCTCATATCATCGTAAGATTTTCTTGTGACTACACTCCGGATATTTCAGGTGATCATGAATTTGAAATTTTTGGTATAGGATTGAGTAGATTGAAAATTGATGGAGAGATTCTTGTTGATAATTGGAATGAAACCTCTCCGGGTGAGGCTTTCTTCTCCTTTGCGACAGCTCCAAAAAGACAATCCATTAACCTCAACAAAGATCAAACTTACCGTTTTGAAGTTGAGTATTTTTTTGAAGGTAGATTTCCTGCAATTCAGTTCGGATGCAAGCCACCAGAGGCAGTGGATCTCTTGCAGGAAGCAAAAAAAACCGCTCAAGAAGCCGATGCAGTCATTCTGGTTGTTGGCACTAATTCAGATTGGGAAACTGAAGGAAATGATAGAGCTGATTTAGGATTACCAGCAAATCAGGATGAGTTAGTAGACGCAGTCTTGGCTGAAAATAAAAACACTGTGGTGGTAATCAATTCGGGATCGCCAGTTTCGATGCCTTGGGAAGGTCAATCTAAAGCAATACTTCAATCTTGGTTTGGCGGTCAAGAATATGGAAATGCCCTTATGGATATTTTATTTGGAGAAGTTAATCCTTCTGGGAAGCTCCCTACTACCTTCCCAAAAAGAATTGATGATACTCCCGCTTTTTCCTGTTACCCGGGTGAGAATTCGCAAATGGACTACGAAGAAAAGCTATTGGTTGGACATCGATGGTACGAAAGAAAAGACATCAAGCCCCTCTTTCCTTTCGGGCATGGGTTGTCTTATACCGATTTTTCCTACAAAGATCTTGAAATATCAGTAAGTGGTAACGCAGACGTATTTTGTCGATTCAACATTGAAAATATCGGCGATATGGATGGTCAAGAAGTAGCTCAGTGTTATGTATCTTATGAAAGTAGCCCAAATGATGAACCCATAAAAAGTCTTCAATCATTCAAAAAAGTATTGATTGAAAAACAAAAAAAACAAGAAATTGAAATTCACCTTAACACCAGAAACTTCTCTTATTGGGATGTTAAAGACAAGGATTGGAAAATAAGACCTGGCAGTTATTCGATTGAAATAGGGTCTTCTTCAGAAAAAATAGAACTTAGCGAAACGATTACGCTAGGAAATTAGCCAATCCAGCTGATCTTCACTTAAATTTATCTTTGAAGCCTGCATACAGCTTTCCGATTCGTATATAGACCTTGGTCCAACCAGTGGAAATATGTTTGGATGTTTGTTCAATACATAGGCAAGCGCTAATTCAATGGGGAGACAACCTAATTCTTCTGCTAGTTCAAAACATTTATCTCTTCTTAAAAGATTTGCTTTGCTGTGCCAGACTCTTTTTTCCTCTTCCAGAGTGGGATTAGCAAAATGCTCAGCTTTAGGAAAAAGGTCTTTTTCTAGGAAAAAACCTCTAGCTTGACTCGACCAAGGAAAAAGAAAAATGTCGTTCTCAATTAAATAGTCTAGGAATTCTTCATGACAGTGGACACAACCCGGCCATACCGGTTCGTTCATGTTGGCTAGACTAAAATTATTGCTCAAAACTTTGAACCCTACTTTATCGTTGTCCTGCGCAAATTCATTAGCCTCACTGAATCTTTCTAAGGCCCAATTTGATGCGCCAAGATAGGATATGAGTCCTTCATCACGGACTTCATTAAGAGCATCAATAAATTCACCGCTAGGGATATCTGCATTATCTCTGTGCAAACAATATATATCCATGCGATCGAGCATGAGTCTATCGAGTGATTCTTCTAATTGTGGCTTTATAAAATTGGGTTCACAGTCAGGAGTATGCGCCCCCTTGCCAAGAACCATTACATCTTTAGATAAGTCGTTAGTTTTAATCCACTCGCCGAGGTATTTATCAGATTTTCCAAAATTATAGATATAGGCAGTATCAAAAATATTGCCTCCGTTTTTATAAAAATGATCAAACATAGTAGAAGCATGAAGTTGAGAGGTTTGATTATCACAACCAAATACTATTCGAGAGCCTTCTTTAGAAATCTCTTCGAAGGCTGATTTCTTTATATTTTCAACAGCTGAATAGTCGTAACTAAATATTGGCGAACTTTGTGGGGTGTTTTGGGGATACTTAACGCCAGTTTCAACGTACCATCTTTCTAACCACAGCATGTTCCCAAAAGTATCTTTGTGAGACATCGCTTCAGATTCTAAATTTCCTTGAAGAATGCAATCAGATGCTTCATTAATTTCTCGAGTAAATAAACCTACGTCGTCAACTATGGGAATTTCAGATTCCTTATTATTTAAGGTTAATTTAATGGAAGATTTCCCGTCCTGAAATTGACCGCAATGCCAGGGTTGAGAAACTTCTAGTTTTGAATCACTTGATTCTATGATCAAGTCATTTGCATATTCGTTAACAATGGCAGTTTTAATTTCCGCCTGTATTTTGTCATTAAAGGTAATCTTTGCCGTTGAGTCTGCGTCTACACCTGTGGAATCTAATTCACCGGATACTTCCATGCTGATTGGGTCAAGGAAAGGCTTGCCATCAATGGTACCGGCTATAAGTCTGGCCATGGATAGAGGGTAACAACCTACATCCAAGATAGCGCCGCCCGCTAAGTCAGGGTTTCTTAATCTGTGATCTTCTGGAACCGGGGCATTGAAACCAAATGAACTGGAAATAAGAACCTTATTATCCTGAAAGTGTTCTTTCACTAATTTTAAAATCTCATGAGTTTGAGGATGTGTCCTGTACATGAATGCTTCCATTAAAAAGACCTTTTGCTTTTTAGCCTCATTCATAAGAACCATAGCTTCGGTAGAATTAACCGTAAGCGGCTTTTCGCATAAAACGTGTAAGGATCTGTGTATTGCCTCCATGGAGAAATGAAAGTGTGTGTCGTGTGGCGTAGCTACGTAAACAGCATCAATTTCAGAATCAAAAAAAGATTCTTGGTCAGTAAACGGTTGTATTTGATGTTTTTCCGCAAAAGCATTTACCTTTTCCTCGTTTCTTCCAAGAACACTTTTGAGTTCAGAGTTTTCTGAATATTTTATTGAATGAGCAAAGGCGTTAGCTATGCTTCCGGCTGCAATGATTCCCCACTTTACTTTTGATTTAGACATCATGCGTTCCTCTCTTTTATTCTCTGTAAAAGCTCGCCATGAAACTTTGTGCTTATTGGATAAAAATACATCAATACTAGACTAATTATAATTCCGCAGATAGGTATCCAACTCATCATAAACTTCATTCCAGATATGGTTTCTTTAGATTGAATTTGGTTGGGTTCAAACCCTATGCCCGATAATAAAAATCCTAAGATTAAAGCTGCCACAGCTATCGATGATTTTTGTGCAAATGTCATAAAACCATAAAGAGAGGATTCGGTTCTGATGCCGCTTTTCCACTCGCCGTATTCAACTGTATCAGGCAACATTGACCAAAAGAGAACCCCTCCGGCTCCATTGCCAACTCCAATTAGTGCTAAAAGGGTCAATAGCTCATTTAAAGAAGCAATTGGATAATAGAAAAATAATAAAAGACCAATGAAAGCGATTGTCATTGAAATTAACCAGGTCTCCCTTTTTCCAATTTTTAATGCCAAATAAGCCCAAAAAGGTAACGATAAAAACGAGGCGCCGGAACTTACCCCTAGGATCAATCCCTGATATTCATGCAGTTCTAGTCCGTACTTAACAAAATAAATTAAATTTTTGTTAAACATGACTCCGGTCGAACCTAAGATGAGAATGCAGCCGAAAACTATCCAAAAAGGATAATTGGTTGCCACGGTTTTGGTAATTGATACAAAGTTGGGAAGATTGGAGGTAATTATTTCATCGACCTTCTCGCGAACTGAATAAACCGTTACAGATAATAGAGCAATAGCAATCAAACCAGAGATTATTGCGAGCCAAAGAAACCCAAAAGCCTCATCGGCTCCGCCAAAATATGCAATCAACGGAAACGCTAAAGCAGACATTGAAAGCGTTCCGAAGGAAGCACTTATCATTCTTGCGGTAGTTAATTTTGTTCGCTCATTGCTGTCGTTGGTAATTCTAGCTGTCAATGATGAGTAAGGAACACTAACAATGGTGAAACAACTTCTGTGAGTTAAATTAACTAGAATCAAGAATAAAAACAAAACAGTACCTTCAAAAGGAGGCACCCAAAAGAGCAAAACAAACGACAAGGCTAAAGGTATCGATCCATAATAAATAAAGGGACGATAGCTGCCCATTTTTGTTTTGGTCCTTTCGGCTAAATACCCCATGAACGGATCGGTGATCGCATCCCAACCAATTCCCAGAGCATAAATCCAACCAGCTAAAATTGGAGAAATGCCAACCACGTCGGTATAGAAATATAAAAGATAAAGACCGATACCGCTCCAGTAAAGGCAAATGGCGTAGTCACCAATACCGTACCCTGCCCTTACTCGGTTTGTTAAAGTTTCTGAATTCATCCCCTGTTCATAATACTTTAAATATTCTAATTTCTATCGATTAATCGATTGCGCTTAACTTACGATTCTTCTAATATTGTGCGCTCGATTGCCCAGATAGCTCAGTTGGTAGAGCAAAGGACTGAAAATCCTTGTGTCGGTGGTTCGATTCCACCTCTGGGCACCATATATAATAAGGGTTACAGCGTTTTCGTTGTTTCCCTTTTTTATAAATGTGAACCTAGTGTGAACCATTTATTTTAAAAACTCCCCTTTTTTACACATTGTCACCCTAGGCAGGTCGCCACACCCAGTACCCCCCATGTATATGTAGTGCTCAAACATTTTAGGAAGTTTTGGGATGTAAACTAGTTTTAAAAACTCATTTATTTTAAGATGAAATTTCTATGAAAAGATTCAGAGATTTTATTAGTAGACTGCAGCTTGTCATATTAATTATTGGAATTGTATTGCTAGCTTTGTCGGATGTTTCGGGATTTATGCCTTTCCTGATTTGGACAGGAGTAGTAGTTGTTTTCTTTGGAGTCATAGACTACCTATTAGCTGCTTTCGATAAAGATGAAAAAAATTAAAATAACTTTTGCAATATTAGTTCTTTCTTTTTTCTTTGTAGGTTCTTCCCATTCTCAAGAACTATCATATTTATATGAAGATTTAGCTAGAGAGTGGGCTGAATTTTATTCAGAAGAAAAGCTTTATTTCATTAAATCAGTGAATGATGTTTATTTCGAAGAATGTAAATTTCAAAATAAAAATAAGAAAGAACAAATGTCTCTTGCAGAGAAAGTTTTAGATAGGGCGTTGCAAATTCGAGGAATCGATAAAGAAATAAAAAACTCAGCCACTAAAGGTTTTAAGTACGGCTTCAGGAAATCAAGAACAAGAAGCATGGAAGGATATTATTCTAGTAAAAGTGAATTTTGCGATTGTCTGCACTCTGTGTCTGCGATGAATGAACCTTCTTGTCTAAATAAAAAGTAAATCTTAATCTTTTTCTAAATCTTCCAAGAATTCCAAAGTCGTATCGTGATGACCTATCTCCTCTTCACACTTTTCAAGAAAAGATAAGAAGCCTCTCTCTGATAAAAAACTTTTCATTAGGATGATTCCGTTTTCATAAAGGTACTGACGCTTTTTGATTTCTTCTTCTTCGAAGATTTTCTCACCGAGGTTGTGACTGTGCAGCATCATGTAAGAGACTGAAATAGTTTCGGCAACTATTCGCATAGGCTTAGGCATGCACTCTACGTCTTCAAAGACTTTATAGTCATTCCTTTCCATGCCATCAATCAAACCTTGTAATTGATAGTCTGCATCTTTCTTAGCTGCTTCGGATATATAGTTCATACAATCTTTTTAAAATCCAAAATATCAAAAGCAGTTAGTAATGCATAGAAAATACTTGAGCTATTTTTACGAGAAAACTCATGACAAAACCATGAAGCCAAAAATTCGCGCATATCCTTCTTAACAATTGCTAGCTTCTCTTTAGCAATATGTAATTCTTTTTCAAGTTCTTGATGTTCTATTGCTTCCTTTTTTTCTGCAGGAGTTAATTCGTTATCTTCTTTAACCTCTTGAATAGATTCTTTGCAATCCTCTACTTGAGATTGATAGTCTTCGATATAGTCATCTTTATACTCTTTAGTGAAGTTATCTTTGAAATATCTTTTATCGCCATATGGACCTTCAAACTTATCTGGAAAAACTGATTTGGCAATACTATCGAAATTTTTACAATCACTAAGGTTGCACGGTTCGCCATCTTTGATGATTCCACATAAGAATCTAAAGATGTGAATATCTCTTGTTATATCCGAAGGGTAGTTTCCGAGATTAATGTTCACAGTCTCTCCATCGTAAGAAGCCGAGCAAGTCTTTTTAAATAAAAACCCTTTTGATAACTCAAAAGATTTCAAAGGTTTGCTATATTCTAAAAAGTTATCTTTATGCCACTTTACTCTTTCATCTAATTCGCTATCAGTTGTCTCATCATCAAGCACCTCAAGGATTTGATGAAGATGAAAACCTTTCTCAACTTCTTTAGCACCTAAGTCAGTTAGTTCTACTACATTATTTGATTTAACGTTCTGTACTTTTACGGAGTAACCCTTTATGTTTTCAGGAAAACTATGCATTCTGGTGCCAGACATATAAATAAGCTTTTGCTTTCCTTTCTTAAGACTTGTTACAACGTTCATCTCTTCAACTCAATCATCTAATTGATGTAATTAATAACCATAAAGATAAAAAAAGCTATCCAATAAAAGGAAGTGATATAAAAGAACTGATTCCAATAGAGATAAATTTTAGGTTTCTTTCTTTTATACTTTTTCTTAAGGGCATCTAATAATTCCTCATCTGACAAATCTTTGTATGCTTCATCATAAAGATATGCACTTATATTTCTGGAGTATTCAATCATGGCATTAGTTTCATCCTCTGATTTAAGCGCATTCGCAACATTATCCACTTCAAGATTAAATTTTTCCCACTTTTCTCTTTCAGAATTTCTAGTACTTAAAGTAGCCCATATAAAAAAAATGGTCACAAGGGTTTGTCCGATATCGAAATTCAATATATCAAATGTTGCTAACTTCTC